>CAYXFA010000024.1:0-44741 GCA_964464165.1 uncultured Phycisphaeraceae bacterium | reverse complement strand
GTCCTTGAGTTCCAGGATCTCGCCCTTGACGTCCACCGTGATCTTCTTGGCCAGGTTGCCGTGGGCGACGGCGGTCGTCACCTCGGCGATGTTGCGCACCTGGTTGGTCAGGTTGGACGCCATGAGGTTCACGTTGTCGGTCAGGTCCTTCCAGGTGCCGGCAACGCCGAACACGTTCGCCTGGCCGCCGAGTCGCCCTTCGGTGCCGACCTCGCGGGCCACGCGGGTGACCTCGGAGGCGAAGGAGCGGAGCTGATCAACCATCGTGTTGACGGTGTTCTTCAGGTCCAGGATCTCGCCCTTCACGTCGACCGTGATCTTGCGCGAGAGGTCTCCGTTGGCGACGGCGGTGGTCACGTCCGCGATGTTGCGGACCTGGCTGGTCAGGTTGGAGGCCATGGAGTTGACGTTGTCGGTCAGGTCCTTCCACGTGCCGCTGACGCCCTTGACGTCGGCCTGGCCGCCGAGTTTGCCCTCGGTGCCGACCTCGCGGGCGACGCGGATCACCTCGCTCGCGAAGGCGTTAAGCTGGTCCACCATGCTGTCCACGGTGCGTGCGGCACGGAGGAACTGGCCCTGCAACTGGCGTCCGTCCACGTCCAGCGACACGGATTGCGTCAGGTCGCCGTTGGCCACCGCCCCGATCACCCGGGTCATCTCCATCGTGGGCCGCACGAGGTCGTCGATGAGTGTGTTGACGCTCCGCTCGAGCGTCGCCCACGACCCGGGTACGGAGCCCAGCGACACCCGGTGGCTCACCTGGCCCTCGATGCCGACCACCCGGCTGGCGCGCTCCAGCTCGTCCGCGAGCTTTGCGTTGCGCTCGACCACCTCGTTCAGGGTGTCCGCGACTTTGCCCGCGATGCCCGACCAGTGCGACGGGAGACGCACCGAAAAGTCGCCCTTCTTCAGGGCGATGAGGCAGTTGAGCAGCGCGGTCGTGTCGATGACGTCGGGCCGGTCGGTTGTCTCGTTCACGGCGTCCTCTCTCTCGAAGGCGAATCGAGAGATTAGCAGTACGCCGTTTAAAATGGGTGTGATTTTCACATGAGCGGGTTTTCATGCGATGCGCACGGGGCGGCCTGCACGATGGGCCCGCGATGCCCGGGTCTACGCGTCGGGCCGGTCGATCTTGTCGCGTACCTCGGCGGAAACGGCGAACTCGCCGCGTGCGACCTGGCGGATGCCCGCCAGCACGGCGTCCTCGCCGTCGCTCTTCGAGATGTACCCCCACGCGCCCTCGGTGACCGCTCGTTCGAAGAGTTTCCAATGCACGTAGCCGCTGAAAATAATGACGCGGGCCTCCGACCCGCGCTCCGCCAACTCCCGGATCACGGACAATGGCTCGCGACCGGGCATGTCGACGTCGAGCAGGATGACGTTCGGACGCTTTTCCAGGGCCGTGTCGGTGAGCCGCTCCGCGTTCTCCAAGTGGCCGAGCCACCGGATGCCGTCGGCCGCGTCCAGCTTGCGCGCCAACGCCGCCGCCACCAGGGGGTTGTCGTCGACACAAAGCACACCGATCGGTGCGGCCTGCGGCGTGGTCGGAATGACGTCTGACGCCACGCAGCAGCGTACCCCGCCCGGCACGGTCGGAAAAGAACCGCTCGGCCGATGTCCCGCCCCGGAACGAGGGCCCGGGCGGCTTGCGCAACCCCGGTCCGGGGTTCGCACTAAACTCGCCGCGTCATGGAAGACCACCCCCAGATCGCCCGTCGCCCGAAGAAGCTCGCCCCGCTCGCCGCGGGAATGCTGGCCGCCCTGGTTGTCCTGGGCGCGGGCGGATGCTCCGGCTCCTCGAAGTTCGCACCCTCGGGCAACCCCCTATTGGACGTCCGGAACCCCGAGCTACTGGCCCGCGACCGGGTGGAAGCGGCCCGCAAGGCCTGGGCGGAGGTCGAGGCCGGGGTCCGCAACCGCGAGCGGACCCGGGAGGCTTTCAAGAGCCTGGCGTGGTCCAACGCCACCGACGCCCCGGTCCGGCTCACGCTGATCCGGCTGCTCATGAGCGACCGGTCGGAGGAAGGGGGCGCCGACTCGCTCAACATGGCCCGCCTGATGCTCCCGACCGAGCGGTCTCCCGACGTGGTGCGGCTGATCGCCCAGACCTGCACCGAGCGCGGCTGGGTCGAGACGACGCCGGCCCTGGTGCGCAGCTACGCCCGGGTCAGCCCCAACGTCCCGGACGAGCACCGCCCCGAGCGCGAGGCCATCGCCGCGCTGAACGACGGGTCGGTCGAGGGGGCGGTGTACGGCGTGTTCCTGCGCCCGAGCCGCTGGGTGTCCGGGGAGCGGGAGGGTGCGGTGCTGCGTGCCGAGGACCGGACGCGCGACGACGCCTGGACGCTGCTCTCCCGGCTCGACGCCAGCGGACGGGTCCGCGCCCGCCTGCTCGGCGAGCCGCTCCCGCCCGACGCCGAACCCGGCTCCGCGGCGGACGTCGAGATGCTCCGCCAGGCTCTCAAGGACCTCCACGCGATCCCGCGCACCGGGTCCGAGCTGTCCTGGCTCCGGCGCCTGCATCGCAACGAGGACGCCGACATCCGCGCCCGCAACGCCGAGTGGTGGGCCCAAGCGGCCGAGGCCGTGGCCCGACTGTCAGCAGTTCAGCAGCGGGGGCTCGAGCTGCGCCACGCCGAGGCGGTCCGCTGGGCCGCGGCCCACAACCCGGAATGGCTCCGGCTCGACCGCTCGCAGTTGATCTCGCTGTTGGGCGACCGGCTCCGCGACCGCACCCGCCGATCCCGCGACGCCGACCGCGGGCAGCGTCCGCGTTCGGAACGGCTCCGCGACCGCCAGGACGAGATGTCCTGGGGCGACGCCCTGACCGCGCTGGTCATCGATCACGCCATGGCCACGCCGGCCGTCCGGGAGGGGCTGCTCGACCAGGTCCGCCTCGACCGGCTCGACACGACCACCGAGTACGGAGGCATCCTCGAAGCCGGCGAGCAGGACCGCTTCCGCGTGGTGCTCTTCCGCCCGCGCGCCCGCGACCGGATCAGCGACGACCGTTTTGTCGCCAGCGGCGACATGATCCGGTTCAGCGACCGGGCCATCGCGCATTACCACCTCCAGGTGCAGAAGCCCCGGCTGGGCCGGCTGGCGGGGCCGAGCGAGGGCGACCTGCTCTACGCCGCGGACTCCGGGCGCAACTGCCTGGTGATCACGAGCGTGGCCAGCGACACGCTCAACCTGGACCTGTACATGCCCAACGGCGTGATCCTGGATCTCGGCATGATCCCGGTCCGTTGAGGCTTCCCCGGCGCCGGCCAGCTAGACTGCATCGTGACGCTTTCCGGCCTTGAACAGAAGCTCGTTCGCGCCATCGCGGCTCGGGAAAAAGCCCTCCTGGACGACCTGCGCCTGCACGTCGAAACCTCGACCGGCGGGTTTCATGAAGAGGGCATCGAACTGACCCGCCGGCGTCTCACCGGCCGGTTGGAGATGCTCGGCGCCGAGCACCGCCAGATCCCCGGCGACCCCAAGCCCGCTTGGCTCGGCGGCGGGGGGGCATACGTGCCGGCGACCTCGGTCTGCTCCCGTCTGCGCGGGGCGACCGCGGGCCGGATCCTCATCGCCGGGCACATGGACACCGTGCACGACCCAGCCGGGCCGTTCCGCTCCCTCAGCATCGCGCCGGACGGCAAAACCGCCGTCGGCCCGGGCTGCGTGGACATGAAGGGCGGCCTGGTGATCGCCCTGGCCGCCCTCGAAACGCTCGAAGAACTGGGGATTTCGGCCGCTTGGTCATTCCTGCTCAACGCCGACGAGGAGACGGGCACCTACCACTCGGAGCGGGCGCTCCGGGCCGAGGCGGCCCGCCACGACTTCGGGCTGGCCTTGGAGCCCGCGCTGCCCGGCGGGGCCCTGGCCATCGAGCGGGTCGGCTCCGGCCAGTTCATGATCGAGACGAAGGGCCGGGCGGCCCACGCCGGCCGGGCCTTCACCCAGGGCGTTTCCGCGGTGAACAAGCTGGCCGAGTGCATCCTGGAGGTCGCCCGGATGCCGCGGCCCGAGCGGGGCATCATCGCCAATATCGGACCCTTGCGGGGTGGGGTGGCGACGAACGCCGTCCCGGATTCCGCCGCCGCGTGGGGGAATGTCCGCTTCCCGGACCCCGCGGCGGCCGATGAACTCGGCGCGATGCTCGACGCCCTCCAGACCGAGCCGGACGCCCTGCCCGGGGTGATCGTCCGGCGGAGCTTCAACCGCCCGGCCAAGCCGCTGACGCCCGGCACGGAGCGTCTGGCCCTGGCCGCACGCCGGGTGTGTGAGGACCTGGGCGGCTCGATGCCCTTCGAGCGGACCGGCGGGGTGTGCGACGGCAACATCCTGCAAGACGCCGGCTTGCCAACAATCGACACGGTGGGCGTGCGCGGCGGGGCGCTGCACACGCCCGAGGAATGGATCGACCTGACCAGCCTCGTTGAACGCTGCCAGATGCTCGCGGTGTTGATCGCGCGCCTCTCGGCGGGCGGTTCCGCGGCCGAACCTGTATGAGGAGTAGACCGGGATGGGGCACGACACGATGACGGTGACGGTGGGGGAGCAGCTCCGGCAGGATCCGGCGATCGTCTCGGCGATCGAGACGATCGTGGACCGCGTGCGGGCCCACGCCGAGCAGATCACGGACGTCCGGCCCGGGCAGCCCGAACTGAAGGTCACCTACGACGACCTGCTGCAGCGCGCGGGCGCCGTCAAGGGCCGCCCGCTGCTCTACCCCTCGCTGAACAGCGGGGCCGGCAACGGCGCCCTCGTCGAGCTGGCCGACGGCTCGGTCAAGTGGGACATGATCACGGGCATCGGCGTGCACTTCCTCGGCCACGCCCACCCGGAGGTGATCCGGGCCCAGGCGGTCGCGGCCCTCGGCGGCACGACCAAGCACGGCAACCTGCAGAGCGGCTTCGGCGCGTACGAGTTCGGCGAGCGTCTCGTCTCCCTCGCCTCGCGGAACTCCCGCATCCGCCACGCGTTCATGACCACCTCGGGGGCGATGGCCAACGAGAGCGCCCTGAAGGTCTGCTACCAGAAGCACTTCCCCGCGAGCCGCGTGATCGCCTTCGAGCACTGCTTCATGGGCCGCAGCGTGACCATGGCCCAGATCGGCGATTCCCACGCCGGGCGCGAGGGCATCCCGCTCTCCACCCAGGTCGACTACATGCCCTTCTGGAGCGACGAGGCCGCCGAACGCGCCGGCGGGGCGACGAAGTACATCGACAAGGCCGTCGCTCGGCTCCAGCAGTACGTGGACCGCTACCCGCGCATGCACGCCTGCTTCATCTTCGAGCTCGTGCAGGGCGAGGGCGGCTTCAACGCCGGCAACCGCGACTACTTCCGCGCCCTCATGGAGTGCTGCAAGGCCAACAACATCGCCGTCTGGGACGACGAGATCCAGTGCTTCGGACGCACGGAGCGCCTCTTCGCCTACGAGATGTACGACCTCGGCGAGTACGTCGACGTCCTGACCGTCGGCAAGATGACCCAGGCCTGCACGGTGCTGTTCACCGAGGACTACAACCCCAAGGCGGGCCTGCTCAGCGGCACCTTCACGGGATCGACGGTCGACTTCACCGTCGGCTCGGCCCTGCTGGACGTGCTCACCTCCGGCGACCACTACGGCCCGGACGGCGCCTTCGCCCGGCATCACGCGGCCTTCCGCCGCCAGGTCGCCGAGCTGCGCGGCCGCCACCCCGAATGGTTCCCGGGCTCCGGCGAGGTCGCCGGCGGCGTCGGCGGCATGATGCGTTTCACGCCCTTCGGCGGCGACAAGGCCAAGGTCATGAAGCTGTGCCGCGCCGCCTACGACGAGGGCGTCGTGCTCTTCTACTGCGGCCACGGCCCGTACCACGTCCGCATGCTCCCGCCGCTCCCCGTGATGCGCTTCGAGGACTGGCCGCGCGTCTTCTCGGTCATCGAACGAGCCATGTCCAGGGTGTCCAGCGAGGGATGAGCCACGCGGGCCGCCGGGCCCGGGTCGGCGCGTCCCCCGACGCGCCTTGAGGAGCCGCACCGTGTTCGTGATCCGCCGTGCCAGGATGGACGATGCGCCGACGCTGCTGAAGCTGGCCAAGATGGTCCACTTCATCAATCTCCCGGCCGACCAGGAGATCATCGTCGAGAAGATCATCAACTCACGCGCCAGCTTCGAGCGGGCCGCGGGCGTCAACCGCAAGCAGGTCACGCCCAAACGCCACTCGGGTTCCGGCGGCATCAGCGAGAAGACCGCCCTCGCCGAGCTGTTCATGTTCGTCCTCGACGACACCCGCAACCCGGGCTGCCTGGGCACCAGCCAGATCGTCAGCCAGATGGGCGGGCCGGGGAACCCCAACGTCTGCTTCCGGCTTGAACAGCGGGAGAAGTACTCCGAGTCGCTCAAGTTCGGCACGCGCACCACCGTGGCCCGCATCCACCTCGACGAGAGCGGCCCCACCGAGATCGGCGGCCTGATCCTCCAGCCGTCCTTCCGCGGCCACCCGGAGAAGCTCGGCCGGTTCCTCAGCAGCGTCCGCTTCCACTTCATCGGCCTCCACCGGCGTGTGTTCCGGCCGACCGTGCTCGCGGAGATGATGGCCCCGATCACCAGCGACGGCGAGAACCTGATCTGGAACGCGCTCGGGCGCCGCTTCATCCCCCTCAGCTACACCGAGGCCGACCGCTTCTGCCAGTACTCCCGGGAGTTCATGACGGCCCTGCTGCCCGCGGGCGACATCCAGCTCTCCATCCTGCCGCCCGAGGTGCGCATGCAGTTCGGCGAGGTCGGCAAGGAGACCGTCCCCGCCCGGCGGATGCTCGAAAAGCTCGGCTTCCGCTACGAGAACTTCGTCGACCCCTTCGACGGCGGGCCGTACCTGTTCGCCAAGACCGACGAGATCTCCATCGTCCGCGACACCCGCCGGCTCGAGCTGGGCGAGCCGATCGCGCCGGCGGACGCCGCGGGCCAGGCGATCGTGTCCGTGCTGGACAAGGACGGTGAGTTCTTCGCGGTGCAGAGCCCCTACCGGATCGACCGCAACGGCCGCGTGTCGGTGCCGCGGGAGGCGTTCGAGGCGCTCGGCGGGGCCGCGGGCGCGATCGTCGGGTTCACGCCCGTCGACGGCTCGCCCCCCCCGGAAACATCCGCGAAGACTTCCCGCAAGCGGTCGGCCCCCGCGCGGCCGAAGAAAACGAGGACAGAGACATGACGAAGGCGGACGGGCGCGGGCCGAAGGCCCCGCGCAACCTGATCGGCGGGGACTGGACGGACATCGCGGGCGCCGACGTCGTCTCGCACAACCCGGCCCACCCGTCCCGCGTCGTCTGGTCCGGCGCTTCCCGCGTCGCCGACGCCCACGCCGCGGTCGAGGCGGCCCGCCGGGCGCTGCCCGCGTGGTCGGCCTTCCCGATCGAGCGCCGGGCGGCCGTCCTGACCCGCTTCGCCGACATCGCCAAGGCCCGCAAGGACGATCTGGCCGACCTGATCTGCGAGGAGACCGGCAAGGCCATGTGGGAGTCGCAGGCCGAGGCCGGTCTGATCGCCTCCAAGGTGGACATCACGCTCGAGCAGGGGCCGCGTTCCGGCCGCCACCGCGTGGAGACCTTCGAGTTCTCGATGGGCGGCGCCAAGACCGCCCGCTGCCACTTCCGCCCCCACGGCGTGATGGCGGTCGTCGGCCCGTACAACTTCCCGGCCCACCTCCCCAACGGGCACGTCGTCCCGGCCCTGCTCACGGGCAACACGGTCGTCTTCAAGCCCTCCGACAAGGCCCCTGCGGTGGGCCAGATGCTCGCGGAGATGCTCGACGAGGCCCTCCGCGCCGAGGGCGCTCCCGCGGGCGTGGTCAACCTCGTGCAGGGCGGCGTGGACGTCGCGTCCACGCTCGTCGCCCACGACGGGATCGACGGCATCCTCTTCACCGGCTCGTGGCCCGTCGGGCGCCGGATCCTGGAGGCCAACCTCGACCGCCCGGGGCGGATCGTCGCGCTCGAGATGGGCGGCAACAACCCCGCGGTCGTCATGCCAGACGCCGACCTCTACCAGGCGGTCGTCGAGGTCGTCCGCTGCGCCTTCAACACGACGGGCCAGCGCTGCACGAGCACACGCCGCCTCATCGTGCACGAGGCCGTCGCCGACCGGGTCATCCCCGCGATCGTCAAGGCCGCCTCCAATCTCGTGATCGGCGATCCCCGCTCCGGCGGGCCCGTGTTCATGGGGCCGATCATCACCGCCCAGGCCCGCGACGCGGTCTTCGCCGCGCAGGAGCGTTTCGCCGGCCGGGGCGGGCGCGTCGTCCTCGAATCGACCCCGCTGCCGGGCGAGGAGGGCTGGTACCTCACGCCGTCGATCGTCATGGTCGACCGCTTCAAGCTGGGCGTGGACGACTGCGGCTGCGACGAGGAGGTCTTCGGCCCGATGCTCCGCATCGCCACCGTCCGCTCGCTGGACGAAGCGATAGAGCAGGCCAACGCCACCCGCTACGGCCTGGCCGCCTCGATCTTCACCGCCGATCCCGCGGCCCAGGAACGCTTCCTCGCCGAGGCCCGGGCCGGCTGCGTCAACGTCAACTGCGGCACCGCGGGGGCCAGCTCCAAGCTGCCCTTCGGTGGCCTGGGGTTCTCCGGCAACCACCGGCCCGCGGGCGCGTTCAGCCTGGATTACTGCGCGTACCCCGTCGCCACCATGATCGAGGGCTCGGACGCCGCGACGGTGGCCCAGGGGATGCGGGTCGAACGCGACTGGATCAGCTGACCGGGGCTGCCCCGGGCCGCGGCACCGTGGCCCCGCACTCGGGGCAGGTCGACGACGCCGTCCCGCGCAGGTCGTACTTGCAGAACGGGCAATCGTCGTAAGGCGCCATCGGGATCAGCCCGGCCTGGTGCGTCACCAGGACGTACGCGACGCCGCCCACGCAGAAGCCCAGCGGCGCGCCGTAAAGCAGGAACGGCACGACCAGCAGCAACGCCGAGATCACGCCGATGACGCCCAACGCGATGGACACGACGAACAGGGTCAAGGCGTGCCCCCTCGTGATCGTCCAGCTGGCCTTGATCGAATCCGTCACCCCCGGCCGGGGCCCGGCGGGGTCCGCGCACAGCAGGGGCGCGAAGTACAGCCTGATGGTGAGCCAGGTCGTCACGCCGAGAGCGGCCAGGCCGAGCAGAAACATGACGACGATGCCAAAGGGGTTCGAGCCCATCGCGGCCATCCCGACCCCGAGCGGGATCATCGCCACCCAGACGGCGGCCTGCACCAGGAACGCGGTGGCCACGACGGGCCCCCAGCGGCGAAACCCGATCAAGACGTCCTGGAACTCGGCCGGCTCGCCCCGGGAAAGCCGGGCGGTCAAGTAAAGAGGGCCGACCAGCAGGGGCGCCCCGACCAGAGCCTGTGCGAGCATCGTCACGGGGCTGACGAGGGCGTCCGCGCCAAACAGCCCGGCGTCCACAAAGCCCGTAATCAACCCGAGCAGCCAGGACAAGGCCACCGACGCCACGCTCGCCCCGACGATCAGGCCCCAGCGTGACTTGTAAAGCTTGTGGCCGAGGGAGAAAAGGTTGTTGACGGTGGGGGCGACGGGCGGCGCGAACGGCGCGGCGGGTGTGTTTTCCATGTTTTTCCTGCGGTGGAACCGGAGTTGGGCCGCGATCTTAGCCCGAGCGCCGCAGGTTGAGAATCAACTCCACCTGCCCGATCGGCTGATTCAGCGATCGGGCGATGTCCAGCGGGGGCAGGCCGTCGTCGGCCAGCGCCCACACGCGCCGGTGCACCGGGTCCGCCGGGGGTTCCTGGCGCGGACGCTCCGGAGTCTCGTCCGCAAGGCGCGGGTTTTCCCGGTGGCCGTGGCGTTCCGCGCGGTCCTGTTCGACGCGGGCCATGTCCAGCAACGCCGGGTCGATGCGCGGCGGGCGTGCCGACCGCTCGGCGGGCGCCGGCGCGGGCCGGGCCTGGGCGACCGCGCGGTTCAGTTCCTCGAGCTTGCGGTCGGCCTCCTCGATCAACAACTCGAGGCGAGCGGTCTTGTTCTCCATCGTCGCGGCCAGCCGGCGGGCGAGCTGCTCGGCGTCCGCCATCGCGCGGTCCAGCGGCCCGATCGAGGCCGTCGCACGCTCGTGGATCGCCGCGATCCGCTCGTCGGGCGTGCCGTCGACGGGGCGCGTGTGCTGCTTACGGCGCATGAGCCGCATCATCATTAGCAGCGCCAGGAGCACCCCGAACGCGAGCAGCATCCCGGGGAGCAGGCTCTCGCGCGGGGCCTCGTCCAGAATCGGCCACCACCCGCCGTCGGACGCTCCCTCGGCAACCTCCGCCCCGGCGTCGGTGGGGGACCAGGGCCGGGGATCCGTGATGATCGAAGGGTCGTCGGCCAACTGCGGGGTTTGGCCCGACGCCGACGGCGAGATCGAGCGGAGCACCGGCGCGTTCGGATCGCTGGTGACCGCGGCAGGGGCGCCGGTGTCCTCGCGCGGATCGGGCGCGGTTTCGGTCCGTTCGGGCTCGGCGGTGGGGGGGGGCAGCGGGCCGAAGGGGGTCATCATCGGGGCGATCCTTGCTCCGGGACGGACTTGAACGGGCGTCGGGCCGCGCCGGCCCCTCCGGGCGACCGGCGGGGCCGCGGTCCCCGGACACACAGTATCATGCGGGCGTGTCCGACGCGTCAAGGCAGGGCGAACGCCGCCATTCGGCGGGCCGCAACCAGCGTGCCGGACGGTACCACCCGGCGGCCCGTGAAATCGTCCGCGCCTGGCGCCGGCTCGCCGGCGGGCCGGGCACGACAGACCGCGACCGTCCCACCCTGATCGCCTGCTCCGCCGGGGTCGATTCCAGCGCGATGGCCATCGCCCTGGCCACCGTCCGCCCCGCGCCCGTCGTCGCCCACGTCGTCCACGACCTGCGGGCCCGAGCGGACGCCCTCGCGGACCGGGACGCCGCCGCGGCTTTGGCCGCGGAACTCGGCCTCCGGTTCGTCGAGGCGGAGGTGTCCATCGGCGGGCAGCCGGGGAACCGCGAGGCGCTCGCCCGCCGGGCCCGCTACCGGGCGCTGGCGGAGCTGGCCGAGGGGGCCGGCTGCCGCTTCGTCACCACCGCCCACCACGCGGACGACCAGCTCGAAACGGTGCTCATGCGCCTGATCCGGGGTTCCGGCCCCCGGGGCATGGGCGGGATCCGCCCCGTCCGCTCGCTGGGCGCGGTCTCGGTGGTCCGCCCCATGCTCGGTCTGACCCGGGCCGACGCGGTGTCGATCTGCGAGGCCGCGGGCTGGGCGTGGAAGGAGGACGCGTCCAACCGGGACGAGTCGTTCCTGCGCAACGCCATCCGGGCCCGGGTGATTCCCGAGATCCGCGCCGTGCGCCCCGACGCCGCGGTGCGTGCCTCCGTGACCGCCGAGGTGTGCCGCCTGGCCGCCGACGCGATCGAGCGTGAGGCCCGGCTCGTGCTCAACGCCGCCACCCGGCGTGCGGCTGGGGGCCGGGGCGTGCTGCTCGGTCGGGACGAGCTCGCGGCCGCCCCGTTCGCCGTCCGCTGCGAAGCCCTCCGCCTGGCCCTCCGGGACGCGGGCGGGCGCGGCATGGACAGCGCCGGCTGGCGCGTCCTCTCGCCCGCCGCGCGGGCCATCGGCGACGGCAAGGGCCAGCCCCGCGCCTTCCGGGTCGGGTCTATCGTGCTGCTCGTTCGGTCCCGCGAGGTCGCGGTGACGGCGGCCGAGGGTTCCGATGGCTGAGTGGCGCGTCGTTCTGGTCGGGCATTGCGGCCCGGACGCCTTCATGCTCAAAAGGGCGGTCGCCGAGGCCGCCCCCGGCGCCGTGGTCGAGAGCAACACCGAGGAATCGACGCTCTGGGACCGGCCCGCCGACCTGCTGCTGGTCAACCGCGTGCTCGACGGCTGGTACAACGACGGGTCCGGGCTCCGGATCATCGAGGAAGCCACCGCCCGCGGCGTGCGGGCCATGCTCATCAGCAACTACGCCGACGCCCAGGCCGCCGCGGTCGCCGCGGGGGCCGCCGAGGGCTTCGGCAAGGGCGAAGCAAGATCCGAGAAGGCCCGGGCCGTGATCCGCCGGGCGCTCGGGCTGGAATAGGACGGGAGCGATTCACATGCGGATGCTCGAAGGTGTGCCGGTTTCTGAGTTCGCCAAGCGCCGAGAGGCGGTGCTCAAGTCACTCAAGGGCTCGGTCGGCATCGTCATGGCCGGCGAGCACGCCCCGCCCCTCCGCGGCGACTGGGATCCCAACTTCCACTTCCTCTACCTCACCGGCATCCGTGACGAGGTCGGGGCCATGGTGTTCTTCGACCCGTCCGCGCCCGACCCCGACCGCCGGGTCATCCTGCTGCTCCGCCCGACCAACCCCGAGATGGACCAGTGGGACGGCTTCCGCGAGCCGCTCGGCAAGGCCCTCCGCGAGCGCACGGGCTTCAAAACCGTGCTCCGCACGCTCATGCTGCCCCGGCTGCTGACCGAGGCCGCCCGGCGCACGAAGAAGCTGGCCCTCCTGCACCCGATCGCCAACTACAACCAGCCCGTCGGCCCCGACTACGAGCTGTTCCAGAAGGTCGCCGCCCGCATCCCGGGCTGCGGCATCGAGGACCGGGCCGACCTCATCGTCGGCATGCGCCAGGTCAAGAGCCCCGCCGAGATCCGCCAGATCGAAGCCGCGGTCGCCGCCACGCGCGTCGGCATCGATCGCCTCTGGAAGAGCGTCCGCCCGGGCGTCTCCGAGCGCACCCTCCACCAGGAGCTCATCCGCGGCTTCGAGGAGGCCGGCTCGACCCGCGTCGCTTTCGACCCCATCGTCGGGTCCGGCCCCAACGGCGTCGTCCTGCACTACAAGCAGAACGACCAGACCGCACGCGACGGCGACCTGCTTGTCCTCGACTGCGGCGCCTCCATCAACGGTTACGCCTCCGACGTCACCCGCACCTTCCCCGTCTCGGGCAAGTTCACCGACGAGCAGCGCACCGTCTATAACGCCGTGCTCAAGGCCCAGGAGGCGGCCATCAAGGCCGTCAAGCCCGGGGCCCTGCTCTCCGACGCCGACAAGGCGGCCCGCGCCGTGCTCGAGAAGGCGGGCTTCGGCGATTACATGCCCCACGGCATCGGCCACCACCTCGGCCTGGAGACCCACGACCCCGGCCTGTACCACGAGGAGCTCCGCCCCGGCATGGTCGTGACCATCGAGCCCGGCGTCTACCTGCCCGACAAGGGCATCGGCGTCCGCATCGAGGACGACATCCTCGTGACCAAGGACGGCAACCGCAACCTGTCGGCGGCCATCCCCAAGTCCGCCGCCGAGATGGAACGCATCGGCAAAACGAAGTAAGCCCGTTCGCCGGAACGGGGCGGGTTGTTGGGCGTCCAACGACGCGGGCGTCCCGTGCGCCGATCGCGTGACGGTCAACCCCCCGCGCGCCCCAGCGCCACCATCACCATCCCGATCGGCACCACCGCGTCCTCGATCGCCCGGCGGCTGAGCTGCTCGATGTCCGTGATCCGCCCGGTTTCCACGCCCCGGCGCAGGTCGTCGAGCAGCGCCTCCGCCGTCGCCAGCAGGCTCCCCCAGATCTCGAACTCGGCCTGGGTGTCCGGCATGAAGCGGCTGACGACGGGCAGGGCCGTCGGCGGCACCACGCGCCACCCCTCGGGGTGCCGGCGCATCGTCAGCCCGAACGGCGGAAAGACCGGCCGGTCGTCGAAGGTCACGGCGACCGTGTCCGCGCCGATCTCGACGATGCCCAGCCGGTCCGCGTGCTCGCCCACGGCCCGGTTGAGCCGCCCGAACGGGTCGGCGAGCACGCGGGCGAAGGCCCGCTCGCGGGCCGCCCGGCGCGCGTCCGATTCCGGCCCTGAGCGGCCCCTCCGCCGGTCGGGCATCACCGCCGCGAGGAACGAGGTCGTCTCGCCGCGGGCCTCGGCCGCTTCGAGTTCCGCCGCCAGGCGGGCTAGGTCGTCCGGGAGGTGGCGTTGGACCGCCGCGTGCAGGTCGTTCGCCGCGGCGAGCACCCGCCCGAGCCTGGCGTGCAGGTCGCGCATGCGCTGGGCCCGCTCGGTCTGGGCCTCCGAGGGCGGGGCGTGCTCGAGCATCTCGACCAGGCGGTCGGGCCGCCCGTCCGCGAGCATCGCCCGGGCCGACGCGATCACCGCTTCGGGTGTCCCCGTCGGGTAGGTGCGCTCCGGCCAGAGCCGCACGCCCGCCCAGACGATCGCGCCGAGGACCAGCGTTGCCGCCAGCCCCCACAGGCCCACGAGCACACCCAGCGGCAGCGGCTCGTCACGGATCCCCGGGGCCGGCTCGGCGTTCATGAAGAAATCCCTCGCGTACCATGCGTCATGCAGTGCATCGTCAACGGCCAGCCCATGGAACTGCCCGAGCATACCACGGTTGCGGACCTGATCGGCCGGCTCGGCCTGTCCGAGGCCATCTGCGCCGCCGAGGTGGACCACGAGCTCATCGCCAAGCGCGACCGGGCCGAGCGGGTGCTCCGGGCTGGCGAGCGTGTGGAGATCGTGTCCCTGGTCGGCGGGGGATAAACCCGCCTGGCGGGGCGATAAGGGGAGAGTGGGGGGTCAGCCCGCGTCCGGGGCCCGGAAGCCCGAGGCCGGGTCGCCGATCCGGAGGATCGCCAGGGTCGACTGGGCCTGGACCTCGCCGAGCGGCTTGCCGGCGATCATGACCACCGCGTCGCCCGGCTTGGCCATGCCGTCGGCCAGCAGGCGCTGCTCGACCTCGTCCGTCCAGTCCCGCAGGCGCCCCTGGCCGGGCGGTTCGCAGCAGATGGGCGTGACGCCGCCGTACAGGGCCATCCGCCGGGCGGCGACCCGCGACGAGGTGTAGGCGTAGATCGGCACGCGGAAGTTGTGCTGGCTGAGATAGCGGGCCAGGCCGCCGATCTGCGACCAGACCGCCACGCACACCGCCCCCAGCTCGTTGGCGATGTGGCGAGCGCCGTGGGCGAGCGCCGCCGATCGGTAGGGGTATTCGTCGAGCCGGTGGTGGGTGGGCAGGCCCCGGGCGATGTCGTTGATGCGGGCCTCGGTGACCTGGATGATCCGGCGCATCGTCTCGACGACCAGCGCCGGGTGCCGGCCCACCGCGGTCTCGCCCGAGAGCATGACCGCGTCCGCCTCGTCGAAGATCGCGTTGGCCACGTCGCTGGCCTCGGCGCGGGTGGGGGAGGCGCTCTCGATCATCGATTCGAGCATCTGCGTGGCCACGATGCACGGCTTGGCCTTCTCCGTGCAGGTCGCCAGGATGTACTTCTGCGCCACCGGCACCCGGGCCACGTCCATCTCGACGCCCAGGTCCCCGCGCGCCACCATGATCGCGTCCGACGCGTCGATGATCTCCTTCAGGTTGACCAGCGCCTGGGGCTTCTCGATCTTGGACACGATCGGGATCCGCGGCGGCACGCCGGGCTTGTCCGCGAGTCCAGCGTCCGCGCACAGCACGTCTAGCCGGTCGCGCAGCTCGATCACCTCGGCCGCCGTCCGCACGAACGATAACGCGAGGAAGTCCAGCCGGTGGCGGACGGCCCACTCGACCCACTGCCAGTCCCGCTCCGAGATCGCGGGCATCCGCAGGTCCGACTCGGGCAGGTTGATGCCCTTGGACGAGGTGATCCGCCCGCCGATCGTCACGCGGCAGCGCAACCACGAGCCGTCCGCCCGGTCGACCGCGAGCATGCGGATCGCCCCGTCGTTGATGAGCACGCGCTCGCCCGGGTGCACGTCGTGGTACAGCCGGTCGAAGGTGGCCCCGAACACGGGCACGCCGTCCTCGATGGCGGCCTCGCCCTGACCGTTGCGGAACATCACGTCGTCGCCGGGCCGCACGAAGATCCCGCCCGCGGGGTCCACGTCGGGCACGCGCCCGACCCGCATCTTCGGGCCCTGCAGGTCGCCGAGCAGCGCGATGGCCCGCTCCGTCCCCGCCAGCACCCCGCGGATCCGCTCGACCCGCTCGGCCATGCCGTCGAAGTCCCCGTGCGAGAAGTTCAGCCGGAACACGTTCACCCCGGCGTCGACCAGCTTGGTCAGCATCTCGACCGAGTCGGAGGCCGGGCCGAGCGTGGCGACGATCTTGGCGTGGGGAGGGCGTGCCGGATCGGCGATGAGCCAGGTCGGCGCCTTGGCGTGCTGTCGCATGGTCTGTCCTCGGCGTCCGTGCCGTCAGCGTGAACGGGCGTCGACCGCGTCGACGATCGCCCGGTAGTTCTCGCGGAAGAACCGCGTGTATTCGATCCTGAGCTGGGCCGCGCGGCCCGGCTGACGCCACTCGTTACGGACGGCGTCGTAGGTTGATTCGGTGAATGGCAGGCGCAACTCGCCCCGCGCCAGCGCGACGATCTCGCCGTACGCGCTGTCGGCTGGCGGCGCCTTGGGCTCCAACACCGCACGGATCTCGGACGCCCAGCGCCAGCCGGACTCGTCCAGCAGCGACCGGGCCTCCGGCGACAGGCCCGCGAAGCCGGGGAGCGCGGCGAGCGCCTCCACGGGGGTCTCCGGGAAGGCGTAGAACCGCGCCTCCAGGTCCCGCAGCTCGGACGCGCCGAAGGCGCCCGACCGCCGGGCCCGGTCCAGGGCGGCGTACGCGGCACGGCACTCGTCCGCCAGGTCCACGCCGAACGCGCCCATCATCATCTGCACCCCGGTCCGCCACCCGGGGTTCTCGGTGTCCGAGACGATCTCGAACGGGTTGACCTTGTCGATGAAGTGGTCGAAGTGCTGCTCGAACATCGCCCGCCGGATCGGCATCCGGCGCAGCTCGTGCCGCTCGGGCCCCATCGGCCGCCCGTCCGGGCCGGTGGGGTTGGACGGGTCGCCCGCCCGGAACTGCCAGAGCGCCTGGGCCTCGTCGGTCAGGCAGAAACGCACGAAGCGCCGGGCCAGCTCCGGGTCCGGCCCCCCGTTGAGGATGCTCACAGGGTCGGCGTCCACGTACACGGCGCCCACCGGGTCGGCGTACCCCACGCGGTCGCCCCCGCCCGTCTCGGCGATCACCTGGGCCTGCCCCCGCCCGTAGAAGTCGATGGCCAGCCCCGCCGCAGCCTCGCCCATCGACACGTCGATCGGCGGCTTGGTCGACGAGTTGGTGAAGTACCGCGTCGTGCCGCACATGGCGCGGAGCGTCCGCCAGCCGCGCTCCCAGCCCTGGTTCCCGAGGATCGAGTCGAACGTCGTGGTGACCGATCCCGATTGGCGCGGGTCGGCCAGCGCGACCCAGCCCACCAGGCGCGGGTCGGTCAGGTCGTCGAAGGTGGTCGGTTCGGGGAGCCCGAGCCGGCCGAACACCTCGCGGTTGTACACGATGCCGAAACTCGAAAGCGCGGTCCCGATCCAGCGCTGCCCCGGGTCGTAAAGGAACTGCGGCCCGATGGCGTTCCGCCCGAACAGGGCGTCCAGCTCGTCCTGGGTGAGCCCGAGGGGCACCGATTGGCGGATCCGCACGACCGCGGTCGCGCCGTCCCCGGTCTTCACGGCCACGGCCATCGGTTCGGCGACCTGGCCGTGGTCGAACGAGCCGCCCCCGAAGAACAGGTCGTACTCGAGGGTCCCGGCGGGGAGTCGCACGTCGTCCGGGGCGTCGACCCCGAGCAAACCCCGGGAGACCAGGTTCTTCACCGCGCTGGTGAACATCGCGTTGAGCTGGCCGCGGATCTCGCTGGTCCCGCCGGGCGTGCGCCAGTCGATCGCCGCGGGCTCGCCGTACTCCCGGAGGTGCCACCGCGCGAACGCGTGCCCGAACTCCGCGCGGATCTGGGGCACGTGGGGCGTGATGACGATCAGACGCCGGGCGTCCGCCGGGGCGGCGTCCGCGCTGCGCCCCGCGGTCAGCGCGAACGGCACACCGATGATCAGCGCGAGAAGCACCGCGATGACGGTCCGTCCGACCATGGGCCAAGTGTACCGGCGTCCGGACGAACGGGCTTTCGCTCACCCGTGCCCGAGGGCGCGCTCGATGGCGCCGACCAGGCTATGCAGGATGAGCATGTGCAGTTCCTGGATGCGGTCCGCCGTCTCGCCGGGAACGACCCACGCCTCGTCCCCCGCGCCGGACAGCGCCCCGCCGCCGCGCCCCAGGAGGAGCACCACCCCCACGCCCAGCTCCCGCGCCGCGCTCACCGCACGCACCACGTTCGCGCTGTTCCCGCTGGTGGACAGGGCGACCAGGGTGTCCCCAGGCCGTCCCAGGGCCCGCACCCACCGCGCGAAGATCTCGTCGAAGCCGTAGTCGTTGCCCGTGCAGGTGATGTGCCCGGCGTCCGAGCACGCCACCGCCGCGATCGGCGGCCGGTCGGCCCGGTACCGCCCGGTGAGTTCCTCGCAGAAGTGGACCGCGTCCGCGCACGACCCGCCGTTGCCGATCGCCAGGATCTTGCCCCCCGCCCGGGCGCGCCCGGCGATCGTTTCCGCCACCCGGGCCACGCGTGCCGCGGCCTCCGCGTCGGCGGCGAGCAACGCGGCCACGCGTGCCGCCTCCGCGAACTCCGACTGGATGCGCCCTGCTTCCTGCATGCCCGATGCTAGGGGGAGCCGCCGGAATTCGCCCCCGCGCGGTTGCGGTCCGGGCGAACACCTGCTATCGTCGCGCTGTCATCGGTGCCCACCGTCCGGCGAAACGCCGACGGAGCGGGCGAAGAGGGAAGTGTGGTGAGCCGTCGGGATCCCCCGCCGGCGATTCCACCGCGGACGCGCCGCCGTGAGGGGCATGCCGCCGACCCCCGCAGGGTTTCGACCCAGCGGAGAGCCACTGCCGGGACCGCGCCGCGGTCCGGTGGGAAGGCGGGTCGGCAAGACCCCGAGCCGGAAGACCTGCCGATGATGCCGGCCCCCCGCAACGCGGAGGGACTTCCGGCGCATGGTCGCTCTCGCGGGCCGATCCCACACGGGTTCGGCAGGAGCGCCGGCGGAGCCTGCCGCGTGCTCCCCGCGGCCGACCTCTCCCGGCGTCAGACTCCTCCCGCGGACCGACCCAACGGAACGGGAGCCACGCCGCGCGATCGGCGTGCCGCCGCCGCGATCCGCGGCGAGAGGAGTCGGCATGCGGTCCCCCATCCCCCGCGCACACGCCGCCATCGCCGCGCTCGTCGTCTCGGGCGTCGCCCACGCCCAGCCCGCGCCGTCGCCCAGCGTCTGGTCCACCCTCGGCGGCGACGCCGCCCGGAGCTCGCACCGCACCGCGACCCCCGCCCCGTTCGCCCTGCACCGCTGGACCTGCCATCAGACGCCGGCCGGGCAGACCATCGGTTTCAACGGCCACGCCGGCGTCGCGGCCGTCGCCGTGCCGACCCCGCGTGTCTTCGCCACGGGCGTCATTGCCGGCCAGAACCACGCCGTCGCGATCGACGCCGAGGACGGCTCGGTCGTCTGGGCCACGCCCGTGCCCCACATGGTGCTGGATTCCTGGGCCCCGCCGACCTTCCACGAGCCCACGCAGACCGTCCTGTACGCCGTTGGGGTCGAGGTCGTCGCCCTGAACGCCGCCGACGGCGCCATCGCCTGGCGCACCGCCCTCCCCGGCCCCCCGCTCAACGCCGCGCCCGCCGCGACGGACGACCGACCCTGGAACGACCGCGCCTTCGTCAGCACCCACGGCGGCTTCGCCGACGAGGGCCGCCTGGTGTGCATCAACCTGTCCCCGCGTCACCCGGTCCTCAATCCCTACGACCCCGGCGACGTGGTCTGGTCGGCCGATACCGGCTCCTCCGCCGGCGGCTCCCCGGCCTGCCACGATGGTGTGGTCTACGTCTGCTCGACCGGCCTGCACGACGACGGCCACGGGCGGATCCTCGCCTTCGACGCCCGCGCGACCGCCACGCCCGCCCCGCGGTGGGTCTTCCGCAACCCCGAGCCCAACGGCTTCTTCGGCGGCCTGACCGTGCGTGAGACGCTCGACGGCCTCGCCATTTACGCAGCCACCTACTCGTACTACGGCGGCACGGCCTCCGCCAACATGGTCAAGGTCAACGCCCGTGACGGGTCACTGCTCTGGTCCGTGCCCTGCAACCGTACCGATTCCATCCCCGTGGTGCTCGACGATTGCCGTATCGCGTTGTCCAGCGGCATCGTCGGTTTCGGCTCCGTCCCCATGGTCGAGCTCTTCCACGATTACGGCGACCACGCCGAACGCCTCTGGGACACCGCCACCGCCACCTGGAACGACGCCAACGCCAACGGCGCGATGGATTTCGGTGAGTTCACGGTGCTCGGCGGGTGGACCACCCAGCCCGTGGCCGCCCGCGGCCCGCACGGCCGACCCAGGCTTCTAGTCGGCTCGATCCCGATCGCCGGCGACCCCTTCGGCCCCTACACCGGCCTGTACGAACTCGACCTCGATCGGACCCCGGGCGAGCCCAGCTTCATCGTCCAGCACACCGCCGCCGCGGGCTCGACGCCGGCCATGCTCGGGTCGGGCGTCTACTCCCTCGGCGTCACCGGCCTCGCCGCCCTCGGCGCCCCGCCCCCGCGACCCGACGTCAACGGCGACGGACGCATCGACGTGGACGACCTCCACGCCTGGACACGGGGAACCGGGTTCCTCGACGTGGACCGCTCGGGCTCGGTCGACGCCGCGGACCAGGCCGCGCTGCTCTACGAGCTCCGGCGCAACGAACTCCGCGACGCGGCGAGGGGGCGTCGATGACCCCGAACCGTTCGAGAAGCCGCCGCCGCGCCTTCACGCTCATCGAGGTGCTCATCGTGATCGGCGTGGTCGGCGTCCTGATGGGCCTGATGGTCCCCGCCGTCAGCCGGGCGCGCCACGCCGCCTGGCGGGCCGTGTGCATGTCCAACCAGCGCCAGCTCGGCATCGCGTGGCGTCTCTATGCCGGGGACTTCCGCGACCGCGCCATGCCCCTGGCCTATTGGTCCGTTCAGGACATCGGCAACGGCGAGCAGGTCTTCTGGTGGGGGACCCACGGCACGCCCACGAGGCCGCCGGACTACGAGCGCGGCTTCCTCGGCCCGTACCTCGGCACGTCGCTGCACGACGGCTCCGTCTTCGAGTGCCCCGCCCAGCCGTGGGACACCTACCGCCCCCAGGGTCCCTCGCGCACCGTCACCAGCACCTACGGGTACAACGGCTACTACCTCAGCCCGGAGAAAACCCCGGGATGGGCCTACTCGATCGGCCACCGCCCTTGGCGCCGCTTGGACGAGATCCGCCAGCCCGGCAGCCTGCTGGTCTTCGCCGACGCCCTGCTCCCGGGCTCGGGCCGGGGCCTGCCCTCCAACACCGCCCTGCTCGACCCGCCCCTTCTGTTCTCCCGAACCGGGGCCGGCGTCTGGCGTCCCAACCCCACCCCGACCACCGCGTTCCGCCACGGCCGCCCCATCGACGGACGCCCGGGCGGCTCGGCCGGGTCCGCCGTCGCGGTCTACGCCGACGGCCACGCGGCCGCGACCGAGGCCGACCCCGAATGGCTGACCCATCCCGGGCAGGGCATCGGCTCGATCGGGGGGGCCGCGTCCAACGGCCCCGCCTACGTGCCCGACTGGCGGGACTGGATCCACCCCTGACGCCCCCGAAAGCGGGCCGGGGCGCCCCGGTCCGGTCCTGCTTTTCAGCCCGCGGCCCGCTAAAATGGCCCGACGGGACCTGGGCTCCCGCCGGCCGCGCCGGCACCGAACCGCCCAAGAGCTTGGAGACATCAGAAATGACCACCGCGTCGACCCGAACCAGCCCCTCGCTGGCCGCGGACCCGCTTGCGCTGATCGATGTGGACCACGTGCGGTTCTACGTCGGCAACGCCAAGCAGGCGGCGTACTTCTACGCCCAGACCTTCGGATTCGACATCTCGCAGGTCGCCGACCTCACCACGGGCAGCCGCGAGGAGGCCAACTACCTCCTCACCCAGGGCAACATCCGCCTGCTGCTGACCACCCCGCTCCACAAGGACCACCCCGCCGCCGAGGAGATCCGCCGCTACGGCGACGGCGTGAAGGACGTGGCCCTGACCGTCGACGACGCCGAGGCCGCCTACGAGCAGGCCATCCGCAACGGCGGCGAGTCCGCCGCCGAGCCCACCGTCTACAAGGACGACAAGGGCGCCGTCACCTTCGCCTCCATCAAGACCTACGGCCGCGTCGTCCACACCTTCGTCTCGCGAACCGGCGGGTACGCCCTCGAGACCCTCAAACGCGGCGGCGGCATGTTCATGCCCGGCTTCGCCAAGGTCGATTCCCCGCTGAACGAGTACAACCGCCGCCACCCCTGCGGCCTGATGTACTTCGACCACTGCGTCGGGAACGTCGAGGACGGCAAGATGAACCACTGGGTGAAGTGGTACGAGGACGTCCTCGGCTTCAAGATGTTCAAGCACTTCGACGACGCGGACATCTCCACCGAGTACTCGGCCCTGATGTCCAAGGTCATGGCCAGCGGCAACCACCTCATCAAGATGCCGATCAACGAGCCCGCCGAGGGCAAGAAGAAGAGCCAGATCCAGGAGTACCTGGAGTGGCACGACATGACCCCCGGCGTCCAGCACCTCGCCCTCCGCACCGACGACGAGCTGCACTCCGTCGCCGAACTCCGCCGGCGCGGCGTCGACTTCCTCAGCCTCCCCGATTCCTACTACGAGCTGGTCTGGGACCGCGTCAACAAGATGCTGACCGAGAACGGCCACGAGGCCGTCCGCGAGGACCACGAGCGGATCAAGGAGCTCGGCATCCTCGTCGACGCCGACGACGAGGGCTACCTGCTGCAGCTGTTCACCAAGCCGCTCCAGGACCGGCCGACCCTCTTCTTCGAGATCATCTGCCGCCGCGGCAGCCAGAGCTTCGGCAAGGGCAACTTCAAGGCCCTCTTCGAGGCGCTGGAGATCGAGCAGGAACGCCGCGGCAACCTCTGATCCGCCGAACGGCCGATAACGGCCTCCGATCACCACCCGAACGCAGGGCCGCACGCCCCGCGTTCTCTTTTTGCCCCCCGGCCCCCCGGATGGGCAATTCTCTTGGGCAGCCCCCCTCCGTTGCAGTAGGATCATCCTCGCCGAGGGAGTTTCCCCCGGCGGCAATCACAGAGGGGAAAAGGAGCGAGGGATGATCTGGCAGCACGGATTGGGCGTGATGGTTCTTTTCCTGGCCGCGGGCGGGGCTTCCGCAGGCGGGCCGGGCATTGTCATCACCGAGTGGATGTACTCGGGCAGTACCGCGGGCGGCGGCGAGTTCATCGAACTCACCAATGTCGGCAAAGCGCCGATCGACATGACCGGTTGGAGCTTCGACGACAGCGGCAGGCAGCCCGGCGCCTTCGACCTCAGCGCGTTCGGCGTCGTCGAGCCGGGCCGGTCGGTCATCATCACCGAGGACCCCGCCGGGGACTTCCGCATGGAGTGGGGACTCCACCCGTTCGTCCGCGTCATCGGCGAACTCGGCGTGAACTCCGGCAGCAACCTCGGCCGCAACGACGAGATCAACATCTACGACGCCTCCGGCGTGCTCGTCGACCGCCTGACCTACGGCGACGAGGACTTCCCCGGCACCATCCGCGCCCAGCGCGTCAGCGGCAACCCGGTCGTGGCCGCCGCTCTCGGCGCCAACGACGTGTACAAGTGGGCGCTCGCCTCCGTGGACGACGCCCAGGGTTCCTGGGCCAACGCCTCGGGCGACGTCGGGAGCCCGGGCTCCTTCGAGATGCCCACCGGCGGCGCCATCCCCGGCCCCGTCGCCGTCTCCCGGCCGAGCGGCTTCTACACCGGGCCGGTCCAGGTGGAACTGAAATCCGACGGCGCGACGATCTACTACACCACTGACGGCTCGATCCCCACGCTCCAGTCCAACGTGTACACCGGCCCGATCGTCATCGACGACCGGACGCCCGAACCGAACTACTTCTCCCACATCCAGAGCGCCCCGAACGAGGGCTGGGCCCTGCCCGCGGGGAACATCTTCAAGGCCACCGCCTTCCGCGCCGCCGCGATCAACGCCGAAGGCGTGTCCGGCCCGGTCACCACGCGGACCTACATCGTTCACCCGGACGGCGCGGAGCGCTTCACCATGCCGGTGATCTCGGTGATCACCGACGAGCCCAACTTCTACGACTACTTCCGGGGCATCTACGTCCCCGGTTACATCTACGACAAGTTCTACAACCCCGACATCGTGTACTGGAATCGGGAGGCGAACTACACGCAGCGAGGGGACGACTGGGAACGCCCGGCCCGTTTCGAGTTTTTCGAACCCGATGGCACACCCGGACCCTCTCTTGACGTGGGCGTGCGCATCCACGGCGGCGTCAGCCGATCCAGCCGGCGCAAGTCCCTCCGCATCTACGCCCGCTCGGAGTACGGCCAGTCGTGGATCGAGTACCCCATCTTCCCAGGCGAGGACGTCCAACAGTTCAAGCGTCTCCTTCTGCGTAACGGCGGCAACGACGGCGGCCGCACCATCTTCCGCGACGCCTTTATCCAGGATCTGGTCAAGGACACCGGCATCGCCACCCAGTGGCAGCGCCCGGCCATCGTCCTCGTCAACGGCGAGTACTGGGGCGTCCACAACATCCGCCAGCGATACGACAAGTACTTCTTCCAGGCCATGTACGGGGCGGACCCGGACAACATCGACTACCTGTCCGGCCCCAACTCCGACCCCGAGGAGGGCGACAAGCAGCAGTTCATCGAGACGATCGTGTACGTCTACAACAACGACATGTCCGACCCGGACCTCTACAACCATGTCCTGTCGCTCATCGACATGGAAGACTTCATCACCTACACCGCCGTCCAGCTCTTCATCGCCAACACGGACTGGCCGCAGAACAACATCGAGCATTGGCGTGAACGCAAGCCGGGCAGCCGCTGGCGTTGGCTCCTGTACGACACGGACCTCTCGTTCAACGCGTCGGGAAGCCAGTCGCCGTCCATGGACGCCGTCAACCGGATCCTGACGACGACCACCCGGCACGCCCGCCTTGTCCAGAGCCTGAAGAACAACCCGGACTTCTTCGCCGACTTCCTCAACCGCTCGGCCGACCTCATGAACAAGGAACTTTCGGTCGCCAACATGACCCAGCGTCTGGAAGCGTTCCGCCAGACGTTCGCGCCCGAGATGGACGAACACATCCACCGGTGGCGCTACCCGGCCTCCGTCAGCGCCTGGAACAGCGCGATCACCGTCATGCAGAACTTCATCAACGCGCGGGCCAACTACCACCGCGTCCACCTCGCCAACGGCTTCGGCGTGCCCGGCACCGCCACCCTGACCCTCCAGAACGCCCACCCCGAGCGCGGCACGATCCGCGTCAGCACGATCGACCTGCCCGCCGACACCACGTCCTGGACCGGCGTGTACTTCCGCACCGTGCCCGTGCCCATCACCGGCCAGCCGGCCCCCGGCTACCGCTTCGCGGGCTTCACGGAGCTCCCCGACGCCCCGGTCGACGGCCGCGTGACCTGGGTGCCCGAGGGCAACCAGACCCTCACCGCACGCTTCGTCTGCCTCGCGGACTTCGACGGGAACGACGCGATCAACTTCTTCGACTTCGCGGCCTACCTGGCGGCGTTCACTTCGAACGACCCCGCGGCCGACCTGGCCGCGCCGTTCGGCACGCTCAACTTCTTCGACGTGGCCGCTTTCGTCGGCCTGTTCGAGGCCGGCTGCCCCTGAGCCGCTCCTGACCGCGGGCTCCTAACGCCCGCGCCGTTCACCCTCGACCGAGGGCGGGCGGCGCGGGCGTTTTTCGTGCCCGGTTCACATCGCCCCGCCCTCGAACACCACGCGCTGCTTCTTCTGACGCGGGTCGGGCTCGGGCACCGCGGACAGCAGCGACTTGGTGTACAGGTGCTTGGGGTCGCCGATGATGGCCTCGCGGCTGCCTTCCTCGACGATCTTGCCCCGGTACATCACCGCGATCCGCTGGCACACGTGCTGGATGACCGCCATGTCGTGCGAGATGAACAGGTACGACAGGCCGAACTCGCTCTGCAGGTCGGTCAGCAGGTTGATGATCTGGGCCTGGATCGACACGTCCAGGGCGCTGGTCGGCTCGTCGCAGACGATGAACTTCGGCTCGAGCGCCAGGGCCCTGGCGATGCCGATACGCTGGCGCTGGCCGCCGGAGAACTCGTGCGGGTACCGGTCGGCGGCGGCCTTGGGCATGCCGCAGCGGACCAGCAGCGTCTCGACCCGCTCGCGCAGTTCCGCCTTGTCCTTGACCATCCCGTGGATGACCAGGGGCTCGCCGACGATCGCGGCGATCCGCATGCGCGGGTTGAGCGACCCGGCCGGGTCCTGGAACACGATCTGCATGTCGCGGCGCAGGCGCTGCAGTTCGGCGCCCGAGGCCCGGAACACGTCCTTGCCCTCGAACAGCACGCGCCCGCCGGTCGCGGGGATCAGCCGGAGCAGCGTGCGGCCCACGGTCGTCTTGCCACAGCCGGACTCGCCGACCAGCCCCAGGGTCTCGCCCTTGCCCACCGTGAAGGACACCCCGTCGACCGCCTTGAAGTGGTCCGTCACCCGCTGGAGCAGGCCCGAGCGGATCGGGAAATAGGTTTTCAGGTCCTGCACCTCGAGCAGGGGGCGGCCGGCGGCGGGCGACTTCTCGGGCTTTTCCAGGACGGCGGTCTCGGTCATACCGGGATGGTAGCCGAACACGCCGCGCCCGCGCCGGAGAAAAGCCGCCCGGCCCCGGCCACCGGCTGGTTGACCGGCGCGATCCGGGCGATAATGATGGTCTCCCGCCGGTTCGCCGGCGGACGGGCAGGTAGCTCAGTTGGTAGAGCACCGCATTGAAAATGCGGGTGTCGCCGGTTCAAGTCCGGCTCTGCCCATTCCGAAGCCTCGCAGCACGGCCCCGCGGCCCGCTCGGCACGGATCCCTCAAACAGCTCCGCCGACGACGGCCCGCCGGCGAGATGCGTCATTCCTCTTCGAGGTCGCGCTGCTCGATCGGCCGGGAGATCGTGTACTTCTCCGTCATCCAGCCGTACAGGTCGGCCAGGCGGGCCTTCTCGTCGGCGAACGGCCATGTGGGGCTGTCCCCGGGCACGGGCCGGCCCGTGATCGGGCAGACCGTGTCCGGCGGCGTTTCCAAGCCGGGGAAGCCCGCCCTGCCGGCCCACGACCGCGGCACCTCGAGCCGGAAGGTCCGTGCGGTGTCCCCGGTCGGCTCGATGGCGATCCGTGCGGCGTCCGCGGGCAAGGCCCCCGCGATCCGCTCGGCCCACTCCACCAGCACGATGGTCCCTCCGTCCGTGATCTGATCCCAGCCCAGCGCGTCCAGGTCCTCCTCACCCGACAGGCGGTAGCAGTCCAGGTGGGCGATGGGGGCCCCGTCGCGCGGCGTGTACACGTTCATCAGGACGTAGGTCGGGCTGGAGACGGCGTCGGGATCGACCCCGCGGGCCTTGGCGATCAGCCGGACCAGGGTGGTCTTGGCCGCGCCCATCTCGCCCTCCAGGCGGACGATGTCGCCGGGGCGGAGCACGGCCGCCACGTCCGAGGCAAGCCGGGCCGTGGCGTCGAGCGTGCGGCAGTGTCGGGTCAGGGCGATCATGCCCAAGGATAGAGCCCGGATGCCCTCCCCCGTCACGCGGGCGCTCGGGCCCCCTCGTATAGGTCGAAGGTCAGCAGCCGGCACTCGATGCCGCCGTTGAGGAAGGGCTGCCGCCGCCCCGCCCGCAGGCCGATTCGCTTGGCCAGGTGCGGGCTTCCGGTGAACACGTGGCCCGTCCAGCCGGGGCAGCGCTGCTTGAAGAAATCGCCGATGGCCGCGTAGGTCTCCCCCAGCTCCGCCTCGTCGCCCATGCGCTGGCCGTACTCGGGGTTGAGGATCACGTGGCCGGGCCCGTCCGGGATCGGGGTCGCCCGGAAGTCGCACTCCACGAAACGGATCAGATGGTCCACGCCGGCTGCCTGCGCATTCTTCCGCGCAGCCTCCACGGCCCGCGGGTCGTGGTCGGAGGCGACGATGGGAGGCGCCGAGGCGCCGCCGCTCTTCCTGACCCGCGTCCGGACCGACTGCCACAGATCTTGCACGTCCCAGGCCGTCTTCGTGACGGCGTAGTCGGGACGGAGAAGCCCGGGGGCCCGGATGGTGGCGATCAACGCCGCCTCGATGGCCAGCGTCCCCGAGCCGCACATGGGGTTGACCAGCGGCGTCGTACCGTCGTACCCCGCTCCGAAAAGCACCGCCGCCGCGAGCGTCTCGCGCATCGGCGCGGCGTGGGGGAGATGGCGGTAACCGCGGTTCGACAGCGACCGGGCGTTGACGTTCAGGAATACCGCGGCCCGATCGTCCTTCCAGTAGAGGCTGAGAACCACCCCGCGCCGGTCGGGCCCCGCGTCGGGTCGGGCCCCGGTCTTTTTGACCATCCGATCGCAGATGGCGTCCTTCGCGACCAGCGCGGGGTACATCTGGTTGTCGATGGTGGGGGTGTCGGCGTGCGAGCGGATGGTGATGGAGCCGTCCCGGGCCGGGATCAGGTCCTCCCACGGGTACGCGGCAACCTCCTTGTAGAGCGCCTTGGGCGAAGGGCAACGAAAACGCGCAAGCTGCCACATGACGTGCGTGGCCGTCCGGAGACGCAGGGCCAGCTCCATGGCCTGCTCCAGCGTCGCCCCGACCTGCAGATAGGTCGGGTGCTCCTCCTGGAACGCCCGGCCGCCTTCCGGCTCGCCGCCCCACCCCAGCGCCTCCAGCTCCGCGCGGAGAAACGGCGCGGTGTGCGGCGCGCAGGTGATCCGGGTGGAAGCTCGCTTGGTCGGTGGCGGGGGCACGGGTGAGAATAGCGATCGTGACCAGCAGGCGGCTTTCCCGCCCGCGCCGCCCCCCGCGACCCGACGCGGCAGTTCGGTGCGCACATGCGCGCTCGGTCGACCGCGACACGATGCCCGTCCCATCGGGCAAAATGTCCACAAAATGACCGCGTTTCGCGGCGGAATCCGCGGGTTCGCCCCAATTCCGCTCGCATGGACATTTCCGCCCATGGCGAGAATCTCCTCATCCGTTAGGATCCCCCCGCGTGGGGGGTTGATTTCGTCCCGCGGCGTCGCGGCATCAACCCCCCAGCCAAGACACAAACCGACTGGAGAGTGGGTATGTCACGGATGTTGTGCGCGCTGGCCCTGGCCGGCGCGGGAGCCGCCGCACCGGCGCAGGCGGAGGTCGTGCTCGGATCGATCGAGCTGTTCTTCGGTTTCGGGGCGCAATCCACCCTGCCGACCATGACCATGGGCTTCGGGATGATCGCCGACCAGGGAACGAGCAACCCCGCGGACAGGCTGTTCGCGGTCGACCAGACCCTCATCAGCGCCTCGGACGTCGGCGCCACCTGGGTCACCGACAGCGCCACCGCCGCGGCGATCCGCGCCCACC
The DNA here is from genome assembly GCA_964464165.1 of uncultured Phycisphaeraceae bacterium. Lineage (GTDB taxonomy): Bacteria > Planctomycetota > Phycisphaerae > Phycisphaerales > UBA1924 > UBA6054. Next base: position 15,452 of record CAYXFA010000024.1, on the reverse strand, counting down.
TGGCGGACGACGACCGCATCGACGCGCTCGGTTTCTACGCCTACACCGGCACGAACGACGTCACCGGCCGCGTGGAAGAGGCCGACTTCGGCGACCGGCTCGACCTCGACCTGATCGCCCAGATGGACGAGATGCGCGTCACCCTGCTCATGTGGCAGCCGATCCCGGGCCACAAGCCCACCTGGACCGACTACCTGTTCCGCGTGCGCTACGAGTTCGTCTCGATCCCCGCCCCCGGCGCCACCGCCGCCCTCGGCGCGGCCGGCCTCCTGGCCGTCCGCCGCCGCCGTCGCTGACGAACCAGGCGGGACGGAGCCAAAGCCCCGTCCCGCTCTTTGTCTCGGGTCACCCCCAGGTATCCCTGATCTCCGCGCTCATCGCCGGCTCGCCCGCGGCGATCTGCCGGACGGCCTCGATGAGCGCCTCCTCGCCGTCGTTCTTCGACACGTACCCCCACGCCCCCGCGTCGAACGCCCGTTCCACGAGGTCCTTGCGCACGTGCCCGCTGAACACGACCACCTTGACGCCCCCGTCGCCTTCCGCGACCTCCGCCAGCGCCTCGAACGGGTCACGCCCCGGCATGTCCAGGTCCAGCACCACGACCACCGGCGCCAGCCCAGCGGCACGCTCGGCCAGCCCCTCCGCGCTGCCCAACCACCCCCGCCAGACGAACCCCTGCCGGCTGAGCTTGGTCTTCAGCGCATCCGCCACGCGCGGGTTGTCGTCCACGCACAGGATGCCCAGCGGCTGCTGCTGTGTGGCGCCCGACTTCATGCCGACACCCCGCGCCGAAGGCCCTCGATGACGGGCCGCACCGCGTCGCGGACCGCGGTCGGCTTCGGACGCGCGCCGATCACCGTCACATTGTCCGTCCCCGCCGGCCCGTCCGCGAGCAGGATCACCCGCCCGGCCCGTGCCGCCCAGCGCTCCGCGGCCCCGGCGTCGTCGATCACCGCCAGATCGATCGGCTCCGCGCCCTCCGCTTCCACAATCTCCAGACCCCCCGACCGCATTTCGGCCGCCGCGAACGCCCGCGTCCTGGGATCCGCGACCGCCACGGCCCCGCGTCCGACGCCCGTCCGGGCCCGGTCCGCCCTGTCGGACGCCTCCAGCGGCAGCCGGATCTCGAACCGCGTCCCCCGCTCCGGCTCGGAATGCACCTGGATCGAGCCCCCCGCGTCGCGCACCAGCCCCGACACCAGCACCAGCCCCAGCCCGGTCGAGATGTCCCGCGTCTTCGTCGTGAAGAACGGCTCCAGACACCGGTCCCGCACCGATGCCGACATGCCGGGCCCGTTGTCCTCCACCGTGAGCAACACGCCGTCCGGCTCCCGCTGGGCAGTGACGCGCACCTCGCCCCGGTCCCGCCCCCGCAGGGCCTCCCCCGCGTTCTGCACTAGGTTGAACACGGTCTGCGTCAGCGCCGCCTTGGAGATCGCCGCCCGGCACCCCTCCGGGATGTCCGCGTTCAGCGTGACGCCGCCCGACAGCGTCGTTTTCATGACCTGCCGCGCGTCCGTCCACCACTCGCGCAGATCGGTCACCTGCGCCGGTCCCGTCCGCTCCGGGTCCAGCACCATCAGGCGCAGCCCGTTGGCGAGCTGCTGCAGGTAGCGCGCCGAGGTCTTGATCTCCGCCACCGCCTCACGCAGGTCCGGCGGCAGGTCGGCCGCCTCCAGCGTCTCGACGCACACCCGAACGGGCACGAGCAGGTTGCCCATGTCGTGCCCCAGGCCCGCCGACAGCGTGCCCAGCGAGGCCATCCGCTCGGACAAGCGGAGCCGTGCGTGGGAAGCCCGCAGCTCCTCCGTCCGCTCGCGCACGCGCCGTTCCAGCTCCTCCGTGTGCCGCGAGAGCAGCTCCTCGGCCTCACGCAGCGCCGTGATGTCCGTGTTCGTGCCGAACCACCGCGTCACGCGCCCGGACCCGTCCGTGATCGGGACTGCCCGGGCCAGGAACCACCGGTACGCCCCGCTCGCGTCGCGGAAGCGGATCGTGTCCTCCCATTCCGTCCCCGCCGCGAGCGCCGCCAGGAACCGCTCGATCACGTCCCCGGCCTGCGCCGGATCGACGAACGCCTTCCACCCCAGCCCGTCGGCCTCCCCCGGCCGGGCCCCCGTCAGCTCGTACCAGCGCCGGTTGTACCAGCTCACCGAACCCTTCTCGTCGCAGATCCAGGCGCACTGGGACATGTTGTCCGCCAGCATCCGGAACCGTTCCTCGCTCTCGCGCAGCGCACGCTCCGCACGGCGCTGCTCCGTGACGTCGCGGGTCAGGGCCAGGTGGCTGGTTTCCCCGTCAGGCCGCGGCAAGGGAACGGCCTTGGTGGTCATGTGACGGCGCTCGCCGTGCAGCCCGATCACGTCGAACTCCAGCGTCGCGTGCTCGCCCGCGCACACCCGCTCGTGCATGTCCCAGTAACGCGCCCGGTGCTCCGGCGCGACCAGGTCGAGCATGCGCGTCGGCGGCCGCTCCGCGTCCGCGCCGAAGATGCGCAGCCCCGCCGGGTTGACGTACTCGATCGCCCCGTCCCGCCGCACGATCTTCACGCACTCCGGAGTCGTCTCGATCACCGCGCGCAGGTACCGCTCGCGCAGGGTCAATGCCTCCTCGGCCCGCTTGCGGTCGGTCACGTCGATGCACGAGCCGATGAACCCCTCGAACGCCCCGGAGCGATGCACCGGCACGCCGTGATTGAGCACCCAGCGGTATTCCCCGCCCCTGTGACGCAGGCGGCACTCCATCCGGAACGGCCGGCACGCCTCGAACGCCCCGCGGTAGGTGTCCGCCCAGCGCCCGCGGTCGTCGGGGTGCAGGTCGTCCTCCCAGCCGCGCCCCGCCAACGCCTCCATAGGCCGGCCGACGAACTCCACCCACTGCGTGTTGAACCAGAACAGCGCCGCGTCCGGACCCGCCTGCCAGATGAGCACCGGCGCCGCGTTGGCCAGCGCCCGGAACTTCTCCTCGCTCTCCTTCAGCACCGTCTCGGCCAGCTTGCGGTCCGAGATGTCCAGCCCGCTCGACTGCGCCTCCAGCAGCACCCCGTCCTCGTCGAACGCCAGCGCCCGGTTCGTCCACAGCGTCCAACGCTCGCCAGTGGCGGTGTCGAAGCGATTCTCCACGCTGTCCTGGGGACGGTCCGGCGTGAGCCGGTCGAGCATCGCCCGCACCGCCAGCCGGTCGGCTTCCGGGATGAAGTCCCAGAAGTTCATCCGCGTTATCTTCTCCGGCGTGGTGTTGAGGGCGCGGGCGTACGCGTTGTTGACGAACAGGATGGTCCCGTCCGGCCGGAACCGGCAGACCATCTCGGACTGCGACTCCACGATCGCCTTGTACCGCTGCTCGCTCGCCCGCAACGCCCGCGTCGCGCGGGCCCGCTCCACGGACTCCCACGCCAGCGCCGCCACGTCCTCGACCAGCCGCACCTCGTCGTCGCGCCAATGCCGCACGCCCGCGCTGCGCACCACGATGACAGCGACCGTCCGCCCGGACCGCAGGATCGGGGCGCACACCAGCGACCCCGTCCCCGCCCGGCTCAGCCCGTCCAGCACGCGAACGCTCCGGGGGTGGGCCTCCGCGTCCCGCACCACGAAGCTCCGCCCGGCCCGCACCAGCCCGCCGCACTCCGGCCCGAAACACGCCGAGAACTCCGGCGGTCTGCCGCTCGGCCCCGGCGCCACGAGGTTCCCGCTGACCGGGTCCACCGTCAGGTACGCGCACGAATCGACACCCAGCCTTCGGCGCAGCAGGTCCGCCGCGATCCGCGCGACCTCGTCCGGGTCGTCGACCGGCCGGGTCGCCTCGTGGATGTCGATCAGGAGGCGGGCGCGGGTCTCCGCGGCCCGCGCGTCCGTCACGTCGATGAGCATGTTCACCGCCCCGACCAGCGTGCCGTCCGCGTCGAAGAGCGGCTCCGGATACGGCCGCACCACCCGACGCTCCCCGTCCGGACGCTCGACGACAATCTCAGCCCCCGCCGGCGCCCGCCCCTCCCGGAGAGTCAGGGCCATCGGGCATTCGTCCAGCGGCATGGGGCGACCGTCCGGGTAGAAAATGCGGTACGAGCCGCACCACCATTCATCGCCGACCGCCGGCTCGCGCCCCCACAGGTCCGCGGCCGCCCGGTTGAACTTCGTGATGCGGCCCTCCGCATCGCACATGTAAACGGCCGCCGCCAGCCGGCCCAGAAGGGCCGGCCCGCCGTCAGCCACGCTCGCGTTCAAGTCCGCACCTCGGTCCGCTCGCTCGACCTTTCCAGCCCCGCCGGACGCCCAAACCGCAGGGCGTCGGACATCGCTCCCGGCCGTGAACCGGACCGTTCGGAGCGACGGCTTCCGGCACGAGAATGTAGCCGACGCCACCCCCCTCTGGGCATGAAAGAGTTTTTATTTACAGCCCCCTTCAGGGCGGTTCCGCACGCATTCCTTACGGCGTGCCGGGCATCTCCGCGCCCGCCGCGATCATTTCGACCTCTTCCCGCGAGGGCTGGCGCCGGCTCTCCGGCGGCATCCGCAGCTCGTCGTCCAGCGGGGCACGCATCCGGACAACCAGCTCGCTGTTGTCCGGATCGCCCGCGAACAGCACGGGGCCGTAATCCCCCCCAGCCGCGATGGCCTCCGGCGTGTGCAACGCCAGCCCGCCGCGCTGCTTATCCCGCCCGTGGCACGACACGCAGTACGCCTGAAGGAACGGCGCCACGTGGGTCTCGAATGCGATCAGGCCGTCCGCGGCCCCAACGAAAACCGGCGGCTCGGCCGCCCCCGCCCTGCGCCAGGGCTCGGTCAGGTAACCCGCCCCGTGCGTCATCTCGCCGCCCAGGTGGCCAGCCGGGCCGACCAACGCCAGAGCCGCCAGCAGACCCGCTCCGTACGCCCGGCTCCATCCCCGCACCGCCGACAGGCAGACCACCGCCGACAGCACGGCGAGCCCCACCCCGAGCCACCGGTGCAGGCTGAGCGTGTCCGACGGCCCGTACCGGGAGGCGTCGCCCACCAGCAGCCACCCCGTCCCCGCGGCCGCCGCGCCGGACGCCAGGAACAGCCCGGCGAGCAGCACCCGCACCCCCCGTTGCAGCGGCTCACGCCGGACCAACGCCCAGGCCTCGCAGGCGCCCAGCCCGAGGAGCAGGCCGATCGGCGCGTGCAGGATCACGGGGTGGAAGCGTCCGAGCCCGGCGGCGATCAGATCGGGGGTGATGTCCATCCCGGTATTGTCGCCGACACGCCGCGACGCGCCAAGTCCCTCCAACCGACCGGAGGAAAACGCCCCGCAACTTTACCAAGATTCTCGGACGGTCCCGTGCGAAGATGGAGAAAGACCGGGGCGGGGGCGGCCCGTTTTTTGCCCGTTCGACGGGCATTTTTGCCCGTCGCCATTGAATCTTCGCCGCGAAACGCCCATGCTGGGTTGTGCGGCCCGTTCGGGCCGTCGTGAAACCAAGCGAGGCCCCCCATGATCACCACCATGTGCGCGATCGTCGCGTCCTCAGTCGCCCCGAGCGTCCCCCATCCCCCGCCCCGCTGCATCGCCCCGCCGCGTGAAGCCAGCGATTGGTGCGTCGAGTGCTACACCCGGGCCTGCTCGGAGTGGATCGACGATTTCTTCAAGTGCAACTTCGACCACGACTGCATGCAGTTCGCCTTGGCGCTCTACTTCATCAAGCTGGGCATCTGCGATTGCGGCTCGCACCACACGGCCGTGCTGGAAGCGATGCAGGAATCCCGGGAGGACGCGTTGGCGGTGCTGGCCGCGCTCAACGAGTCCCAGACGGAGGACGCGCTGTCCGTGCTACGAGCCTGGGGTAAGTAAGACGCCGTCGATCCCCTTGCGCATCAGGACCGACGCAGTGAAGTCCATGTCGCGTTCGAGGGATACCGCGTCGTAAAAGCGCAGCCGCGTGGAATCCAGCTTGCTGCCGGGAGCGTCGATCGGCCTCGGGTCACCGCCGAGATTGTTGATCAGACGCACCACCCAGGCCTCCGCTCCCGGCGCAAGCGACGCCTCCCGCCCGGCCGCCCGATCGCGGGTGTACTCCAGGAGTTGCATGGCGCCGCGGAGCAGCGGATCGCTCGCGATGCACCGGCTCTCCAGGTTCGGGATCACCCGTTCCAGCGTCGCGACCGCGTTCCCGACCTCGCCCGCCTGGAGTTCCCAGACGGCGACCATCAACTCCGTCATGATGACGTCCAGGTGCAGCCCGTCGGCGCGCTGGTAGCCCGCCCGGACGAACTCCCGCGCCAACAGCAGCCGGTCGGCGAGAATCGTCCGGTCATCGGCGCCGGACCGTGTGAACAGTTCGGGCCACCCGAGCAGCTCGATCGCGTTGAACGCCACCGTCGAGTACGGGGTCACGCCGACCCGTTGCTCCGCGAACCAGAAGAAGTCCTGCGTGGTGGAGACGAGCCGACGCTGCGTGCTGAACTTCTCCTCCAACTGCTGGATCCGTGTTTCACGATCACGGATCTCGAAATCCATCGCGGCCAGCAGGCCGGCGGCGTTGTCCAGCTTGTCCGAGCTGCGCGTCTCGCCGGCCCGGAAGGCCGCCCAGGCGGTCCCGGCCAGCACCACCGCCGCGGCGGTCGAGGCCAGCACGAACCGGCCGCGCGAAGAGGCCGCCGGACGGGCGGCCATCGCGAGCAGCTCGTCGCCCATGCGCACCACCTGCGGGTACCGGCGCGAGGCCTCCTCGGCGCTCGCCTTCGCGACGATCGTCGCCAGACGAGCTCGCTGCGCACGGGCGCAGGGCACGCCCTCGGTCAGCGACCGGAGCAGCTCGCCCAGCGCCCGGATGTCCGCCGCGGCACGCCCCGGCGGGCGGACCCCCGCGGGCGTGCTCGTCCCCACCGGCGCATCCAGCAGCATCGGCGTCTGCCCGTCGAGGACGACCGTCATGGGCCCGATGTGCCCGTGGTAGATCTCGGCGTCATGCCCCCGCGCCACGGCGTGGCACAGGCGGCCGATCGTGCGGGCCCGGTCGCCCAGGCCGCCGAGGTCGGCGTCGGGCACCCCGTCCAACAGCCGCCCGCGGTCGAGGCGGAACACCGCCGTCACGCCGTAACGCGGGTCGTGCTCCACGCTATCCGGCGTCAGCCAGCCGTACCGCGCCAGCCGGTCGATGTGCCGCAGCCGCTCCAGGTACGCCTGCTGGGCGTGCCCGGACGGGATGAAGACGAACACCCGGGCCGCGGCGTGGTCGGCGGCCGCCGACACGTCGCTGGCTTCATACAAGCAGCCGTCCGGCCCGCGCAGGATTTCCCTGTCGAGGACCAGCGTGCCGTGCTGGGTCTGGAGTCGAACGGTTCCGGAGGTTTCGGCCATCAATGGTCCTCCCGGCGATCGCTGCACGAAGTTCGCAGCGGAGAGACCGGTCTGCGCACACAAGACTCCGGCGATATCGGTCCTCTCCCACCCGGACCATAGGCGGAATCGCGGAGACCGCCCAGAATCAGGCGTTCCCGGTGCCCGCGTCGCCAGCGGGGTCTTGCCCGTAGAACCCGGCCAACTGCTCGTATAACCGGGGATATCGCCGGCGCATGGCCCGCGGCCGCTCGAAGAAAAGCTCGGTCGCCACGGCAAAAAACTCGGCCGGGTGCGTCGCTCCGTACCCGTCCAGGAGCTCCTCCTCGCCGGCCCGCACCGAATCGACCAGCTCCGCGTACGCCCCGCCCAGCACCCGCGCCCACGCCCGGTACCGGGCCGCGTCCGGCAGCGGCGGCGCCCCGTCCATGCAGCCCGCCTGCCCGTCGAGCTGGTGGGCGAACTCGTGGAACACCACGTTCCGCCCGTCGTCCTCGTCCTCGGCCCCCCGCACGACGTCCGCCCACGACAGGACCAGCGAGCCCTCGGTCCAGGTCTCGCCGAGCCGAACCTCGTCGCGCTCCGTCACGATCCCGGCCGGGCCGGGGCGCGAATGCCGAACGCGGTAGCCCGCGGGGTACACGAGGATCGAGCGGAGGGTGGGATAGAACCCGTCGTCCGGCCGGTTGAGGATCAGCAGCGCCGCCTGCGCCGCGATGGTCAGCCGCATCTCCTCCGTGACGACGAGCCCGGCGCAGCCCTCGAAACGCTTCTCGTCGAGCAGGACGCGGACGATGCCGCCCAGCCTGGCCCGCTCGGACGCGTCCAGACGGCCCACGATCGGCACGCGACGGTCGATCAGCTCCCACCACGCGGGCGGGAGCGGCTCGGCCATGAGCCGGCGGCGCCGGCGTTGTCTGAACCAGTTCACAGCATCGCTCCACCGGGCGCGGCTCCGGCCGCAGGCGCCGGATTCTTGGCCGGGCGGCCGCCTCAATCGGCGGGGAACGCCTTGCGCCGCACTGCGGTGAGCGTCTGGGCGGTCCCGAAGAACCCCGCCCACGGGTCCTCCTTCAGACGGGCCAGCCGGCGGAGGACGGTGGTCGTGTCGTACTGGTTGCCGGCCCGGATCTTCGGCAGCTCGTCCCATCGGACCGGCGCGGCCACCGGGGCCCCCTCCCGGGCGCGGGTCGAGTACGGCGCGACCGAGGTCGCGCCGCGGGCGTTCCGCAGGTAGTCCACGAAGACCCGGCCCGTGCGTTTGCTCTTGGTCGCCACCGCCGTGTACAGCTTCGGCTCGTCCCGCGCGAGCCGCCTGGCCAGACCCGCGCAGAACGCCTTGGCCTCATCCCAGTTCGCCAGCGGTTTCAGCGGCACGACCACGTGCAGCCCCTTGCCCCCCGAGGTCTTCAGGTAGCTGGCCAGGTCCACCGACTCCAGGTGCTCCCGCACGAGCAGGGCCGCTTCGCGGACGCGGTCCCAGGGCACGTCCGGGCCGGGGTCCAGGTCGATGGTCAGCAGGTCGGGCTTGTCCAGGTCCCGCTCGGTCGATCCCCAGGGATGGATCTCGAGCACGCCGAACTGGATCAGCCCGATCAGGCCCGCATCGGAATCGACCGCGAGGTACTCGGCCGTGCCGTCCTTCTCGGGGACCGGGATGCTGGTGACGGGGTCGCGGAACGTTTGTGCGGCGTGTTTCTGGAAAAAGCAGGCCTTCGAGCGTCCCTCTGGGCAGCGCACCACGCTCAGCGGGCGTCCGAGCAGGTGGGGCATCATGGCCTCGGCGACCTTCGCGTAGTACCCGGCAAGGTCCGCCTTGGTCAGGCCGGCCTCGGGGAAGACGACACGCTCCGGGCTGCTGATGCGCACGCCCGCGACGGTGGGTGGGCTCGCCGTCTTGCCGCCGGTCGATCGGCGGGTGGACGGCTTCTTGGTGGTCTTCGCCGTCTTGGACGTCGCAGGCCGGGGCGAGCGGCGGGGGGTGGAGATGCCCAGCTCGGCCGGCGTCTTCGGGGTCTCGACCCGCACCTCGGCGGCCGGTTTGTCCTCGCGCACGCCCTGGAACGACGGGTGGCGGAGGCGGCCGTCGTCGGTCCACTGGGTGAACTCCACCTCGACGACCATCTCCGGGCGCACCCAGTGCGCCCCGCGCCGTTCGGAGGCCGGAGGCGCCGGGTCGGTCGGGCAGGTCTTGCGGGCGAGGGGGGCGAGCCTCTCGGAGATCTGGCGGAGCGTCGCGGCGTCGAAGCCGGTGCCGACCCGCCCGGCGTAACGGAGCGCGCCGTTGTCGTGGACACCCAGGAGCAGGGAACCGAAGTGCTTGCGGGCCCCGCCGGGGTCGGACCAGCCGACCACTACGAACTCCTGGCGGTGCGAGCACTTGACCTTCAGCCACGCGGGCGACCGGTGCTGGGCGTACGGGGCGTCGGCCTTCTTGCAGATGATCCCTTCGAGGGTCAGCCGGCAGGCCTCGCGGTGGAAGGCGTCCCCCCGGCCCTCCACGTGGTCGGAGTACCTGATGACGGACGGCTCGTCCGGGATCACGGATCGGAGCAGAAGCTTGCGATCGATCAGGGGCACGCGGGTCAGGTCGGAGCCGTTGAGGTACAGCAGGTCGAAGGCGTAGAAAGCCAGATTGTCGAAGCGGCCCTCCTTGAGGGCCTGCTGGAGGCGCTGGAAGGAGCTGTGCCCGTCCGGACCCTGGATGACGGCCTCGCCGTCGATGACGGCGGAGCGGACGGGCAGGTCGGCGACGGCCTTGGCGATGGGCTTGAAGCGGTGGGTCCAGTCGTGCTTGCCGCGGGTGATGATGCGGACCTGACCGGATTCCTCCCGGTAGACCAGCAGGCGGTAGCCGTCGTACTTGATCTCGTGCAGCCAGCCCTCCCCGGCGGGGGCCTCGGTGGCGGGCGTGCAGAGTTGCGGGCTGTAGTCGGTTTCGAGCGGCTTGGTCACGGCGCCGTCGGGAAGGTCCCGGTCGGCGGGCTCGGGGTTTCTGCCTTTCCTGGTGGTCTTCTTGCGGGCCTTGGGGGCGGGATCGGCGCCGGCGGCGACCTCTTCGATGGTGCGGCCGGTGACGACGCTGGTCTGGTGCTCGTCGGTGAGGGAGACCTCGGTGCTGGCGTGCTCGTCGTCCTGCTTGATGAGGAGCCAGTTCTCCTTGGCGTCGTCGTCGCCGGGTTTGGGGCGGATGCGGGCGAGGGTCCAGGCGCCGGTCATGCGTTCGGCGTCGATCTGGAAGCTGAGTTTGCCTCGTTTGAGGGCCTTGGCGGGGTCGGGGTCGAGGGGTTTCCAGGTGCCGCGGTCCCAGACGATGACGGCGCCGCCGCCGTAGTTGCCCTTGGGGATGACGCCCTCGAAGTCGGCGTAGTCGATGGGGTGGTCCTCGGTCCGGACGGCGAGGCGTTTGTCGGCGGGGTCGAGTGAGGGGCCCTTGGGGACGGCCCAGGAGGCCAGGACGCCCCCGACCTGGAGGCGGAGGTCGTAGTGCAGGCGGGTGGCGTCGTGCTTCTGGACGACGAAGAGGTCGCCGGCGGTGGCCTTGCGGTCGGCCGGCGGCTCGGGGGTCCTGGTGAAGTCGCGTTTCTGCGCGTACCGCCGGAGGCTGGCTGTCGTCGGGGCGGCGCTCATCCGGCCTTCTTCGAGCGTTTCTTACGCTTCTTGGCCGGGGCGGCCTTCTCGGGCGGGGCGGACTGTTCGAGGCTGCGCTTGAGGGCCTCCATGATGTTGATGGGGGCGGGGGCGTCCCCGTCCTCTTCCTCGGCGAGGGCGGCGGCGGGCGGGTGCTCGAAGTCGCCGGCCTCGATCCGCTGGTCGATCCAGCCGCGGAGGGCCTCGCGGTACTCGTCGTGGTAGGCGGCGGGGTCCCAGTCGGCGGCCATGGCGTCGACGAGGGTTCGGGCCATCTTGATCTCGGCCTTGGTGACGCCCTCGTCCTCGATGGGGCCGGGCAGGTCGAGGTCGGCGGGGGAGCGGAGCTCCTGGGCGAAGCGCAGCAGGTTGAGGACGATGACGTCCTCGCGGGCGACCATCGCGGCGAGGTACTGGCGGGTGCGGATGACCACCTTGGCCACGCCCGCCATGTTGCTCTCGCGGAGGGTTTCGCGGAGCAGGGCGTAGCCCTTGCGACCCTTTTTGGCCGGCTCGAGGAAGTACGGCCGGTCGAAGTACATCAGGTCGATGTCGGCGAGGTTGACGAAGGCCTCGATGTCGATGGTCTTGGTGGCCTCGGGGGCGGCGGCCTTGAGGTCGTCCTCGTTGATGACGACGTAGCTGCCGGTGTCGTACTCGAAGCCCTTGACGATCTGGTCCCAGGGGACTTCCTCGCCGGTGGCCGCGTTGACGCGCTCGTAGCGGACTCGGGAGAAGTCGCGGCTGTCGATCAGGTGGAGCTGGAGGTCGGACCGCTGCTCGGCGGGGTAGAGGGTGACGGGTACGTTGACGAGCCCGAACGAGATCGATCCGCGCCAGATGGGTCGCATGCCGGTCCTTTCGCGTGATGCCCGCCATGATGTTGGGGGCGCGCGGTGACCGGATCGTGACCGGGGGGTGAAAAGGGGTTCAGGATGTGGGGGGGTTCAGCCGGCGCGGCTCTTCCGGTGGTGTGCCCGGCAGAGGCCGAGTTCGGTGATGGTGGGGCAGTCCCAGTCCTCGAGGAGACCGTTGGTCAGGTCGAGGATCTGGTCGGCAGTGAGGTGGCCGAGCGGGTTGTCGGGGTCCGGCCTGCCGTCGACGGCGTCGTTGGGCGGGCGCCACTCGGGTGGCTTGGGGCGGGTGTTGTGGAGAGGGGCTTCGGTGCGCGGGGGTCTGGGTGTGGTGGTGAGCATGGCCCGAAGATACCGGGGCTGGGGGCGGGAGGGAAGGGGTTTGTTTGGATGACCGGGATTTGGCGCACAGGGGTGGTTGTTGCCGCGCGGGGGAGGGGGCGCTCACACCCACTCTTGGGAAGCGCGGGGCGGGGCGTGAGAGGCGTTGCGGTTGACGGAGCCACCTCCTCGCTGGCGCTCGGCTCTTGGGGTGAGTGTGCCGGGGTCAGCTGAAATGGTTGAAGGCGCCGCCGTCGCGGTCGATGTGTTCCCGGCTGGTGGCGAAGAAGCGGCAGGCGGCGGCGTCTTCGGGGTCGAAGCCGTGGGCGATGAGGTGGGTACGGAGGATCTTGGCCCACGTGGGGAGCTGGCGTTTGAGAGTGGGGAGGTCGCGCTTGCGTTCGCAGATGAGGGTGATGGATAGGCCGCGGGCGGAACCGTCGTGGGCGGGGATGAGGTGGTAGTCGGTGATGGGCGGGGTGCTGCGGGCGAGGTCGGTGCGGAGGGAATCGAGCACACGGGCGGCGATGTCGGTTGGCATCTCGCAAGGGTCACGCGGCGGCATGGAGCGCCGCCTTGGAGCGGTCGATGGTTTCGAGAACGAACGGGTTGCTGACCGCGCCGGCTTCGATGAGGTCGATGGGGCGGCGGGGTCGAAGGGGCCGGTGGACGCGGAGCCGAAGAGGTGGAGCGAGCGGACGCGGTGCTTGCCGCACAGGGCGCGGATCGCGGGAAGGTTGGATTGGATGAGAGGGATCATCGGGGGATTCTACCAGAGAAAGAGGACGGGTCGGGACTTGTTGAAATGGGCGGGGAAGACGAGTCGGGCTCTGGTGCGCTGGGATGGGTGAGGGCATGCCGGGGGTCGCGGCGCAGATGCAGGGGACGGATCCCCCGCACCCCCTCTTGATGAACGGGCACGCCGCGGCAGGATCTGGTATGGTGGCGGGATGATGTGGGTTCTGATATTGCTGGTGCTGGCGGGGCTGGGGGGGTTGCTGGTTGTTGTCAACGCGGTGCTGGCGCGGAAGGATGCGGCGGGGGATGGCGGGCGCGGGCCGTTTCCTGACGGGCGCGGCTTGTCGGGCGGGGATCGGCCCGTCGAGTTGGCGTACGAGTCGTGCGGGGCGTTGCTGACGCCGGCGGAGGCGGCGTTTTATCCGGTGCTGGCCGAGGCGGCGCGGGCGGGGCCGGAGGCGTGCCTGGTGATGTGCAAGGTGCGGCTGTCGGACCTGGTGCGGCCGCGGAAGGGGCTTGGGCGGTCGCCGCGGCAGACGCTGCGGAACAAGGCGGACCGGAAGCACGTGGACTTTGTGGTGGTGCGGGCGAGCGACTTCGGGGTGGTGGCGGCGGTGGAGTTGGACGACTCGTCGCACCAGCGGAAGGACCGGAAGGAGCGGGACGGGTTTGTGGATGGGGCGTTGGAGGCCGCGGGGGTGCGGGTGGTGCGGGTGAAGTGGGGGGGGGGGGGGGGGGGGGGGGGTTTTGGGGGGGGGGGGGTTTTCTCGGGGGGGGGGGGGCGGGGGGTTTTGTGGGGAGACTGACGATCGATCTATTTTAATGGTTGCGTCGGCCGTGCCCGAATCGATCAACGTCTCTCTTTGGTTTTAATCGCCGTCCATAGGTATGGTTCTGTGAGCATGAGGTAGTGAAGATACTGTGAGGACAGAGGCGGTTGACCTTCGACACAATGCTTGGCAAGTACTAGCTTTAACGTCCGGTAAAAATGTGCGTCGTCGGCAACACTGTCTAAGAGCGTGTGCAGCAGCAGCATTTCTTGCTGGTCGAAGCCTGATAGCGTGGCACGCAGGGCGACGGCGTCATCGGTCGAACATTCCAACTGTGCATTGGTGAGCGTGCATAAGCATGCGACCGACAATAGTTGAGTAGCAAGGCCGTGACGCGCCGCCTTCTCGATCGCCAAAGGTGGAAGTGCGAGGCGCTGGAGTGAGTTAACGAGAGGGTCTTGTGGGAAGGGACCAAAGTGATGTCTGTACTCGTGTAATGCTTTCGCACAATGCAGCGCCTGGTTAAAATCATCTTCGGCGAAGAAATTGCGGACTACGCGGTATGCCTCGCCTTCCGACAGGCCAGTGGAATGCCACAGCGATGCCAAACGGCGATGGCGATCACGCGCTTCGGCAGATTCAAACTCTCTCTTCGCCTGATTGCGGGCTCGGCGGCGACTCAAAATCTTGTCAAACACGGCCACATCCTGTCTGCTAGATGGCGCGGTCTTTGGCCGGATCAATGAGGGACCAGTAGGGTTGGGGCTCGGGCGGTGGAGGACAATGTACCATGCTGTCGCCCTTCGGGCGAGGTTGTTTTGAGGGCTGGCTCTCCACGGGTTGCGCGGCTGCGCCGCTTCACCCGTGGCTACAGGCCGTCGCCCCTTCGGGGCGGGGAGCACAGGCGGGACGCCTGCGCCACGGGGGGAGAGTCGGCACGGAGTGCCGAGCTACCAAGACCCGGCTCGGGGAGCCGGCCACCAGCCACCGGGAGATCACCACTCGGGGCCGCCGGTGTAGCGGCCGTAGACATCGGCCATGGCCTGCACCATCTCGCCGAGGGTGCAGTTGGCCAGGGCGCCTTCGACCAGGGCGGGCATGACGTTGGCGTTGTTGCGGGCGGCTTCGCGGATGGTGTCGAGGGCGCGGTTCACGCTGTCCCGGTCGCGGCGGGTCTTGAAGTCGGCGAGGCGGTTGATCTGGTCGGTTTCGACTTCGTGGCCGATCTGGAGGATGTCGATGGGGCGGCCTTCCTCCTGGTCGACGTACTCGTTGACGCCGACGATGATGCGGTCGTGGTTCTCGCATTCCTCGCTGAAGCGGTAGGAGGCCTCGGCGATCTGGCGGCGGAAGTAGCCTTTGTGGATGCCGCGGACGACGCCGCCGTCGTCGATGGTGGAGGTGGTCGCGTGCTCGGGCTTCCAGGGGCCGCGGCCCATGGCGTCGATCTCGGCGACGTAGTCGAGGGCCTCGGATTCGACGGTGTCGGTGAGGGATTCCATGAACCAGGAGCCGCCGAGGGGGTCGGTGGTGCGCGTGACGCCGGTCTCGTGGGCGAGGATCTGCTGGGTGCGCAGGGCGACGGTGACGGCTTGTTCTGTGGGCAGGCCGAGGGTCTCGTCCATGGAGTCGGTGTGGAGGGACTGGCAGCCGCCGAGGACCGCGGCCATGGCCTGGTAGGCGACGCGGACGATGTTGTTGAGGGGTTGCTGTTCCGTGAGGGAGCAGCCGGCGGTCTGGACGTGGGTCTTCATGAACCAGGAGCGTTCGGACTGGGCGCCGTAGCGTTCGCGCATCATGCGGGCCCAGATGCGGCGGGCGGCGCGGAGCTTGGCGATCTCCT
>CAYXFA010000023.1:0-44827 GCA_964464165.1 uncultured Phycisphaeraceae bacterium | reverse complement strand
TGCGTCAATCAATCGCTCGATCCGATTATGGAAGTTCTTCATGAACTCCGCGAAGATCACGCGCAGCCCGCGGTTCTCCACGTGAAGCTCGCGCGAGAACAGGATCGCGGGGATCGCGGGCACGGACTCGGCCACCGCGTCGGCCCGCGCGGGGTTCCCGCCGACCGAGGGCAGGTCCACCGGCTTGAGCGCGAACGGATCGGCCGCCCGGCAGACCACGCGGAGGTCGGCGAGCATCTCGGTCGCGCTGGAGTACCGCCGGTCGTAGTCGGTCATGGCCCGGCGGACGATCCACCGCAGGGCCTCCGGGCACCGCTTGGTGATCTGGCTCAGCCCGCCGTGCGCGGGGAACGAGTTCTCGATCACCGAGTACAGCACGGCCCCCGCCGCGTACACGTCGAACTTCGAGCCGTCGATCTGGTGGACCTTCACCCCCCGCAGGGCCTGACGCACGAGCTCCGGGTCGCGGAAGTACTCCGTGCCGTGCGTCGTCAGCGTCATGGCGGACCGCAGCGGCGTGACGAGACCGAAATCGACGAGGTGGGCCTTGTGGTCGTTGTGGTCGACGATGATGTTGTCGGGCTTGACGTCCTTGTGCCACAGGCCCGCCCGGTGGTACGCGTCGAGGGCCTCCAGCAGGTCGCAGGCGTACCCGAGGGCGGCGCTCAGACGACGCCCGGACAGCCCCTCGGCCGGGGACTCGGCGTGCAGACGCTGCGTGACCACCGCCAGCGAATCGCCGGGCACGTACCGCATCACGTAGTGGAACCGCTCGGGTGTCAGCTCGTGCTCGAGCACAAGGCCGAGGTTCTTGGCGGCGTCCAGAGCCCGCGACTCACGCACGATCTGCGGCAGGCTGGACCCGTCGCTCAGGCTGAAGGCCTTGATGACGACCCGGTCCACGCCGTGCTGGCCCTGGCGGGCGAAGGCCGCCTGCTTGATCTCGTCCGGCTCGGCGATGTACAGCCGGCCCCCCGACCCCCCGCCCTGGAGCGAGCCGACGATCCGGTAGCCCTCGAACTGGCCCGTCCGGCCCGTCGGCCGGTCACGCCCCGGCGCCGCCGCCAGCGCCTGCGGCACGCGCCGCTCGACGCCCTCCAGCGCGGCCCCCAGCCCCAGCAGCCGCGCCGGGTTGCCCACGAACACCCGGTACAAGGCCTTGCCGGAGGCGTTCACCTCCGACCAGAAGGCCGCCGCGAAGTGCCGGGAGGCCGACCAGCGCCCGATGACGATGTTCAGAACCACCAGGGGCGCGAACAGCAGCGCCGAGAGCACCGCCCCCACGCACCGCATCGCGTCCCCGAACTCCGAGCCGATGAACCGGCAGACGTTGCCCAGCACCTTCCAGGTCAGGCCGAAGATGGTGACGACCAGAAAGAGGATGGCCGCGAGCAGGGCCGCCCCGACCAGCAGACCCAGGATCAGCAGCGGAATCGTGACGACGCCGTTCATCGCGGCACCCTCCGGTCAGCGGGCGCCCGAGGTCAGCTTCCTGTCCTCGGCCCGCAGTTGGACCTGCCGGTGGTAGATCTCCGCGATGGCTTCATCGAACGCCAGGTCCGCGGAGCGGTCGGTGGGCCCGGCCGGCCCGTCCCCGCCGTCCGGCGTATTGGGGTTCAGGGCCAGCCCGTTTCGCTCGGCCTCCTCCATCTCCTCCCGGGTGAACGAGTAGGTCGCCATCACCTCGCGCAGGCGCACCCGGAGCAGGTCGCGGACCTTGGTGAGCCGGCGGGACACCGTCGGCTCGGACACCCCCACCGCCTCGGCGACCTCCTTGCCCGATTGCCCGTCGAACACCCGCATCCGGTAGACCGCGAAGTCCGTGAACTCGCACTCGCCCTCGACGGCGCGGATAGCGGCCTCGACCTTGGCCCGGAACACGGCCGCCTCGTAGGCCTCGTCGGCCCCGAGCCCCCCCGCCGCGACCATCCAGGACTCGTCGAACGCCGCGTTGCCCCGGCCACTCCCCCGTTTCAGGGCCATGCGCCGGTCGATCTCGTCGCCCAGCACGTGCTTGGCGATCGCCAGCAGCCACGTGCTGAACCGGGCCCCCCGGCTGGGGTCGTAGCGGTCGATGGAGTTCGAGAGGGCGGCCAGCGTCTCTTGGGACAGGTCCCGCACCGTCTCGACACCCACCCGGCCTTTTCCCCATTTCATGAGCTGGGCGCGGATGACCGGGCCGAAGGTCTCCCACAGCTCGAACCACGCCGCCTCGTCGTTGCTCCGCAGGCGCTGGATGAATCCGGTGGTCATGTTGCTGAGCATGGGGGATCGGCCTCCGCGGGCGCGGCGAGTCGCCTCCGGTCCGGGGGCCGGGCGTCCACCCCACCGACCGCGGGCCCCACCAGCATATTCGGGCCCGGCGGGGGTCCGTCCCGGGGTCGGGTCGATTCGGGGCGTGAATTCCGCGCGTCGCCCTGAAATTCGCCTCGGTCGGGTCCCATCAACCACCCGACGGCCCCCGCGCGGGGCCGCACCGATCCATCCACACCCGGCCCTCGCCGGGACAAGCCAGGCCGGGCCCAGCCCGGGACGCGGAAGGAGATTCGTCATGGGATGCATTGGCAAGACGGTGGTCCGGGGCGCGGTGATCACGGCGCTGGCCGGGGGCGTTCTGGTGGCGGTCGCCGGCCCGCAGCGGGTCGGGGCCCTCGTCTCACAGACGCGGGGGGGGATCCAGTCCGTCATCGACTCGAACATCGAGGACCCGGTGCTGCTCCGGGCCCAGATCCGCAAGCTGGAGGCGACCTACCCCGGCAAGATCGCCGAGGTCCGCGCCGACCTGAGCGAGGTCCGCGGGCAGATCGCGCAGCTCGAACGCGAGCGGCGCGTGGCCGAGAAGGTCGTCCAGCTCGCCTCGCTCGACCTGGAGACGGCCGACGCCCGCCTGGGCCAGGCGCGGGCCACGCAGGCCGCCAACCCGGGCGCGATCGTCCGGGTCGCCTTCGGGAACGACCGGGCCGTCGACCTGGAGAACGCCTACGCCCAGCGCCAGCAGATCGAGCAGACGCGGGACCTCTACGCCGACCGGGCGCGGGACCTCTCCGAGGACCTCGGCTACCTGGCCGACCAGGAGGCGCAGCTCGCCGAGCTTCTGGCCCGCCTGGAGACCGAGCGTGACGAGTTCCAGGCCAAGCTGTTCCAGCTCGACGCCCAGATCGACACGATCGCCCGCAACGAGCGGATGATCGCGATGATGGAGGACCGCCAGGAGACCATCGACGAGCACTCGCGCTACAAGGCGAACTCGCTCGACCAGCTCAACGGCCGCCTGACGCAGATCCGGTCCGAGCAGCGGGCCCGCCTGGAGTCGATCGCGCGGAAGGAAAAGGGCCGGAACTACGTCAACGAGGCGGAGTTCCTCATCGACCGCGACGCCCGCGAAACCGGGGACGCCGCGCCGGTCCTCCACGTCGCGCCGCGGGTGATCGAGGTCCGCCCGGGGACCGCCCCGGCGGGGCCGGTTTCCCCCACCCTCTGAGCCCCGGGCCTCGCCCGACCGCTTGCCGCGTGCCCGCCGCCACCCCGCGGCGGGCACGCGGTTTTTGCGCCCCCGACGGGCGGGCCGCTCGTGCGGGCGCGCGGAAAGCGACGATTTGTAGTATGGTCGGCGCTAGGATGACGGGCGTTTCCGGGCGAGGCCGCCCGCCCGCCACCTGGACCCTTCGCACGGAGACCCAACCCCTCGTGTGGTACGAACGCCTCCTCGGAGCCTTCAGCGTCGACATGGGCATCGACCTGGGCACCTGCAACACCCTGGTTGCGGTGCGCGGGCAGGGCATCGTGCTCAACGAGCCCTCCGTCGTCGCCGTCAAGAAGGGCACGAACCAGGTCCTCAAGAACGGCCAGGCCGTCGGCTGGGTCGCCAAGGAGATGCTGGGCAAGACGCCCGGCTCGATCACCGCGGTGCGCCCCCTGAAGGACGGCGTGATCTCCGACTTCGAGATCACCGAGGCGATGCTCAACTACTTCATCACG
This sequence comes from uncultured Phycisphaeraceae bacterium, assembly GCA_964464165.1. Taxonomy (GTDB): domain Bacteria; phylum Planctomycetota; class Phycisphaerae; order Phycisphaerales; family UBA1924; genus UBA6054. The sequence goes on along the minus strand of CAYXFA010000023.1, from coordinate 40,849 downwards.
AAGGTCACGGGGCGCGCCCGCTTCCTCGCCCCCCGCGTGGTGATCTCCATCCCCTCGGGCATCACCGCCGTCGAGAAACGCGCGGTGTTCGACTCGGCCGAACGCGCCGGCGCCCGCCGGACCTACCTGCTCGAGGAGCCCATCGCCGCCGCCATCGGCGCCGGCCTGCCCTTCGCCGAGCCCACGGCCTCGATGATCGTTGACATCGGCGGCGGCACCACCGAGGTCGCCATCATGTCCCTGGCCGACATCGCCACCTGCGAGTCCGTCCGCGTCGCCGGCGACGACATGGACGAGGCGGTCATGAACTACATGAAGCGGACCTACAACCTGATGGTCGGCGAGCAGACCGCCGAGCGCATCAAGATCCAGATCGGCTCGGCCGCCCCCCTGGGCGACGACACCGAGATGGAGGTCCGCGGGCGCGACATGGTCTCCGGCCTGCCCCGCAAGACCACCATCACCAGCGGCGAGATCCGCGAGGCCCTCCAGGAGCCCGTGACCGCCATCATCGAAGCGGTCACACGCACCCTCGAACGGGCCGAGCCCGAACTCTCCGCCGACCTGGTCGAGAACGGCATCACCCTCGCCGGCGGCGGATCGCTGCTCCGGGGCCTGCCGGCCCGCGTCCAGCAGGCCACCGGGCTGGAGGTCACGCTGGCCGAGGACCCGCTGACCTGCGTCGCCCGCGGCACCGCCATCTACCTCGAGAACATCGAGCTCTGGAAGGACACGCTCGAGAACAACCTGGAAACCTGACCCCCCGCCCTCCCCCCGGTCGCGGCGCCGGACGCGGTGCGGCGCCCCCACCCCCGGGCACGCCCGATCCCGATGGCCAGACCCGCCCACGCACATCCCCTCGCCCGTTGGGCCCTGCCGCTCGCGGCCACGACGCTCGCCGTCACCGCCGTGCTGCCCGCGCGCCTGCTGGGCTGGGCCGGGTGGTTCTCGGCGCAGGCCTTCGTCGTCATCTCGCCCGTCGCCCACCCGATCACACGGGCGGCCGACCTGATCGTGCCCGCCGCCCGCGTGGGCGCCGAGGCGACGCAGCGCGAGCGGACGCTCCGCGACGAGCTCGAACGCGTCCGGGTCCGCCTGCTCCAGTCCGAGCAGCGCGTCGAGCAGATGGAGGCGCTGATCGAGCAGCTCAGCCGCGGGGCGCTGCTCCAGCCCGACGTGGAAGTCACCCAGCTCCCCCGCCCGATCGTTTCGCAGGCGGGCGACATGCTCGTCGTGCGCACCGGCAGCCGCGAGGGCGTCCACCAGGGCGCGGTGGTCACCGCCCAGTCCGTGCAGCTCGTCGGACGGGTGGCGTCCGCCGAGCCCCTGACCAGCCTGGTGCTGCCCATCACCGCGGCCTCGTCCAACACCCTGCTGGGGGTGGTGATCCTCGACGAGCAGTCCGGCCGCCGCGCCACCTGCGTGCTCAGCCCCGCCGGCGACGGCACGCTGGTCGGCGAGGTCTCCCCGCCCGACGACGGACGCGTGGAGGAAGTCGCCACGGGCCAGACGGTGCGGCTGTTCGACGAGCAGTGGCCCCGCCACGCCCAGATGCTCGTGATCGGCGAGGTGGTCCGGGTCGAGCCCAGCGCCGACCAGCCCCTGCGCCGGCGCATCACCGTCCGCCCGCGCATCAACCCCCGCCGGGCCGGCGAGGTGATCATCCGGATGCCCGCGTCCTCGGCGGCGGGGGCGGGGGGAACGGGGGGGCGGCCGTGAACGTCTTCCTCTTCGCCATGCTGGCCTGGGTCGCCCTGGGGCTCGAGATCGCCCTGCCCCCCGTGCTGGATGCGGGCGCGGCGGGCGTCCAGCCGAGCTTCCTGGTCCCCCTGCTCGTCTTCGTCGCCCTGCACACCGAGCCGCGCCCCGCCCTCTGGGCCGGGCTCGTGCTCGGGCTGCTCGTCGACCTGGTCCACCCGCTGGCCCTCGTCGACGGCGGCGGCGTGACCATCCCCGGGCCGCACGCCCTGGGCTTCATGCTCGCCGCCCGCCTGACCCTCTCCATCCGCGGCGTGGTCATCCGGCGCAACCCCGTGACGCTGGTGATCCTCTCCGTCCTCGCCGCCGCGGTGGCCGAGACGGTCGTGGTGGCCTGCATGACCCTCCGTTCGGCCTTCGACGGGGCCGTGGTCTGGGGGGGCTTCGGCGAGCTCTTCCCGGGGCTGCTCTCGGCGCTGTACACGGGGCTGGCGGCGCTGGTGCTGAGTTTCCCGCTCTTCGCCCTGACGCCGTTCTTCGGGTTCCCGCCGCTCCACGCGCCCCGCTTCGCACGCCGGGACTAGAAAAGCATCCCATGCCCACGCCCGCCATCTTCTTCGACGACGCCCGCGGCCTGCTCAGCCCGCTCAACGACCTGCGCGCGTCCTACGAGATCCGCACCGGGGCGATGACCAACGCCGAGCGGATGCTCAACGCCTTCGACCTCACGCCCGTGGGCGTGATGGTGCCCGGGCCGCTGGCCGAGCTCATCGCCGACACGACCCCCGTGCCGGTCAACCGCCCGCCGGACGCGGACGCCCTGCCGGACGACGCCGAGGTGCTCCTGATCAACGGGCGCTGCCCCCTGCCGCTCGACGCGATCGCCAACCTGGATCTTGGCGAGGTGGCCATCGAGGCCCGCTCGCAGGACATGATCGCGCTGCGCCTCACCGGGCGCGACGCGCGCGCCATGCTCACGGGCGGTAACCCCGGCCTGCGCACCGTCTCGGTCGACGACGCGGTGCTGATGGACCGCCCGTGGTCATGGCGGACCTTCCGGGACCGCTGCCTGGCGTGGGACCTGGAGCACTTCGTGGCGACCATGACCACGGGCCGCCCGCCGGAGGGCGTGGTGCTGCTGGGCAAGCACGCCGTGGCGGTGCATCCCAGCGCGGCCGTCTCCCCCACCGTCGTGCTCAACGCCGAGGCGGGGCCGATCGTGATCGACGAGAACGCCGTCGTCCGGCCGCTGGCGGTCATCACCGGGCCGGCCTACGTCGGGCCCGGCTCGACCGTGATGGAGCACAGCCTCGTCAAGGCCCACACCGCCATCGGCCCGGTGTGCAAGGTGGCCGGTGAGGTGGGCGGGACGATCTTCCAGGGCTACGCCAACAAGGGCCACGCCGGGCACCTGGGCGATTCGTGGGTGGGCGAGTGGGTCAATCTGGGCGCGGACACCACCAACTCGAACCTGCTGAACACCTACACCGAGGTCACCGCCCGCGCCACGCCCGGCGGCAAGATGGAACGCACCGGCCACGTCTTCCTGGGCGCGACCATCGGCGACCACGCCAAGACCGCCATCGGCACCAAGATCATGACCGGCGCCATCATCGGCACCGGCTCCATGCACGCCGCCGGCACGCCCGTCAGCGGCACCGTGCCCCCCTTCACCTGGACCACCGACGCCGGCGACAAGCCCTACCGCCTCGGCAAGTTCGTCGACGTGGCCATGACCGTCATGCAACGCCGCGGCGTGACCCAGACCCAGGCCTACAGCCGCCGCCTGACCATCCTGCACGAGACCGTCACGGGCCAGGCGTCCTTCGACTGGCCGGGGAAGGACAAAAGTCATCTGGAAGGACGGTAAATGGACCTCGTGCGATGGGTCATCGGTGTCCCGCTTTTGACATTCGGTCTCATCGGCGCCGTCGGCGACGCCCCTAACATCGCCCGATGAAGACCCTCTACCTCATCGACGGCTACGCCCAGTTCTTCCGGGCCTACCACGCCATCCGCACGCCCATGTCCTCGCCCGTCACCGGTGAGCCGACCAACATGACCTTCGGCTTCGTCGGGATGCTCCTCAAACTGCTCCGACGCGACGCGCCGCAACTCAAAGGCGACGGCGATCCGACCTACCTCGCGGTCGCCATCGACGCCTCGGGCGACCGCGGCACCTTCCGCAGCACGCTCTACCCCGCCTACAAGGCCACGCGCAGCGAGCCGCCGGAGGACCTGGGGCCGCAGGTGCAGCGGGCGCTCAAGATCCTCGAGCTGCTCGGGGTGCCGGTCATCGGGGCCGAGGGCTTCGAGGCCGACGACGTGATCGCCACGATCGCGAGCACCTACTCGCAGCGCCACCCCGACGTCCGCGTCCGCATCATCAGCAAGGACAAGGACCTCAAGCAACTCCTCGGCGAGGGCACGCCGCCGACGGAGATGTACGACATCCACACCGACGCTCTGATCACCGAGGCCGCGCTGCGCGATGAACTCGGCATCACCCCCGCCCAGGTCGTGGACATGCTGGCGCTGATGGGGGACACCGTGGACAACGTGCCGGGCGTGCCGGGCGTTGGGCCGAAGACGGCCGCCCAGCTCATCGCAGAGCACGGCACGCTGGAGGCGGTCGTCGCCGCCGCCGAGTCCGGGGCCATCAAGGGCAAACGCCGCGAGAACATCCTGGCCGCGAAGGACAGCCTGCCGCTCTCGCGCCGGCTCGTTGCCCTGCGCCACGACGTGCCCATCGACCTCGACCTGGAGAAGGCCCGCACGGACCGGCTCGACCTGCCCGCCCTGATGCCCGTCCTCCGCGAGCTGGGCTTCAACCGCTACCAGGACGACCTCAAGGCAATGCTCGGCCAGACGCTCGACGCGCCGCCGGACGAGCCGCGCCTGGCCGCCCCCAAGCCCGCCGAGTCGCCGGGCTCCGGGTTCGGCACCCTCTTCGAGCAGGCGGCCCAGACCGCCGTCCGCGAGGCCGCGGGCGAGTACAAGGCCGTGTGCAAGCGCGAGGAGCTGGCCCGGCTGGTCGAGCGCATGCGCAGCGCGCCGGTCGTGGCCATCGACACCGAGACCACCCACGTGCGCCCCATGCTGGCCCGCCTCGTCGGCGTGTGCGTCTCGGTCCAGGCGGGCGAGGGCTTCTACGTGCCCGTCCGCTCGCCGGACCCCTCGTGCCACCTCGACGAGCCGACGGTCCTCGAAGCCCTCCGCGAGGTCCTGCAGGACCCCGCCATCCCCAAGGTCGGCCACAACCTCAAGTACGACCTGCTCGTCCTGCGCAACGCGGGCGTGCGCCTCGCCGGGCACGCGCCGGACGCCGACCGCCCGCTGGCCGGCGACACGATGATCGCCAGCTACGTGCTCGACGCCTCACGCTCGTCGCACTCGATGGACGCCCTGGCGATGGCGCTGCTCAACCGAACCAACATCTCCATCAAGGATCTGATCGGCACCGGCCGCCACCAGCGCTGCTTCGACGAGGTGCCGCTCGACCAGGCCTGCGCCTACGCCGCGGAGGACGCGGACGTCACCCTCCAGCTCGATCACGCACTGACCCGGCAGCTCGCGGCGGTCCCCTCGCTCGAACGCCTGTACCGCACGGTCGAGATGCCCCTGGTCGACGTGCTGGCCGAGCTGGAGTACAACGGCGTCCGGGTGGATCCCGCCGAGCTCGACCGCCAGCGCGAGCGCCTGCAGGCCCGCATCGACGACCTCGCCAAGGCCATCGACGACGCCGCCCTGGAGGCCATCGACCGCACATTCGACCACAACAGCCCCCGCCAGCTCGGCGAGGCCCTGTTCAACAAGCCCGACCACCCCGACCGGCCGGGCCTGGGCCTCAAGCCGATCAAGAAGACCAAAACGGGCTACTCCACCGACGCCGAGGTCCTGGAAAAGCTCGCCCAGGACGACACGATCGAAACGCCCATCCCGCGGCTCATCCTCGAGTACCGCCAGCTCGCCAAGCTCGTCAACACCTACCTCGCGGCGCTCAAGGACGAGATCCACCCCGTCACCGGGCGCATCCACGCCTCGTTCAACCAGACGGTCGCCGTCACCGGCCGCCTAAGCTCCTCGGACCCCAACCTCCAGAACATCCCCATCCGCACGGACATCGGCCGCGACATCCGCAAGGCGTTCGTCGCCCCGCCCGGGCGCGTGCTCATCACCGCGGACTACTCGCAGATCGAGCTGCGCGTGCTCGCCCACCTGTCCCAGGACCCGGCCCTCATCGCCGCCTTCCACGCCGGTGAGGACATCCACACCGCCGTCGCCGCCCAGATCCACAACGTGCCCCTGGACCAGGTGACCCGCGAGCAGCGATCGGGCGCCAAGATGGTCAACTTCGGCATCGTCTACGGCGTGACGCCCTTCGGCCTGGCCCGGCGACTGGGCGTGTCCAACACCGAGGCCGGCGAGATCATCGACGGCTACAAGAAACGCTTCGCCAATATCACCACCTTCCTCGCCGAGTGCGTCGACCAGGCCACCCGCCACGGCTTCGTCGAGACCATGCTCGGGCGCCGCCGCCCCATCCCCGAGATCCAGGCCCGCAACCCCCAGCGCCGTGCCCTGGCCGAACGCACCGCCATCAACACCGTCGTCCAGGGCTCCGCGGCGGACCTGATCAAGCTGGCCATGATCGACCTGCACCGCCTGATCCGGGCCGCCGGCCCGGACGACCCCCTCCACGGCACGAAGATGATCCTCCAGATCCACGACGAACTCGTCTTCGAAACGCCCGAGGACCGGGCCGACGACGCGACCCCCCGCATCGTCGAACGCATGGAGGCGGCCATGGACCTGTCCGTGCCGCTGAAGGTCGACGCCCACGCGGGGAGAAACTGGTTCGAGGGCAAGTAGCACCCCATACACTGCCACGCATGACCCAGGCCCCGCCCGAATCCTGGACCACCCGCAAGCTCCTCGCCTGGATGACCCAGGCCTTCGAGGACAAGGGCCTCGACGCCCCCCGCCGCCAGGCCGAGATGCTCCTCGCCCACGTACTGGGCACCGAGCGCCTCAAGCTCTACATGGACCCCGACCGGCCCGCCGCCCCCCTCGAGCGCGACACGCTCCGCGGCCTGGTCAAACGCGCCCTGTCCAACGAGCCCATCCAGTACCTCGTCGGCGAGGAGCACTTCTTCGGCATGCGCTTCAAGGTCGACAAACGCGTCCTCATCCCCCGCCCCAGCACCCAGACCATCGTCGAGGCCGTCCTCCAGCACGCGCGCAAAAACCCGGACGCGGGCTCCGTCCGCGACTCCGACGCCGGCGCGGGCATCCTCATCGCCGACGTGTGCACCGGCTCGGGCTGCATCGCCGCCGCCCTCGCCCGGAACCTCCCCGGGGCCCGCGTGGTCGCCACCGACCTCTCCGAGGACGCCCTGGCCGTCGCCCGCGAGAACGTCCTGGCCCACGGCCTGGACGACCGCGTCGACCTCGTGCAGGGCTACCTGCTCGACGCCCTCCGCGCGCACCCCGTCGCCGGACGCGACCGCTCCCTCCGCTACCTCTGCTCCAACCCCCCCTACGTCCCCGACGACGAGTGGCCCGCCGTCGAGCCCAACGTCAGGGACCACGAGCCGACACTCGCCCTCCGCGGCGGCCCCGACGGCCTCGACCTCGTCCGCCCCCTCATCGCCGAGGGCCCGGCCTTTCTCGAGCCGGGCGGCCTGCTGCTGATCGAGGTGGCCGCCGCCCGCGCCGAGGACGCCCGCGCCCTCGCCGAGGCCCACCCCGACCTGACCAACACCCGCGTCCTCAAGGACTCCGACGGCCTGCCCCGGGTCGTCGTGGGCGAGAAAAAACCCCGCTGACGCGGGGCTGCTTCATCGGGATCGGATGGCCTCAACGCCGCCGGCGGCTTTGTGAAGCTGGGCAATCTACGCCCGCCCGGACCGCCCTTACCGCTTCGCGGCCAGAGCCTCGCGCACCTGGGTGAGCAGCAGTTCGATCTCGAACGGCTTGAAGAGCACGCCCGAAAGCCCTTCCTGGCTCGCCCGCACGATCGAGTGGTGCGGGTCGTACCCGAAGCCCGTCATGAGGATGACCGGCGCGCCCGGGCAGTGCTTGCGGGCCGCCGCGAACACCTCGTACCCGTTGCGGTCGGGCATCTGGATGTCGGAGACGATCAGGTCGAAGCACGGCTCGCCGGACGCGCAGGCACGCAACCGCTCGATGGCCTCGGTGCCGCTGGCGAACTGCTCGGTGATCGCACCGCGGTGGCCCAGCACGTCGCCGATCACCTTGCGGATCTTCGGCACGTCGTCGGCGATCAGCACGCGCCTGCCGGCCAGCACCGGGTCCTTCTCGCGCGTCCGCATCGCCTCGTCCACGCCCAGCAGCGTCTGCGGCCCCGCGGCCACCGTCTTGACCCGCCGGCGGATCGACTCGACGTCCGTCAGGATGCGGTCGATGTGGCGGCGCACCTCGGGGTCCGCGTCGGGGCGGGAGGTCAGCCAATCCACCTCGTGCATGATGTCCTCGAGGGGCTCGCGCAGCTCGCCCTCGAACCGGTCGGTCACGTGCTCGTTGACCGTGGTGCGCTCGGTCACCAGCAGTTGCAGCATGTTGACGGCCATCGCGATGTACCGCCCGAAGATCTCGGCGAACTGGCGGTCCTGGTCGTCGAAGGCCCCGGGCTGCTGGCTCTCGATGTCCATGATCCCGATGACCCGGTCGTGCAGGCACAGGGGCACCGTCAGGCTCGAACGCGCCCCGCTCAGACCGGGCAGGAACCGCTCGTCCGTCGAGGTGTCGTGGCAGATGTAGCTCCGCCCGGTGCTCGCCACGTAGCCGGAGATGCCCGACCCCTCCTGCTCCGGGTACAGGTCCAGGTCCTGGATCTCGGGCGGCAGGCCGGTCTGCATCACCAGCTCGAGCTTGTTGCGCTTCGGGTCGATCAGGAAGATCGCGAAGTGGTCGAAGTGCAGCAGCTCCTTCGAGTACGCGACGATCCGGCGTTCGAGCAGCTGGATGCGCTCGTACGAGTTCATCTTCCGCAGCTCTTCGGTGTCCATCCGGACCAGCTCGAAGCCCGCGCGGTCGATCGCGTCCATCTTCTGCTGGGCCCGGCGGGCGATCGTCACGTCGCGCACCACCGCCGCCACCCGGCGCTCGCCGTGCTCGTCCGGCGCCAGCGAGGTCACGTACACGTCGAAGACCTGCCGCCCGTCCTCGGACTCGATCTCGTGCTTGCCCGTCACCGCGCCGGCCGCGCCCGCGTCGGCCCGGGCGGCCTGGTCGCACATCGCGGCCACCCGCCGGCGCGTCCGCTCGTCCAGCGAATCGAAGTACTGGTTCGACCACGCGGGCTCGCTCTCGCCCTGGGTGATCAGCACGCCCTCACCCAGCGCCCGGAGCACCGCCGCGAGCGTCGGCTCGTCGGGCTGGCGGACGATCTCGTACCGATCGCCCAGGACCGCCGACAGCTCCGCCACCGTCCGCGCGTCCGCCCCGACCAGCACCAGCTTCGGTTGAGTCTCCACCATGCTGCCCCACGGGCCGGCCCGGGGACTGGGAAAGTGATTCCCGGAGCCCGGCCCCACGGTTATTGTTCGCACCGAACCGCCCACCGGGTGCATCGCCCGGACGGGAACGGCCGATGGGAGTATCGTCCATCGGCCCGAATGGGCCGGCGCCCCCACATGATCGCCGTCCACGAAATCACGAAAACTTTCCGCAACCTCCGCGCGGTCGACCGGGTGTCGTTCGAGCTGCCCGCCGGGCAGATCGCCGGCCTGCTCGGCCCCAACGGCGCCGGCAAGAGCACCACGATCCGCATGATCACCGGCTCGCTCGCGCCCGACGCGGGCACGGTCACCATCGCCGGCATCGACCCCCGCCAGGACCCCCGCGCCGCCCGGGCCGCCATTGGGTATTTGCCCGAGTCGGCCCCCCTCTATCCGGAGATGTCCGTCACCGGATACCTTCTTTACAGGGCGCGCCTCTGGGGCCTCGACCGGTCGGAACGACGCCGGGCCGTCGGCCGCGCCATGGAGCGCACCCGCGTGGACGACGTGGCCCGCCGGCGCATCGGGCACCTCTCCAAGGGCTATCGCCAGCGCGTCGGGCTCGCCGCCGCGCTGGTCCACAACCCGCCCGTCCTGATCCTCGACGAGCCCACCAACGGGCTGGACCCCTCCCAGATCCGCACCGCGCGCAGCCTCATCCGGGAGCTGGCCGAGGACAAAACCATGCTCCTCTGCTCCCACATCCTCCCCGAGGTCGAACGCACCTGCGACCGGGTGCTCGTCATGACCGGCGGGCGTGTCCGCGCCGACGGCACCCCGGCCGAGCTGCTCGCCTCCGCGCCCGGCCCGATCCGCTACACCGTCGAGCTGCGCACCAACCCCGCCGCGGGCCCGGAGCACGCCATCAACGCCCTGGCCTCGGTCCCGGGCGCCGCCTCCGCCGTCCGCGACGCCGAGCAGCCCGCCGACCACGCCCGCGGCTGGACCCGCGTGGTGGTCCACGCCGCCCCGGGTGCGCCCGACCTCCGCGAGACCATCGCCGGGGCCCTGGAGGACCGCGGCCTGTTCGTGCGCGAACTCACCCGCGTCACACCCTCGCTCGAATCCCTTTTCATCCACCTGACCGACGGGGCCGCCGCTCAGCCCGACGCGGGGGCCGCGGCGTGATGCGCGGCGTCTGGACGATCGCCGCCCGCGAGGTCTCCGCCCTCTTCCGCCTGCCGGTCGGCTGGATCGTCGTCGCCCTGTACGCCTTCCTTAGCGCCCTGGTCTTCATCCAGACCACGCTCGCCCCCGGCGCGCCGGCCACGATGCGCTACTTCTTCACCGCCGCGGCGTGGATGATGGTCCCCGTCGCCCCCGCCATCTCCATGCGCCTCTTCTCCGAGGAGGCCCGCAGCGGGACCATCGAGATGCTCCGCACGGCCCCGGTCGGCGACTTCGCGGCCGCGCTGGGCAAGTTCCTGGGCGCCTGGCTGTTCCTCGGGATCACCCTGGCCCCCACCCTGGTGCTGCCGATGACGCTGGCCTTCGTGTCCGACCCGTTGCCGGACGCCGGGCCGATCGCCGCGGGCTACCTGACGCTTTTCCTGGTGGGCGGGCTGTACCTGGGCATCGGGCTGGTCGCCTCGGCCCTGACGGCCTCGCAGACCCTCGCCTTCCTCGGGGCGATGATGTCCATCGTCCTGCTGATGATGCTGACCAGCCTCGCCGGCCCCTTGGAAACCCTGGCGGGTCCGCGGGCGCAGGAGATCGCGCGGGCGTTCTCCATCACGGCCCGCGTCGCCGAGCTGTCCAAGGGCGTCGTGGACACCGCCGCGGTGGCCTTCTTCCTGATTGGGGCCGGCTGGTCGGTCGTCCTGACGGCCGGGGTGCTCGAATCCCGCCGGCTCTCCCGGGCGCGCCCCGTGGCCGCCGGGCTGTGGGCCGCCTTCCTGGGCGCGACGGGCGCCTGCGCCGTGCTGCTCGGCGTGCTCGCCCACGACCTGAGCGCCCGCGTGGACGTCACCTCCACCGGGGCCCACCGGCTCAGCCCCCGCGCCGAACGGATGGCCGATCTTGTCGACCAGCCCACCGAGCTGGTCTTCGCGATCGACCGCGCCGGGGCGGACCGCCGGGCCGCCGACCTCGTCGCCGACGCCCTCGACGCCTACCGGCGCGCCAACGACCTGATCGGCGTCCGCGTGATCGACCTCGGGTCGCCCGTCGGCCTCGCCCAGACCGACGAACTGCTCGCCACGCTCGCCGAACGCGAGGCGGACCGCGCCCGCGGCGTCACCGACGCGGTCCGGCGCACGGTCGGCGCCGTGCGCGCCGCGGCCGCGGAGGCGGAGGCCCTCGCCCGCGACCTGGACGCCGTCCGCGACGCGATCGGCCCGACAGACCCGGGCGCCGCGACGAACCAGGCCTATTTCCAGCAGCGGGCCGGCCTGCTCCGCCTCGGCGCCCGCACGCTCGCCGAGCAGGCCGAGGCCGTCACCGGCGCGGTCGACAACCCCGCCGGCCCCGCCGGGCTGCCCGAGACGGACCGGTTCCTCCCCCCGGCCATCACCGCCCTGGGCGTGCAGCGCGACCAGGCCGCGGAACTGGCCGACCAGACCCGGGCCTACGGGCGATCGGAGGTCGCCAACCCCAACGCCGGCGCCCTCGCCCGGGCCGCCGCAGACCGGGCCGCAGCCCTCCGCGACGGCCTGGCCGTCGCGCTCGAAACGCTCGAACGGCTCCCCCGCCTCGACACGCTCCGCGTCGCGCGTGCCCTGGAAACCGGCGAATCCTTGCTGGTCATCGGCCCGCCCAGCAGAGGCGTCGCCGCCGTCGACCTCGAAACCCTGCTGCCCCCCATCGAGGTGCTCGAACGCGCCGGCGTGTCCGCGGCGGGCGTCATCGGCCCCCGCACCCAGGAGCTCGTCGCCACCGCCATCGGCCGGCTCGTCCGGCCCGAGCGCCCCATCGTCGTCTTCACCCACGCGCAGTCGCCGGGCTCGCTATTCGGCCAGGGCGCGCCGTTCGCCCGCGTCCGCGAGCGCCTGGGCCAGCTCGAGATCGACTGCGTCGAGTGGGCCGCCCTCGAACAGGCCGAGCCGCCGGACCTGACCCGCCTGGACCCCGCCGGCCTGCGCCCCGCGGTCTTCCTGGTCATCAGCCCGGACTCGACCGCCGGCAGCGGCGGGCAGGGACGCACCGGCGCGCAGCGCGCGACCGAGCTCGCCGCGGTCGTCGACCGCCTCATCCGGGCCGGCGAGCCTGTCCTGCTCAACCTCAACCCGTCCGTGTTCCCGACCTACGGCGACCCGGACCCCCTCGCCCGGCTGGCCGAGCCGTTCGGCATCCGCCCGCGCACCGGCACGCCCGTCCTGCGCGACGCCCCGGGCGGGGCCGCAGGGCGCGTCTTCGACCCCCACACCGTCGCGGTGCCCTCGCCGGACGCCGGCCCGGCCCACCCCGTGGCCGACGCCGTCCGGGGCCTGCGGACCGTCCTGCCCTGGGCGACGCCCATCGACCTGACCGAAGCGCCCAACGCCCGGACCTGGCCGCTCGTCGAGGTCGCCGGCGAGGCCGCCTCCAACGCCTGGGCCGAGTCGCGCTGGCTGCGTCTCTGGACCCTCGACGCCAACGCCCGGGCCATGACCGCCGACCAGCCGACCTTCCAGCCCGGCGAGGACGAGCGACGCGACCGCTGGACCTTCGCCGCCGCGGGCCAGCGTTCGTCTGGCATCGGCGACACGCGGATCGTCGTCGTCGGGTCGAACGGCTGGGCCAGCGACGGCGCGGTCACGGGCGCTTCCCAGCTCGTGGACGGGCGCGTCACGGCCCGGTTCCCCGGCAACGGCGTGCTGCTCGACGGGGCCATCCACTGGCTCGCAGGCCTGGACGAGCTCATCGCGCCCGGCGCGGACGCCCGACCGGTGGCCACCATCCGCCCGCTCGGCGCGTCCCAGCTCTCAACCCTGCGATGGATGCTGCTGGGCGTGGTGCCCGGCGTCGTGCTCCTCACCGGCGGCGCGGTCCGCGCCTTCCGCGGCTGAGATCACCCGCACGTCCGCCGCCCGCAAGTCGAAACGCTCGACCCCGCTGGGCCGGTGCTCGATGCGCGGCAGGTCCGTCCGCTTGCCGCACTCGGGGCACGCCGGCGTCGGGGCGTCCAGGCCCGACAGGTTGTACCCGCACCGGCCGCAGAACCCCGGCGGGTGCGTGCGCGGCAGGGAGGCGATGAAGAACGACACCGCGCCGACCATCCCGATGTACGGGTACAGGAGGATCTGGAAGTTCTGGATCATCAGGTCCGGGTCCATCCGCCCGATGGTCAGGTGCAGGTACGCGATCGCCACCAGCAGCGCCACGCCCGCCAGCCCGCAGGCGTAGGCCATCAGCGACCGGCGGTAGCGGGCCGCGAGGTACCACACGAACAACGCGTAGCCGACGAACAGGGGGATCACGCGGCCACCCCCCCCACCCCTGCGCCGGCTTTGTGAGCGCCCAAGCGCCGGGCCACCGCCGCGCCGGACAGCAGCCCCACCGGGACCACCAGCAGCGTCTCCGCCGCCCGGTTCACGAGGTCGCCCGCGAGGGCCGCGTCGAACGCGTGGGCCAGGGAGCCCGCCGTCAGGCCGACCAGCCACTCACGCAGGCCCATGCCCCCGCCCGCGAGCGGGACGAGCTGGGCGATCTGGCTGACCGCGGTCACCATCACGATCTGCACCGGCGTCAGGGACGCCCCCATCACCCAGAACACCACCGCGTAGCGCACGGCCCACACGGCCATGTCCGCGTAGCGCAGGGCCAGCGCACCCAACAGCCGGGCGGACCCCGCCCTTCCCGCGAGCCCCGTCGCGACCGCCACCAGACCGACCACCCCGATCGGGCCCCCAAGAACGAGGATGATCGACCGCACGCCCGCCCCGGCGGGCAGCATGGTCGCGAGCGACAGGCCCATGACCCCCGCCACGCCGGCCAGCCCCATGGACCACAGAGTCGACCCCACCGCGTCACGGACGCGGATGCCGTTGACCATCTTGTGGTAGCCGACCCGCCCGACGAGGCCGGGACGCATCGGCAGGTGGTTGAGCAGCCAGGCGCTGCCGACCAGGGCGTTCATCTCGCCCAGGCCCACGCGCCCGTGCCGGCGCAGGAGCATCCACAGGCACGCCGAGACGAGCAGCCAGTTCGCCAGCGGCCCGGCGAGGATCACCGCGCCCGCCCACCAGGGGGCCTCCGCCAGACGGTCGAACAGCCCGCGGAAACGCTCCGGGTCCGAGAGCACCACCCACGCGGCCCCCCCCAGCAGGCCCAGCCCCAGCACGAACCCGCCCCAGCGCACCCACCGCCGCGTGCGGGCGTCGGCGGCACCGGGGTCGGCGCTGCGCTCGGTCACGGCAACATGCCCGCCCGTTCGAACGAACCCGCCGGCGCCAGCCCCGCGGCGCCGGGCCGCGCGGTGGCGAACGCGGGCCGGCCCTCGGCGAGCCTCGCCCGCAGCAGCGCGCCCAGACGGCGCACGCCGGCGTCCTCCGACCGGGCCGCCAGCTCGAACACCGCGTTCTCGGGGTCGCTGACCCGGGTGAGCATCGTGGCGGCGAGCAGGGCCGTGCCCATCGTCCCGCCGGCGGGGTCGCCCCCGTTCTCCGCGGCTTCGGCAAGCAGCGTGTCGAGCACCCGCTCGTCGAAGAGACGCATCCCCGGGACCTGCCGCGCGTGCGGCAGGCGGAGCAGCATCAGCGCCCGTTCAGCGGCGTTCGCGTCGGCGAACCGATCGGCCCACGCCCCGGCGACGGCCTCGATCTCCTTCTCCGACAGGTCCAGACCGTCGCCCGGCTCGACGGTGCGGGCCACGGTGGCGGTCAGCGCCTCGCGGAGCCGGCCGGGGTCGTCCGTCCGCACGGCCTCGATCAGCGTCTCCACGCCCTCGCGCGCCAGCGCCAGGTTGAGCCGCTGCACGATGCCCGACTCGGTGACCAGCGACAGCGGCGCGTTGATCAGGCCCCCGCGCGGGCTCGGCTGGAAGCCCTGGATCACCCGGTACCGGTCGCGGAGGGAGATGTGGGCGTTCACCTCGCGCAGCCAGCCGGTGTAGGCCGAGTCGGCCCCGGTGATCACGGCCACCTCGCTCAGCGGTTCCAGACGCAAGCGCCGGTCCAGCTCGACCACCTTGGGCGTGGGAGCGCCGGCGAAGTCGGCCAGCGGCGAGATCGGACGCGGCGCCAGCAGCAGACGCGAGCCGATCGGGCGGGAGGCCCCCAGCCCCAGCGGGATGGAAGCGGTGTTCCGCAGCGTCACGCGGATCATCGACTCGTCGTGGGCCGCCACCGTGCTCGCGGGTGTGTCGGTCCGCAGCATCATGAAGGTCGCCGGGTCCATCGACATGCGGTCGAGCCAGGCCGGGACCTTGGACAGCGCGCTCTCCAGGTCGCGCCCCGCGGGGGTGATCACCTCCGCGTCGCGCCCCATCGCCTTCAGGCGCGAGCGGGCCAGGGCGCCGAAGGCGTCCATCGCGCGCGCCCGGGCGTAGGCGAGGTAGATCGGCGCCGCACGCGCCCGGTCGCCCATGCGCTCGCTCGCCAGCGCGATCAGCAGGTCGTCGAGCGTGCCGGGCCGGGGCTCGCCGACGAGCTCCAGCGCCCGGGGGTCGTTGCCCTCGGCGTACGCGATCCAGGCGTCCAGCGGCGCGAGCATCGCCTTGGCCTCCGGGATCGCGCCGAAGAACTGGTCAATCTGCTCGCGGATCAGGGCGGCGTCACGCCCCACCACCGCGCGGGCGACCTGGAAATCGTGGAAGACCTGGAGCAGCTGGACGGCGAGCTGGTTCTGGTCGACGTCCGGGCGGCCGGCGTACTGGCGGATGGTCGTCAGCGTCTCGGTCGCGTTGTTGCCCAGGTCCGTCAGCGCCGCCACGACGGTCTGCTCGTCCCCGATCTCGTGGGCGGCGAACAGGCGGATCAGGTCGATGCCCGGCTCGAAGCGGATCTCCTCGGGCCGGCGCAGGTCGCCGATCGGCTCGTTCGCCTCGACGCGGGCCTGGATCACCCGCGCCGCCTGGTCCCGCGCATCGCGGAGCGGCGCGTTCAACGCCGCCACCACCCCCGGGGCGCCCCCCCGCTGCCACTGCAGCGCCAGCTGCATCTCCCGGAGCGCTGCGGGCGTCTCGCCCATCCCCATCCGGAACAGACGCGCCGCGTTCTCGAAGAACCGCGACGCCGCGTCCAGCGCCGCCTGGCCGGCGCAGATCCGGCCGATGGTCATGTGCACGTGCGGGTCGAGCGGATCGGCGTACAGCAGGCGGATCTGCCAGGCCGCGACTTCTTTCGCCGGCGTCTGCTCGGTCGTGAAGGTCCGAGCCGCCAGCGACACCGCGTCCTTGTTGGTCGGGTCCAGCTCGACGGCCCCGAGCAGGCGTCGCTCGAAGCCGGCCGCGTCGCCGGTCTCGCGGTGCAGCAGGGCCGCGTCCAACGCCAGGCGTGAGCGCACCGAGGGGTCGAGCGTCCGGCCCTCCGGCCCCAGGAACCGGTCGAAGGCGTTGAGCCGGTCCTCAACCGTCTGACGCTCGTTGATCCCCGCGCTGATCAGACGGAGCTGCGCCACTGTGTCCGCCGGGTCCAGACGCACCACCCGGCGCGTCGCCTCCAACAGAATCGCCCGGTCGCCCGCCGACCAGCCCGCCGCGGCGAGCAGCCGGGCCGCCTCCGCGTCGGCGGGTCGCAGGTCCGAGCCGATCCGCAGCAGCTCCGCGGCGATCTCGTAGTCCGCCACGCCCGGGCCCGCGTGCAGGCCCAGGTCGATCATGGCCGCCCGCACGAGGGCGGAGCCGACCTCCTCGGACGACACCGGCCCGGAAGCAGGCTGCAGGCCGAAGGCCCGGGTCACAATGGCCAGCGCCAGGGCCGCAAGGATCGCCGCTCGTCGGGTCATGCCGTTCCTCCGTGCAAGAAGATACCCCCGGAAGCGGCCAGAAGCCCGCCCGCCATCAGCAGCACCAGCAGACTTTCCGCCGGCACCGTCAGGCGCCGGTCCGCCCGCGGGAACGCGCGGCCCGCGACGCACACCAGGAAAACCAGCTGCCCGCCCGCCAGCGCCGCGCAGCCCACCCCGCCGGCCACCAGCGGAACCGACATCACGCCCGACGCCGGCGGCGAGAAGACCGACCACAGCCCGACGACGGTGAGCGCCGCGCTCCACGGCGTCACCGCGGCGAGCAGCAGTCCGAGGCTCAACCATCGGCGTCCGGGCATGACCCCTCCGGCGACCGCGTTCCCGGCGGACCCGGAGGGTCAGCCCATCGCCATCGACATGAGGAACTCGGCGTTGGTCTTGTGCTTGGCCAGGCGGGACTTGAGCAGCTCCATCGCCTCGACCACGTTCATGTCCGAGAGGACCTTGCGCAGCCGGTAGACGAGCTCCAGCTCCTTGGGGTCCATCAGCAGCTCCTCGCGACGGGTGCCGGAGGCCGCCACGTCGATCGCGGGGTAGATGCGCTTCTCGACCAGGCGGCGGTCCAGGTGCAGCTCGGAGTTGCCGGTGCCCTTGAACTCCTCGAAGATGACCTCGTCCATCTTCGAGCCGGTGTCGACGAGGGCCGTGCCGATGATCGTCAGGCTGCCGCCCCGCTCGATCGCACGCGCCGCCCCGAAGAACTTCTTCGGACGCTGCAGGGCGTTCGAGTCCAGGCCGCCGGACATGATCTTGCCGGAGTGCGGGATCTCGTTGTTGTACGCCCGGGCCAGGCGGGTGATCGAGTCGAGCAGGATCACCACGTCGTCCCCGAACTCGACCATGCGCTTGGCCTTCTCGATGACCACCTCGGCGACCGCCACGTGGCGCGAGCCCTGCTCGTCGAAGGTCGAGGCCACGACCTCCACGTTCCGCCCGGCGCAGTTGCGCTTGAAGTCCGTCACCTCTTCCGGGCGCTCGTCCACGAGCAGCACGAAGATCTTGCAGTCCGGGTAGTTGCGGTTGATCGCCTTGGTCATCCGCTGCATCAGCACCGTCTTGCCGGTGCGGGGCGGGGCGACGATCAACGCCCGCTGGCCCTTGCCGATCGGCGCCACGAGGTCCACGATCCGCATCTCGATCTGGTCGGGCGTCGTCTCCAGCAGGAAACGCTCCTCCGGGTGCATCGGGGTCAGGTCCTCGAAGTTCACCAGGTCGTGGATCGCCGACGGCTCACGCCCGTTGACCGTGTCGACCCGGAGCAACGCGAAGTAACGCTCGCTCTCCTTCGGGGGGCGGATCGCCCCGCGCACGGTCATGCCGCGCCGCAGCCCGAACCGCCGGATCTGGCCCGGCGAGACGTAGATGTCGTCCGGCCCGGGCAGGTAGCTCATCTCCGGGCTGCGCAGGAAGCCGAACCCGTCCGGCATGACCTGCAGCGTGCCCTCGCCGAACATGATGCCCTGCTTGGCGGCGCGGGTCTTGAGGATCTTGAAAATCAGCTCCTGCTTGGGGATCTGGTGGAAGTCCTCAAGGCCCTCTTTCTCCGCCACCTCGAACACCTGGTCGATGTTCATCCGCTGCAGGTCGCCGATGGTCAGCCCGTCGTCGACCATCTTGCCGCCCGACGCGGCGACGATGCGCTCCAGCTCCTCCGCCTCGCGCTCGAGCTCCTCGTCGCTGGGCAGGTGGTCCCAGTTGCCCGAGCGGTGGAAGTCGCCCCCGCCCCCGCCGGGCGTCTTGTTGCGGCGCTTCTTGCGCCGGCGCTTGTTGCCGCGGTCGTCCTGGCCGGCCCCGCCGCCCTGACCGCCGGCGCTCGCGCCGGAGCCCGACCCGCCCTGGGGGCCCGCGGGCCCGCCGGACGGACGCTCGGGCCGCTCCGGCCGGTCGGCCCGCTCGGCGCGTTCCTCCTGCCTGGGCTCGGGCTTCTCGGGCCGGGGCTCGGCGGACGCCTCGGATCGCGCGGGCCGGGGCGCCGGCTTGGGCTCCGGGGCCGGCTCGGGCTTGGCCTCGACGGCCTCCGCGGGCTTGGCGTCCGGCTTGTGCTTGGCCAGACGCTTGACGGTCCGCTTCTTCTTAACGGGGGCGTCGTGGTCCGCGACCTCGGTGGGCTTGGGCATCGGTTGTTCCTTGTTGGGCTGTCCGCGGCCGGGCGATGTTCCGCCCCCGACGCCGCCAATATCCCGTGACTCTGAGTTGGCTCGGCTGGGGACTGGGTGAATAACCCTGGGTAATCCGTGACCGATCAGGCCGCGACGGCCGATCGACCGTCCCGGATCCGCCCGCCCGTGCCCCGACCCGCGAGGGACGCGGAGCGCGGTCAGGCCCGATCTCGACAGTGCTTGCGGATGGCGGCCAGCAGTTTGGCCACCCGGGATTCTAGCTCGGCCAGCGTCCCGTTGTTGACCAGCACATGATCCGAGCGCCGACGCTTCTCATCAAGGGGCATCTGCGCTTTTTCTCGCCGGTCCAGCTCCGCCTCGTCCCACCCCCGGCCCCGAACACGCCCCAGCCGCACCGCCCGGGTCGCCTCGACGAACACCACCGCGTCGCACTCGGCGTCCACCCCCGCCTCGAAGAGCAGCGGCGCATCCACGATCACGCCCTTGGCGCCCGACGCCCGCGCCCGCTCGATCAACGCCTCCCGGCTCTCCCGGACCAAGGGGTGGATCAACGCCTCCAGCCGGCGACGCTCGAACGGGTCGGCGAAGACCCGGTCGGCGACCTTCTTCCGGTCCACCCGCCCTTCGCCGTCCAGAATGCCACTCCCCCACCAGCCCGTCAGGGTCTCCACGATCTCCGGCCGCGCCAGCACCTCGCGCACCGCCCGGTCCGAATCCGACACCACGCAGCCCAGCCGCTCGAACGCCGCGGCGACCGCCGACTTGCCCGAACCGACCCCCCCAACCAGACCGATCACAGGGACCGGCTCCGGCCCGTCGCCCGACCGCGCGACCTCATCAACCCGGCGGCGCACCACGCCCAGTGTTTCGTCCGGCCGGGCCACCGACCGCCACACGATCTCGTGCCCGTCCGTCCCGGCCGAGGCCGCCGCGATCGTCCCAACGCCGAACAGACGCTCCAGGAAACTCCGCGACACCGCCAGGTGCTGCACCCGTCTGTGCGGCAGGTCGAACCGCACGGTGCGCATCACGCCCCTCAGGGCCACCAGCCGGGCGTCGGTCATCACGTACCGCCGGCAGAACCAGTCGAGGCAGGCCCACGCCAGACGGGCCGCGGCGTACGCCCCGGCCGCGAGCATCCCGCGCCCCAGCCACAGGTCCGCCGCGTCGCCGAGATCCCGGTCCAGCCCGCCCGCCGTCGCGACCAGCACCCCGCGCACCGCCCCGAGCACCGCCAGCCCGACCAGGCCGGGGGCCGCGTCGGGAATGCCCCGGATCAGGACGTACCACACGCTCGGGCGCGCATCGATGACCACGCGCTCACCCGGCGGCACCAGCGAGAAGCCCTCCACCGGCGAACGCGGCCGGGGATCGGGCGACGCGGGCGGCTGTTCGCTCGCCGGGCTCATCCCCGGCCTTCCGCCGCGTCGAGGACGCTCCGGGACAGGACCGCGATCTCCGGGTGGTTGCGGTAGTACCCGTCGTAGTCCAGCCCGTAACCGACCACGAACTCGTCCGGGATCTCGAAGCCCACGTAGTCCACCGGGACCTCGCGCACCCGCCTGGTCTTCTTGTCCAGCAGCACCGCGATCCGCAGGCTGGCGGGCTTCTGGGCCAGCACCACCTCGCGCACCAGCCCCAGCGTCTGGCCGGAATCGAGAATGTCGTCGATCACCAGCACGTGCCGGCCCGCCAGGTTTCCCGGCAGGGCCGAGGCGAGCTGCGCCCCCTTGCTCGTCACCGACTGGCCGGGGTAGCTCGAAACCGTCACCAGCCCGATCGAGAGCTTCACGGGCATTTCCCGGATCAGGTCCGCCGCGAAGATCATCGCCCCGGTCATGATCGGGATGAGCACCACCCGGCCCTCGTCGAGCGCCGAGTGCCCGTCCCGCCCAAGGTCCGCCTCCAGATCGCGCGCGATCTCCCGGGCCATCTCGCCCACGCGTGCCGCGATCCGCTCGCGGCTGACCAGGGTGCGTTCGATCTCGGGGAACATCGTGCCCGTACGCTACACCCACTCGGCTCCGCGGCCCAACCCCAGAAAATTTTTGATCCTGGGCCTTGACCCCGCTCGAAAACATGCGGCACAGTCCCGCCGGCTGAACACCCAAGGGAGGGGGCCATCAGTGCAAGTGTGGGTGCTTCTCGCAGTATTATCCTGTTTTCTGTACGGATGCACGACGAGTCACGACGGGCACGCCAGCGGCCTGGTGAAGCTTCGGTACGGGAACTTTGTATCGTCGGCCGTCGCCATCGGTCCCTCGACGATACTCGGCGCGGCCCACACGCTGCCCGATCATTCGATTGACCCGAGTGCCATCCGCATAAACGGCGCCGCCCCAGGGTCAGTTATCGTCATAGCCGACGGCTGGTCGCAAAGACGAAGAAATCCAGAAATCAGTTTTTTTACTGTTCATTCACACTCCGTCTTTCAAGATTTTATTGTTCTAGAAACAGATCTGCCGCTCACACCCACCGAATATCTTATTCCAGACAATCTTGCTGAGACAATGCTATCCGCCAAGTCAATCGAACTGGTCACACAATGCCGCTCAACACAACAGGAATGGCGAATGCATGTTAAAAATGTTATTTTTGACACCGAACATCGCGTCATCCAGTTTATGTGCAACGCGAAGAACTTGGATAAATATTATTTATCTGGCAGTCCTTTGATATCACACAACAAGGACGGCTCGCGATCCATCCTTGGCATCGTGAGCGGCAGCATCCGCGCAAATGGCGGTTCGCAGACGAACGTGTTGTTCGCCTGTCCAATCAACATGGTTTTTACAAAGGAGATTCAGCCATGATGAACATTCGCAAATCGTTACTGATCGCAATGGCCGGCGGGCCGCTGGCAGTTCAAGCGTGCAGCACTAGCGGAACCGCATCTGTCAGCGGCAAAGCCTTTGGAGTCGAAGCCCGAGTGGAGGGCGCTTGAGAACCTCAGGATAAGGGAACGATGGTCGGCACGTTCAAGGCGAGCGACACCGGCAAGGAGTACGAACTGTACGACATCGACGGCGATGGCTCTCCGGACATGGCGAAGGAAAAGGGGTCGAACCCCGCTCGATGGTTCAAGATCAACGGCCTCATCTTGACTCCCATCGAACCCGAAACTACCGTCATCATTCGCAGCGATGATGACCCCGACCGCGCCGCGGGCAACAAGTCGTCCAATCCTCCTCTCTTTAATGTCGAAGGCGGCATACTTGAACTCTCCCCCGCAACCCTCGGGGCCGCTGCCTTTCTGACAGATGGCAACGGATCGGTACACGTCGGTCTTCCCTTTGATCCGGACTTCATCGGGCTTTCTATCGATTTTGGGACCGGATCGGATCTCGCCGCTTCGGTATTCGACTTCAACGGCTACACCGAGGCCCAGATCCTCGCCCAGTACGGCTGGGTCGACGACGGCGACGACATCTACACGATCCCCTCGTACAGCGGCCTGGTCGCAGACGGGAATACCGACCAGGACGACCTGCACGCCTTCTTCGTGTTCGCAAGCGGCGTCAACCTGCCGAACCTCGCGGATTACGACCTTGCGTTCTCGATCGTGCCCGGCAATGAGTGGGACGACCAGTTTTCCTGCTACGGCATCGCCATCAGCGGCAACATCTACGCGATCTCGGCCTTCGCGTCGGATGTCGGCATCAACCAACTCACTATCACGGATGACACCACGGGCATCACCGTGGTGACCACGCTGGATGCCCCGACCCGGACGGCCACCTCGACCATTCTCGGCGTCCCGTACGACAGCTACTCGTACTGAAATACCACCCGATTTCTGAACAAAAACGCCGCCTCCGGGCGGCGTTTTTTTACAGCTCCCCCGCCCTTCTCGCCTCCGAGTACCGCTCCAGCGCCGCGTCGATGATCTCGAACGCCTTGGCCGCCGGCTGGATCTCGTCCACCTCCACCGCCTTGCCCTCCAGGTGCTTGTAGTCCTCGAAGAACCGCTTGAGCATCTTGAAGGTGTGCTTGGGGAAGTCCGTCGCCTCCCGGTAGTCCGCGAACTCCGGGTCGTTGATCAGCGTCGCCACGATCTTGTGGTCCGGCTGGCCGTCGTCCACCATCGTCATCACGCCCAGCGCCCGCGCCTCGCAGATGCACAACGGAGGCACCTTCTCCGCGCAGAACACCAGCACGTCCAGCGGATCGTCGTCCTCCGCCAGCGTCTGCGGCACGAAGCCGTAGTTCGCCGGGTAGTACACCGCGCTGCTCAGCACCCGGTCCAGACGCAGCATCCCCGTCTGCTTGTCCAGCTCGTACTTGTTGCTCGAGGACTTCGGGATCTCGATGATCGCCTTGAAGTGCGCGGGCAGGGGAAGGTTCTTGATGCCGGGGCGAACGTCGTGCCAAGGGTGGAGCATCCCGGATGCTATCGGGGGGATCGACCATCAGCCATCCGCCCACAACCCTCAACGAAAAAACACCGCCCCCGCCCGGCCCTCTCCTCGACCCCCAATGGCCGATGGCTGATCCCCAATGGCGAATCCCCCACTCCCCCCGCTATCCTCAAGCCCATGCTCACCATCGACTACGCCAACTGCCTCGCCGACCGCGTCGGGCCCCACGGCCTCGACCCCGCCCGGATCCACCCCGACTCCGAGCAGGCACGGGGCATCGCCCAGCTCACCGACCGCCTCGCCGCCGCCCGCGGCACGGGCTGGGAGCGCTGGCGGGAGCTCTGGAACGAGCCGATGCGGTCCGAGCACCTCAACGCCGTCCGGGCCGCCGCCCACGCCCGGCGCGGGCGCTTCGAGAACCTCGTCGTCCTCGGCAACGGCGGCTCGGCCCTGGGCAACATCGCCCTGCAGGCCGCCCTCCACCCCCCCACCTACAACCTCCTCCCCCCGGACCGGCGCAACGGCCCCCGCATCTTCGTGGTGGACAACGTGGACCCCGCCAACCTCAAGGCCGTCCTCGACCTCTGCGACCCCAAAGCCACCCTCTACAACGTCATCTCCAAGTCCGGCGAGACCGCGGAGACCGCCGCCCAGTTCATGATCGTCCGCGACCGCCTCCGGGCCGCCCTGGGCGACCGCTGGCCGGACCACGTCCTGGCCATCACCGACCCCGCCAAGGGCACCATGCGCACCATCTGCGACGAGGCGGGCATCCACACCCTCCCCGTGCCCGAGGGCGTCGGCGGCCGCTTCAGCGCCCTCAGCCCGGTGGGCCTGTTCTCCGCCGCCATGTGCGGCATCGACGTCGGCGCCCTGCTCGACGGCGCCAAGGCCATGGACGCCCGCTGCGCCAACCCCACGCTCACCGAGAACCCCGGCGCCATGCTCGCCTTCCTCCTGGTCGAGCTCGGCACCCGCAAGGGCAAGCCCAACCACGTGCTCATGCCCTACGCCAACGCCCTGTACCTGCTGGCCGACTGGTACCGCCAGCTCTGGGCCGAGTCCCTGGGCAAGAAGACCGACCTGTCCGGCGAGACCGTCTACGCAGGCTTCACGCCCATCAAGGCCCTGGGCACGACCGACCAGCACAGCCAGGTGCAGCTCTACCGCGAGGGCCCCAACGACAAGGTCGTCGGCTTCGTCCAGGTCGATTCGTTCGGCGACGACGACCTGACCATCCCCACCGGCATGGGCGTCGACGCGATCGCCTACCTGGAGGGCAAGTCCGTGGCCGGCCTGCTCAACGCCGAGAAGCGGGCCACCGAGTACGCCCTCGTCGCCAGCGCCCGGCCCAACTACACCATCCGCTTCCCGACCATCGACGCCCACCACGTCGGCGAGTTCATGGCCCTCTGGCAGATCGCCACCGCCTACGCCGGCCTGATGCTCAACGTCGACGCTTACGACCAGCCCGCCGTGGAGACCGGCAAGAAGGCCACCTTCGGCCTGATGGGCCGCGCCGGTTACGAGGAGTGGCAGCAGCGCGTCGCCCAGGTCTTGGAAGACACGCCCTACATCGTCTGAGCCCCCTCAGAACGCGAACAGCGCGTCGAGGATCTCCGTGATGAAGCCCTTCTTCGCGGCGTCGCGCACCTGCCCCTCGTGGTGCGAGGCGATGCTCAGGTTCGCCATCTGCGACGACAGCACGGTGTTCTGACGCGACACGTCCTCCTCGCGCACCACGCCCGACAGCACGATCGTCTGGATCTCGTTGTCCTTGGCGATCCGCTTGGTGGCCTCGAGCACGAGCGTCCCGTTCGGCTTGACCTCCAGCACCGTCGCCGTGATCCTGGCCGAGAAGCGGTCCTTGCGCTCGTAGTCGCCCTCGCCGGTGAACTCACGCCGCCCGTTGAAATCGACCAGGCTCACGTTGCTCGTGTCGCCCTCGCGCAGGCGCAGCTCCAGCAGCTGCATCAGGTCCACCAACGCCCCGACCTGGGCCCGCGTCCGCGACTCCCGCTCGGTCTCCAGCTTCTGCGAGCTCGTCTGCGTCGACACCTCGTCGATGACGATCGTCACGATGTCGTGCTTCTGGAACACCCTGGGCTCGGGCTCGGGCACCCAGAACAGGCTCACCTGCGACGCGGCCACCGGCGCGGGCGCGCCCGGCGCCGCCGACGCCGCGTGGTCGTGGACGAGGAACAGGCTCTGCCCCGCCGCCGCGGGCGACAACGCCCCCACGACCCCGAGCAACGCGATCATCCGGTTCTTCACGGCGTTTCCTCCGTTCCGACCATCACGGCGCGGCCCGGGCCGGCGACGCGGGCGGTGAACCGCCGCCCCGACCGGTCCTTGGCCTCCAGCTCAACCAGCTCCCCCTCGAACGCGTCGTGCCGCGCCCGGGCGATCGTCGTCACGACCACCGACCCGAGCACCGTCCGCACCGACACGTCCTGCCCCCGCTCGACCATCGCGCTCGATTCGAGCTGCCCGGCCCGCACGACCTCGCCCGGGCCCATCGCCCGGCGGAACGCACGCCCGACGATCGCCGCGGGGTCCGCCGGCGGGTCCGTCGGGTCCGACCACACCGCCTGCGTCTCGAAGTCCGACGCCTGGACCCGGTCGCCCCGGCGCACGGCGCGGACGAGCACGGGCGCGGGCGACCGCACCTCCACCCCCACCCGCACCGTCTCCGACAGCACGATCGAGTCCCGCTCGTACACCGTCACCCGCAGCGCGGGCCGCGCCGACGACCCGATCGCCCGCACCTCGACCACCCGCCCCTCCGTCGGCGTGCCCAGCACCGCCGCGTCGCGCTCCTCGAACCGCACGCGCAGGTCCCCCTCCTCCGCCCCGTACCGGGCCCGCAGCCAGACCTCCAGGTGGTCACGCACGACCGAGCCCGCCGGACGCGACGCCCCTTCGGGCGCCGGACGCACGACCGGCGCCGGCGCGGGCCGCGCCCCCAGCCGCGTCAGGTTCACCCGCGCACCCTCCACGATGACCGATCCGTCCCGCGCGGGCGACGCGGCGATCCATTCCCGCACCAGCCCGGCGTCGACCACGGTCCACCGCCCCGGCGCGACCTCGCCCGGCGACACGACCAGGCCTTCCAGAGCGCCGCGCTGCTCGCCCTCGATCGACGCCAGGGCCCCCAGCGTCACCGGGGCGTCCGCCGCCAGCCGCACCGTCGGCCGGAGCGTG
This sequence comes from uncultured Phycisphaeraceae bacterium, assembly GCA_964464165.1. Lineage (GTDB taxonomy): Bacteria > Planctomycetota > Phycisphaerae > Phycisphaerales > UBA1924 > UBA6054. The sequence goes on along the minus strand of CAYXFA010000023.1, from coordinate 14,062 downwards.
ACCACCGTCACGCCGTCGCGGGCGTTCGACGCCCCCAGCCCGACCGACGCGGCCAACGCCGTCATCAGCACCACCAGCGCCCGTGTCCATCGGTCCATCGTCGTCCTCCCACGGCCGCTCCGCGGCCGCTCAAACCGTCACTGGCGGAGCTGCGACACCGTCCGCAGGGTCTCGTCCGCGGCCCGGATCGACTGGCTGTTCATCTCGAAGGCCCGCTGCGTGCGGATCAGCTCGATCAGCTCGCGCGCCGGGTCCACGTTCGAGCCCTCCAGCATGTTGCCCTGGATCCCCCCGAAGTTCTCCGTCGCGGGCTCGCCCAGGATCGGCGGCCCGGACGCGGCCGACTCCACCCAGAGGTTCTGACCGACCTGCTTGAGCCCGGCGGGGTTCACGAACACCGCCAGCTCGATCTGCCCGACCTCCACCGGCTCGGTCTCGCCCGGCTGGAGCACCCACACCCGCCCGGACTTGTCCACGCCGACCGACTCGGCGTCCTCGGGGATCTGGATCTCGGGGATCAGCCGCCGCCCGTCCGAGTTGGCCAGCACGACCTGGCCCTCGGCGTTGAGCGTGAAGTTGCCCGCCCGCGTGTAGGCAACGCCGCCGCCGAGGTCGTCCTCGACCTGCACCTGAAAGAAGCCGCTGCCCTCGATCATCAGGTCCAGCGGGTTGTCCGACGGCACCGGGGCGCCCTGCGTGAAGTCCTGCTGCGTGCCGGACACCTTCACGCCCAGGCCGACGTAGAGGCCCGTCGGGCGGCGGTCGCCGTTGTTGTTCTCCACGCCCGGCTGCGCCCGCTCGATGTAGAGCAGGTCCTCGAAGTTGGCCCGGCTGGCCTTGAAACCCTCCGTGTTGACGTTCGCGAGGTTGTTCGCGATCACGTCCAGACGCGTGTTCAGCGCCCGAAGACCGGAGGAAGCGGATTGCATCGCGATGACGCCCATGAGGTCTCCGTGTGTGGAAGGGACGAGGCACGAGGCATGAGGCGCTAGGAATGAAGAGGTCCGATCAAAAGCCCAATGCTTACTTCGAGCGCCGAATGCCTGATGCCTGATGCCTGATGCCCAGTGCCTGATGCCTGATGTCTAGTGCCTACCGCCTAGTGCCAATCCTCACGCCAACCGCCCGAACGTGTTCACCAACCGGTCGAGCATCCGGTTCTGCATGTCGATCATGCCGATGTTGGACTGCGCCGCCCGCGCCGCGTCGGTGATCCGCATCAGGGCGTCGATCTCGTCCACGCCCGAGCCCTCCACCGCGCCCTGCACGACCGCCCCGCCCGCGTCCACCAGCGTCAGGGCCGAGCCCGAGGCCGATCCGAACAGCCCGTGCCCGACCTTGCGCAGGGCGTCGCGGTCGGGCACGTCGGCCACGCGCAGACGCCCGACCTCCACGCCCCCCTGAACGACGCGCCCGTCCCCCGAGATCTGCAGAGGCCCGCCCGCCGGGTCAACCACGATGGGGCGGCCCCCGACGCCCACCAGCGGCAGGCCGGTCGTCGCCATCACCAGCGTGCCGTCGGGGCGCAGCGCCAGCCGCCCGTCACGCGTCAGCGACGGGTTGGCCGGGTCGCCGACGACGAAGAACCCGTCCCCCTTGATCGCCAGGTGCATGGGGTCGTCCGTCAGCTCCAGGGGCCCCTGGCCGAAGTCGATCATCACCGGCGCCGCCAGCACCCCCCCGCCGAGCCGCTCGAGCATCGCGTCGCTGTCCCACGCGTGCAGACCGTCCTCGACCCGCACGGGGTCGCGGTGCATCGCCCCCGCCAGCACGGGCTTGAAGCCCACCGTGTTCAGGTTCGCCAGGTTCGCCGCCAGGGCGTCCTGCCGGTGGATCGCCGCCAGCGCCCCCGTCGCGGAAATCTTGATGCCGTACGACATGACGCGACTCCGAGCCGGGCGGGCGTCCCTCCGTGGACCGCCCCGCCCGCACGCGGCTACGCGAACGGCGTGCCAACGGACGCCCGCGACCGCCCCACCACCACGCGACCGGATCTTCTTCTGGCACCCCGTTCGCGTAGCACCCCGCCATGCCCCGACTCATCCTCGCCATCCTTTCTTTATGCCTGCTCGCCACCGACGCGGCCGCCTCCCGCACCCTGCGGGAAATCGCCCGCCTCCGCGGCCAGGGCGCCTCGACCGTCCAGGGCCTCGGCCTCGTCGTCGGCCTGAACAACACCGGCGACTCGCCCGCCGAACTCGCCGTGGCCCGCCCCCTCGCCGAGGCCCTGCGCAAGATGGGCAACACCGTCGCCATCGACGAGCTCGGCAAGGGCCGCTCCGTCGCCCTGGTCCTGGTCACCTGCGAAATCCCCCGCGAGGGCGCGATGACCGACGACCGCTTCGACGTCACCGTCTCCGTCCTCAACAGCGCCAAGTCACTCTCCGGCGGCACCCTCCTGGTCAGCCCCCTCAGCCCCGGCCCCGGCGCGCCCGTCTACGCCTTCGCCCGCGGCGAGCTGACCGTCCCCGACGCCAAGACCCCCACCTCCGCGCGGATCTCGCGCGGGGCGCAGATGGTGCGCGACGTCAACACCACCCCCTCCATCTCCGGGGGCTTCGACCTCATCCTCGACGCCAACTTCGCCCTCGGCGGCTCCTCCGCCCGCATCGCCTCGGAGATCAACCAGCAGTACCTGCTCACCGCCAACCGGCTCGAGGCCCCCGTCGCCACCGCCGTCGACGCCCGGACCATCCGCGTCACCGTGCCCCCCAGCGAGCGAAACGACCCCCAGGCCTTCCTGGGCGACGTCATGCGGACCGACGTCACGACGGCCCTCCGCGAGCTGCCCGCCCGCGTGATCTGCGACACCCGCGCCGGCATCATCGTCATCACCGGCGACGTCATGGTCTCCCCGGCGGTCATCACCCACCGCGACCTGACCATCACCACCACGGTCCCCCCGCCGCCGCAGGGCCCCCCCCGCGTCCAGCAGCGCGACTTCGCCGCGGTCCAGACCCGTGCCGACGAGGCCGACCTGTCCCGCCTGGAGGACCTCATCGCCGCCTTCGACCAGCTCAACGTGCCCCCGGTCGAGCAGATCCGCATCCTCCAGATGCTCCGCCAGGCCGGCAAGCTCCACGCACGCCTCATCGTGGACGGCCAGGAATGAGCACCACCATCCCCGCCCTCGACGCCTTCCGACCCCAGGCCACCGGCGTCGCCGCCGCCTCCTTCGGGCGGGGCGTGAAGGCCCAACGCTCCTTCGCCGAGGCCCTGGGCGCCGTCCGCCGGGCCGAGGGCCTCGAGGCGCGCGAGGGCCGCTCGAAGGAAGACACCGCCCGCCACGCCGCCGAGATGCTCGTGGCCACGACCCTCGTCGAGCCCGTCCTCAAGCAGCTCCGCGAGTCCAACAACGCCGCGCCGCCCTTCGCGCCCACCCAGGCCGAGAAGCAGTTCGGCGCGATCCTCGACCACCGCCTCGCCCAGGACATCGTCAAGGGCGCCAACTTCCCGATGGTCGACCGGTTGGCACGCGATCTGCTGAGGAACGCCAAGGACACCGAACCGGCTCAGCCCGCCGGGACAGACGCATGACCACGCTCGCCACACCAACCCGAGCCCCCGCGCCCGCCCCGGCCCCCGCCGCGCCCGACGCCGAGCGCATGGAGTCGCTGCTGGGCGCCCTCATCGACGAGCACAACGCCCTGCTCGGCCTAGCCCGCGAACACCGCGCCGCCCTGACCTCCGCCGACGCCAAGCGCCTCCAGGGCGTCGTCGAGCAGACCGGCCAGGTCCTCGGCCGCATCCAGGCCGTCGAGTCCGAGCGCCAGCGCCTCGTCGCCCGGCCCGACGGCCGGCCCGGCACCATCGACGAACTCCTCCGCGTGGTCGACGAGGCCTCCCGCCACCGCCTCTCCGACCGCGCCGCCACCCTCCGCGACCTGATCCACACCGTCCAGCGCGAGCACGAGGCCGTCCGCGCGGCCTCCGAGGCCCTCGCCACCCACATGCGCGGCCTCATGCAGCAGGTCGCCGGCCGCCTCTCCCACGCCGGCACCTACGGCAGGGCCGGCCGAGTCGAACCCGTCGGAACCGTCGTCAGCGGCGTGGACGTCGGCGCATGACCCGCCCCGCCCCCGCCATCACGGACACCGCACCCGCCCGGGCGCACGGAACGGAGGCCAGACCGTGAGTCTCAACGCCACCCTCCAGATCGCGAACTCCTCCCTCATCGCCTCGCAGATCGGGCTGCAGGTCGCCTCGCACAACCTCGCCAACGCCGCCACCCCCGGCTACACCCGCCAGGTCGCCATGCTCCAGGCCCTGCGCGGACGCATCACCGACCCACACATGATCGGGTCGGGCGTCGCCGTCGCCCAGGTCCGCCGCCAGATCGACCAGGCCCTCCAGGAACGCCTCTGGACCGGCGTCGCCGACCAGAGCAGCGCCGTCCAGCAGCTCACCGTCTACAGCCAGCTCGAGTCCATCCTCAACGAGGGCACCGAGTTCGACACCTCCTCCCAGCTCGCCTCCTTCTTCAACACATGGTCCGAGGCCACCACCCTCCTCGACACCAGCGCCACCCTCGTCAACCAGGGCAAGACACTCACCAGCTTCATCCGCTCCATGCGCGGCGAGCTCATGAACCAGCGCCGCCAGATCGAGGACCAGATCGACGCCCAGACCGGCCGCGCCGACGCCCTCCTCCAGGAGATCGCCGACATCAACCGCACCATCGCGGAGCGCGAGATCGGCCCCGCCCAGGCCAGCGCCATGCGCGACCGCCGGGACCAGCTCGTCACCGAGCTCTCCCAGATCATGGACGTCACCGCCAACGAGAACCCCGAGGGCCTCTACGACGTCTACGTCGGCTCCACACCCGTCGTCCTCGGCGCCCGCAACCGCGGCCTGGAAATCCACCGCGAGACCGTCAACGGCCAGGTCACCGTCACCCCCCGCCTCAAGGACAACGGCGCCCCCCTCAAGGTCCGCGCCGGCAGCCTCGGCGGCCTGCTCGCCAGCCGCGACGGCGCCGTCGACCAGACCATCGCCAAGCTCGACCAACTCGCCTCGCGCCTCATCTTCGAGGTCAACAAGATCCACGCCACCGGCTCCAACGCCTCCGGCCTGAGCACCACCTCCGCCAACCTCGCCATCCCCCTCGGCGACCGCACCCTGCCCATCTCCGACCCCAACAACCGCACCTTCGCCGACCTCCCCTACGCGGCCGGCACCGGCGGCTTCTACGTCGAGGTCCGCAACAAGAACACCGGCACCTCCGACCGCGTCTGGATCGAGGTCGACGCCGACGGCATCGACGACAACGGCCTGCCCGGCCACGCCGACGACACCACCCCCGAGGACATCCGCGCCGCCCTCGACGCCATCGACGGCCTGACCGCCACCTTCACCCCCGACGGCCGCCTCCAGATCGACGCCTCCCCCGGCTTCGCCTTCGCCTTCGACGAGGACTCCTCCGGCGTGCTCGGCGTCATGGGCGTCAACAGCTTCTTCACCGGCACCACCGCCCAGGACATCGACGTCCGCGAGAACGTCGAGGTCATGCTCGGCCGCTTCGTCGACGGCCAGTTCGTCGAGAACGCCAACGCAAAGAAGATGGGAGAGCTCGCCGAGACCGCCCTCGACGCCCTCGGCGGCGCCACCATCGGCAAGTTCTGGGCACTCCACGCCCAGGACGTCGCCACCCGCTCCAGCGGCGCCCGCGTCGGCGCCGAAGCCGCCACCATCGTCCGCGAGAGCCTCGAGGCCCAGCGCGCCGGCGTCTCCGGCGTGTCCGTCGACGAGGAATCCATCAACCTGCTGACCTACCAGCGCCAGTACCAGGCCGCCGCCCAGGTCGTCCAGGTCACCCAGACCATGTTCGACACCCTCCTCGCCCTGATCTGAAAGGAGACCGGATGACATCCTTCCCGACCTCCTTCCCGACCTCGTACGGAAGGGCGCCGAACTACCTCTTCACCCACGCCTCCATGGCGGCGCTCAACCGCACCAACGTCCAGCTCCTCCGCGTCAACAGCCAGCTCATCTCCGGCCGCGACATCCTCGTCCCCTCCGACGACCCCGTCCGCAGCGCCATCATCGCCCGCCTCGACGCCGACCTCGAACGCAACGGCCAGATCCTCAAAAACCTCAACTTCGCCGCCAACAGCCTCGACACACTCGACGGCGCCCTCGGCGACGCCAAGAGCCTCATCGAGGAGGCCATGGGCATCGCACTCGAACAGTCCTCCACCCCCACCGACGGCCCCACCCGCGCCGCCCAGGCCAACGTCATCGACTCCCTCATCCACTCCCTCTTCAACGTCGCCAACCGCGAGTCCGCCGTCGGCTACGTCTTCGGCGGCGTCCGCCCCGGCCAGGCCCCCGTCGAGCTCCTCGGCAACGCATACCGCTTCCTCGGAGGCCGCGGCGGCCTGACCGCCGACCTCGGCGGCGTCTCCAGCGTCCCCATCACCATGGGCGCCGACAACGCCATCGGCGCCCTCTCCGCCCGCGTCGACGGCGCCGTCGACCTCAACCCCGCCCTGACCCGCGCCACCCGCCTGGCCGACCTCAACGGCGCCCGCGCCACCGGCGTGAACCCCGGCGAGATCGTCATGCGCTTCGACGCCGGGCCCGCCATGACGGTCGACCTCTCCGGCGCCGTCACCGCCGGCAACGTCGCCGACGCCATCACCGCCGCCATCCGCGCCTACGAGACCGAGTACGGCGTGTCCATCCTCGGCCCCGGGGGCGTCTCCTACGCCGGCGGCGCCTTCGCCATCGACGTCCCCGCCGGCGACCTCACCTTCTCCGACATCGACGGCGCCTCCACCGCCCTGGACCTCGGCCTCACCGACGGCGCCGGCTCGGCCTTCAACGCCGGCAACCCCGCCGGCGCCGACGTCGACCCCCGCCTGACCTGGACCACCCCGGTCTCCGCACTCCAGGGCCTCACCGGCCCCCTCGGCCAGCTCAGCCTGACCACCGGCGGCCAGACCCGCACCATCGACCTCTCCACCGCCCAGACACTCGCCGACGTCCGCTCCGCCCTCGAATCCGGCGGGACAGGCGTCGTCGTCGAACTCGGCGCCGACGGCCGCTCCATCGCCGTCCGCACCTCCGTCGCCGGGCTCCGCGACCAGGCCATGTCCATCGCCGAGGTCGCCGGCGGCGGCGACACCGCCACCCTCCTGGGCATCCGCACCCTCTCCGCCTCCACCCCCCTCGCCCACTTCAACGACGGCCGCGGCGTCCAGATCAACCCCGACGACCCGGACTTCACCGTCACCCTCGGCGACGGCTTCGTCATCACCATCGACCTGACCAGCCAGCACGTCGGCGCCGTCCAGGACCTCCTCGACGCCATCAACGCCCAGGCCGCCGAGCAGCTCACCGCCGCCGGCCGCCCCACCACCGACTTCATCGCCGGCCTGGCCCACCCCGGCAACGGCATCGCCTTCGAGCAGGACGCCGCCCTGGCCGCCACCGGGGCCATGGCCGTCACACGCCTGAACAACTCCCCCGCCGCCGAGAACCTCGGCCTGCTCAACGCCACCCACGACGCCGGCGGCGCCCGCATGGTTTCCCAGGACCGGGCCGCCGTCCGCGTGGACAACCTTTTCACCCATCTGCTCGATCTCGCGGACGCCCTCCGCAGAAACGACACGCTTGGCATCGAACTTGCGTACTCCAAGCTGCAGTCCGGCGCGGACCGGCTGACACAGGCACGCGGCGTCAACGGCGGCTACGCCAGACGCGTCGCCGACGAGACCACCCGCCAGGAGGACCGCAAGGTGCTCAACGAGTCGATGCGAAGCACCCTCCGCGACGTGGACTACGCCGCCGCGTCCACCCTCTTCGCCCAGCTCCAGCTCCAGCTCCAGGCCGGGCTGGCGGTGACGGCGCAATCCCAGCAGCTCACCCTGTTGAACTACCTGGGATGACGGAACGGGCCGGTTGACGCCGACCCGCGACTTTGGATCGATGGGCCCCGGGGGAGCTCGGCCGCTCCCGGGCCCGCAGGCAGGATGTCGACCGGCGCCGGAGCGCCGGGAGTCGATCCGGATGGTCCGGCCGAGCAGGAACGGAGCGCACACATGGAGGTGCGGACGACTCGATTCGGGGTGATCGACATCGCGGAGGACCGCGTGATCACCTTCCCCCAAGGCATCCTCGGATTCCCGGGGCTCACGCGCTACTGCCTGCTGCAGCCGGGCGACGACGCGTGCTTCTTCTGGCTGCAGTCGATCGACGACCCCAACCTGGCGTTCGTCGTCACCGACCCCTCCTTCTTCGAGAAGGACTACTCGGTGCCGATCCGCCAGGAGCAGATGCAGTCCCTCGCACTCGAAAAGCTCGAGGACGCGCAGGTCTTCATCATCGTCAACAAGATCGACGACCAGCTCACCGGGAACTTCCAGGGCCCGCTGGTCATCAACACCGTCAACAAGACCGCGGAGCAGATGGTCCTCGCCGAGAAGCGCTGGACCACCCGGCAGACCCTCATGCGCGTCGCCACCGGCGTCCGCGAGGCCACGCCGGCCTGACGTCCCCCGGGGACCACGACTCGGGCGGCTCCGGCGCACACGCGCCGGCGCGATCCCCGCGCCCACCCATCGGGACGGACGGACCCGTCCCCTCACCAAGCCACCCCCCGCGCACGGCGTCCGCCCGCGCGGGCTGAGAGCCCAAGGAGTTCACGGATGCTGGTGCTCTCCCGGCAACGCGACGAAACCATCATGATCGGCGACGAGATCGAAATCTCCGTCGTCGACATCCGGGGCGACAAGGTACGCCTCGGCATCTCCGCACCCACACGGATCGCCGTCCACCGCAAGGAGGTCTACGAGGCGATCCGCAAGGAAAACGCCCAGGCGGCCAGGCTCGGCGCCACCGACCTCGGCGCCCTCGCGCAGACCGTCCTGCCCGGCCCCGCACGCCGCCAGGCCACCGGGGCCACGCCCCTCAGCGCGACCACCGTACGCCCGGCCACCGCCGGCGCACAAGGCAAGAACACAGCGTAACCCGTTCGCACAGCTCGCCACGCCGGACCGGGCCCGGCAACTCGGAAGCGCTCGGACGCAATCACGGAGGATTGCCATGACACGCATCAACACCAACGTGCCCAGCCTGATCGCCCAGCAGAGGCTCAACCGCTCGGGCGCGGACCTCCAGGTCAGGCTCGAACGCCTCTCCACCGGCATCCGCATCAACCGGGGCAAGGACGACCCGGCCGGGCTCATCATCTCGGAACGCCTCGCCACCGACATCAAGGGCGTCGAGCAGGCCATCAAGAACGGCGAACGCGCCAGCGCCGTCATCTCCACCACCGAGGCCGCCCTCGCGGAGATCACCGACCTGCTCAACTCCATCAAGTCCCTCGCCGTCGAGGCCGCCAACACCGGCGCCGTCTCAGACGAGGAACGCAGGGCAAACCAGCTCCAGATCGACTCGGCCATCCAGTCGATCACCCGCATCAGCAACACCGCCACCTTCGGCGGCCTCAAGCTCCTCGACGGATCGCTCGACTACGTCACCAGCGGCCTGACCACATCCACCATCAAGAAGGCCGAGATCCTCGCCGCCAGCTTCGTCGGCACCTCCAGCATCGACACCACCGTCGACGTCATCGCCTCCGCCCAGCGCGGCAGCCTCTACCTCAACGGAGACCACGCCGCCGGCGCCGACGGCACCCTCCTCTCCAGCGTCACACTCCGCATCCGCGGCGTCGACGGCGTCCGGGAGCTCTCCTTCCTCTCCGCCACCTCCTACAGCGAGATCGTCTCCGCCATCAACTCCAACACCGAGCTCACAGGCGTCCGCGCCGAGCTCATCAACGGCAACCCCCTCTCCGGCATCGTCTTCTCCTCCGTCGACTACGGGTCCAAGTCCTTCGTGAGCATCGAACGCATCGACATGCCCACGGACCCCACCAACAACAACTTCACCCTCTTCAAGTTCGACGGCAACGCCGACTTCCCCGGCGGGGCCCCCTTCCCCTGGGGCAGCCCGGCCCTCGTCACCGCCACACGCGACGAGGGACGCGACGTCTCCGCACTCATCAACGGCGTCCTCGCCTCCGGCGACGGCCTCAACGTCTCCATCAACTCCCCCAACCTCTCGCTCAAGCTCCTCCTCGACGAAACCTTCGCCACCGACCCCACCCTCACCCCCAAGACCTTCCAGATCACCGGAGGCGGCGCCCTCTTCCAGCTCGGGCCCAACATCAACGCCCTCCAGCAGACCAACATCGCCGTCCAGTCCACCGCGGCCGAGAACCTCGGCGGCACCCTCATCAACGGGGCCATCGAGTACCTCTCCAGCCTCGCCAGCGGCCAGGCCAACGAGCTCGCCGCCGCCAAGGCCCGCAACGACTTCACCCCCCTCGAGCAGATCATCAGCAAGGCCATCGACGAGGTGTCGATCATCCGGGGCCGCCTCGGCGCCTTCGAACGCAACATCCTCGAGACCTCCACCAGGTCCATGCAGTCCGCCTTCGAGAACCTCACCGCCAGCCGCAGCATCATCCGCGACGCGGACTTCGCGGCCGAGACCTCGGAGCTGACCCGCGTCCAGATCCTCCAGTCCGCGGGCACAACCGTGCTGGCCATGGCCAACCAGTCGGCCCAGAACGTCCTCCAGCTCCTCGGCTAAAACCCAGGAAAAACCCCCGACCACGCCCCTCCCAGCCCCCGCCATGCGGGGGCTTTTTGCGCCCGCGCCCCGCCGCAACGCCCCCACCGTCCGGATAACGCCCCCCCCCCCCCGGAATCTCGCGCCTCCGCGCGTCCTCGGCTTCACCCGCCCCCCGCTCCGGTCGATCCAGCCCCCGTGCGCTCGGGCTCGTCGCCCCGGGCACGGCCCGGAACGGAACCGGCCGTTGCCGGACCTCCCCGTCCGGCGCACCGGAGCGGGCACAGCCCCGGAAACTGCACGGAGGTCATCAGCCAATGTCTCGCATCAACACGAACGTTTCGTCGATCCTGGGCCAGCGCGTGCTCGGCCAGAACAACGCCTCGCTGGGCGTCTCGCTGGAGCGTCTGTCCACCGGCCTGCGCATCAGCCGCGGCAAGGACGACCCCGCCGGCCTGATCGCCAGCGAGAACCTGCGGGCCGAGAAGTCCGCCCTCACCGCGGCCATCGCCAACGCCGAGCGCGCCGACCAGGTCGTCAACATCGCCGAGGGCGGCCTGCAGGAGGTCTCCTCCCTGCTGACCGAGCTCCAGGGCCTGCTGACCAGCTCGGCCAACACCGCCGGCCTGTCCGCCTCCGAGAAGGAAGCGAACCAGCTGCAGATCGACTCCATCCTGCAGACCATCGACCGCGTCGCCGGCGCCACCAACTTCCAGGGCTCCAAGCTGCTCAACGGCAACCTGGACTACCAGGTCAACAACGTCGCCGCCGCCGTCACGGACTACGCCGTCCGCGGCGCCAAGTTCGAGGGCGAGAAGCAGGACGTCAGCGCCATCATCACCCAGTCCGCCCAGCAGGCCGGCCTGCTCATGTCCTTCGGCGCCGCGTCGATCGACCTGAGCGCCGGCGGCCAGTTCGTCATCGAGGTCGGCGGCGTCCTGGGCAACCGCGAGCTGCAGTTCTCCTCCGGCAACTCCCTCGACTCCATCGCCGCCGCCATCAACGGCGTCAACGACGTCACCGGCGTCACCGCCACCGTCGACGGCACCAGCATCAAGCTGACCTCCGACGGCTTCGGCTCCAGCGAGTTCGTCACCCTGAAGGTCACCGACGCAGGCGGCATCGCGGGCGGCGACGGCATCTACGCCCTCAGCGCCACCGACTTCAACGCGGTCGACACCGGCAGCGTCACCACCTTCGCGGGCGCCAACAACGGCATCCGCGACATCGGCCAGGACGTCGCCGGCACCATCAACGGCATGCTGGCCGTCGGCCGCGGCAAGCAGATGAGCGTCAACAGCGACTTCCTGGACGTCGCCTTCACGCTCACCACCTCCGCCGCGCAGGACCTGGACGCCATCACCGCCTTCAGCATCACCGGCGGCGGCGCGGACTTCCAGCTGTCCTCCCAGGTCAACCTGGGCGGCAAGGTCTCCATCGGCATCGGCGACATCTCCACCCGCAAGCTGGGCTCCTCCGAGCTGGGCTTCCTGAGCGACCTGGCCTCCGGCCGCTCCTTCAACATCGTCAACGGCGGCGACCTCAACGAGGCCCAGAAGATCGTGGCCAAGGCCATCGAGGACGTCTCCTCGACCCGCGGCCGCCTGGGCGCCTTCCAGAAGAACGTCGTTGGCGCCACCATCCGCTCGCTCAACGTCGCCTTCGAGAACACCACCGCCGCCGAGTCCGTCATCCGTGACGCCGACTTCGCCAGCGAGACCGCGGCCCTGACCCGCAACCAGATCCTGGTCCAGGCCTCCACCAACGTCCTGGCCATGGCCAACCAGTCCCCCCAGAACGTCCTGGCCCTGCTGGGCTAAGACGCCCCTGACAGGGAACGGCTGACCCTCCGCACCCCGGATCGAGCGATCCGGGGTGTTTTCATGCGCCCACCCCCCGCACGCCGATCCTCGCACCGTGCCAGACGCCGCAGCACAACGCGTCCAACGGCTCGCCGAGCCACACCGCCTCCTCCGACGCGCCTTCCTCATCTTCCTCCGCGTCGAGTGCGGCCTCCTCCCCGCCACCCTCGAGGCCTACGCCCGCGACCTCGACGCCCTCCTCCTCGACCTCCAGGCCGCCGGCCTGAGCGACCCCTCCGCCATCACCCCCCAGCACCTCATCGCCCACGTCCGCTCCCTCTCCCGCGACCGCGCCTACGCCCCCGCCACCGTCACACGCCACGTCGCCACCATCCGCGTCCTCTGCCGCTGGATGCACGCCACCGGACGCCTGACCGACAACCCCGCCGACTTCCTCGACCGCCCAGCCCCCTGGCGCAACCTCCCCGACGTCCTCACCCCCAACCAGGTCAAACGCCTCCTCGCCGCCCCCGCGCCCGCACCCGGCGCCAAACCCGACGCCGTACCCCTCTGGCTCCGCGACCGCGCCATCCTCGAGCTGATGTACGCCTCCGGCCTGCGCGCCTCCGAGGTCGGCAACGTCGCCCTCGCCGACGTCCTCGAGAAAGTCGCCGTCGTGCGCGTCCTCGGCAAGGGCGACAAGCAGCGCCTCGTCCCCATGGGCAGGCCCGCCGCCGACGCCCTCGCCCTCTACCTGCGCGACTGCCGCCCCCGCCTCATCACCGCAGAACGCGCCGGCGAACGACGCGACGCCGGACGCCTCTTCCTCACCCGCACCGGACGCCCCATCGAACGCGTCCGCGTCTGGCAGATCGTCACCCACTGGGCCCGCGCCGCCGGCCTCCGCGACGTCCACCCCCACACCCTCCGCCACTCGTTCGCGACCCACCTGCTCATGGGCGGCGCCGACCTCCGCATCGTCCAGACGCTCCTCGGCCACGCCGACATCACCACGACGCAGATCTACACCCACGTCGACCGCACCCACCTCAAGCAGGTCGTCCGGACGCTCCACCCCCGGGGCTAACCCCCGCGTCGCACCCCACGCCCTCCCCCGCCCGGTCACGCACCGTCGCGCCCAGCACCATCGCGCCCGCGATCAGCACCAGATTCTTCACGATGTACTGCCCCTCCGTCGTCAACGCCAGCACCGACCCGTCGAAGCACCGCCCCGGCACCACCACCAGCGGCAGGAACGTCCCCGGCATCTGCAGCGCCAGCAGCAGCACCCCCAACCGCGTCAGCCACGCCCGACCCCCCGCCAGCCGCACCGGGTCCAGCAGGCACACCCCGATCGCCACCTCCCACCACCCCAGCAGCGGGATGAACCACGCCGGGTCGAACGCCCAGTCCGTCGTCCGCGCCACCAGCTCCGCCGCCGGGCTCATCCCCGCCGCCTTCAGCCCTCCGAACCACACGAACACCACCGCCAGCCCCATCCGCAGCGCCGGCACCGCCGCCCCCGACAGCCACCCCGCCACCGCCCGGTCCACCCGGTCCAGCCGACCCAGCCACGACCCGTCCCTTCCAACCGTCGCCACAAGAGCCTCCTGTCCCACAGCAATGATTCTTGCAATACAGTAGCCAGCCCCCCGCAACCACGCCCACCCGGCCCCGCCTCG
>CAYXFA010000022.1:0-44958 GCA_964464165.1 uncultured Phycisphaeraceae bacterium | reverse complement strand
CCCGCACGCGAGCAAAGGACAACCCCACACCCACCGCCGCACCAACCCCGACCCCTCAACGGTTTCACCCCGGAGTGGCGGCGTCCCCCCGCACGCCGATCAACGCGGAGCCCTCACCCCAGCCCTCCAATCCCGCCGGGCGCTTCCCCGCGCCCCCGCGGGCCGACCAACACAACGCCCCCAGCGCACCCCGCCGGGCCATCGCCCCTCCGGGGTGAGATGGTGAAGCGGGCGCTCGTACCACGGGCTCCGCTCCGCCCGCGGCGACTGGCGGCGCCCCCCCCGGGGGCGGAGAACAGTGCGTGAGGGGTTGAACCTTGTTCACACGCCAAGGTGGTGGAGGGCGAGGAGGCCCGCGCCGATGATGCCGGCGTCGTCGCCGAGTTCGCTGGGGACCACTTCGATGGCCTTGAGGGCGCTGGGGAAGACCTCGCGTTTGGTCGCGGCGCGGACGCGGTCGACGTAGGGCTCGCCGAGGGCTTCGGCCAGGCCGCCGCCGATGACGACGCGTTGCAGGCTGAGCAGGGAGGCGATCGAGCCCGCGGCCATGCCCAGGCGGTCGGCGGAGTCGTTGATCACCTCGCACACGAGCGCATCGCCCGCACGGTAGGCCTCGGCGAGGGCCTTGCTCTTGAGGCGCTTGCCCTCGCGGATGATCGGGGCGAGGGAGCTCTTGCGGTTGGCGCGGATGAGCTGGGCGATGCGTTCGGAGACGGCGGTGCGCGAGCAGTTGTGCTCGATGGAGCGCGAGCCCGGGGCGGCGCCGGGCATGAGGATCATGTGGCCGATCTCGCCCGCGGTGTGGAAGTGGCCCGTGAACGGCTGGCCGCGGAGGATCAGCCCGCCGCCGACGCCCGTGCCCACCCAGACCGCGAGCAGGTCGGTGGCCCCGCGCCCCGCGCCGTGCCTCCACTCGCCGAACGCGGCGGCGTTCACGTCGTTGTCCACCGTCACCGGCAGGCCCGACCGCTCGGACAGCGTGGCGCGCAGCGGCGCGTTGTCCCAGCGCAGGTTGACCGCCTCGAGCACCGTGCCCGTCGACGGGTCGACCGGCCCGGGCGTGCCCACGCCGATGCAGGCCAGGTCGGTGGTCTGCACCCCGGCGGACTCGCACGCCTCGCGCACGGCGCGCATCACACGCCCCACCACGGCCTCGTAGCCGGCCTCCGCGTCCGTCTTGATCTTGCAGCGCCCCACGATCCGCGCATCGGAGCGCATGATGCCGACCTGGATGTTCGTCCCCCCCAGGTCCACGCCCGCGGCGAGGCCCTGCGTCTCGGTGGGGTCGGCGGCGGGCGCGGCGGTGGGCTTCGGCATCACGGTTCCTCGCGGGCCGACCATTCTATCAGCAGCGCCCGCCCGGCCCCCGGCTCAGACCAGGCGCGTTTCGACCACGCGGCAGCCCGGCACGGCGGGCGCCACGCGGGCCGCGGGCTCAAAACAGAACAGCGTGCTGCCGGAACCCGACACCAGCACCGGCCCGCCCAGGGCGTCGGCCAGCGCGCCCCGGATCTCGCCCAGGCGGGGCTCCACCCTCGCCGCGGGCCCGGCGAGGTCGTTGAACAGGGCGTGCGGGTCCGGCGCTGCCGACGCGAGCCGGCGGACACGCGCCTCGTCCAACGCGCCGGGCGGGTCGTCGTCGAAGGCCCGGTACACCGCGCCCGTCGGGCAGCCGAACGGCGGCAGGACCAGCGTGACGCCGTCCGTGCGGCGTGGGAGGCGTTCCAGGCGCTCGCCACGCCCGGTGGCGATGGCCGGGCGCGGGGGCTGCTCGGCGTCCCACGCGATAGGGTCGATGAAAAAGGGCACGTCCGAGCCCAGCTCCGCGCCGAGGGCGGCCAGTTCGGCGTCGCCGAGACGCAGGGCGAACAAGTCGCGCAGGCCCAGCAGCACGGCCGCGGCGTCGGCCGACCCGCCGCCGAGGCCCGCGCCGGCGGGAATGGACTTTCGCACGCGGACGAGCGCCGGCAGCTCCCGCCCCGCGGCGCGTTCCGCGGCGTGGTGCGCCCGGACGGCGAGGTCGGTTCCCGCGGGCCAGGGGACCGGCGTGCCGTCCTCCCAGGCGAGGTCGTGGCGCGTGCGGTCGGCCTTGGCCAGCGTGACCGCGTCCCACAGGTCCACGGCGTGCATCCAGGACGCGACGGGGTGCATGCCGGTCGCGTCCGGGGGGCCGACGGCCAGGGCCAGGTTGACCTTGGCGTGGGCGCGGGCGTGGACTTGCGTCGGTCCTGGCATGGGCACAGGGTAGGGAACGCGTCCCCTATGATGGGTGGCGTGCTTCGCGCGCGGGAAGGAGCGGGCATGGTCGTTCAGGACCTGATGGACGCGATGGAGCGGATCGCGCCGCTGCGCGGGGCCGAACCCTGGGACCGCGTCGGGCTCCAGCTCGGCGTTCCCTCGCGCCCGGTCGGCGGCCCGGTGCTGCTGACGATCGACCTGACCGAGGCGGTGCTCGAAGAGGCCGTGCGCATGCACGCGGGCGTGATCGTCGCGTACCACCCCGTGATCTGGAAGCCGCTGACGGCGCTGGCGGACTCCACGCCGACCGAGCGGATCGTGCGCGGTGCGGCGGAGGCTGGCATCGCCATTTTCGTGCCGCACACGGCGCTCGACGCCGCGCCGGGCGGGGTGACGGACTGGCTGTGCGAGGGGCTGAGCGCGCCGATCGGCGAGGCGAAGGAGGGCGTGATCCAGGGCGACTGCCGCGGGCTGGCCCCGGCCACCGGCGGGGGTGGCGACCGCGAGGTGAAGGTCGTCACCTTCGTGCCCACGGACAAGGTCGACCAGCTCCGCAGCGCGCTGGGCACGGCGGGGGCGGGCGGGCTGGGCAACTACCGCCTGTGCTCGTTCAGCGTCGAGGGCGAGGGCACCTTCCTGCCGGTCGAGGGCGCGACGCCGGCGGTCGGGCAGGTGGGGCGTCTGGAGCGCGTGCGCGAGCGTCGGCTGGAGATGGTCTGCCCGAAGCGGGCCCTGCCGCTGGTGATCGAGACGCTGCGCCAGTTCCACCCGTACGAGGAGCCGGCGTTCGACATCATCGAGCTGGTGCCCGAGCCGATCCGCCGCGCGGGGTCGGGGCGGCGCATCGTGCTCGACCGGCCTGCGACGATCGGCGAGCTGGGCGACCGGCTCAAGAACCACCTGGGGCGCGCCCGGATCCGCTACGCCCTGGCCGGGGACGACCGGCCGTTCCGCACGATCGGCGTGGTGCCCGGCGCGGGCAGCTCGCTCAAGGACCTGGCGCTGGCCGAGGGCTGCGACGTGTTCGTGACGGGCGAGATGACCCACCACGAGATCCTGGCGGCGCGCCAGGCGGGGATGAGCATCCTGCTCGCCGGGCACAGCAACACGGAGCGCGGCTACCTCAAGCGGCTGGCGGTGCGCCTGGAGGATCTGCTCGGCGAGGGCGTGGACGTGCGCGTCAGCGAGGCCGACCGCGACCACATCGTGGCGGTGTGACTCAGCCGCCGAGGTCCACGGCGCCGTCCAGGTCGAGCGACGCCTTGGGCACGCTGAGGCGCGCGTCGAACAGCACGTCGGCCAGGGCGCCCGGGCGGCGGTAGATCACCTTGCCGCGGATCGCGTAGGGGATCTCGCCCCGGCGGCCGGCCAGCTCGGCGGGGACGACGGCGGGCAGGTCGAACTCGTGCGTGCCGTAGGTGTTCACCGTGGTCTCTGGGGAGCGCACGCCGGTGAAGACCGGCTCGCCGGCGAGGAAGACCTCGTAGTCGGCCCGGCGGAGGGGCATGGGCTCGCGGTTGGGGTTGGTCGCCCGCACGGTGAAGACGATGACCGCGTGCTCGGGCGTGCGTTCGGTCTCGCGCACGCCGACGGCCTCGAAGACGGGCGGCTGGTACGAGGAGCAGCCCGCGAGGGCGCCGGGCAGCAGGGCGGCGGTGAGGAGGAGCGGTACGCGACGCATGACGCCAGCGTAGCAGCCCCGGACCCGGGGGCGCGGGCGTGGCGCGGGCGTCGCCCGCAAAGCGGGGGGTGGCCGGACGGCCCATGGTGCGGAGAACCCAATATTCTGGCGATTTCCGCCCCGGGCGGACCCGATTTGAGCCGACTGGCGTTTCCATGCACAATGGGCGCGCGGGGGCGGGCGCACGCGTCGGTCGGCCCACCGACGGCACGCCCGCCGCGGTCCCCGCACGCAACCGGACGGTCCCCGGCACGGATGGCCCGGGGGACAGGGAGGTCGGCATGGGAAGGAGCGCGCGGGGGCGCTGGGGGCGATGGATCGCCGCGGGTGTGCTGTCGGTGGTCGGCGCGGCCGCGTCCGCGCAGCAGTCCGCCCCCGTGTACATCGCCGACGCGACGATGGCCGAGGAGGCGATGGCCACCGTCGGGGACCTGATGGCCCGCGGCGGCGCGGACGAGGCCGTGCGTCTTGTCCAGCGCGTGCTGGAGGAGCAGGGGCACCGGCTGACCGCCTCGGACCGGCCCGGGGTGTTCGTCGGCGTGCGCGAGCGTCTGCACGCCATCGTCCTGGGCAACCCCGCGCTGCTGGAGGCGTACCGCGTGCGTCAGAACCCGCGCGCGGCGGTGCTGCTGGAGTCCGGGCGGTGGGCGGAGGTCGCGGACCGCTGGTGGCTCACCCGGTCGGGCTTCGAGGCGGGGCTGCGCCGGGCCCAGATGCTGATCGAGGCCGGGGCGTTCCGGGCGGGGGCGCGGACGGTCGAGGAGCTGCTGGCCCACCCGGACGCCCGTGTTCGGAGCGCCGACGCCGCGGCGCTCGCGGCGGAGGCCGCGGCGTACGCGGGCACGGATCGCGCCTGGCGCAGCGCCGACGCCTGGGCGGAGCTGGCGGGGCTGGCGAAGCCGGAGCGGGTGTCGATCACGCCGCCGGCGCGTGCGCCGTCGGGGCCGATCTCGGCGCTGGCTTGGAACGCGGGGGCGCGGGACGGCGCGGGGGCGTTCGAGGGGCTCGTGTCGCGGTCGTTGCACAGCGCGGAGCTGACCGAGTTGGTCCCTGGGGATTTCGTCGAGCCCGACCCCAACCAGGCCGCGGCCCGCGTCGAGCTGGGGTGGACGCTCCCGACGATCGCCGGGGCGGACCTGTACACGAACGACGGGCTGACGCTGACCAGCTTCGACCGCTTCACGCTGCGGCCGCGCTGGCGCGTGGTCGAGCCCATGCCCGCGGACGCGGACGGGCGGACGCGCCAGTCCCGCGCGCGGATCGGTCGCATCGCCGAGGACAGCGGCACGGTGACGGTCGGCGAGGCGTTCGTTTACGCCGCGCTCGGGCCGCTGCGGCCCGTGGCGGAGGAGTCGGTCGGGCGGGTGGTGTGCGTCGACCGGGCGACCGGGCGCGTGGTGTGGTCGGTCGTGCCGGGGCGCCTGAGCGAGGAGCTGGCCGGGGCGGAGCCGCGGGGGCCGCTGGTCCTCGACGGGGGGGTGCTGGTCGTGGGGGCGCGCAAGAACCTGCGCACGCGCCGGCTGGTCAGCCTCACGCTGCTGGGCCTGGACGCCCGGACGGGCGAGCTGCTCTGGTCGCGGTCGCTCGGCAGCGCGGGCAGCCTGCCCTTCCAGCAGTCCACGCAGCTCTCCGAGGGCGGCGTGCTGCACGACGGCGTGGTGTACTGGACCGACAAGGTGGGCCTCGCCGCGGCCTTGGAGACCGCCACCGGGCGCGTGCTGTGGGTCCGCCAGACGCCGACGCCGAACCTGTACAACCGGGGCGTGCGCACGCCGTACGCCACCAGCCTGCCGGTCATTACGGATCACGGGCTGTTCGTGCTCGCTCCGGACCAGGACCGGATCCTGCGCCTGGACCCCGAGACGGGCGAGCTGCTGAGCGCCCGCCCGACGCAGCCCGCGGGCCAGGCGACCTACCTGGTGCCGGTCGGCGGTCGCATCGCCAGCGTCGGCTCGAACCGCGTGGCCTTCTACGACCCGGCCGTGTTCGACGGGGCGGACCCGGTCGTCACGCCCGTCATCGACGAGGCTGGCGTGCGCGGGCGCGCCGTGGAGGCGGGCGGGCGTCTGGCCGTGCCCGTGTCGGCGGGCGTGGCCCTGATCGACCCGGCCGCGCCGGCGCGCACGGAAACCCTGGCGTTGGACGCCACCGGGAACGTGCTGCTGGCCGACGGCCAGGCCGTGGTGCTGGACGAGACGCGCGCGCATTCCTTCCTGTCGTGGGACGCGGCGTCGGGCATGCTCGGGGAGCTGGTCCGCGCGGGCGACCTGGGCGCGGCGTTGACGCTGGCCGACCTGGCGCGGCGTTCGGGGCGTGAGGAGCGCATGATCGCCGCGGTGGACGACGCGGTGCGTCTCGCCGCCCGCTCGGAGCGTGCCGCGACCGACCGCACGCGCGTGTTCGAGGCGGTGCGGGCCCTGGCCGAGCCCGACCCCCGCGCCGGCGCCGTGAGCACGAGCGCGCGGGGCGTGCTGCTGGACCGGATGGGCTCCGTGGCCCGCACCACCGAGCAGCGGGTGACGCACGCGCTGGCGCTGGGCGCGTGGAAGGCCGGGGCGGGCGACCCGCAGGGCGCCGCGGCGGCCTACCAGGACGTGCTGCTCGATCCGGCCTGGGCGCGCGCGGTGTGGAGCGGCGGCGGGCTGAGCGTGCGCGCCGAGCTGGAGGCCACGCGCCGGTTGCACGACCTGGCCGAGCGGTACGGCTCGCGCGCCACCGGCGTGACCGACGCGATGGCCCGCGCGGAGGCCGACGCGCTGGGGGACGCGGGCTCCGGCGAAGCGTGGGAGGGCGTGGCGCGGCGGTACCCGGCCTCCGCGGTCGCGCCCGAGGCGTGGGCCCGCGCGGCGTCGGCCTGGGCGCGCGAGCGTCGCTGGCCGGCGGCCGAGCGCGGGGCTCGCGCCGGCCTGCGCGCCGCCGCGGCGCTGGCGCGCCGTGACGCCAGCCCGGACCGCGCGGTGCTGAACGAACTCGCGGGCGTGCTGGCGGGCGCGCTGAGCGCCCAGGGTCGCCCGGACGAGGCGGCGCTCGCTTTGGCCGACGCCGCCGCCGCCTTCGGCGAGCTGGCCCCCACGCTCGACGGGCGCCCGGTGGCGGTGGTCGCGGAGACGCCCGCCCGGCGTCACCCGGCCATCGGCGCCCGGGCCGCACGCACGGAAGCGCCCTTGCTGCTCACCGGCTCGCCGGTTTCGGCCAGCGTGCCCGGGCGCCCGGACCTGGTGCTGATGCACGCGGGCCACGTGGGCCTGCTGAGCGTCCACCGGGCCGGGGACCTCGCCCGCGGCGAGGGCCGGCCGCTCTGGAGCGAGGACGACGCCGGGCCCACGCCGCCCGTGCTCGCCCACTCGGACGCCCGCTCGATCGTGCTCGTCTGGCCGGACGAGCCGCAGGAGGCCCGGCCCGCGCGCGCCGAGGCCCGCGACCCGGAGACGGGCGCGGTGCTGTGGAGCGCCGACCTGCGCTTCGAGATCGACCGCGTGGACCCGGGGCCCGACCCCGCGTCCCGCTCCACCGGCCAGATCGTCTCGCCCCTGGAGGGGGCGGTGCCCAACGCGCACCTGATCGCCGTGTCCGACGGGCGCACCCTCGTGACGACCGACCGGCTCGGGCGTGGCGTCGCGGTGGACCTGGCGGACGGCCGGGTGCTCTGGCGGCGGCTCTTCGGCATGACGCGGGTCTACGGCGCGGACCTCCGCGGCGGGGTGCTCGGCCTGTGCGGGGCCGCCGTGCGCCGGGCCGCGCCGGACGCGGACCCCTTCGACGCCCCGCTGCGGGGCGTGGGCGAGGCGATCGACGCCCGGACCGGCGACACCATCCAGTTGATCGACGACCTGGGCGCTGAGACGCGCTGGGTCCGCGTGGCCCAGGACGGGCAGGTCGTCATCGGGGCCGGCGTGCGCGTGGTCGCCCTGGACACCGTGACCGGGCGCATCGACTGGTCGAACGCCGACGAGCAGCTCGCGGCGTCGATGGACGCCTGGATCGTGGGGGACGGGCTGGTCGTGCTGGCCCGCGACCGCGTGCTGTGGATGCTCTCCCGGCGCGAGGGCGTGCGCCAGCGCAGCCCGGTCGACACGCTCGGGCGCGGGGCCGACCGCGGCTGGATCGGCCTGCACGACCGGCCGTTCGGCGTGGTCGCCCTGACGCCGGCGGGCGTGACCACGCACGCGCCGGACGGCACGCTGCTCGCCGCGGACGCGCTCGACCCGCGGCGTCCTTTCGGTTTGAGCGTGCTGGGCGAGCGCCGGGCGGTGCTGGTCGACCGCGGCGAGGTGGACCCCGACGGGCGCAGCGTGGTGGGCGTGGCGATCGTCGACGCCCGGACGGGTCGCGCCGACGACCGCGTGCTGCTCATGCTGCCCGAGGGCGTGCGGCGGTCGCCCACGCGTGCGGCGATCGCGGACGGCGTGCTGGTCGTCGGCTTCGGCGAGGTGTCGATGGTGGTGCCCGCGCCGGGCGGCGAGGGCTGAGCGGGCCGGCGGGGCTCAGACCGCGGCGGGGTCCTGGTCGGCCTCGATGCGCTCGATCTTGCCCACGCGCCGGGCGTGGCGTCCGCCCTCGAACTCGGTGGACATGAACACGCCGACGAGCTTGTCCATCAGCCTTGTCCCGAGCAGGTCGGCGGACAGGCAGATCACGTTGGCGTCGTTGTGGGCGCGGCTGAGTTGGCTGGTCATCTCGTCGTGGACCACCGCGGCCCGGACGCCGGGGATCTTGTTGGCGGCGATGGACATGCCGATGCCCGTGCCGCAGATCAGCACGCCTCGGTCGGCGTCGCCCTGGCGCAGGGCCTGGCCGACCTTCCAGGCCTGCTCCGGGTAGTCGCAGGGGGTGTCGGGGCTGGAGTCGAACAGGGTGACCTGGTGGCCGGCGCGGCGCAGCGACTCGGCGATGGACCGGGCGGCCTCGCTCCCGCGGTGATCGGCGCCGACGGCGACTCGGACGGCTGTGCTCATGGCGCGATCGTAGCGAGCCGGGCCCGCACGAGCCGCTCGATCTGCTCGGCCGTCTGGTCGTAGACCTCCTGGGGGTGGCCGATGGGGTCGGCGACGACCTCGGCCTCGCCCAGGGGGAAGACCTTGTGGGCGGCGTCCGGGGCGGCGTTCATGACCGCCTCGGCGTGGGAGGGGGTCATGGTGTAGATGACCTCGGCCCGCTCGATCAGGTCGGGGGTGAGGGGGCGGGACCGGTGGTCGGACATGTCGATCCCCCGGCGGCGGAGGCTTTTGACGGCCTCGGGCGAGGGGGGCATGTCCTCCGCCGCGGCGATCCCGGCGGAGGCGAAGTGCGTCGTCACCCCGGTCGGGGTGGACGCCTGCTCGATGGACCGGGCGATGGCCTCGGCCATGGGGCTGCGGCAGGTGTTGCCGGTGCAGACGAACAGGACCAGGCGCTCCAGGTGGTCCAGCACGGCCCGCTCGGTCATGGCCCCGCCGGGGTCCACGCTCAGGCGGCCGTCCAGGCCGATGCGCACGGTGGTCGAGGGGGCCTTGTGGAGGGTCGTGCCGTCGTCGATGACCACGGCGGGCGCGGGCGAGGCGTCGTCGGGGATGATCGCGGCGGTCGAGCCGGGGTCCTCGCCCAGGGCCCAGAAGGCCGAGCCGAGCCTGCGGGCCACGCAGGGACGCCCGGCGTCGCGCAGGACGCGCCGGGCGATGGGGTGGTCGGGCACGCGGAAGGCGATCCGCTCGCCGTCGTCGATCAGGTTGGGCGCGACGTCCAGGGCCTTGCGGACCTTGGCCAGCGTCCGGGCGGGCTGCTCGAGCACGAAGCGGACCGGGCCGGGGCAAAGGCGGGCCGTGAGGCGGCGGGCGGTGGCGCTGGGCAGGTCCAGCAGCTCACGCAGCGGGCCGAAGTCGGCCAGGTGCAGCGTGACGCGGGGGCCCACCCCCGGCTCGGGCTTGACCGTGAAGCCGTCGAGGAAGCCCACGGCCTCCTCCGTCGCGGGCACGAACAGGCCGTACACCGTCTCGGTCGGCAGCACGACCAGCCGGGATTCGCGCAGCGCGTCCGCGGCGTGTGCCGTCGCGCGGTCGCGGTCGGCGGGGTTGCTGCCGGTGATCGGGCCGGTGGGGCTCATGGCAAAGCATATCGGCGCGGCGCCATGGGACGGATCAGCCCGGCCCGCCACCCCCCGGGCCGGAAACGTCGTTCCCGGCAGGATTTGCGTGGCTCGTCCCCGACCGGGCGGCCCCCGTGGGGCATCCGGCCCCGCCCAGCCCTCGTATAGTGCCCCGCGCCCGGAGGGCGTCCGGGCACGCGCCCGCCGGACACCCCCGAGCCACCCCGCCCGACCCCCAGGAGCCCGACATGAACGCCCCCAACCGGCCCTCCTCCCGACCCCAGCGCGGGTTCACGCTCATCGAGCTGCTGGTCGTCGTGGCGATCATCGCGGTGCTCATCGCCCTGCTGCTGCCGGCGATCGCGGGGGTGCGGCGTTCGGCGCGGCGCTCGGCGACGCAGGCCCTGGTCAACGACTTCACCACCGCCGCGGTCCGCTTCTCGAACGACCACAACGACCGCATGCCGGGTTATTTCTCGGAGGACCAGATGGGCCACCGGGACAACTTGGACCGGGGCTTCACCGCGGCGGAGAACGCCATGCTGGACCTGGCGGGCGAGGGGGCGATCTGGACGGGGAGCGGGAACGCTCCGGTCGATGAGTACGTCAAGGTCGGGCCCCGCAACGACGCCGCGAGCCAGGTCAGCGTGAACCCCAGGCTCCTCGGCGCCGGCGGCAACGCCTATTTCACGCCGAGCAGCGAGAACTTCGTCCACCTGGACATGGGCGCCCAGGCCCAGCAGTATTCAACGGTCTCGCAGTCCAACAGCCTGCCCGACCTGATCGACGCCTTCGGCAACCCGATCGCCGTGTGGTCGCAGGACGTGGCCGGGCGCGGCTCGATCAACCCCAACACCACGAACCCCCGGCCGTACGCGCAGTTCGCGGCGGAGACCAGCGAGAACGACCCCGCGTGGTTCTACCTGGCCTCCAACGCGGGGCTCCTGCGGTCCACCGGCATGGGCCTGGGCGGGCAGAACCAGTCCGAGAGCGCGATCGGTCTCGTGAACTCCCGTTTCCGCGGCAACGACGGCGGCACGGGCACCACGCTGAACGCGGCCACCCTGGCCAGCCTGCTCGCCAGCCCGTCCTTCTCGCTGACCGCCCCGGGCCAGACGCTCCAGACCGCCGCGGTGCCGGACATCTACCCCGCCCGCCCGCGCGGCCGGTTCATCGCCCACTCCGCCGGTCCCAACGGCGTGTTCGTCGGGATCACCGAGCGGGGCTGGGGCGCGAACGCCACGGGCGACCGCATCCTGTTCGGCAGCGCGTTCAAGGACGCCTCGGGCGACCGGTTCGAGGCGGAGAACGGCGGGTTCAACAACATCGACCTCTTCGCCGAGTTCGACGACGTGATGAACGCCTCGGGCGGCTGAGGCGGGCACGATCGGGTAGGCTGGTCGCCCCATGGCCGGCCCTCCCACGCACGAACACACGACGCGGGCGCCGGACGCACCGGCGCCCGCGTCTTTGCGCGCCCGGCGTCGGGCCTGGACGGCGCTGCTGGCGACGCTGGCGGGGGTGTGGGCGTCCCTGGGCGTGGGCGGGGCTTCCGTGTGGTGGCTGGCCGGAGGGTTGGTGCTGGCCCTGGGGGCGGCGGTCCGGCGCGGGGCGTGGGGCCCGCTGGCGGCGGGCGCGGTGCTGTGCCTGAGCGCGGGCTGGAGCGCCGTGCGTTTCCGCGAGCCGCCGGCCGACCGGCTGGACCGGCTCGTCGCGGACGGGGCGATCGCCACGGTCGAGGGCGTCGTGGTCGAGGGGCCGCGTCCGCGTGAGCGGGACCGCACGCCGGGCGCGCCCGGGTACTGGCGGGAGGACTCCGCGTGGCTGCGGTTGCGCTGCCGCGGCGTGGAAACGCCGGACGGGAGCGTGGGCGCTTGCGGCGAGGTGCGGGTGTTCGGGGGTGTGGGCCTGCTGGAGCGGGGGCGGGTGGGCGACCGCGTCCGCGTCACGGGCGTGTTCTTGGCCCCGGGCCGGCCGACCAACCCCGGCGAGCCGGACTGGCCGCGCCTGGGCAACGAGGCCGGGCGGGCCGGGACGCTGGTCATCGACGACGGGTCGCTCCTGACCGTGCTCGACCGGCCGAGCGGCCCGGCGGGGTGGTGGCACGGGCTGGCGCGGGCGCGTGGCGCGGCGAGGGAGCGGGCGCTGGCGGCGCTCGGGGCGGACGCGGGGGCGGGGGTTGTCGGGGCGCTGGTGCTCGGCGAGCGGGACGACTCGTTCGGGCCGGTGTACCGCGTCTTCCAGCGCGCGGGCGTGGCGCACGTGCTGGCGGTGTCGGGCTTCCATCTGGCGCTGCTGTGCGGGCTCGCGGCGGTCGTGGTGCGTGCCGCGGGCGACCGGGCGCGGGCCGAGACGCTGGCCGTGCTTCTGGTGGTGGGCGCGGTGCTGGTCTTTGTTCCGGCGCGGTCGCCGATCGTGCGGGCTGGGGTGCTGGTGCTGGCGCTGCTTCTGGGCGATGCGCTCGGACGGCGATGGGACCGGCTGGCGGTGCTCGCGTGGGCCGGCGTGGGGCTGGTGGTGTGGAAGCCCGGCGAGGCCGCGTCGCTGGGATACATCCTGAGCGTGGGCGTGACGGCCCTGCTCATCGCGCTGGCCGAGCGTGACCGGCGCGAGCGTTGGTGGCTGATCGAGCGTCAGCGGTCCCGGGCGCCCGCCCGCGTGGCCGGGCGCTGGCTGTGGGCGGGGCTGCGTCTGAACGCCGCCTGCTGGGCGGCGTCGTCGCCGACCATCATCGCGGCCACGGGCGTGTTCAGCCCGGTCGCGCCCGTGGCGACCCTCGTGGTCGTGCCCGTGTCCGGGTTGCTGCTCGCGGCGGGCTGGGCGCAGGCCGTGCTCGGCGTCGTGTGGCCGTCCGCGGCGGGGCGCACGGCGTTCGTGATGGACCACGCCGGGGCGATCACGGGGCGCATCGCGTCGTGGTTCGACGGGCTGCCGGGGTCCTCGGTGCTGGTGGTCGGCGTGGGATGGTGGTGGGCCGCGTTCGCCACCGCGGGGGTGCTCGGCTGGCTGTTCGACCGGGCCCGGCGCGGGCTGTGGGTCGGCGCGCTGGGGCTGAGCGCGGCGTACGCGCTGGCGGCGTCGGTGACGGCCGGGCGGGTCGGCGGCCTGCGGGCGGACATGTTCGACGTGGGCGACGGGACGAGCGTGCTGATCCGCTCCGGCGGCGAGGCCCTGCTGTGGGACGCCGGCAGCCTGCAGCGCGAGGTCGGCGACCGCGTGGCGGACGCGATCATCGCCCTCGGCGTGCGCCGGGTGCGCACCGCGGTCGTCACGCACCCCAACCTGGACCACTTCAACGCGCTGCCGGTCGTCGCGGAGCGGCTCGGCCTGCGCCTGGTGCTGGTGTCGCCGGGCATGGTGGGCGGGGACGAGGGCGGCTGGGGGCCCGTGCGGGACCGGCTGGTCGCGATGGGCGTCGAGGTCCGGCCCGTCCGGCGCGGTGACCGGTTCACGCTGGGCCCGACCGGGGTTGAAGCGCTCTGGCCGCCCGAGACGCCGCCGGAGCGACTGCTGGCCAACGACCGCTCGGTGGTCGCGCGGTTCACCGCGCCCGGCGGCGGCACGCTGCTGATGACGGGCGACGTGCAGCGGGCGGGGCTGGCGGGCCTGGAGGCGGCGGGGGAGGACCTGCGCGCGCTCGTCCTCGAAGCCCCGCACCACGGCAGCGCCGTGCCCGCGGCCATCGGGTTCGTGCCCCGCACCGGGGCGGCGGTGGTGCTGCAGTCCACTGGCCCGTCGCGCCTGAACGACGAGCGCTGGGGGCGCGTGCGGGCGGGGGTGGAGTGGCTCTCGACCGCGGAGCGCGGCGCGGTCTACGCGCACGTCAGGCCTGACGGCACGGTCGAGGCCGGGCCGTCCCGGTAGGGCGCGTCAGTCGTAGGTGCGCACCCGCTGGATGGCCTTCTCCAGCGCCTCGACCTCCCACGCCTGGGTCAGGACCGGGCGCAGGGATTCGAGCACGGACATTGCCTCTTGGGGCGAGCGCCGGCGCAGGTGCATGGCGATCTCCTCGGCGTCGGAGATCCGCGACGACGGGCGCTGGAAGAGTTTCATCATCGACTCGACCCGCTGCCGGTCGGGCGAGGAGCCGAGCAGGAAGCGCGCCGAGAACCAGAAACAGTCCGCCAGCACCGGGTCGCCGCGGAGCGAGTCCGTCAGGTTGGCGTAGGCGGTCAGCACGCGCTCGTGCTCGCTCTGGCGGAACAGGGCCGGGATCGCCGCGGCGTAGAACTCGGGCGTCGGGCGGACGGTGGTGTCGCCCATCGCGGCGGAGGCGAGGCGGGCCGCGTCGGCGTCGCGCCCCAGCGCGGTGAGCAGCTCCAGCGCCCGGGGCAGGTCCCGCTCGGCCAGCGCCGTCTTGAGCAGGGCGTCCAGGGGCTCGACCGTGCCGGGCAGGTCCAGCTCGGTCTCCTCCAGGCGGGTCCCGGCGGGGCCGAGCGTGATGAGGGGGTCTCCCAGCACGGTCAGCTTCCAGAGCGGCGCGTCGTCGATGCGGACCGCCGCGGCGAAGTTCATGCCCGCCCCCATCCGGCGCACGACCATCGGGGTGGGCATGAACGCCTGCAGGTACGGCTCGTCGGTCGATCCCAGCAGGGCGTACACGCCCCGGTCGAGCAGCGCCCCGCCCACCGTGGCGCGGTTCGGCGGGTTCTGCAGCGAGAACGAGTGGACCACGTGGGCCATCGCCGGCTTGCCCAGCAGCGGCACGTCCGCCCCGCGCACCTGCCCGCCCGGGAAGTTCAGCACCGACGCGTTGCCGTGCGAGTTGATCAGGATCAGCCCCGCGTTCAGCGGGCGGGCGCTCAGGGCGAGCCAGTGCCCGACGGTGTTGCGGGGCTCGGAGTGGATCTGGGGCGTGATGCCCGCCGAACGCAGCAGGTCGCCCGCCTGCGTGCCGCTGTAGGTCACCCACGGCTCCGTGGCGTCGTACCCGTCGAAGACGAACGCGTCTTCCACCGTGAGGAACAGCGCGCACATCGCCCGGTACAGCGCCTGGGGCGAGGAGCCGATGATCTGTCCGGTCCACGCCCAGCGCGACCCCGAGCCCCGCGGCCCGAGCCGGCCCACGCGGTCGGTCGTGGCGATGACGTCCCGCGCCTCCTCGCCCGTGCGGATGCGCGTGCCCGTGTTCAGGCACAGCGTGATCGCGTCGATGTCGTCGCCGATCTCGCGCCAGGCCAGGCCGGACTCGGTCGCCATGCGCTCCGAGACCGCCTCGAGCATCTCCGCCTGGTCGACGGTCAGCGGGGGGTTGAGCGTGGCGGGGCGTTTGATGAAGCCGATCGGCTGGTAGCGGCCCGCCGCGAGCGCCAGGGCCGCGGGCCACGCGGTGTCGTCCACGTCGGTGATGACGATACCGGGGGAGACCACCCCGCCGTTGCGGAGCACCATGAGGAACGAGCCGAAGTCCGGCGCGTCCTCGGCGGC
Organism: uncultured Phycisphaeraceae bacterium; assembly: GCA_964464165.1. Lineage (GTDB taxonomy): Bacteria > Planctomycetota > Phycisphaerae > Phycisphaerales > UBA1924 > UBA6054. The sequence continues at coordinate 29,551 of CAYXFA010000022.1, read as the reverse complement.
CGACCGGGCGAGCGCCTTGAGGGCGGCCATCTGGCGTCCCTCCCGGTCGCGGGGCCAGTCCGCGGCGCCGTCCTCCGCGCGGAAGCGCACCACCGACTCGGGCCCGAAGGCCCGCACGAACCGCGCGACGTCCTCCCGAGATCGGACGCTGCCGTCGTCCCACAGGATCGGGAAGCGCCGGGCCCCCTCCCACGCGGAGAGCGCCGCGAGGTAGCTGCGGGCGTCCGACACCACCACGACCACGGGCACCACCTGCTGGGCCTGGCGCAGCAGGCCCGCGCGCAGGCCCGCCCGGCGGATCGGCTCGACCCGCCGGATCTGCTCGAACAGATCGGTCATGGTCATCGACTGGCCCGGCTGCGGCGCGGGGTCCGACCCGGGTTGGGCGGACAGCGGCGTCCCCAGGGCGGCGACCAGGCTCAGGACGGCAAGTGTCGTGCGCATGGCACACTGTACGGAACGACCGCCCCCCGCGTTCTCGGGTTCCGCGCACCCGCCCGCGGGCCGGTTTCCTACAGTCGGCCCGTGCCGGGCGTGACGCGGACCGAGTTCATCGACCTGATCACCCGCGCCCGCGCGGCCGGCGCGGGCGTGTGCGTCGTCCCCGTCGGCGTCCGCGTGCTCGCCGACGTCCTCACCCCCATCCTCGCCTACCGCCGCCTCGTCGACCCTGACGAGCGCACCGCGCCCTCCTTCCTCCTCGAATCCGTCGAGGGCGGCGAGCGACAGGGCCGGTACTCCATCCTCGGCTCACGCCCCGCCGTGGAGGTCAGCGTCCGGGACGGGCGCGCCCGTGTCCGGGACCACCGCGCCGGGTCCGAGAACGAGGTCGGTTGCCCCGACCCGATCGGCCTCGTCCGCGGCCTCACCGCGGGTTGGCGCTTCCTCGTCCCGCCCGGGGCCGTGGAGCGGGGCCTGCTGCCCGGCTGCGTGATGGGCGGCTGGTTCGGCTACGCCGCGTACGACACCGTCCGCGCCGCCGAGCCCGCCAAGCTCGACCCCGCCAACGCGCCGCCGGACGACCGGGGCCTGCCCGAGCTGAGCCTCGGCCTGTACGACCGCGTGGTCGTGTTCGACCACGTGGAGCGCGTGGCGCACCTGGTCCGGTCCGTGCGGGTCGGTCCGGGGGACGACCCGGGCGCCGCCCACGACGCCGCGGCGGCGGACCTGCGCGCGATGGTCCGCGAGATCCTCACCGTCGAGAAGCCGCTGCCCACGGGCGTCATCGGCGCCGCGCCGGCCGCCCCGCCGGCCCCGATGCCCAGCAACACCACGCGGGCCGAGCACGCGGCGATGGTCGCGCGGGCCAAGGAGTACATCCGCGCCGGCGACGTGTTCCAGGTGGTGCTCGGCCAGCGTTTCGAACGGCGCAGCAACGCGGACCCGTTCGAGGTCTACCGCGCCCTGCGGGCGGTGAACCCGTCGCCCTACATGTCTTACGTGCAGACGGCGGGGGCGATCCTGGTGGCCTCCAGCCCGGAGATCCTCTGCCGCGTGCGGCGTGACGCGGAGGGGCGGCTGGTGCTGACCAACCGGCCCCTGGCCGGCACGCGCCGGCGCGGGCGCACCGCCGAGGAGGACCGGGCGCTGGAGGCCGAGCTGCTCGCCGACCCCAAGGAGCGCGCCGAGCACGCCATGCTGGTCGACCTCGGGCGCAACGACGTGGGGCGCGTGGCCCGGCCGTGCTCCGTCCGCCTGGAGGCGGTGATGGGGGTCGAGCGCTACAGCCACGTGATGCACATCTCTTCCACCGTGACGGGCGTGCTGCGGGACGGGCTGGACTGCTGGGACGCGCTCCGCGCCACGCTGCCCGTCGGGACCATCTCCGGGGCCCCCAAGATCCGCGCCATGCAGATCATCGACGAGCTGGAGAAGGTCCGGCGCGGGCCGTACGGCGGCGGGCTGGGCTGGGCCTCGCTGGACGGGCAGATGGACATGGCCCTGGCCCTGCGCACCATCGTGGTGCCCCTGGACCGGCGCGACCCCGCCGACCCCGACGGCGCCTGGGCCTACCACGTGCAGGCCGCCGGCGGCATCGTGGCCGACTCCGACCCCGACGCGGAGTACCAGGAAACGGTCAACAAGGCCGCCGCCCTGGGCCGGGCCATCGACCTGGCCGAGACCGCGTTCGCCTGACCGCGGCAAGCCCCGAGCCGGCCGCGACCGTGAGGGAGCGGCCGCGGGGCACTGACGGATGGCAGGCCATCGCAGGCCGCTCCCTGACGGTCGCGGCTGGTAAGAAAGCCCCGGGGCCTGTCGGTTGCGCTCGGAACCTATGATTTGTGACGCACCCTGAAGGAGGTCCCGGTGCTCTGGCAGCCCTCGCTCCCCGACGCGTACCACGCGATGTCCGACGCGGAACTCGCCGCGGCGATCACCGCGCGCCGGGCCCGGCTGGGCGAGCGCCTGGTCATCCTCGGGCACCACTACCAGACGGACGAGGTCGTGCGTCACGCGGACTTCCTCGGCGACTCGCTCAAGCTCAGCCAGCTCGCCGCGTCGGTCGTCGCCGAGCGTGCCGCCCGGGGCGTCGCGGTCGAGCACATCGTTTTCTGCGGCGTGCACTTCATGGCCGAGACGGCCGACATGCTCACCCCGGATTCGGTGGGCGTGATCCTCCCCGATCTTTCGGCCGGCTGCTCCATGGCCGACATGGCGCAGTACGACGACACGGTCGAGGCCTGGGAAACCATCCACGCCGCCCTCCGCCGGCAGGGCTGGAGCGGGCGCATCGTCCCGATCACGTACGTGAACTCGTCCGCGGCGATCAAGGCCTTCGTGGGCGCGCACGGCGGCGCGTGCTGCACCTCTTCGAACGCCGATCAGGTCTTCGCCTGGGCCATGAACGGCGGCGCCGAGCCGCGTCGCCCGGGCGAGGACGTCAAGATCCTCTTCCTGCCCGACCAGCACCTCGGGCGCAACACCGCGGCCAAGTACGGCATCGACACCGACGCTCGGACCTGCGTGTACGACCCGCGCCGCGCCCGCCAAGGCGAACCTCTCGGCGGCGCGTCCGTCCGACAGTTACACGATTCCGTAACCATTTTGTGGGCCGGGCATTGCAGCGTGCACAAGCTTTTCCGGCCCGAGCACTGCGACCAGATCCGGCAGGCCGACGCCGCCCTCCCCGAGCCCGAGCGCACCCGGATCCTGGTACACCCCGAGTGCTGCAAGGAGGTCGTCGACAAGTCCGATATGTCGGGCTCGACCGAGTTCATCATCAACACCCTGCGCGGGGCCGAGCCGGGCTCGCGCTGGGCCGTGGGCACCGAGGTCCACCTGGTGGCGCGCATGGCCAAGGAGTGCGCCGAGCGCGGCGTCCACGTGCGCATCCTCTCCGAGTGCCAGTGCCTCTGCACGACCATGTCGCGCATCGACCAGCCCCACCTGCTCTGGGTGCTGGACGGCCTGTGCGGCGTGGGCACCGCGAAGGACGCGGCGTTCGATGCGCCGGGCGGGCCCGTCAAGGTCCGCAACCTCATCCGGGTGCATCCCGAGGTGCGCGAGCCGGCCCTGCTGGCGCTCGGGCGGATGCTTGAGCACACGGGCGTGGCGGCGACGGCGGATTGATGATGGGTCGGCTTTGACGTAGCCCGGTCGGTCGTCGCGCCCGTCGCTGGCGCTCGGGGCTCGATGTCGTCGCTTTCAGGGCTCCGGGGCTTTCGCCCCCGGAGGGGGGGCCTGTCAGTACCCGCGGTTGCCGAGTGGCTGGCCCGGTTCCACCCCGACGAGGGTGATGGCCGGGTGAGAGCGTGGGGTCGCTGGTGCTTGATGGGGCGTTGTCGTGTGTGTCGGGGGATGTGTTGGCGCTCGGTGCGATGGCCCGGCTGGAAGTCGGCCCTGCGGGGGCCACGGATCAGCGGCCCATGGCGCCGGCGAGGAGGAAGGCGAGTTCGAGGGACTGCTGGTAGTTGAGGCGGGGGTCGCAGGGGCTGGCGTAGTTGCGGGTCAGGTCGTGCTCGTCGATGCCGGCGGCGCCGCCGATGCATTCGGTGACGTCTTCGCCGGTCAGTTCGAAGTGCACGCCGCCGAGGACGGTGCCTGCCCCTCGGTGGGCGTCGACGGTGCGTTCGAGTTCGGAGAGGATGTCGTCGAACGAGCGGGTCTTGATGCCGGCGGCGGTCTTGATGCCGTTGCCGTGCATGGGGTCGGACATCCAGAGGACGGTGCGGCCCTCGCGCTTGACGCGTTCGAGCAGGGGCGGGAGGGCGGACTCGACCTTGGCGGCGCCCATGCGGGCGATGAGGATGAGCTTGCCGGGCTCGTCGGCGGGGTTGAGGGTCTCGATGAGGCGGGCGAGCTCGTCGGGGGCGGTGGAGGGGCCGATCTTGACGCCGACGGGGTTGCGCACGCCGCGGAAGAAGGCGACGTGGGGGCCGTCGAGCCGGCGGGTGCGCTCGCCGATCCAGGGCAGGTGGGTGGTCAGGTCGTACCAGCCCTCGCGTCGGGGGACGCGGCGTGTCTGGGCCTCCTCGTAATGAAGGTTGAGGCCCTCGTGGGAGGTGAAGAAGTCGACGCGGGTGGATTCCTCGACCTTCTGCTCGGCGAGGTTCTCCATGAAGGCCAGGCCGTCGGCGAGCGTGCGGGACATGCGCTCGTACTGGGCGCGGCGGCGTGGGGAGAGGTTGGCGTTGTGGAAGAAGGAAAGGTCCCAGTACTCGGGGTGGTGGAGGTCGGCGAAGCCCGCGTCGAGCAGGGAGCGGATGAAGTTGAGGGTCAGGGCGGCGTGCTGGTAGCCCTGGACCAGCAGGTCGGGGTCCGGGGTGCGTGCGGCGGGGGAGAACTCGGCGCGGTTGATGAGGTCGCCGAAGTAGGAGGGCAGGTCGAGGGGCTTGCCGTCGCGGACGCCGGGCTCGGTGGGGCTGGAGCGGGGCTTGGCGTACTGGCCGGCGAAGCGTCCGACGCGGGTGACGGGGACGCGCAGGCCGTGGATGAGCACCAGCGACATCTGGAGGAGGATCTTGAGCTTGTTGGCGATGGGCTCGGGCCGGCAGTCGGCGAGGGTCTCGGCGCAGTCGCCGCCCTGGAGGATGAAGCGGCGGCCGCGTTGGGCCTGGGCGATCTGGGCCTTGAGCTTCTCGATCTCCCAGGAGGTGACCAGGGGGGGGAGCTGGGCCAGGCGGGCGGTGGCTCGTTCGAGGGCGGCGGGGTCGGGGTAGGCGTACTGGCCCGCCGCGTCGTCGCCGGCCAGGCGCCAGGAACGGGGGGTCCACTCCTGGGGGCCCGCCTGCTCGCGGGCGCCGGGGTCGGCGTGGGGCTGGTCGGTCGTCGGGGTGGTCATGGTCGCTCGGGGGGTGGAGATCGTAGATATCGGCGGCGCGGGGCGTTGCGTTGACGCGGTTTCGGGATTGGCGGCGCGGGGGGCGGGGGGTGGCTGATACAGTTTCGGCGATGTCTTCCGTGTCGAAATCCCCGGACGGGGCCCGAGTCGTGTCGTTGCCGGTGGTCGAGGGGGAGCGGGGCGCGCGGCGTGGGCCGGCGCCCCGGATGGGCGCGACGCGGAAGGGCCGGTTGCGTTTCTGGGTTCTGGTCGGCGTCCACGTCCTGATGGCGGCCCACATCGTGCAGTGGGCGATCATGGGCTCGACGGTGTCGCCGGTGGAGCCCTCCGAGTCCATGCAGACGCTGGAGCTGGGGGTGGTCAACGCGGGGGCCGTGCTGTTCGCGCTGGCCATCCTGTCCACGCTGGTGTTCGGGCGGTTCTTCTGCGGCTGGGCGTGCCACGTGGTGGCCCTGCAGGACGCCTGCGCGTGGCTGATGAACCGGGCGGGGATCCGGCCCAAGCCGTTCCGGTCGCGCCTGCTGGTGCTGGCGCCCCTGGCGCTGGGCTTCTACATGTTCATCTGGCCGAACTTCAAAAGGTTCGCGGTGGCCCCCGCGCTGGAAGCCGCGGGGGTGGCGTGGCCGGCGTGGCTGCGCCCGGTGATGCCGGTGAACCGGTGGGAGTCCGAGATGGTGGTCTCGGACTTCTGGGCGACCTTCCCGGAGTGGTACGTCGCCGTGCCGTTCCTGCTGGTGTGCGGCTTCGTGACGGTGTATTTCCTGGGGGCCAAGGGGTTCTGCACTTACGCGTGCCCGTACGGTGGGATCTTCCGGCCGGTGGACCGGGTGTCGCCGGTGCGGATCCGGGTGACGGACGCGTGCGTGGGGTGCGGGCACTGCACGGCGGTGTGTACGTCGAACGTGCGCGTGTCGGAGGAGGTGCACGACTTCGGGATGGTGGTCGACCCGGGCTGCATGAAGTGCCTGGACTGCGTGGAGGCCTGCCCGAACGACGCGCTGTACCTGGGGTTCGGGGCGCCGGCGCTGGGGGCCCGGGCGCGGGACAAGGAGGGGCGGAAGAAGTCCAGGGAGAAGGCGCGGCGGCGGTACGACATGACCTGGCCGGAGGAGGTCGCGGCGGCGGTGCTGTTCCTCGGGACGTTCCTGGCGACGCGGGGGATGCTCGACCAGGTGCCGATGCTGCTGGCGGGGGGCGTGGCGGCGGTGGTGACGTTCCTGGTCATGACCTCGTGGTGGGTGCTGGTCCGGCCGCACGCGCGGGTGTACGGGCTGGCGCTCAAGCAGAAGGGGCGCGTGCGCCCGGCGGGGGTGGGGTTCGTGCTGGCGACGCTGGGGATCGCGGCGGTGGTCGCGTGGGGCGGGCAGGCGCGGTACGCCCGGTGGCGGGCGGACATGGACTACACCCGGGCGACGATCCCCGCGGGGTTCGTCGTGCGCCCGGAGTTCGCGCCCGGGCCGGTGTCCCGGGCGCGGGCGGAGCGGTCGGCGGCGTGGCTGGCGGCGGCGGACGCGCCGTCCGAGGGCGGTCGCGGGTGGCGTCTGAACGCCGAGCACCGGACGCGCCGGGCGTATTTCCTGGCGGTGCTGGGGCGTCTGGACGAGGCCGCGGACGCGCTGGAGCGGGTGATCGAGGAGGGCAAGCCGGGGGACGGGCTGGTGGCCCAGCTGGTGCGCCTGCGTGAGGCGGGCGGGGCGGGGGAGGCGGAGCTGGAGGCGATCCGGGCGCGGGCGCTGGAGCGGCATCCGAACCTGCACCACACCCGCCTGGAGCTGGCGGCCGCCGCGGCGATGCGGGGGGAGGACGGTTCACGCTGGTTCGAGGTCGAGTACGCGTCGCTGCGGGATGACCTTGGGTTCCGGCTGGTGGAGCTGAGTTATTGGGCGCGGTCGGGCGACGCGGAGCGCGTCGCGGCCATGCTGCCGGGCGCGGTCGAGCTGGCGGAGGCCGACCGCCACGCCGCGGGCTGGCTGGCGGACCTCGCGGGCGTGCTGATGAGCATCGGCGACGTGACGGGGGCCGAGAACCTGATCACGCGGGCGATGTCGGCGCGCGGGGCGCACCCGGGCGTGTACTTCGCGGCGGCGGAGATCGCGGCGACGATGGGCGACGGTGCGCTGGCGGTGGAGCGGATCGAGGCGGGCCTGGCGGCGCACGGCGGGGACGGGGTGGTCTCGCTGTCCCGCGCGGCGGGGCTGCTGTTGCGCCTGCGGGAGAACGAGCGCGGGCTGGCTCTTTACGAGGAAGCGATCGAGAAATCGACCAGCCCCTTCGAGTCCTTCCAGATGGGCCAGACGCTCGTTCGGGCTGGGATGGGGATGCGTGACCGGGCGATGTCGGAGACGGGATTGCGGGCCATGACCCGGGCGGCGGAGGAGTCGGGCGAGCCGGTGCTGTGGCACGACCTGGCGCTGACGGCGTTCCAGATGAACCGGTTCCGGGAGGCTGGCGACGCGATCGTCCGCGCGGCGGAGGCGGCGCCGGAGAGCGTGGAGCTGGCCCGGCGTGCGGCGGACCTGTGCGCCGAGGTCGGCTTCCCCGACCGCGCGGAGCACTGGCGCGCCGAGGCGGCGCGTCGCGCGGGGCCGTGAGGGGCGTGCGGCTTGCGCGGAGTTTGCGCAGTCGGCATCACCGGAACACAATTTGTGACACTTCAGACGAAAGTTCATCTCCGTTCTTGATATCCGATCGCGGACTTGTCGATCTGAACGCGCCTCGGGGGACGGAACCTCCGGGCGGGGCGTGAGGCCCCAGGGAAGGGCGTGGACCGGACCCCAGCGGGTCCGACGCCCGAGAAGCGCAACACGGCCGGGCGACTTCCCGGCCCGCAGGAGACAGTTCCATGGCCACCCGGACCACGAAGCACGGCGCCCGCAAGACCGGCGCGAAGCGGACCGCCAAACGGACCACCCGCAAGCCCGCCGCCAAGAAGAGCGTGCGCAAGCCGGCCGCCCGGAAGGCCGCCCGCCCCGGCGCCAAGAAGACCGCCCGCAAGCCCGCCGCGAAGCGGACCACGGCCCGCAAGACCGCGAAGCGGACCACCGCCAAGCGCACCACCGCCAAGGCCACCGCTCGCAAGACCGCGAAGCGCACGGCCAAGCGGACGACCGCCCGCAAGAGCCCGGCCCGCAAGCCGGCCGCGAAGCGGACCACGGCCCGCAAGACCACCACGGCCCGCAAGCCCGCCGCCAAGCGCACCACCGCGAAGCGGACCACCGCCAAGACCACCGCTCGCAAGACCGCGAAGCGCCCGGTCGCCCGCAAGACCACGGCCCGTTCCGCCTCGCCCGTCATCGCGACGATCGGCGTGCGCCGGAACACCGTCCGCCGCGTCCGCCGCGTGGCGTGATCGGTGCCGACAAGCAACCCCGCAGCCGCGGCCTCACCCCGGTCGCGGCTGTTGCTTTTTTGGCGTCGCGCAACGGGCGCACCCGCCCGCGTCGTGCTCGGCGCGCGCCCGCTCGTGCACCCGCCAGTAGTGCTCGAAGCTGGCCGCGAAGGTGCGGGACTTCATCGCCTCGGCGCCCGCTTCTCCCATGCGTCGGCGCCGGGGTTGGTCGCAGGCGAGGTCGGTCAGCGCCGCCGTCCAGCGCGCCCGGTCCGACGCGGGCAGCACCAGCCCGGTGACGCCGTCGTCGACGATCTCGCGCGGGCCGCCGCGGTCGGTGACGAGCACGGGCAGGCCGGACGCCTGCGCCTCCATGACGACCTGGCCGAGCGTGTCGGTGGTGCTTGGGAACGCGAACAGGTCGCACGAGGCGTAGAGCGTCGAGAGCTCGTCGCCGTGGCGGAAGCCCAGGAAGTGCGCGCCGTGCGGGCGCAGGTCGCGCTCCATGGCCTGGCGGTACGGGCCGTCGCCGATGACGACGAGCTCCGCGGCGACGCCCCGGGCGCCCGCCGCGGAGCGCACGCGGGGCCAGATCTCGGCGAGCAGGGGCAGGTTCTTCTCGACGGACACCCTGCCGCAGAAAAGCACCTTGACGGAGTCGGGCCGCACGCCGTGGCGTTCCCACACGGCGGGGTCGCGGAAGCGGGCCGAGAAGCGGGCGTCGTCGTAGCCGGCGGTGAGGCGCACGATGCGCTCGTCGGGGATGCCCAGACGCCGCAGGCCGTCGGCGTAGTCGGCCGAGCGCGTGAACACGGCGCGGAAGGGCCGGTAAAACAGGGCCATGAACCGTTCGCACACGGCGGTGGCGGCGCGGTCGTTGAAGAGCCGGTCCACGTAGGCGGGGAAGTCGGTGTGGTACACGCCGACGAGGGGCACGCGATGACGCCGGGCGGCCAGGGCCCCGACGCAGCCCACGGGGCCGGGGGTGGACACGTGGATCACGTCCGGGCGGCGCTCGGCGACCAGGCGGAGCATCCGGCGGAACGGGGGCAGCGTCAGCTCGAGGTTCTCGTACTTGGGCATCTTCATCGCCAGGACGGGGCGGAAGTTGACCACGTTGGGCGGGGGATCGCCGGGGATGGGCAGGCGGGTGGAGGCGACGACCGTGAGGTCGCGCCCGGTCTCGTTGGCCCGGTTGGCGGCGTTGAGGATGAACCGGCAAACGCCGTTGACGTCCGCGATGGTGTCAGTGAACTGCAGAACGCGGAGGGGCCGGGGGGGGCGGGGGGCGTCGTCGGTCGGATGGTGAGGCTGCCCCATGAACCCGCTCCTGTGCCGAACCGTTCCCCGACGCCGGGACACAAGATAGCCCCAGGCCGGGGCCGGGCGGGCCGGACAGGAGGGAAACAACCAACCCCCGCGCCCGACGGGTTGGACCCCGCACGAAAGACCTTGTGCGGGGCAACCCCGCACCGGGGTGGGCGGCCCAAGTCGTTTATTATCAGACCTTTTGACCCGACCAATTTGGGGTGCGCAAGCGGGCCGGGGCGGGCGGACGAGTGTTTTTGACAGACCGGCGGGTCGGGGGTGGACACTGGAACCGGGGAACGGTACGGTGTAGGGAAGATTCCTGGGCCCACCCCCTACCTACCCGGAAGCGAGCAAGACCATGACGATTCGTTTGGCGGTCACCTTGGCGTGCGTGGCGGCCGGTACGGCCTCCGCCGGCCAGTTCAGCGATTGGAACCTGCTGGTCCGGCACGACGTGTCGACCAGTTCGCACGTCGACGGCTCGGCCATGATCGGCGGGGACCTCTCCGGCACCTCGGTGTTCTCGATGCACCAGGTCACCCACTCCGGCGGAGCCGGGCTGGTGGTCGGCGGGAACATCTCCGGCAACAACAAGGTGAACCAAGGCGGCAACCTGATCCACGGCGGCACGATCAGCGGCACGCTGGACATGAACGGCGGCGGGTCGGTGCAGCAGCAGGCCGGCATCGGCGCGATGGTGTCCAACGCCTTCAGCCAGGCCAACTCGTTCTCCTCGTTCCTCCGCGACCTCGCCCCGACCGGCAGCCTGAGCGTGCTCGACGGCACGAAGGGCACGCTGAACGCGGGCTCCACCGTCGCCCTGGGCTCGCACCAGGTCGCGGTGTACTCGCTCAACCAGTCGACGCTGGGCGGGCTGAGCGAGCTGGGCCTGAACTTCGGCACGGCGGACTTCGTCGTGATCAACGTCGACGCCAGCATGACCGGCGGCGCGGCCTCGATCGGGATGAACTTCCTCGGCGGGCTCAACCAGAACAACTCCGGCCGGATCGTGTGGAACTTCTTCAACACGACCGACCTCTCGATCGGCACCAACCTCAGCGGCATGGTGCTGGCGACCCAGGCCGACATGACGCTGTTCGGCAGCGGCATGTACGGCTCGGTGGTGGTCAACAGCCTCGTCTCCAACGCCGAGATCCGGCTGCGGACGTTCGAGGGCGACTTCGATATCGCGGTGGTCCCGCTGCCCCCGGCCGTGTGGGCCGGGCTCGGGATGCTCGGCGTGGGGGCGGGCGTGCGGTCCGCTCGCCGGCGCTGACCACCGGCCGGATCCGGCGGTGAGAGAGAACGAGACGCCGTCGGGCCATCCCGGCGGCGTCGTCGTTTTTGCCGCTGCCGCGGTCGGACGGGCGTTAGGATCGGGCCATGGACATCCGCGTGATCTCGATCGGCGCCCTGGGCGCCAACCACCTGTGGAACGAGCGTGAGCCGAAGCGGACCGGGCACGCGACGACCACGCTCGTCCGGTCCGGCCGGGCGGTGATCCTGGTCGACCCGGGGCTGCCCGCGCCCGCGCTGAAGGCGCGGCTGGGCGAGCGGGCCAACCTGGACCCCAAGGACGTGACCCACGTGTTCCTGACCAGCTTCGCGCCCGAGTGCCGCCGGGCCATCGAGCTGTTCGACCGGGCGGAGTGGCTGCTGAGCGAGGCCGAGCGGGAGACGGTCGGCGTGCCGCTGGCGCAGTCGCTGCACCGCCTGGCGCAGACGCGGGAAGACCTGGAGGCGGCGGGCGAGGCGTTCGACGAGGACCAGGCGGCGATGCTGGAGATCCTGCGCCGGGACGTGGCGGTGCTGTCCCGCTGCCGCCCGGCCCCGGACAGCCTGGCGGCGGGGGTGGACCTGTTCCCCCTCCCGGGCGTGACGGCGGGGATGTGCGGCCTGCTGCTCGGGGAGGCCTCGCGCACGACGCTGGTCTGCGGCGACGCGATCCCGACGCAGGACCACCTCGAACAGGGCAAGGTGCTGGCGACCTGCTGGGACCGGGCCAAAGCGCAGGAGAGCTTTTCGGAAGCGGTAGAGATCGCCGACCTGCTGGTGCTGGGGCGGGACAACGCGGTGATGAACATGACGAGGCGGGGGGTGTAGCGGGATAGCGGACGCGGTCTGGGGTTTCCAACCAAGGGCGGTATACTGCTCGCCCGCGATGGTCTTCTCCTCACAGACCTTCCTGTTCCTGTTCCTGCCGGTGCTGATCGGCCTGTACGCGCTGACGCCGCGTGCCGGCCGTAACGCCGTGCTGCTCTTGGCGAGCCTGCTGTTCTACACCTGGGGCGGGGGCTGGTTCCTGGGTTGGCTGCTGGGCAGCATCGCGGTCAACTGGTCCTTGGGGCTGCTCGCGGGGCGGCAGCGGGACAGGGGCCGGTCCGCCGCGTGGGTGATGGGGCTGGCGACGGTTTTCAACGTGGGCGTCCTGGGGTGGTTCAAGTACGCCAACTTCTTCGTGGACACATTGAATGCGGCGGTCACGGCGATGGATGGCGCGCCGATCGCGTGGGGCGCGGTGGCGCTGCCGATCGGCATTTCCTTCTTCACATTCCAGGCGATGAGCTACGTGTTCGACGTGGCCCGGGGGGATGCGCGCGCGATGCGGAACCCGCTGGACTTCGCGCTGTTCATCGCGTTGTTCCCGCAGCTGATCGCCGGCCCCGTGGTCCGGTACCAGGAGATCGAATCGCAGATCCGTGAGCGTGCCTTCAGGCTCGAGAGCGTCTGCGCCGGTCTGGTCCGGTTCTCGCACGGGCTGTGCAAAAAAGTGCTGATCGCGGATTCGGTCGCGCCATTGGCCGACGCGGCGTTCATCCCCGGTGCGTCCCTTTCGGGCGGCGACGCCTGGCTCGGGATCCTGGCGTACACGATCCAGATCTACTTCGACTTTTCTGGTTACTCCGACATGGCGTTGGGGCTTGGCCGCATCTTCGGGTTCCGATTCCCGGAGAACTTCGACCACCCGTACTCCGCCGCGAGTGTGACGGAGTTCTGGCGCCGCTGGCACATGACGCTCTCCCGCTGGTTCCGGGATTACCTGTATATCCCGCTGGGCGGCTCTCGCGGGTCCACGCTGCTGACCTACCGGAACTTGGTCATCGTGTTCCTTGTGACGGGGTTGTGGCACGGCGCGAACTGGACGTTTGTCGCGTGGGGGGCGTACCACGGATTCTGGCTGGTGGTCGAGCGGATCAGGGGCCGACGCGAACGCCCGCATGGCTTGCGCCTGATCCCGACCCGGGCCTGGACGCTGCTGGTGGTCATGATCGGATGGGTGCTGTTCCGCGCGGCCACGATCGGAGACGCGTGGAGTTACGTGGGCGCCATGTTCGGCTTCGAGCCATCCGGCGGTGACGGGTCGGTCCCGCTCACGCAGATGCCGATCGATGGGCGTGCCGTGCTCGCGTTGTGTATCGGTTCGCTCTCGTTCATCGCCCCGTACTGGTGGGTCATCGGCCCCCGGCTGGACGATGGCGATGGATGGATCATCGCATTGATCCGCGTTGTGGTGGTTGCGGTGGGGCTGCCGCTGGCGCTCCTGCTCGTCGCGACGGGTTCGTTCTCGCCATTCCTCTATTTCCAGTTCTGAACATGCGGAAAAGCCACTTCATCCCGGGGCTGTGCGTGCTGGCGATGTTGGGGTTGCCCCTGGCCAGCGCTCCGTGGGCCTCCCGGTATTCCCTCGAGTTCATCCGGAAGGTCGAAGGCCGCAAACCCGCCGAGTTTCCCGAGTTTTCATCGGCCCGGGCGCTCATCGCCGGCGAAACCTGGGCCGGGGTGGACGCGGCGGTGAACGACCGCGTCCCTTTTCGCCGGGCGTTGGTCCGGGCGAAGTGGGACATCGAAGTGGTGGTCCTGGGCGATCGCATGAGTGGAGAAATCGGGATCGGGCGCGACGGCTGGCTGTTTTATCTGCCCGCTTTCGCGGAGGTCATGGGCGACGAGAAGCAGGTACGCGAAGCGTTCGAGCTTCTCGAAAAGTACGTAACGGAGACCCCGCCCCGTGCCCGCCTGATCATGGTGCCGGCCCCGGACAAGCACACCATCTATCCCGAACAGTTAACCTCACACTTCGACGGCCTGATGCGCCGCTCCCGGGCGGCCCGTGAGCGGCTGCACGCCTGGTTCGCGTCGGAGGGCGTTCCCGAGCGGGTGAACCCGTGGCCGTTGTTCATGGAAGCCAAGGAGGGCGCTGCGGAGCCCGTGTACGAACCGACAGGATCGCACCATTCGTCCTACGGCTCCATGATCCTGGCCCGGGCGATGATCGCCGCGGTTGATCCCGGCTTGTGGGACGACGCCGACGTGCGTTACATCCAGACGCAGCATTTTCGGTCGGATCTGAGCCGTCTCGCCGGGTATCTCGGTGATGTATCCGCGTGGAACTTCTTCGAGGTGGTGCGGCCCGGGATTAAGTTGGAGCGGTTCTATTACGCCGGCAAGGAGATGCCTGGGGTCGACCGACCCCCCCCAGCTCCCGCGGCGAACCGCCAGCCGGCTCGTTACGTATCCAGGTCCGCGGGGGCACGGCTGATCACCGGCCGGACTCTGATCGTCCACGATTCGTTCGTTGCGGAGTATCTGCGGCCCACGCTGCGGCAGTTTTTCGAGGACGTCACATTCGTGCACTGGCAATCCGTCACCCCGTCAGATCTCCAGGAGGCTCTGGACGACTTCGATCTGGTCTACGTCCAGAGCGCCGAGCGGGCGATGCGTCCCCGCATCGCCCACTTCTTTTCACGGAAGCCGCGCCTTGGGACCCACCGGTTGCTGACGATCGCAGATCCGCCCGAAGAGGGTCCCTGAAGTGCGATCACCCGATCGCCCGGTCTAGGTCCGCGATGAGGTCGGCGACGTCTTCGATGCCGACGCTGAGGCGGATGAGGTTGTCGGCGATGCCGAGCTTGGCGCGCTGGTCGGCGGGGACGGAGGCGTGGGTCATGATGGCGGGGTGCTCGATGAGGGATTCGACGCCGCCGAGGGACTCGGCCAGGGCGAAGATGCGGACCTTTTCGAGCATGGCCCTGGACTCGGCCAGGCCGCCCTTGAGGTAGATGGTGACCATGCCGCCGAAGCCGCGGCGCATCTGCTTCTTCGCGACGGCGTGCTGGGGGTGGCTCTCCAGGCCGGGGTAGATGACGCGCTCGACCTTGGGGTGGGCCTCCAGATGGCGGGCGACGGCCAAGGCGTTGGCGCAGTGGCGCTCCATGCGGACGTGGAGGGTCTTGGTGGAGCGGAGGAACAGGAAGCACTCCTGGATGCCGGGGACGGCGCCCTCGGAGAGCTGGATGAACTTCAGGCGGCGGTGGAGCTCGTCGTCGTTGGTGGCCAGCACGCCGCCGATGGCGTCGGAGTGCCCGCCGATGTACTTGGTGGTCGAGTGGCACACCACGTCGGCCCCGAGGTCCAGGGGGTTCTGGAGGTAGGGCGAGCAGAAGGTGTTGTCGACGCAGGTGATTGCGCCGTGCTCCTTGGCGATGGCGGCGACGGCGGCGACGTCGACCACCTTGAGCATCGGGTTGGTCGGGGTCTCGATCCAGGCGAGCCTGGTGTTGGGGCGGAAGGCGGCCCGCGTGGCGTCGAGGTCGGTCATGTCGACCAGGGTGATCTCGATGCCGAGCTGCGCGAAGACGCGGTGGAAGATGCGGTTGGTCCCGCCGTACACGTCGTCGCAGAGCACCACGTGGTCGCCCGCGCTGAGCAGGTGGATGACCGCGCCGGTGGCGGCGACGCCGGAGGAGAACGCCAGGCCGTGGCGGGCGTTCTCCAGGCTGGCGAGGTTGCTCTCGAACGCCTTGCGCGTGGGGTTGGCGGCGCGGGAGTAGTCGTACTCCTCGACGATCACGCCCGGGGACTTCTGCACGAAGGTGGAGGTCTGGTAGATCGGGGTGCAGATCGCGCCGGTGGCGGGGTCGGGGGACTGGCCGGCGTGGATGGCGCGCGTGCCGAAGCCGTGTTCGGGGCCGGTGTGCATCGTCGTGTCTCCGGGGTTGGCGCGTGGCTTACGCGTGGACGGGCTGGTTCAGGCGGGCGAGGTGCTCGATCAGGTCGATCTCGCTGAGCACCCCGACGATGCGGCCCTCGTTCATCACGATGGCCGCCTCGTTCGCGGCGAAGACGCCGTAAAGCTCCTCGACGCGGGACTTGGGGTGCACGATGCCGCCGATCTTGGACTCGATGGCCTTGACGGGCGACTCGGTCGTCACCCGGCCGCGCTGCAGGCCGCGGAGCACGTCGATCTCGTGCACGATGCCCGCGGGCTTGCCCGAGGCGTCGATGATCGGAACCTGGGAGATGCCGTGGTCGCGGAGCAGGGCGATGACCGAGCCGACGGTGTCGTCCTCGCCGGCGGTCACCACCGGGCGCCCGGGGCGGAGCAGGTCCTCGATGAGGCCCAGCCCGCGCGGGGCCTCGAGGAAGCCGTGCATCCGCATCCACTCGTCGTCGAGGTACTTGGTCACGTAGCGGGTGCCCGAGTCCGGCAGGATGGCGACGATCTTCCTGCCCGGGCCCATCTCCTTGGCGAGCTTGCAGGCGACGTGCACCATGCCGCCCGACGACCCGCCGCAGAAAAGGCCCTCCTCGCGGACGAGCCGGCGGGCCATGGTGAAGCACTCGTAGTCGTTGACCTGGTGCATCTCGTCCACGACCGAGGGGTCGAAGGCGCGGCAGACGATGTCCTCGCCGAGGCCCTCGACCTTGTAGACGTAGGGCGTGCTGGGCTTGCCGGTGTGGAACACGGCGTAGTGGACCGACCCCAGGGGGTCCACGCCGACGATGCGGGCCTTCGAGCCGTGGCGCTTGAAGCAGCGCCCGATGCCCGAGATCGTGCCGCCGGTGCCGGTGCCCGCGACGACGGCGTCCACCCGCCCGCCGTCGGTCTGGCGGTAGATCTCCTCGCCGGTGAGCTTGTCGTGGGCCTCGATGTTCCACTGGTTGTGGTACTGGTCGAGGTAGAACGAGTCGGGGGTTTCCGCGGCGATGCGCTTGGCCACGTTGACGTAGTGGTCGGGCGAGTCGCCGGGCACGTCGGTCGGGGTGATGATGACCTGGGCGCCGAAGGCGCGCAGCCCGTCGATCTTCTCCTTGGACATCTTGTCGGGCATGGTGAACACGGCCTTGTAGCCCTTGGCCGCGGCGACCATGGCCGCGCCCATGCCCGTGTTGCCGCTGGTGTTCTCGACGATGGTGCCGCCGGGCTTGAGCAGCCCGTTCTTCTCGGCCTGCTCGATGATGTACCAGGCCATGCGGTCCTTGATGGACCCGGCCGGGTTCATGTACTCGCACTTGACGAACACCTCGGCGGACCCCGGGGGAACCACCTTGTTGAGGCGGACGAGCGGGGTGTTGCCGATGGCGTCGAGGATCGAGGCTTTCGTGTCCAAGGAAGGTCCTTCCGCGTCCGGGCGGAGCGAAAAGGCCGCCCTGGGCAGAGGATAGGGACGGGCCCCCGCCGGGCCAACCGGGCCGGGCCCTAGGCTCTGCGTCCATGCGCATCCTCCTGACCAACGACGACGGCATCCACGCCCCCGGGATCGCGGCCATGCACCGGGCCCTGCTCGAAGGCGAACCCCTGGGCGAGGTCCACGTGGTCGCGCCCCTGACCGTCCAGAGCGCCACCGGCCACGGGGTGACCTTCCACCAGCCCCTGATGACCACCCACACCCGCCTCAACGGCCACGACGCAGTCGCCGTGGACGGCCGCCCCGCCGACTGCACCAAGCTCGCCCTGACCAACCTCTGGGCCGAACGCTTCGGGGAGGGAACCCGGCCCGACCTGGTCATCTCAGGCATGAACGCCGGGGCCAACTGCGGCATCAACGTGCTCTACTCCGGGACCGTCGCCGCCGCCCTGGAGGCCGCCTTCCTGGGCGTCCCCTCGATCGCCGTGTCCCTGCACATCGACCGCCGGCCGGTGGAGTTCGACCGCGCCGCCCGCGTCGCCCGGGCCGTGATCGACCGGCTGCTGCGCGGCGGCCTGCCCGACCCACACGAGGCGATCTCGATCAACGTCCCCGCGACCGAGTACCTGACCGACAGCCCCGAGCTGGTCGTGTGCCCCATGAACGTGCACGCCCTGGTCGACAAGTACGACCGGCGCCTCTCGCCCGGCGGGGACGTGTACTACTGGGCCGCGGGCCACGGGCTGGACTTCCGCGGCACGGACCCGGGCACCGACGTGCACGAGCTGTTCGAACGGCGCGTGACGATCACGCCCCTGGCCTTCGACCTGACCAGGCACGACCGGCTGGGGTTCTGGCGCGAGCGCGTGGGCTAGCGGGCCGGCCGCTCCGGTCAGATCATGTTCGTCGAGTCGGACACGAGCCGCTGGAGGCGCTCGGTCAGCTCGGCGATCTTCTCGTCGCTGAGGTTCAGGACGTCCCGCACCTCGCGGTGGATCTGGCAGGTCGGGTTGTCCAGGCGGAAACCGTGCTCCAGGCGGCCGGCCAGGCAGTCCGCGGCGTGGACCACGGCGACCAGCTTGGACTGCTCGCTCGGCGCGGCGGTCGGGTTGTGGTGGAAGCCCGTGGCCGCCGCGAACGGCGCGGGGAACTTCCACTTCGAGCACAGGCCCTGGCCGAAGTGCTGGTGCGTGGCGCCGAACACGGCCTCCTCCGCGGCCAGCAGGGACTCGGTCGGGACGCCGTCCGGGCCGGCGCCGGTCTTGTCCAGGGCGTCGATGAGCTTGGAGCGGTCGTACTGCATCTCGACCATGATGCCGATGTCGTGGATCAGCCCGGCCAGGTACGCCTCGTCGCCCAGGCCCATGCCCATCGCGTCGCTGAGCATCTTGCAGCCGATGGCGGTGGCGTTCGAGTGGTTCCAGAGCTCCTTGGCCGAGAAGGTGGGCGTCAGCTCCCCGCCCCGGAACAGCTTGGCCAGGCTGGCCGCGATGGCGATGTTCTTCACCGCGTTGAGGCCGAGCATCACGATGGCGCGGTTGATGGAGGAGATCTGCCCGGGGAGGCCGTAGAAGGAGGAGTTGACGACCTTCAGGATGCGGCTGGAGAGCGCGGGGTCGTTGGAGATGACCGCGTGCAGGTCCTGGGCGGTGCTGGTGGGGTCCTCGACAAGCTCGATGATGCGGAGCGTGACCTCCGGGAGCGTGGCGATGTGCGAAATCTCGCGGATCGCGCTCTCGACGACCTGTTGACGCTGCTCTTCCGTGACAGGCATCCCGCGCTCCTTGTGCTGAGGGTTCCGCCCTCGACATCGGCGATCCCGGGTGGCGACTTGGCCGCCACCGCCCGGACCCCCGGCATCGGGGCGGGCCAGACCGCTCGCAAGGTCCGAGAACCGGTCAGTACACGCAGCGCTTGCGGAGCAGCCCGGGCGCGTGGGGGTCGCGCTCGGCCAGCTCCCGGGCGGCGCGGGGGCCGGCCCGGCCGTCGCCGAAGGGGTGATCCCGGGGCCCGGGGGGCCGGCTCGTGAGCCGGTCGAAGGCCTCGCGGATGCGCGCGGGCGACTCCGGCGCGTGGAGCGTGAGCCCCTCGCAGCGTTCCCGCCCCGCCTGGCGGTCGCCCACGTCCACGCTGGGGCAGGCCAGGGCCGCGGCCTCGATCAGCCCGGCGGAGGAGTTGCCGACCAGCGCCCCGCCCGACACCGCGAGGCGCTTGAGCAGCGCGACGAATCGCGAGCGCTCCAGGTGCGGCACGATGCGCACGTTGGACGGCGCGTCGGTCAGGGCGCGCATCACGCCGTGACGCCCCGGGTCCAGGTTCGGGTGCAGGGCCAGCGTGGGCACGCCGCGCATCGCTTCGAGCACGGCGTGCGTGGCGTGCTCCTCGGCCTCGTCGGTGCGCCCCGTTGGGTGGAACAGCACCACCGCCCGCGGCGAGCCCAGCCCGGCGTACGCCGCGTCGTCCATCGGCCCGATCGCCGCCAGCCCGTCCACGGCGGGCGAGCCGATCACGACCACGTTGGCGTCCGGCTCGCCCATGCGCCGGATGCGCTCGGCGCTGGTCTCGGTCGCCGCGAGGTGCAGGTGGGCCAGCTTGGTGATCGCGTGGCGCATGGCCTCGTCGGCCACGCCCTCGGCCCGGTCGCCGCCGTGGACGTGCGCGACCGCGAACCCCCCCACCGACGCCGCGGCCGCCGCGGCGAAGGCCTCGATCCGGTCGCCCAGCACGACGACCCAGTCCGGCCGCAGCCGGTCGAACGACCGCCCGAACCGCCCGACGCCCTTGCCCAGCGCCTCCACGTCGTGCGTCCGCCCCACCTTCCCCGCGGTCTGCATGGGGATCGAGTCCGCCACCGGGAAGCGGGCCTTGACCTCGTGGAAGGTCAGCCCGGGCTGGACCAGGTGCGAGCCCGCGGCGATGACGAGCAGTTCGCAGTCGGGCCGGTCGCGCACGGCCTCCATGACCGGCGCGAGCAACCCGAACTCGGCGCGCGTGCCCGTGACGACCGCGACCCGCCGGGGCCGGTCGGGCGTGGGCCGGGCGTCGCGGGCGCGCTGCTCGTTCGTGTCGGTCCAGCCGTCGCCGATCATGGGGGGGATGGTAGAGCGTGGGCGGGCCGACCTGTTCCATGCGATCGACATCAATCACGACATAGAGAACGACACCGCGGGCACGGGTTCGGGGACCGCAGGCTCGCTCGGCACGGGCGGCACCTTTTCTCCCACGCGTCGCCCCGTGCCCGTGAACTGTCTTCGGGCTCGTTCGACGAACTTTGTTGAAGCGTGTGGATGTCCTGAGATCAAACCCATCCGGGTGACTACGACGACACGGACTCGCACGAATGGCGGTGCCGGGGAACGGCGGATCGGACGACAGTGCGGGGGGGGACGGAGGCGACGGAGGGACGGGCGGCGTCGGGGGCGACTCGACCCGCGGGCGGGGGTTTTCGGCGGGGCGGCCATAGCCCCGGCAACCCGCCCGGGGTCGCCGGGAACGACGATTAGGCCGACGCCCGTATCCGGGTGCCCGCGCTATCGCGGCTCGCAACGGCCGGACACTCCTAAGATCGCCACACCGCTCGCCCTGAGGACCCGTCCATGCCGTACACGCTCAAACCAGACCAGGGGATCACCCCAGACTCCGACCGGCTCGACTACCTGGCCGAGCACGTCGACACGGGCGACCGGTGGGTCCTCAACTTCGGGCCCCAGCACCCCGCGACCCACACGACCCTGCGCCTGGTGCTGGAGCTGGACGGCGAGCGGATCGCCCGCTGCACGCCGCACATCGGCTACCTGCACTCGGGCTTCGAGAAGCTCGGCGAGCACCTGGATTACAACCAGTACGTCACGATCGTCAGCCGGATGAACTATCTGAGCCCGATCGCCAACGACATCTGCTGGCACCACGCGGTGGAGAAGCTCTTCGGCATCGAGATCACGCCGAAGTGCAAGGTGCTGCGCACGATCATGGCCGAGTTGGCCCGCATCCAGGACCACCTGCTCTGCGTCGCGGCGGTCGGCCTGGACGTGGGCGCGCTGACGGTGTTCCTCTACGCCTTCAACCCGCGCGAGAAGATCTACGACATCGTCGACTACGTCTCCGGCCAGCGTTTCCACCCGGACTGGACCCGCGTCGGCGGCATCATGAAGGACATCCCCGACGAGGAGGTCTTCAAGCGGATGGTCAAGTCGTTCATCCACGACGACCTGCCGCAGGCCCTGCGCGACGTCGAGGGCCTCGTCAACCGCAACCGGATCTTCATCGACCGCACCCAGGGCATCGGCGTGATGACCCACGACGAGGCCATCGCGTGGTCCCTCTCCGGGCCGATGGCCCGCGGCTCCGGCGTCCGCCGCGACCTGCGCAAGGACGAGCCCTACCTGTGCTACAAGGACAACTGGGACGGCCAGGGCGCCGAGGCCGTCAAGTTCAGCGTCCCGCTCGCCTACGACGGCGACGCCTACTGCCGCTTCCTCGTCCGGCTGGAGGAGATCAAGCAGTCGGCCAAGATCATCGAGCAGCTCATCGACAACATCCCCCCGGGCCCCGTCGACGCCTTCAGCGACTCCAAGATCGTCAAGCCGAGCAAGAAGGACGTGTACGGCTCGATCGAGGGACTCATCCAGCACTTCGAGATCATCATGACCAACCGCGGCTGGGAGCCCCCCGTCGCCGAGGCCTACGGCTGCAACGAGACCTCCAACGGCGAGCTGGGCTACTACGTGGTCTCCGACGGCAGCAAGTTCCCCTTCCGCGTCAAGACCCGCCCGCCCAGCTTCATCAACTACCAGGTCGGCGCCAAGATGCTCGAAGGCCACCTGCTCAGCGACATCGTCGCCGTGCTCGGCTCGATCAACATCGTGGCGGCCGAGCTGGACCGCTGACCGTCCCATAACCAAACCGGTTTGTTCGAAATCCGGTCGATCCGGGCGTTTTCGGTGGTATGTTGGGGTGCTTTGCACCCCATCCCACGGAGATCTCCCATGCGCGCGATCATGCTCGGTCTGTTCGTCCTCGCTTCGCTCGCCCCACAGGCCACGGCCCAGTGGAAGAAGCTGACCGTCGCCTCCCACCTGAACGATTCCAACCTCTCGCTCGACACGCTCGGCCCGATCCCGACCGCGTCGTGGAACTTCGCCTCCCTCGCAGGCTCGTTCAACTTCAGCACCACCGAGGGCCCGACCGACGCCACGGCCAGCAGCGTCGAGTTCGCCGTGCAGGACCACGAGTTCGCCGTCACCACCATGATCGGCGGCCAAGGCGCCCGGCGCTACGACCTGAACCCCACCAACAGCACCGCCCGGGCCGTGTACAACGCCGGCACCGATGCGCTCGAGTTCCTCGTCACCTCGACCGACTCCGAAGGCCTCCGCCTCGTCTTCACCATCCACGACCCCGCGGGCGACTTCAACGTGAACATGACCAACATGCCCGAGGTCGGCTACGTGGCCAACGGCAGCGTCTTCTGCGTGCTGCACACCCCGGCCCGCTCGTTCCAGGCGGTCTACCTCCGCCCGAACAGCGTCTTCGCCGTCGGCGCGGTCCAGTACTCCGCCGGCGCGGGCGCCCCCCCCCCGCCCCGCCCCTGCTCGATCGCCGACCTCGTCGCCCCGTTCGGCGTGGTCGACTTCTTCGACCTCGTCGCGTACCTCAACGAACTCAACGCCGGCTGCCCGTGAGTTTCACGGCCCCGACCAGCCGCGACTGTCAGGGAGCGGCCGAGGGGCGTGGCGCGGCCCGAGGCGTCGCGCCAGCCCGCGCCGCTCGGCGTGGCCGCCCCGTCCTCGCCACCGCCAGCCCCAGCGGCCCCCTCCCGAAAAGCCGCGACCGTCAAGGAGCGCCGATAGGCGTCGCCGGCCGCGCAGCGGCGTGCGTCTTGGCGGCCGCCCTGGCGCTCGGGGTCGGTGCGTGCGCCGCGCCGCGACCGCTCGACGCCCGGACGGTCGCCGCCGACCCCGCGCTCGCCCGCGCCGCCGCCTCCGTCCTGCCCATGCTGACCGTGCGGCGGGCCGACCTGGACCGCCTGGAGGTCGGGAAGCCCACGCACCTGCCCGTCCGAGGCGGGTCGGTCGTGGTCCTGGCCCCGGACCGCCTCCTGACCGCCAGCCACTGCGTGGTCGGCGCCCTCGCCGACCCGGGCGAGGCGCAGTCGCCGTCGCTGAGCGTCGTCGGAGACCTCCCCCGGCCCGCACGCGTGCTCGAACGGGGCGACCCCAGGAGGCCAATGGGCGACTGGGCGCTGCTCGAAGTCACGCCCATGGACGCCCCGCCCGTTGCGGCCCTGGCCGAACCCGTCCTGGGCGAGCGCTGCGTCCTCATCGGCTACCCCCCACGGATGGTTTCCGGATCCTGGGGCGGCACGCTCCTGCTGGAGGGGGGCGAAAGCCCCGGGTGGCGCCCGCCGCCACCGGTTGTCATCGAAGGCCGCGTCACGCGCCTCAACGCGTGGAACGGCTACCGCGTCGCGGCGCCCGGAGCGGGCGGGTCGTGGCTGGATGGCATTTCGGGCGGCGGGGCGTTCGTCGAGCGCGACGGCCGCTGGGCCCTCATCGGGATCGTGACCCACGGCCACGTGGCGCCGTTCCGCAGCGAGATCGGCGTCCGGCCGCTCAACGAAGCCGCCCGCGACGCATGGTCCACCCCCCCCGCCACGAATCCGGGATTTCCCTTTGGTCAGACCCCTCCGATCCGGTAACCTTGTGCCAGAGAGCCGGCCGCCGCCCGCGAGCGCCGGGATTGACACGAGAGACCCAAGAGAGAAGAGGGACAACCATGATCCGCACCGCGACCGCCATCGGCGTGCTATCGCTCGCCGGCGCCGCACACGCCGACGTCCTGTACGGCATGAGCAGCATCACCCAGGACGGCCAAGTCTTCGTGTTCGACTTCGCCGCCGTCTCCCTGTCCGACGGGGCGGGCGTCATTACCGTCGAGGCCCTGGGCGACTACAGCGTCTTCCCGCCCAGTCTCGAGACCATGACCTGGGACGTGGACGGCATCGCGTCCGACGTCGGCTTCGCCGACTCGGCCTTCTCCGGCCCGGTCGACCTGTTCCAGAACCACGCCATCCAGAGCTGGACCATCTCCGCGGCGGACATGGCCGCCATCACCGCCGACGGCCTGGTGACCATCACCCTGACCAACTCCTCCGCCGTCAACTACTACAGCGACCAGAGCGACTGGATCAGCGTCACGCTGGAATACCCCGCCGTCCCGGCCCCCGCAGGCGCCGGCCTCCTCACCGCCGCCGGCCTCATCGCCGCCCGCCGCCGGCGCTGACACGGAACGCACGCGCCCGATGACCGGCCCGGGAGCCATCCCGGGCCGGTCCGTCGCGGCGCCCCGCCCCGAGCGCTTAGGCTTGCCCATGCGCACCCGCCCCATCGCCGGTCTCGCCCTCGCCGCCTGCCTGACCGGCTGCTCCGTCAACCCCACCTACGAGGTCCGCGTCGTCAACGAGTCGTCCATGACCGTCGACGCCGCGCTCACCAACGCCCGCAACCTCGTGCGCCAGGAGACCCTCGCCTCCGCCCGCATCCCCCCCAACCGCGAGGCCGTCCTCGGCCCCATCGAGGCCCCCCCGCTCGACCCCGTCGAACTCCGCGTCGCCCGCCCCGAGGACATGGGCGCCACCCCCGAGCGCCACCGGCTCCGACGCGGCCGGTGGACCGCCACCGTCGCCGGGGCCGGCCAGGACTCCTGGGAGCCCGTCAGCGTTCGCGTCGAGCGGGCACCCGACCAACCGGCCGAACCCTGAGCCCGGCCCCGCCCCCGGCTACGATCCGCCATCATGGCGTGGATCACCAAGAACTCGGCCGGCACCCGGATCGAACGACGCAGCGAGCCCTACCTGACGCCCGCCATGCGGGACGAGCTGGTCAACACGTACCTGCCCCGCTACGAGGTCCGCAAAGGCGCCCTCTTCCCCGCCCTCCACATGGTCCAGCACCACTACGGCTGGGTGCCCCCCCAGGCCATGCTCGAAGTCGCCGAACTCCTGGGCATCACCCCCGCCGAGGTCTACGACACCGTCACCTTCTACGAGGAATACTGGACCAAGCCCAAGGGCGAGGTCCTCATCGGCGTCTGCCGCTCCATCGCCTGCGAGTTCTGCAACGCCACCGCCTGCACCGAGGCCATCAAGGCCCGCCTCGGCATCGACGTCGGCGAGACCACCCCCGACAACAGGTTCACCCTCATCGAGCAGGAATGCATGGGCTCCTGCGGCACCGCCCCCACCGCGCTCTTCAACGCCGACCTCCACGAGAACCTCACCCCCGAACGCTGCGTCGAACTCATCGACCAGATCGAAAAAGGCGTCTACCAGCACGGCGGCTCCGGCGCCGTCAAGAGCGAGTGACGCCCCCGCGCCTGAAGAGGTACGCGGAGGTGCAGAGGTGGCAGAGAACGCTGAGGAAGGCCGGGCAGCAGGATTCTCAAAGCGAAGATCGCGGAGGGCTCGAAGCGGTCGCCCCGATCGTCACCGTCTCTAAAGACCAGATCGCTCAGAGCGGTTCCTGATCCGCCCCAGATCTTCGCGACCTTCGCGGTCTTCGCGTTAAAAAGCATCACCTCTGCGCCCTCTGCGTGATCTCTGCACCTCCGCGTACCTCTTCCTCTTCTCCCCCGGGCGATCACCCCTACACTCCCCCATGCCCCAGATCACCACCTTCCTGACG
Source organism: uncultured Phycisphaeraceae bacterium (assembly GCA_964464165.1). Taxonomy (GTDB): domain Bacteria; phylum Planctomycetota; class Phycisphaerae; order Phycisphaerales; family UBA1924; genus UBA6054. The sequence goes on along the minus strand of CAYXFA010000022.1, from coordinate 3,544 downwards.
TTCGACGGCCGCGCCGAGGAGGCCGCCCGCTTCTACACCTCCGTCTTCCCCAACTCCAGGATCAACCGCGTCACCCACTACCCCGACCTCGGCGTCCCGACCCCCTTCAAGCCCGGCGACGTCATGACCGTCGAGTTCACCCTCGACGGCCGCCCGTTCGTCGCCCTCAACGGCGGCCCGCAGTTCCAGTTCACCAACGCCATCTCCATCGCCGTCGTCTGCGACACCCAGGAGGAAGTCGACGAATACTGGGACAAGTTCGTCGCCGCCGGCGGCACACCCGTCGCCTGCGGCTGGATCACCGACCACTTCGGCGTCTCCTGGCAGATCGACCCCAAACGCCTCATCGACCTCATCAACGACCCGTCCACCGCCGCCAAGGCGATGGGGGCGATGATGGGCATGGTCAAGATCGACAGCGGGGAGCTGGAGCGGGCGGTCAAGGCCTGAGCCCCGCCAGCACGGTGCCGTGCTCTTCGTCCTCGAAGAGCACGACCAGAAACCGCAGCGCCGACCGACGTTACAATGCTCCCGATGCCCCGCCTCCACGGAATCGAGTTCGACCCTGCCCGCATCGGCGAAGCCTGCCGCCGCGCCGGCGTCGTGCGCGTATTCCTGTTCGATTCCATCCTGACAAACCGTTTCGGCCCCAACAGCGATATTGACCTGATCGTCGAACACCTCCGAGAACCACTTAATGCCTGATGCTAATCAGCCCCCTCTAACTGCTCTCCGATGTTTTCTGCTTCTTGAAACTGTGACGGATGCTCGCGATGCGCTCCGCGCTCCTGACGAGCTGAGCTACATGGCGGTCAAGGCTGGAATGGGCTATGAGGGAACACTCTGGTACCGAGATGGTCGACGCAACGCTCCAAAGTGGCGAGATTTCCTTCAGCCGGGTTTCGACGATGAACTTCCTGAATTTAAAACTACGTCTCAAGCCGCGGTACTATTTCTGAATATTGGGACGCGCATCGTTGCTTTCACATTTGGCCAAGGTAGGCACCTGATCGATGTTGATCGGTGTGAACCGGACTTTGGCCTGCGCACAGCGTTAAATCTAAGCAAGCCGGGAACTCTCACCAGCATCGACCTGCACACCTTTGAGGAGCGGACTAAGCACACCCGCATTCATCTGAGTAGCAAAGGGTCGGTCGATGCCTTCGGTCTCGATGTAAACCGCGACATCATGCGGGCCGTCGCGGGGGAGAGCAAGGAACCAAATGTTTGCCGCGATGTCGCGGGGTCGGAGCAGACGCTAGCAATCATTGCCCGGGTGGAAATAGCTACACTCGGCGCCACCGCAGCCGCGCTCCTTGCGGCGTTTCATCGCACGGATTATCAGGAGAACTATCAGTGGGTGGATAATCTGGCCCGGGTGAAAAGTGCCACACTGGTTGGGCAGCTCGACACCGAACTGATTCGTCTTATCGATGCAAACGCTATTGGCAGCATCAGCCTTGCCGTACCCGAACCGCTTGACCCAATCGACGTAGAGTATGTCGCATATCGAAAAGACGGCGAACCTGTTCAGGAGTTGAGCATTCCCGGCTATCTCGCCGCGCGTAAGCGGCAGGTGCCGTTGTTGGTGCACCATATGCGGGACAACCATGCCATATGGATCAAGCGGGTCGATCAGCCGAGCATGGTTCGCGGCCAGTCAATCTACAAGTGCATCGTCGCGGAGGTCGATTTTCAGGGCCACTTGTATGTGCTTACTAATGGCTCGTGGTTTAAGCTCAACCAGCACTTCGCCACGATCGTGCGCAATTTTGTCGGCAGTCTGCCCGAATCGGCGGTGCAGTTGCCAGGCTGGAACGGTTCCGATCCAGAAGGCAAGTATAATGAGGATGCGGCGAATGCCGATACATCGGTCCTACTTCTTGACAAGAAGCTTGCCCGCTGCTACGGCAACTCTTCTGCGGTTGAGATTTGTGATTTGCTCACCACCAACAGACAGATCATTCATGTCAAGCGGCGCGATAAATGCAGTTCTGGATTGAGCCATCTCTTTATGCAAGGACGCAACAGCGGTGAGATGCTCGTTCATGATCCTGCGTTTCTAATCGAGACACGTCGAAAGATCACCGAAGTCAACCCGGCATTTCCCGGGCAAATCCCCGCCACCGGATTTAAGCCGACTGACTACGAAGTCGTTTATGCTCTCATGGGAGCTGATACCGATGCCGTTCGCCAGCGATTGCCATTCTTTAGCCAGTTAACTCTGATGAATTCAGTGAGATCGCTCACAGCCCTCGGTTACAAAGTGACCGTCAAGGGGATTCCCAGAGTTCCGCCGGCAGTTTGACTCAGTGGCATTTTCAAGTGGGGCCGTGGGGATCGACGACAGACTGTCTATGCTCTCGACCCACCAAGCCGTCCGCATCTCCCTTTCCGCCGTTACCGCCGCCGTGGCCCTGTGCGCCGCCCTCGCCGCCCCGCTTGCCGGCTGCTCCTCCTCCGGCAAAAAGACCACCCGCGACCCCATCGTCTCCACCGAGGTCGTCAACGCCTCCAGCCACACCGTCCGCGTCAGCCTCCACGTCGGCGACCGCGTCCGCCTCGAGGGCCGCCCCGTGCTCCCACGCCAGGACGGACGCCCGGTCGAGATCGCCCGCGGCAAGAGCGAGGCCCTCCGCATCCGCCGCCCGCGCGAGCTCGTCCTCTGGGGGGCCAAGCCCGACGACGAACTCGTCTACTGGCTGAGAACGGAAATCGTCACCGCCTCCTGGGACGAGGAGGCCGTCTTCTGGTTCGAACTCCTCGGCCCCCCCGCCGAGCAGATCACCATCCGCAACGCCACCGAACGCGGCGCGACCGGCCTGACCGCCGCCGCCACCTCCGTCCCCATCAAGCCCCTCGCCCCCGAGCTCTACCCCATGCGCGACCGCAACTACGCCTTCGAGGTCCCCAAGGCCGAGTGATCCGCCGCGGCCCCGCCCGGGCCCGCCCCGCGTCCGGCCGCGATCGCCCCCGTCAGCACCGCCTCGGCCAGCTCCTCCGGACGCTGCGTGCCCAGCGTGCGCACCTTCCCGCCCCGCAGCGTCAGACGCACCGCCCGGTCCCCCCACACGTTCAGCACCCTCCCGTGCGTGCGGCTGGACCGCCAGCCCCACCCGCGGAAGTCGCGCATCGCGTCCACACGGACCACCTCCGCGTCCTCCACCTCCGACAGCGGGATCCGCCACCCCGGCACGCCCACGAACCCCGCCCGCAGGGTGTCCGCCGTCACCGTGATCACCAGACGCCACGCCAGGAACGCCGCGGGGATGACCACCGCGCCCAGAACCCACACCCCCAGCAGCACCCACCGGTCCTTCCAAGGCGCCCGCGCCGCCACCGCCCCCAGCACCGCCGTCAGAAACAGCGATTCCAGCGGCAAAAACGCCAGCAGAAACCGGTTCATCCACCACGGCTGCACTTCGCGAAACACCGGCCGCATCCCCCGATTGTTGCCCGCCCCAAGCCGTGCGTTGCGGCCCCCCCCCCCCCCCCCCCCGGGGCGCGGGGCGGGGGGGAGCGGGGGCCCCCGGGCCCCCCCGGG
>CAYXFA010000021.1:0-45040 GCA_964464165.1 uncultured Phycisphaeraceae bacterium | reverse complement strand
CCGGCCCTCCGCGCCCTGGGCTACAGCCCCGAGCAGGCCGACGACGTGCTCCGCTACCTCCTGGGCGCCCTGGACCTGAACGTCCCCATGCCCGCGGGCGTCGAGGACGGCGAGGGCCGCTCGTTCCGCGAATGGCTGAGCGCCAAGGGCCTGAGCGAGGCCGACCTGGACGCCATCACCGCGGCCCTGCCCGGCGTGTTCGAGCTCGGCTTCGCCTTCGGGGCCTGGTCGCTCGGCGACGACGCCCTGTCCCGCCTGGGCTTCGACCCCGCCCAGGCCAAGGCCGACCCAGGCTTCAACGCCCTCCGCCGCCTCGGCCTGACCGGCGCCCAGATCGAGTACCTCAACCAGCTCGTCTGCGGCACGCAGACCATCGAGGGCGCCCCGCACGTCAAGCCCGAGCACCTCGCCGTGTTCGACTGCGCCAGCACCTGCGGCAAGACCGGCGTCCGCTTCATCGAAGTGGGGGGGCACATCCGCATGATGGCCGCCGCCCAGCCCTTCATCTCCGGCGCCATCTCCAAGACCATCAACCTGCCCAACGACGCCACGGTCGAGGACATCAAGCAGTCCTACCGCATGAGCTGGGAGCTGGGCCTGAAGGCCAACGCCCTCTACCGCGACGGATGCAAGCTCAGCCAGCCGCTCAACGTCCGCTCCGACTCGGACATCGAGGAGGAACGCGGCGAGGACGACGCGGACGCCCTGGCCCTGGCCGAGGTCGAGGAGGACCTCGGGGAGCTGGTCGGCGCCGCGGCGGGCGGCAACGTCCGCATCGTCGTCAAGAAGGAGGTGGAGATCGTCCACCGCCCGATGCGCCGCCGCCTGCCCGAGACGCGCCGCTCGATCACCCACAAGTTCAACGTCGCCGGCCACGAGGGCTACCTGACGGTGGGCATCTACGAGGACGGTATGCCCGGCGAGCTGTTCATCACCATGGCCAAGGAGGGCTCGACCATCGGCGGCCTGATGGACTCGCTCGGCACGGCCACCTCCGTCGCCCTGCAGTACGGCGTGCCGCTGGAGAGCCTGGTCAAGAAGTTCACCCACCAGCGCTTCGAGCCGGCGGGCATGACCACCAACCGGGACATCCCCTTCGCCAAGAGCCTCGTGGACTACATCTTCCGCTGGCTCGGCATGGAGTTCATCCCCGGCTACCGCGAGGCCAACGCCCCGCGCCGCCCGGGCGAGGACGCCCCGGAGAAGACCGAGGCCCTCGCGGGCGAGCGGCGGATCGCCACCGGCAACGCCCGGCGCATCCTCGCCGAGTCCGAGGCGGAGATGAAGCCCCGCGTCCTGGCCGGGGCGACCGCCGGCGAGCAGACCGTCGTGGTCCAGCGCTCCGGCCCGTCCGCCCTTTCCGCCGCCCTCGAGTCCGCCGGCGATGCGCCCCCCTGCGACGTCTGCGGCACCATCACCGTGCGTTCTGGCACCTGCTACAAGTGCCTGAACTGCGGCAACTCGATGGGCTGCAGCTGACCGGTCGCGCCGCGGGCGCGTACAGGCCGCGCCGACAAGGACGGCCTCTCGAAACACCCGGCCCGCAAGGGCCGGGGAACCCCAACCGGATGGACGGCGGCCCGGCGCGAATCGGCAGGGCCTCGGAGGAGCACGGTCAGCAAGCAAACGGAGTGTGCGCTGCGGGGACTGGCAAGGACCAGCCGGACCCCGTCACCCTCGGACGCACGACGGGCCGGGCCGGAAGGCCAAGGGGCGCCCGAAACGACGTCCGACCGCCGGACCCTGACCACCCCGCCCGGGCCGCCGCCCCATCCACCCGAACCGCCGCCGCGAGGCGGCCACGCCCCACCCCGCCGGGGCCGCGCGACGCCTCCTTGTCGCCCGCCACCCCCGGCGACGCCCCCGGGCATGCCCACCACGGCCCGGGGGCATTTCGTTGGCGGCGTGCGCGAAAAAAAGCCCCGCCGGCGGGAAGCCGGCGGGGCTCGCGGTTCATGCGATGGTCACCGTTCGATCACGCGCGGCGACGACGGGCGCCGACGGCGCCGGCCACGCCGAACAGGGCGAGCGCGCTGGGGGTCGGCACGAAGGTGATCGTGATGAACGACCCGGAGCCGAAGCTGCCCTGCACGCCGGTGTCCTGATAGCTGTCGAAGATGTTGAGCGTCCAGGTGCCGGTGCCCGAAGCGCCGAGCAGCGACGCGCCGGGGGCGTTGGCGGTCAGCGAGCCGCTGGAGGCGAAGGAGGCGGTCGAGCCGGGGGCCGTCCAGCCGTAGGAGTTCGGGTCACCGCCCGCGTTGAACAGGCCGGAGCTGTTCCACGGAGCGGCCAGGGCGCCCCAGATGAACGTGCCGTTGTTGCCGGGGGTGCCCGCGTACTAACCGCCGGTGATGGCGCTGGAAGCGATCGGGGTGTTCGCGGCCGCGCCCGGCCCGACCAGCTCGATCGACATCTCGTTGGCCCAGGAGCCCGAGACGGTCGATCCGGAGTAGGTGATGTTCCAGCTGATGTCCGAGACGACCATGCCGGGCGTGTCGAAGTTCAGGGCGCCGAACTGTTGCTGGATACTGGCGACGGTGTACCCGGACAGGTTGAAAGTCAGGCTCTGAGCCTGAGCGGTGCCGGCGACGGCAAGACCGGCGGCGATCCCCAACGCGTACTTGATCTTCATTGTGTCTCCTCTGCTTTCTCTCTTGGATTGCGTGCGACTTTCCAGAGCGATGCCCAGAACGGTGGTTCGCTCTGGCTGATTGAGAGTAATCGGACCGGGGCCTTGCCGGAAGGTGAAAGCCCCATGATCCAGTGAAATTTCTCTGGTTTTCGGTGGCCAAAGCATATTTTTGGTGTTTGCAAGCTGCCGAGGGGCCTGGATATCTCCCTTAAAATGGGGAGTAGTCAGGCCGCGGCTGATGTGACCGGGCGGCGAAACAGGCATGTTGGGATGGCGCGCGTGCGACGCTGCACCCGGCCGCCCGCTCTAACCTTCCCGATGCCATCTGAACCCCCGCCCGCCCCGGCCCCCCTCACCTGGGCCACCCTCCTTGCCGGGTGGACCGAGTTCGCCCAGTCCGCCGTCGCCCTGCCGGACACGGAAGACGCCGACCGCTGGCGGGCCTCGGTCGCGCCGGCCATCGCCCTGCACGCCACCGCCCTGGCGCTGGGCGAGCTGACCCGCCTGCACCCCGAGGAACGCCCCCTCGCCATGGACCGGTCGGAGATGACCATCCGCGAGGAGGCCGCCCGGCTCAACGCCGCCTGGCGGTCCGAGCCCATGCCCGGGTCGCTGGGCGAGCTGATCGCCGACGCCCGGCTCGCCTGGGAGTGCGCCCTGCACGAGGGCCTGGAATGGCTGGTCGAGTCCGACCGGTTCGTCGCGGTCCACCCCGCCGACCTCGCCGAGCGTCTGCTCGACGCGGGCTTCATCGGCGAGGTGCTGGTCCCCACGCCGGGCGTCACGCTGTTCAAGGGCAGCGTCGCGGCGACCGCCCGCGAGCGTGACGGCGGACCGGTCGACGACGAGATCGCGGACCTGATCCGGGACTACCTCCGGCGCGGGGAGGGCAGGGTGGGGCGTCAGCCGCAGGTGTCGCTCCCCCTGCGGCAGGTGTACCGCCAGTTCGACTTCGCCAAGGGCGGCGCGGTCCGGGACCTGGTCGCGCCGGTGGTCGGCGAGCTGCCCGCGGGCCAGCCGCTGCTGGCGCCGGTGGTGTCCGGGGGCGGGGTGTGCGCCGTCCCGCCGCCCCGGGCGCCGGGCCCCCAGGCGCCGGTCCCGGTCGAGTTCGCGTCTGAGATCCGGCCGGCCGCGCGCTAGGATGCCGGCCCCGCCCGGGCCCGGGCGAAACACCAACTTCCGAGCGGATTTCCGCGAGATTCGAGGAGCAAGCATGCCGGCCAGAGCCAAGATCAGCATCATCGGAGCGGGCAACGTCGGAGCCACCTGCGCCCACTGGGCCGCGGCCAAGGAACTCGGCGACATCGTCCTTCTGGACATCCCCGACAAAGAGGGCGTGGCCCAGGGCAAGATGATCGATCTCGGCTGCTGCGCTCCCATCGAGGGCTTCGACGGAACGCTGAAGGGCACGAGCAACTACGCCGACATCGCCGGCTCCGACGTGGTCGTCATCACCGCGGGCCTGCCGCGCAAGCCGGGCATGAGCCGCGACGACCTGATCGAGACCAACGTCAAGATCGTCAAGAGCGTGTCCGAGCAGATCAAGGTCCACGCGCCCGACGCGATCGTCATCGTCGTGTCCAACCCGCTCGACGCGATGGTGTACACCGCGTGGAAGGCCACCGGCTTCCCGACGCACCGCATCATGGGCCAGGCCGGCGCACTCGACGTGGCCCGCTACCGGGCGTTCATCGCCTGGGAGCTCGGCGTCTCGGTCGAGGACGTGCAGGCCATGCTCCTCGGCGGCCACGGCGACGACATGGTGCCCTTCCCCCGCCTGACCAGCGTCCACGGCATCCCCGTCTCCGACCTGCTGCCCGAGGACAAGATCCAGGCCTGCGTCGAGCGCGCCAAGGTCGGCGGCGGCGAGATCGTCAAGCTCATGGGCACCAGCGCCTACTACGCCCCCGCCTCCGGCACCATCCAGATGGTCGAGGCGATCGTCAAGGACAAGAAGCGCATCATCCCCAGCGCCGTCTATTGCGAGGGCCAGTTCGGCGCCAACGGCCTGTTCGTCGGCGTGCCGGCCCTCCTGGGCAAGGGCGGCGTGGAGAAGGTCGTCGAGTTCAAGCTCACCGCCGAGGAGCAGCGCCTGTTCGACGAGTCCGCCTCCCACGTGGCCGACCTCGTGGGCGTCGTAAAGAAGATGTTCCCCGAGCTGTCCTGAACGCCGGACCCCGCAAACGAAAGCCCCGCCGATCGGCGGGGTTTTTTCATTGCTTGGGGCGGGTGTGCTCGTACAGGTCGCCGATCTTCTTGACGTACTTGCGCCGCTGTTTCTGCTCGTGCGCGACGAGTATGTTCTCCGCGTCCTCGCCCAGGGAGGTCATCAGCCGGTACATGTACGGCGCCGCGCCGACCCACCGGCGCCAGCGGCTGCGGAACCAGAACGCCCCGATCGGGAAGATGACGCCCGCCGCGATCATGAACGGCAGCGTGCGGATCGTGACCGCCAGCGCCACCGCCCCCAGCGAGACCGACAGCACGATCAGCCCGGTCACGAACTGGAAGCCCTCCGTGCGGACCTGCTTGCGGATCAGGCTGCGCCGGTCGGCGATCCGGCTGATCCGGGCTTCCGGGTCGTCCCCGAGCAGCCACACCGCGTCCGGATCGTCCGGGTCGATGTCGGGCATTGCCGGCTCGGGCTCGACCGGGCGCAGCGCGGCGCGCACCGCTTCCGGGTCGGCGTCCGGCAAAAGCTCGATGCGTCGGTTGTCACGGTCCTTCATGCCCACCCACCCGAGTTCCTGCCGGACAACGCGGGACCTCCCCCCGTCTTGCCCGATCCGCCCGCGTCAGCGGTACAGCGCCCGCGCCGCCGCTCCGAGCGCACGCCACACACGCCAGTCCGCGAGGTTCTCGGCTTCTTCGCCCAGCGAGGTTAGCAGCCGGTACACGTAGGGCAGACCATCGAGCCAGGATCGCCAGAAAATCCAGAACAGCACGCCGTTCGCCGCGGAGAAGAACGCCGCCACCACCAGCGCCTCGCGGCTCTGCCAGCTCGCGGCCAGACCGACCGCCCCGAGCGAGAGCGTGATGAGGATCAGGCCGTACACGAACCGCGCCCCCGGCCCGAACCCCACGCGGAGCCGGCCCGGGCCACGGCGGGGCCGGCGGGTCGTCAATCTCCAGGCCCGGATGTCCGCGACCCGTGCCCCCTCCGGCCGGTCGGTCCGCGTGTGTCGGATGCAGGCCTCCGGGTCGAAACCGCGCAAGAGCTGCTCGCTCTCCTCGATGTCCCCGCTGAGCATGACGACGGTCGCGCCGGGGTTGGACTCCTCCGGGGGCAGGATGCGCACGCCCGGCGGGGTCTCAAATAGATCGCTCGCTCGTTCCGCCACGGGCGTCTCCTTTTGTAGTTCGATTCGGTCGGTCCCGCTCCGGCCCGACGCCCCCCGCCAAGGCCCTGGGCCCGGCTCCCGACGCGGTCTGTACGACCTACAGTCGGGGCAGTTCCCCACATCCTACCGCACTATCGGAGAAGCCACTGATGAAGATCCGCAGAATTCTTGCCGCAGGCCTCATCCTGGCCTCCAGCTCCGGGGCCCTCTTCGCCCAGGACGGGACCGAGAACCGCCAGCCGGCCGGCGTTTCGCGCATGCGCGACCTCTACCAGCCCGTGTGGTCCAGCCCCGAGATCGCCCAGATCGCCAAGCGGCTCACCGGCGCTTGGCGCACCAACGACCCCATCGAGTCCATGCGGTCCGAGGACGGCAAGACCAGCCCGGTCTACATCGTGATGAGCATCGCCCCCGTTCCGATCAAGGGCATGACCGACACCTTCTACGTGGAGTCCGCCCGCACGGATTCCCCCTGGGACCCGTACCGCCGCTCCATCTTCCAGATCTACCCCTACAAGGACGGCTTCCGCCTCCGCACGCTCGAGATGGCCATCGGTGAGGCCTCGGACGGCGTGTTCAACGGCATGTTCGCCGCCGCGGAGCACTTCCCGGACCTCAGCGCCGACGAGCTCGTCGCGACCATCGACGTGGACCTCACGCTGACCGACACCGGCTTCACCGGCAAGTCGCCGTACCCCTACCCCACCCGCGTCGGTGGGGCGGTCGAGATGACCACCGAGATCACCCTGGACGACGACGTGCTCACCGTCGCCGACCGCGGCTACGACGCCCAGGGCAAGATCGTCTGGGGCGCCGGCGAGGGCGGGGTCTACCTCTTCGAACGCGCCCAGGGCGTGGTGTCCATCACCCGGCGTGACGACGGCATGGTCATCCTCGATTACGGCGGCGCCTCCGGACCCATCGTCGCCAACGGCGATCAGATGAGCGTCCACTACGAGGGCTTCCTCAAGAGCAAGCACCGGTTCGACACGTCGTACGACCGCGGCACGCCCTTCACCTTCCCCTACCCCCCCGGCACCCGCGCGATCACGGGCTGGGGTATCGGCATGGACGGCCTCGCCCAGGGCGCCCGCCGCAAGCTGATCATCCCCGGCCACCTCGGCTACGGCCCCGGCGGCAACCCGCGGGCCAACATCCCGGGCGATGCGACACTCTACTTCAACATCCATCTGATCAACGTCACCCGCGCCGACGGCCACAGCCAGCCCGGCGAAGAGGACTGAGCCCTCTCCTTCAAATCTGACCCGCACGCGGCGTCCCACCGGGACGCCGCGTTTCATTCGCCGATGCCCCCCCGCACACCAGACCGCCCGGACCCGCACCGCGTGCTGGGTATCCCGCGCCACGCGGGCCCGGACGAGGTGCGTGCCGCCTACCGCCGGCTCGCCCGCCGCTACCACCCGGACGTCTCGACCGAGCCCGACGCCGCCAGGCGTTTCGCCGAGCTGGCCGAGGCTTACGAACAGCTCAGCGGGCAGGGCGTCATCGGCCCCGCCCAAGCCCGGCGGGGCCCACCCGACGCCGAGCACGCGGCGGACGTCTACGACGCCTTCTTCCGGGCCGACGCCCCGCCCCGCGCCCGCCACCGCCCGCCCTTCGAGCCCGTCCCCGGCACCCCGCACCTGGCCCTTGTGCTGCCCCTCGAACCCGCCGAGGCCGCGGCGGGGACCGTGCTGACCGTGCCCACACCGGACGGCCCCCGCCAGCTCGTCGTGCCCGCCGGAACGGCCGACGGGCGCGAACTGCGCATCCCCCGCGTCGTACCCGTCCGACGCGGCCCGCCGGGCGATCTGATCGTCCGCGTGCGGATCGCGCCCGCCTCGGGCGCGAGCGTGCCCGAGTAGCCGCCGGGCCCGCCCTGAGCCCGGGTTGACACCGGCGGGCCGGTCCGCATGAATCACCCCCGGGCGGGGTCGTCGCGGGAGGTCGCGTGCTCAAGCAGAGACACCAGGTCTTCGTGACCATCTTCGCGGCGGCCGACGCGACGGCCATCGCGCTCGCCTGCCTGGGCGCCCTGGCCGCCCGCACCGCGTTCTTCGCCGAACCCGCCCCGGCCGACGCCGCCGACTGGGTCCGATCGTCCCTGATGCCCATCGCGACCCCCGTCGCGATGCTGACACTCGCGGCCTGCCGCCTGTACCGTCCCCGGCGCGACCGCTCGCTGCTCGGCGAGCAATGGCTCGTTGCGCGGGCCGGGCTCTTGTCCGTCGCCACCGTCGTCGTGGCCCTCTGGGCCATCGGTTCCGAACGCCTTCTGCCCCCGACCGGCGTGCCCGCCCGGGTCCCGCAGGTTCTCGGACGCAGCCTCACCGACCCCGCCCGCTTCCAGCTCGGCGTCCTGGCCGTGCTCATCCCGGCTTTCGTCGGCGCCCAGCGCCTGGCGCTCCGCTGCGCCCTCCGCGAGGCCCGCCGCCGGGGCTGGAACATGCGCCACGTGGCTATCGTCGGCACGGGCAGGCTCGCCCAGATCACCGCCCGCACGCTGGCCCGGAACACCTGGACCGGCATCCGCGTCGCGTACTTCATCAGCCACCACCCGACCACCCAGCGCCGCACCTGCATGGGCCTGCCCGTGCGGTCCGGGCTGGACGACCTCGACGACACGCTCGACCGCCACGAGGTGGACGCGGTCTACGTGGCCATCCCCGGCTCGGCGGGCGCGGCCGTGCCGCACCTGCTGCGCCGGCTGGAGCGCCACGCCGTCGACGTCCGCGTGGTGCCCGACGTCCACCCGCGGTACCTGCCGCAGAACATGGCCGTATCCGAGCTCGAGGGCATGCCGATCCTCAGCCACCGCGAATCCCCCCTCGCGGGGTTCGGCGGGGTGGTCAAGCGGGGGATGGACCTGGTGGGCGCGACGCTCGGGCTCCTGCTGTTCGCCCCGGTGATGCTCGTCGTGGCCGTGATGGTCCGGCTCAGCGGGCCCGGGCCGATCATCTTCCGCCAAACCCGGGTCAGCCTGGGGGGCGAGGCCTTCCAGATCTTCAAGTTCCGCACGATGCACCACGTGGAGGACGAATCCGACCCGGCGGGCCTCCGTGAGGGCTGGACCGTGCGGGGTGATCCCCGCATCACTCCGATCGGGCGGTGGCTCCGGCGGACCAGCCTGGACGAGCTCCCGCAGCTTTTCAACGTCCTGCGGGGGGAAATGGCCCTGGTCGGGCCACGCCCGGAGCGTCCCGAGCTGATCGACCGCTTCCGAGACGACTGGCGGGGGTACATGCTCCGCCAGCACGTCAAGGCGGGCATCACCGGCTGGGCGCAGGTCAACGGCTACCGGGGCGACACCAGCCTACGAAAGCGCTTGCAGTACGACCTGTTCTACATCCGCAACTGGTCGATCGCCTTCGACCTGCGCATCCTCGCCATGACGCTGACCCGGGGGTTTGTCCACCGCAACGCGATCTAAGGGATTTTGATCCGGCGGGGGTCCGCCTCTTGCGGACCCCCCGGCTTGCTGGTATAAATCGGTATCGGGACACGCGGCGGGTCTCCTGGCCCACCGGAGTGGCAGGCGTGCGCGGGCCCGATTGCCCTCAAACCGGTGAGACGGCACACGGAATTTGAACGAGGCAGCAACCGCGGGGCCACCGGACTCGAACCGGAGTACCGGACCGTGCCCGCGGCACGGGGACCGTGGGGCAAGGGCTGCCGCCCGCCGCAGGACCGGAGGTCAAACATGAAGAAGAAGAACGGTTTCACGCTGATCGAGCTGCTGGTGGTGATCGCCATCATCGCACTGCTGATCGGCATCCTGTTGCCCGCTATCGGTAAGGCACGCGACACGGCCAAGAACGTGCTCTCGCAGACCCGCATGCGCCAGCTCGGCCAGGGTGCTTCGAACTACTCGGCCGACAACCAGGACCGGGTGTTCTCGTACACCTGGCGGGCCAACGTGGAGTACATGCTCCCCAACGGGAAGCCGAAGAAGGGTAACAGCGACCAGGAAGCGGCGTCCTGGCAGAACACCGAGATCCTTATGCGCGTCACCGGTCGGTACGATGGGCCGAACAAGATCGTCAAGTTCGACGGCCGCCTGCCGCACCGTCGTTACAGCCACATCGTGCTGCTGGACTACCTGACGAACTCGCAGCCCGAGCCGATCGCCGCCAGCCCGTTCGACAAGAACCTGCTGAACTGGCAGGCCAACCCGCTGGATCTGACCTCCGCCAACAACATCCCGTACACCTCGGGAAGCGTGCAACCCGGTTATGAGCCTGCCACCGGCTGGACCGACCCCGGCGTTCGTCAGCGCTGGCCCTTCGCCTCGACCTATCAGACCGTCCCCGCCGCCTGGAATACCGACGGCATCAACGGTCAGCTGACCTACATCCCGCACGCCGCCTCGCCGCACACGTTCCAGGGTGGCGACGACATCCCGCTCGGCAACCGCAAGTACACGCAGGTCGCGTTCCCCTCCGGCAAGGTGCTGCAGTTCGAGGAGTTCGACCGCTTCTCCGCCCGCCAGGCTCTGTACTTCGCCTACCCCGAGGCCCAGTGCAACCTCTCCTTCTTCGACGGCTCGGTTCGTCGCGAGCGTACCGGCGAGGCCAACCCCGGCTGGAACCCGGCTCAGCCCAACCAGATCTGGCAGCAGCGATACATCCCCCTCGATACGTTCCCCGTCCCGAAGACCGGCCTGAACGAGCAGGACCAGTACTGCCAACGGTACCGCTGGACCCGCTACGGGCTCCGGGGCATCGACTACGGCGGCAAGGAAGTCGGCCTGCCCAACGGGTGGGACGACAGCCAGACCTGCAACTGATCCGCCCCAAAAGCGGCAGCAAATACGAAAGCCCGTGCCGAGAGGCACGGGCTTCGTTTTTTAGGAACGCATTTCAGCTCGCAAAAACCCTGTCGATATCCGATTCTCGCTCGGACTCTTCCGCCGATCGTCGCCATGTGTTAGGATGGGGCGGCCGCCGGGTTCTCCGGCGGCGGTCCACGCCGTGAGCCCCCCATGCCCGCACGCCGCGCCTTCACCCTCATCGAGCTGCTGGTGGTCATCGCCATCATCGCGTTGCTGATCGGCATCCTCCTGCCCGCCATCGGCGCCGCCCGCGAGTCGGCGCGCCGGGCGGCATGCCTCTCGGGCCAGCGCCAGTTCGCGCTCGCCGCTGCGACCTACCGCAACGACTTCCAGGACTACATCCCCGCGTTCTCCTGGCGTGTCCAACCCGGCGGCGGCACGCCCAGCGGTTTCAGCGACCTGCAGCACCCCCGCGACGACGCCGAAGCCACGACCTTCCAGGCGGTCGACATCATCCGCCGCCGCACCTACCTGCACGAGTTGCCCAGCCCGCCGAGCAGGCTTGTTCATCGTGAGTTCAGCCACCTGGTCCTCATCGACTACATGACGCTCAACCTGCCCGAGCCCATCGTGGCCTGCCCTTCGGACCGTCCGCGCCAGCTCTGGCAGGACGACCCAACCGACCGCACCAATGTTCCCACCGGCAACCAGTGGGATCAGGTGCGTGACTGGTGGTGGTTCAGCTCGACCTACCAGGTCGTCCCTGCCAGTTGGCAGCCGGACATGCAGGTCGGCCGACTCCGCGTGTTCACGCAGGTCCCGAGCGACCACAACTGGTTCAACGCCGGTGATGTGACGGGCCTGGGACGCCGACGGATGGCCTCCGTCGCGTTCCCCTCTCAGAAGGCCTACGCCTTCGAGTTCTACGACTACCACACTACCCGCCCCGGGATGTTCTACGCCTACGACAAGGCGAAGATCTCGCTGCAGTTCTTCGACGGCTCGGTGCGGGTCTACCAGAGCGACACCATCAACCCCGGCTTCAAGCCCGACCGACCGCACGTCGCCAACCCGACCACCATGATGTACAAGCCGCAGCCCTTCGAGCCCCCGCTGATCGGTGACCGCCGCGACAACCTCATCGGGGGCGTCCGCTGGACCCGCGGCGGGCTCCGCGGCATCGACGTCGGCGGGGACGAGGTCTACACCGGCCAGCCCCGGAACTGATCGCGCCGTCGCCGATAATGGCGACTCGCTGTGCCCACGAAAAAGCCCCGCCTGGGCGGGGCTTCGTCGTCGGAACGGGTCGCGGCTCAGGGCCGGGCGCGCCGCATCTTCTGGATCTCGGCCAGGCGTGTCTGGATCTCCGTCTCCCAGAACGGCACGTCGATGGCCTTCTCGAACGAGTCCACGATCGCGGCCATCTGGAGGTCCTCGGCCCGGCGGAGCAGCACCTTGTAGCGACCGAGCTGGGTGCGCATGTTCTGGATCGCCGACGCGTAGGTCGTGATGTTGTTCCGGTTGGCCGCGATGTCGCTCTCGCGGTAGAACGACATGATCGTGCCGAGCAGCTGGGAGCGGAGCTGCTTGCACTGCGTGTTGGCCTTGCGGGCGATCTCCGTGGTCATCTCGGCGTGGTGGTCCCAGACCAGGAACTGCTGGGCCTCGGCGAAGGAGGCGATGTCGCGGTTGGGGATGGTCGTGACGATGCCGAACTTGCCGGCCTGCTCGGCGGTCAGCGTCAGCACGGTGTCCTTGCCGTCGATCACCTCGAAGTGCTCGCCCTTCGTGGGCATCTCGCCCGAGACGACCCACACGCCGCCGCGCTGGACGGCGTAGGCGGCCTCCTCGGGGATCATCATGGACTTGACCAGCGCCGTCGCGTGGCCCTTGGCCTCGGCGGAAGCGGCGAGCTTGGCGGCCATGATGGAGGTCATCTTCTTGTCGACCTCGGCGGCGCCCGTGCCCTTGATCGTGAACACTACGGCCCCGCCGAAGGTGCCGCCCGGGGCCATCGTGATCGTGTCGCAGTTGAAGGCCGGCCAGATCGTGGCGGAGATGGCGTGCTCGATCAGCGCGTGGTAGCGGAAGGTGCCGGAGTACTTGGCCATGATCTCCACGATCTCCTCGGCCGCCCACACCTGGCCGCCCGGGGAGTTCATGCGGAAGACGACGTCCGTGGCGCCCTGCTCCTTGGCCCAGGCCAGGCCGTCGGCGATGCTCAGGGGATAGATGTCCTCGCCGAAAGTGCCGACCATGGGGATCTCGACGATCAGGTCGACGCCGTCCCGCTTGAGGACCTTCTGCTCCGCGTTCTTCTTCGCGGCCTCCGCCGAGCCGACGGAGGGCTGGGGCTGCGACGGGGTCAGGCCGGTGCTGGCGGGGGTGCTGGGCGCGTCGGTCTGGGGGGCGTCCGTGTCGCCGATGACGACGCTCTGGACCTGGCGCCGGTCGAGGGTCAGGCGGGTGCTGATGCCGCGGATGTCGGTGTCGATGACGATCTCGCGCCGGGTCTGAGAGACGACGGTGCCGGTGTAGACCGTGCCGTCACGGAGGATCACCTGATCGGCGAGCACGGCCGGGGTCAGGGCCATGACGCCCCCCGCAACGAGGGCCAGAAACGCACCGCGTGACAACTTTCCTGCCAACATGCCCGCCTCCCAGAAGAGCCAGTGTCCGAACGGGTCGGGCCCGTCTGGATAGACGCCCGGCAAAACTCCCGATCAAGATGCGATCGCATCGTACCCGAAGCCCGCCCGTCGTGCCAAGACTCGATCCCCGCGATCGGTAAAATCCTGTCCATGCAGCGGTTCCGGGTCATCGTGGTGGGGGGCGGGCACGCGGGGGCCGAGGCCGCCTGGGCCGCCGCCAACCGGCTCGGTGGGTCGGCGACCGTCGCCCTGCTGACGCTCCGCGCGGACGCCATCGGGGCCATGAGCTGCAACCCGGCCATCGGCGGGCTGGCCAAGGGTCAGTTGGTCCGGGAAATCGACGCCATGGGCGGCCTGATGGGTCTGGCGGCGGACGCGACCGGCATCCAGTTCCGGGTGCTGAACACCTCCAAGGGCCCGGCGGTGCACGGCCCGCGGTGTCAGTCCGATAACAAACGGTATCCCGAGGCCGTCCGGGCCCTGCTCCGGGCCCGCCCGGAAATCCGCATCATCGAAGGGGCGGTCGAGGAGCTGCTGGTCGAGGACGGGCCGGGCGGACGCCGCGTCGCGGGCGTGCGGGCCTTGGGCCCCGACGGCGCCGAGCTGCGCCTGCTGGCAAACGCGGTGGTGCTCACGACGGGCACCTTCATGCGCGGGCTTATGCACACCGGCGAGACGAAGACGCCGGGCGGGCGTCACGGCGAGGCCGCCGCGGTCGGCATCTCCGATTCGCTCCGGGCGCTGGGCTTCGAGCTGGGGCGGTTGAAGACCGGCACGCCGCCGCGCCTCGACCGCCGGACCATCGACTGGGAGGCCCTGCCCGAGCAGCGGGGGGACGACCGCCCGCAGCCTTTCTCCGAGCTCAGCGGGGCGGGCTGGGCGGTCCCAGGGCTCGCGTGCGAGCGGTTCCCCGTGCTGGAGCAGGTGGTCTGCCGTCAGACCCAGACCGACCCGAAGGCCCACGACCACATCCGCGCCAACCTGCACCGGGCCCCGATGTTCTCCGGCCAGATCGCCTCCGTCGGGCCGCGATACTGCCCCTCGATCGAGGACAAGGTCGTCCGGTTCGCGGACCGGCCGACGCACGGCGTGTTCCTCGAGCCCGAGAGCCTGGACACGCACTGGATCTACTGCAACGGGATCGCCACCAGCCTGCCGCGGGACGTGCAGGACGAGATCGTGCGCACCATGCCCGGCTGCGAGAGGGCCGCGATCCTGCGCTACGGGTACGCGGTGGAGTACGACACCGTGCTGCCGCACCAGATCGACGCCACCGGGCACACGCGGGCGGTGGCCGGGCTGTTTTTGGCCGGCCAGATCAACGGCACCAGCGGCTACGAGGAGGCCGCCGCGCAGGGGCTCGTGGCCGGCCTGAACGCGGCGCTGCTCGCCGAGGGCGAGGCCCCGGTGACCTTCGGACGCGATGAGGCGTACCTCGGCGTGCTGATGGACGACCTGGTCACCAAGACGCCGACCGAGCCGTACCGGATGTTCACGAGCCGGGCCGAGCACCGCCTGCTGCTCCGCTCTGACAACGCCCCGGACCGGCTGACGCCGGTCGCCGAGCGTCTGGGCCTGCTGGACGGGCACGACCTGGGGCGGGAGCGTCTGGCCCGTTTCCGCAGGCGGGGGGCCGCGCTCGCCCGCGGCGCGGGCGCGATGGCCGCCCGGCGGGGCGACAAGACGCTCGCCGAGCGTTGCCGCGAGGCGTCCTTCGAGGCCGGGGACCTGCTCGCCGCGCTGCGGGGCTTGGGCGTGGAGATCGACGAGTCGGTCGCGCGGACGCTGCACGCCGGCGCCCGGTACGAGCCGTACGTCGAGCGGGAGCGGGCCGAGATCCGGCGCCGGGCGGACACGGAGCGTCGGCCGCTGCCGGACTGGATCGACTACGCGGCGCTCGCCGACCTGCGCACCGAGGCCCGGCAGGCGCTGGGGCGGTTCCGGCCGGCGACCTTCGGCCAGGCCTCGCGTCTGGAGGGGGTGACGCCCGCGGACCTGACGCTGCTGCGGGTGCTGGTCGAGCGTGCCGCCCGCGAGCGGTCGGCCAAGGCGGGCGCGGCGGGCTGACGCTCAGCCCGGCGTGTCGCCGAGCAGGCGCAGCTCGTCGCGGAGGATGGCGGCCAGCTCGTAGTTCTCCGCCGCGATCGCGGCCTCGAGGCGCTGTCGCAGCTCGGCCCGTTGCGAGAGGGGCAGCTTCGGCACGAGCGCATCGCGCATCTCGCGGAGCATGGCGACCTCGCCGCTGGTCTCGAAGGCCTCGGCGGCGCCGCGGTCGGTGAAGTACTGGCGCAGTGCCTCGACGCCCTGCTCGATGGCGTGGACGGCGGCCTTGGGCTCGTCGTGCTTGAGGGCGAGGCTGGCCAGCGCGCGGGCCCGCATCATCATGATGTAGGGCCGGTTCTGCTCCATCGAGCGGCGGTCCTCCTCGGTCTCGGCGTGCTCGGCGATCAGGTCGAGCACGCGGAGGTTGCGGGAGGTGTCGCGGGCCACGCCCTCGTAGTCCTCCAGGACGAGCAGGGCGATGTACCGGTGGTAGTACTGGACCGCCTCCTCCCGCAGGAGCCGGCAGTCCTCGGGGCTGAGGATGCGGAGCTGCTCGGGGTCGACCTCGGGCAGGTCGTCCTCCTCGCCCTCTACGGAAGCCTCCATGGTCTTGGCGGCGTGGAGCTCGTCCAGGCGGGCCTCGTGGTACTCGAGGAGGCTGTCGTAGCCTTCTGGTCGGGTTCCGTCAGGGCGTCCGTCCACGAACATCTGGAGAATCCCCAGGTCCAACCGGACCTGGATCCGCGGCTCACCGTCGTTGCCCTGGATCAGCCGGACGTTGATCTGGCCGGGCTGGAAGGGCCACTCGTTGAGCAGTTCGGTGAGGTCTCGGTCCAAGTCGGGCTCCCGGGGCCGTTTCTGGGGATCGGGGCGGCAATATGCCACAGGTTTGGCGGGGTGCCAGGAAAATTCGGTTGGGCCGATCACATTTTCTACATTGTCGGTCAGACGGTCCAATCGGCCCAGACCGGCGGTCCGACCGGCGGTTCGGGCGGCCAGATTCCCCTTCGTTCAGGGGAAAATAGTCTTCCGTCGAAGGAACAGATGGTGTAGACTCACGAACCAGTAGGAGGTTGGGCTCTGGCCCGGCCGTCTTCTTTCTAGCGGCGCTCGCCGTGGAAAGGTGGGTAGGAAAGTGAGTGAGAGAAGTATCCAGTCTATGGGTGCGCCCGGTGGGGTGCGCTCCTCCCTCCAGGTTTACCTGCAGGACATCAACCGGTACCCGCTCCTGACCGCCGAGGAGGAGCGGGAGCTGGGTTGGCGCATCATCAACGACCAGTGCCCGGAGGCCCGCGAACGGATGATCCGTTCGAACCTCCGCCTGGTGGTGTCGATCGCCAAAAACTACAACAACCGGGGGCTGCCGCTGACCGACCTCATCGAGGAGGGCAACATCGGTCTGATGCGCGCGGTGGAAGGGTTCGACCCGGCGCAGGGCGCGCGGTTCAGCACCTACGCGAGCTGGTGGATCAAGCAGGCCATCAAGCGGGCGCTGATCAACGCCAACCAGCCGATCCACATCCCGGCCTACATGGTCGAGCTGATCTCCAAGTGGAAGATGCACTCGCGCCGCCTGGAGGCGGAGCTGGGCGCGCCGCCCACCATGGAGCAGCTCGCCGAGGCCATGGACCTGCCGCTCAAGAAGATCAAGATCATCCGCCGGGCGGTCAAGGCGTTCCACGCGCCCTCGCAGGCGCCCTCCGACGGCGACGGCGGCCTGATGCAGATGAGCGAGCTGATCGCCGACCAGAAGGTCGGCACGCCCGAGGAACGCACGCTGCGTTCCGAGGAGCTGGCCATCCTGCGCCGCCTGATGGAGACCATCGACGAGCGCGAGGCCCAGATCCTCCGCCTGCGCTTCGGCCTGGACGGCCAGGAGCCGCTGACGCTCAAGGAGATCGCTTCCACGGTGGGCATCTCGCGCGAGCGCGTGCGTCAGATCGTCGAGGAGTCCCTGCAGCGACTGAACGAGCGTTTGAACGACGCCAAGCCCAGCCGGTACTTCCGGCGCAGCGACGCCTTCGAGGACCTGGACACCGCGGACGCCGACCCCCGGCGCCTGCCCGTCGAGGCCCAGCGCTCGCGCACGGCCGCGGGCTGACCCCCGGTCTCTTGCATCCCCGACCGGCCCGTGTCCTCCGGCGCGGGCCGGTTTCGTTTTCGCGGGGGGGCGCGGCGGGCGTCGGCGCCATACCATCGCTCCCGGCCCGGCCGGACGGCCCCGCGCGTGTCGACGCCCGGCGGTCCCTCCGCGAGCGGCCGGCGTGTGGAGGCCGGCGTGGCAGAATCAGGCATCGAGAAGGTCGTCATCATCGGTTCCGGCCCCGCGGGCTGGACCGCCGCCATCTACGCCGCCCGGGCCAGCCTGGACCCGGTCGTGTACGTCGGCGTGGCCAAGCAGGACCCCGGGCCGGTGCTGCCCGGCGGGCAGCTCATGCTGACGACCGAGGTCGAGAACTACCCCGGGTTCCCCGAGGGCGTCTCCGGCCCCGAGATGATGATGAAGTTCGAGGACCAGGCCAAGCGGTTCGGCACGCGGGTCATCGGCGAGGACGTCGTCAAGTGCGAGTTCTCCACCGACGGCGGGCCGCACACGCTCCACACCTCGCAGGGCGCGACCGTCCGGGCCCACGCGGTGATCATCTCGACCGGGGCCACGGCCAACTGGCTGGGCCTGGAGAACGAGATGCGCCTGGCCCGGTCTGGCGGCGGCGTGTCGGCGTGCGCGGTGTGCGACGGGGCCCTGCCCATCTTCCGCAACAAGCCGCTGGCGGTGGTGGGGGGCGGCGACACCGCGATGGAAGAGGCGACCTACCTGACCAAGTTCGCCAGCACGGTGTACGTGATCCACCGGCGCGACCAGCTCCGCGCCTCGAAGGTCATGCAGCAGCGGTTCCTCACCCGGCCGAACGCCCGCGTGCTGTGGAACAAGGCGGTCGCGGACGTGCTGGGCGAGGACAAGATCTCCGGCGTTGTGCTGGAGGACACCGTGACCGGTGAGCGGTCCGAGCTGGAGGTGGCCGGGCTGTTCGTCGCGATCGGGCACACGCCGGCGACGCGGTTCCTGCAGGGATCGGGCCTGGCCCTGGATCCCGCGGGCTATGTCGAGCTGCCGACCCGTTCCAGCCGCACGAACATCGAGGGCGTGTTCGCCGCGGGCGACGTGGCGGACGCACGCTACCGCCAGGCGATCACCGCGGCGGGCATGGGCTGCCAGGCGGCTCTTGATGCGGAGCACTGGCTGGGCGCCCGCGGGCTGAACTGAGCGCGGCAAAACGCCCCGGCGGGGCCGGGGCGTCGGTGGGAGAGCGGTGGCGGGGCCGGTCAGCCCTGCGTGCCGTACTCGGCGAGACGCTCGGTCAGCTCGGGCCGGATCTCGGCCGGGGCCAGCTCGATCGACTTGTTGAGCCACTTGGCGGCGGCGGCCTTGTCGCCGACGCGGTACGAGGTCTGGGCGACCGTGCTCAGCACGGACCACTCGTTCCACTCGGTCTGCTCGGCGGCGGAGGTGGCGGCCTTGTGCGCCAACTCGTAGCAGGCCTTGGTGGCGTCCTCGGGCTGGGACAGGATCCACGCGACGGCGTTGAGGCCCATGGCGTTCTCGGCGAACGACTCGGTGACCAGGGCCGCGGCGACCTCGTGGGCGTAATCCCAGGACTTCTCGCCGACGGCGCGGCGCATCGCGTTGTACGCGGCCATCATGCGCTGCTCGTCCTGGAGGGCTTTGCGGGCCGCGCCCAGGTCGTAATCGCCGCCGATGATCGACGCCAGGGCGGTGTCCATGCTCATCGGGTGCCCGACCCAGGCGATGCGGCCCTCGCCGTCGACGATGAACGCCGAGGGGATGCCGTTGCGCCCGGCGGGCTTCATCCAGGTGTCGGCCATGGCGGTGCCCTCCTCGAGGGCGACCGTGTAGGCCATCTCGTCGTGCTCGGCGACGAAGTCACGGATGAGCTGCTCACGCTCCTCGCCCTTGGAGTTCTCCCAGATGTTCACGCCGATGACGGTGACCTTGTCGGCGTGCTTGGCCTGGAGCTCGGCAAGGTGGGGGAAGGCCATGATGCAGGGTCCGCACCAGGTCGCCCAGAACTCGACCACGTAGACGCGGCCCTTCTCGAAGCCGCTCACGGGCTGGCCGCGCATGAACTCGGCGATCTTGAGGTCGGGGGCCTTGGAGCCGATGGTCAGGTCGGGCAGCGGCTTGTCGGGGAACATCTCCGCGAGCGTCCGTCCCGCTGGCTTGGCCTGCTTCTCGGCGGGCCGGTCGGGCTGGGTTTTCGGCTGGGCGTAGGCGGTGGCCGAAAGGCCGACGGCGAGAAGAACGGCGAGGGTGCGGTGCATGTCCACTCCTTGTGGTGCGGCGTGTGCCTGGGCTGACGCGGTTAGAGGAGTCTACCGCCCGGGGGGCGGCGGGGTTCACCGCGTCAGCCGAGCCGGGGCAGATCGGACTCGCCCAGCAGGGTGAAACCCTTCCGGCGCAGGATCTGGCCCGCCAGGGTGTGGTCGTCGACCGCGATGGCGATGGTGGGGGCCCCGTTCGGCTTGATCATGAGGGGGTAGGCGAAGGCGATGTTGATCTCCGCCCCGAGCAGGTGGAGGCACAGGCGGGAGAGCGACAGGCCCTCGCTGAGGGCCACGACCAGCACCTCGTGCTCGCCGAAGGGCAGGGCGTCGTCGCGGAGCAGCTTGCGGGCCTCGCGGGCGTTGTTGGTGATGATGCGGACGACGGCGTGGTCGGACGCCTCATGCACCGCGATGGCGCAGATGGAGCAGGACGCCTCGTCGAAGTTCTCCACCAGATCGAGGAGCTTGCCGACCTTGTTGACGAGGAACACGCTGAACTGGACCACCGTCGGCGGCGCGAATCCCTGCGTCGTTTCCGTGGGGATGGCGGACTCGTGCATGCGGATCCTTCCGTCTTGGCCGTGCGGGCGTCCGGCCCATTGAAACGCTCATTGAACCATCCCGGCGGCCCGCAAGCAACCCCCGGCGTGGAAAAGAGATACCGCCCCGGGGCGCCGGGGCGGTGCGCGAGAATCGTTCGGCTTCTGGCGGGGTGGGCTTCAGACGGAGAAGCTCGAGCCGCAGCCGCAGGAGGTGTTCGCGTTGGGGTTGTTGAACACGAACCCCCGCCCCATGATCTCGTCCTTGAAGTCGACGGTGGTGCCGCCGAGATAGAGCAGGCTCTTGGGGTCCACGATGATGGCGATGCCGTGCTGCTCGAAGACCTCGTCGGAGTCCTTCTGGGTCTCGGTGAGGTCGAGGATGTAGCTGAAGCCCGAGCACCCGCCGCCCTTGACGCCGACCCGCAGGCGGACCTTCTGGGGGTCCAGCTCCTGCTCGGAGATGATGCGGGAGATCTCCTTGGCCGCCAGGGGGGTCAGGATGATCGCTGATTCCTCGGTGGTCTGGGTCGTGGTCATCGGGGCGGGGTTCCTTTCACGGAACATTCTACGGCCGGCCGGGCCGGTTTGTTCGGGGTCGGTTCATTGACCGGATCGGCACCCCCCCGGGTGGAGGGGGGCATCGAGGGGTCTCAGTGGGCGGCCGCCGTCTCGGCGGGGATGCCGTTCTTTTTCTGGTAGTCGGCGATGGCGGCCCGGATCGCGTCCTCGGCGAGCACCGAGCAGTGGATCTTCACCGGCGGGAGGCTGAGCTCCTCGACGATCTGGGTGTTCTTGATCTGCAGGCCCTCGTCGAGCGTGCGGCCCTTGAGCCACTCGGTGGCCAGCGAGGAGCTGGCGATCGCCGAGCCGCAGCCGAAGCACTTGAACTTGGCGTCCTCGATGCGGCCGGTCTCGTCGACCTTGATCTGGAGCTGCATGACGTCGCCGCACTCGGGGGCCCCGACGAGGCCGACGCCGATGTCCTTGCGCTCCTTGATTTCCTTCTGGGTGCCGAACGTGCCCACGTTGCGGGGACGCTCGTAATGCTCGATGACTTTGTCGCTGTATGCCATGGATCACCTCGCGGTGGGTCGCGTGCCGGTTTGGGTGCCCCCGGGCGTGCCGGGGAGGGTGGGGTCAGAACGCACGCCCGGGCGGGCGTGGCGGGGTCAGTGCGCCTGCCACTCGATCTTGGTGATGTCGATGCCCTCGTTGTGCATGTCGAAGAGCGGCGAGAGTTCGCGGAGCTTGTTGACCGCGGCGATGATCTTGTCCGCGGCGTAGTCGACCTCGTCCTCCGTGGTCCAGCGTCCCAGGCTGATACGCAGGGAGGAGTGGGCCAGATCGTCGCCGACGCCCAGGCTCTTGAGCACGTAGCTGGGCTCCAGGCTGGCGCTGGTGCAGGCCGAGCCGGACGACATGGCGATCTCCTTGGTGGCCATCATCAGGCTCTCGCCCTCGACGAACCCAAAGGAGATGTTGGTCAGGTGGGGGAGGCGGCGCTCGGGGTGGCCGTTGATCTGCGTGACGGTCAGGGCGGAGGTCACCTTGTCCTCCAGCCGCTTGCGCAGGCGGAAGAGGCGGCCGCCCTCGGCGTCCATCTCCTGGGCGCACAGCTCGCAAGCCTTGCCCAGGCCGACAATGCCCGGCACGTTGAGCGTGCCGGAGCGCAGCCCGCGCTCCTGGCCGCCGCCCTCCTGGACCGCCGTCAGGCGCACGCGGGGCCGGCGGCGACGCACGTACAGCGCCCCGACGCCCTTCGGGCCGTAGAGCTTGTGGCCGGAGAGGGAGAGCAGGTCGACGTTGTCGGTCTTCACGTCGGTGGGCATCTTGCCCACCCACTGGGTGGCGTCGGTGTGGAACACCACTTCCTTCTCGTGGCAGAGGGCGCCGATCTCGGGCACCTCGTTGATGGTGCCGATCTCGTTGTTGGCCCACATGATGCTCACGAGAATCGTGTCCTCGCGCAGTGCCGCCTCGACCATGGCGCGGGTGATGACACCGTCACGCCCGGGCTCGAGGAAAGTCACGTCGAAGCCTTCCTTCTGGAGCCGCTTGCACGGGTCGAGCACCGCCTTGTGCTCGTGCATGGCGGTGATGACGTGGCCCCGGCCGGTCTCGCCCGCCGGCTTGCGGGCGTACATGTTGGCCGCGCCCTTGATCGCCAGGTTGTTGCTCTCCGTGGCCCCGGAGGTGAAGACGATCTCCTTGGGGTCGGCGCCGATCAGGGCGGCGACCTGGGCCCGGGCCTGCTCGACCGCCTCCTCGGCGGCCCACCCGAACGAGTGGTTGCGCGAGCCGGGGTTGCCGAACACCTCGGTGAAGTAGGGCAGCATGGCTTCCACGACGCGGGGGTCGGTGCGGGTGGTCGCGGCGTGGTCCAGGTAAATCGGGAGCTTGGGCGCCATCGTGCCTCCGGCGGGGTCGGTGCGGGGTCGGCGGGCCGCTGGGGCCCAGGCCGAACTGCTCATAAGAATCGTTCTAAACAAGTGTACGCCCCGGCCCCATTCCGAGCAACCGTGCGGGCGGGGGAACGCCCGGAGGCGGGCGGGTTGCGGGGGTCAGACGCCGCGGCGGTAGATCAGGCGGACGCGGTTGCCCGCGGCGTTGAAGTGGACCTCGGTCATGTAGGCCCGCATGAGCATCACGCCCCGCCCGGAGGGCTTGGCGATGTTCTCCTCGGCCGTGGGGTCCGGCAGGGCGTCGGGGTTGAAGCCGGGGCCCTTGTCCTCGACGGCCACGTCCACCGAAGTGTGGTCGACGCGGTAGTCGACCCGGACGGTGGCGTCGGCCAGGCCGGCGTGGCCGTGCTCGAAGGCGTTGGTGATCGCCTCCTCCATGGCCAGGCGGATGGCGAACAGGGAGTTTCCGGGGAAGCCGCGCTCGCGGGCGTCCTCGAGGACCCGCTCGATGAGGGCGTCGATCTCGGCGCGGTCACGGCGCAGCTCGACGCTGGTGGCCCCCGGGATGGCGGTGTGGTTTCCGGTCATGCGCGCCGAATGCGGGCCGTGGGGTGTCCGTTCAGGCGAAGCTGTCCAGGGCTTCTTCGGTGGTCTCGTGGATCTGGAACAGCTTGTTAAGCCGGGTGATCACGAAGACCTCGTAGATCTGCGGGTCGATGTTGGCCAGACGGAGCTGGCCGGCGCGGTCGCGCACCCGGTGGTTGATGGTGATCAGGGCCCCCAGGGCGGCGGAGGACAGGTGGTCCACGTTCGCGAAGCTGATGAGCAGTTTCGGCTCGTCGGTCCGGTCGATCAGGGAGGTGATCTCCTCGCTGATGGCCTGGATGTTGGCCTCATCGAGAATGTTGCGGTCGACGAACTCGACCGTGGTGATCCCGTCTCGGTCCGAGACCCGAAGCCTCGACTCAGCCTGTGCCATGGGGTCGTTCTCCGATCCCCGCCCGGGGCGGCGGGGCCCGCACTATAGAACCGTCCCGGGCGGTGGGGGCGTATTCCCGGCCCGGGCGCAAGAAAAAGCGGGCGTCCCGGGGACGCCCGCCGCGGGGGAACAGGGGTGATCACTCGGACAGCAGGCGGTCGGCCAGGCCCGGGAAGTTGCGCTCCTCTTCCTCGTTCTGGATCAGGATGGTGGGCTTGAGGAGGATCAGCAGGGTCTGCTCTTCCTTGACGTCGATCCGGTTGGAGAAGAAGCGGGAGAGGATCGGGATCTTGGAGAGCACGGGCACGCCGGTCTCGACCTGGACCTCCTCGACCAGACGCTGGCCGCCGAGCAGCACGGTGCCCTGGTCGGGGACGGTGACGGTGGTGCGGACCTCGGTGGCGGTCACGACGGGCACCTGGATGGACGCCTCGGCCGTGCCGGCGTCGCCGCCGCCCAGGCCGCCGCCGCCGGCGCCGCCGGAGAACTCACGGTCCGCTGCGAACTCGTACTGCGAGAGGGCCGTGCGGACGGTCAGGGTGACGTAGCGACGGTCGGAGGACACCACGCCGTCGAGGTCGAGCACTACGCCCGCGGACACGACGTCGATCTCGGGGTCGAATGCGACCGCGCCGTCGGAGGTGATCGGCTGGAGGTCGGAGACGAAGGTCTGGCTGGTGGCCACGGTGATGTAGGCGCGCTGGCCGTTGGTGAAGGTCAGGCGGGGCGCGGTGAGGATGACCGAGCGCCGGTCGGCCTGGGTGGCCTGGACCATGAAGTCGACCTGGATGTCGTCCAGGAAGCGGCCGGTGATGCCCAGCGCGGGGTTCAGGCCGAGCATCTCGGTGGCGAAACCGCTGGCCGAGGCGAGGCTGTTGGCCAGGCCGAGCGAGTTCTGGCGGGCGCCGATGATCGACCACTCGTCGTTGCCGTAGATGCCGCCGCCGTTGTTGCCCGGGCCCAGCACGGGCTGCGTGATCGGGCCGATCTCGTCGATCACGCCGTCGCCGTCGGTATCGATGCCGAACAGGCCGCCGCCGGAGACGTTGTCGAGGAGCTGGCCGGTCACCGGATCGAAGTAGTCGGAGGGCAGCAGCGAGGGGTCGATCTGCTTGCCGATCCGGTACTCGGCGCTGTTGGCGTTGAAGTAGACGTCCAGGTCGAAGCCGATCTGCTCGAAGAAGTCCTGCGAGACGGTGAGGAAGCGGGCCTCGACGTTGATCTGGAGGGCGCGCACGGCGCGAAGCTTGCCGAGCAGGCCGATGATGGCCCGGTGGTTCCGCGGGGTAGTGGTGATCACGAAGTTGCCGTTGAGCTGGCTGATCGAGCTGGTCTCGCCGCCGTTGGCGACCCAGCCGTTAGGGTCGACCGTGGTCTGGATCAGGTTGACGATGGCCTCGACGCGGTCCTCGAAGGGCACGTCGTCCTGGTCCTGGCCGGAGTTCTGGAACGGGCTGGAGCCGCCGCCGCCCTGCGACGACTGGAGCGCGCTGGACAGGTCGAACTCGGGCGCGTCATCGAAGCGGGGCACGACGAACAGCAGGTCGCGGATGTCGTAGATCTCGAGGACCGTGTTGCGGCGGAGCAGCTCGTCCGAGGCGATGGTGATGATGCCGTCCTGGACCGCCCAGCCCGCGGGCAGGGACGGGTCGGAGACCCGCTGCACCACGCGGTCCAGCACGGTCTCGAGCGTCGCGTTCCGCAGGCGGAGCGTGACCGGGGTGTCGGGGTCGACGCCGATGTCGGCCAGCGAGTCCCAGTCCACGTCGATGTCGACGCGGGCGGTGTTGGCGATGAACGCGATGACGTCCTCGAACGCGTTGTTGTTCATCTCGACCGGCAGGCTGGTGCTGCGCAGCGTATCGAGGACGGCGCGGTCGGACTCGGACTCGACGAACTCCAGCGGCTCGCCGCGCCGGAAGCTGATGGCGGGCCAGTCGGCGGGGTAGTCGATGATGTTGTTGTTGGCGACCATGGACTCCTGGGCGTCGACGGACAGCCGGGCGTACGAGAGGCGCTTGTCACGCTGCAGGTTGAGGTACTGCCGGTAGATGATCGTGTCCTCGATCATCGTCTTGAGGAGCAGGCCCGAGGGGTTGTTGGGGTCGAGCAGGAGGATGGACTCGACGACCTCCAGGGCCTCCTCGTACTTGAGCTCCTGCTGCAGGGCGCGGACACGCTCGATGGCGGCGATGATGCGCTGGTCGCGTTCGGCGGTCCGCTGCTGCTGGAGTTCCAGCTCCTGGCGGCGGAGCTCCTCGTCGCGGCGGCGCTGGTTCTCGATCCGCAGGGTCTCCTCGGTGCTCGCGATCCTGTCCAGCAGCGCATCGACGTCGGCGCGGCGGGCCTCGAACTCGGACTCGGGCATCAGGTCGCGCGACTGGTTGAGCGTGAGCTGCGCCTGGGCGGCGAGGTTGCGGGCCCGGCTGGTGTCGCCCTGCTGCACAGCGCTGGTCG
The DNA here is from genome assembly GCA_964464165.1 of uncultured Phycisphaeraceae bacterium. Lineage (GTDB taxonomy): Bacteria > Planctomycetota > Phycisphaerae > Phycisphaerales > UBA1924 > UBA6054. Next base: position 18,878 of record CAYXFA010000021.1, on the reverse strand, counting down.
CCTGCTCCATCTGCACGCCGAAGGTGGCCATCGCCCGGTCGCGGGCGAGCTGGCGGTCGCGGACGACCTCGTCGATGGCGCCCTGCGGGCCGCCCTGGGCCCGGGTGGCGACCTGCAGCTCCGACCGGCGCTCGCGGGCCGTGGCGAGCTGCTCGGGGGTCAGGTAGGCGGAGAACTCGGTGAGCACGCGGTTGTAGCGGTCGAGCGCGGTGCCGAGCTGACGCTCGTCGTACGCGCGGCCCGCCTCGCCCATCAGCGTCTGGGCCTCGAAGCGGCGTGCGGCGTCGATCAGGTCCACCTGGGCGGGCTGCTCGTTCGCGCCCTGGGGCTGGGCGACCTCCACCTCGATGGGCTGGGCCTGGGTCTCGGGCTGGTCGCCGACGTAGGAGCCGGCGCCGCGGGCGCCGTCCTGGGCGGCGCCCATCAGCCAGTCGCGGTTCATGCCGCTCTCGGGGGCGAGCATGCCGAGCGAAGCAGTCTCGAAGGACGAGCCGCGGGCGAGTTCGAGCTCCACGATGCGGGAGCGGGTTTCGGTCACGAGGCGACGCTGGGCGTCGTCCAGGGCCACGCCGGACTGGCTGACCCGGTCGAGCAGGTCCTTCGCGGCGGCGTAGGCGCCGGCCCGGAACGCCTCATCGGCGCGGCGGAGGGCCTCGGGCATCTGGGGGGCGATCTCCGCGCGGCGTTGCGCGACCAGCCCGAGCAGGGCCTTGGCGGTCTCGACCTGGGCGGCGTCGGCCTCGTCGGCCCGGGCCACGGCGGAGGCCTGACGCTCGGCCTCGATCAGCCGGTCGGCCACGAGGGCCAGCTCGGCCCGCTGCAGGCTCATCTCGTAACGGTCCGCGGTCGCGATCCGGCGCTCGACGCCCGCCCGGAGCGTCCAGAGCCGCTTGGCGGTCGCGTCCCCGAGCGTCGCGGCCTCGGGCGAGGCGTGCAGCACGTCGAGCATGGCCTTGGCCCGGACCAGCTCGCCCTCGGCGATCAGCGACGCGGCGTGGTCGAGCACGCGGTCGGGACGGACGGCGCCTTCGGCGGCCCGGGTCTCGGTGACGCCGGGCGTCGAGGCCGCCCAGACGGGGCAGGCTGTCGCGCACGCGGCGAGGAGGAGCGAGCAGACGGAACGGTTGGTCGTGCGGGACATCCGGAGCACTCCAGTCGGGGTCGGGGGGATGGCGTCGGGCGCGTCGTCTCGGGTGTGGTCGTGTGGGCCGGGCGGTGTCGTCCTGTTGTCGGTGGGCCGGGTTTCAGGCCTCGGTCCCTTCGTGAAGGGACGGACGATATCGGGGAACGCTCGGGATCGCAAATCCCACCCGCCCAGAGTTTGCCGGCCAGGGCCGCTCGCTTCGGGAGGCGGCCGCGCCTCTCGCGGGTGCAGGCGTCGACGCGCCCATTCGCCGGGCGCGGGCCCGCGGTTCCCCGGACCGCGCGGCGTGGGCGGCGTTTCGTGCGGCCCGCGCGGCTCAGACGGGCTCGAGCCACCGGCTGCTGAGCAGGTGCTCGGAGTTCAACCGCTTGCGAGGCAGCCGGTTGCGCACGCCGGCCGCGGTGAGCGTCTCGGCCAGCCCCTCGGGGGTCAGCCGGTCCGCCGCGACCACGACGGTGTCCGACCATTCGCCGGCCTCGCCCAGCAGTTCCAGCCCGGCGTCCATCGCCATCTCCTCGGCGCGGCGCAGCCGGTCGGCCACGCACACGACCTCGGCGTAGCGATCGTCCGGTGTTTTTTCGCTCGCGCAGCGGACGATGCACCGCCAGGGCGTGAACCCGAGCTCGTTCCCGTCGTCGTCCAGGTTGGTTTCCGGGTCGATGTTGAGCAGCAGACGCCACCGGTCGCGCAGCTCCTCGACGACCTCTTCGGCGGTGAGCAGGTCCGGGCGGTCCTTGGGGGCCAGCAGCACACCCCGGTGCTCGTGGGCGGCGGCGTCGGCCCCGGCCGGCTCGTCGTGCGGCTCCAGGTCGAAGGCCCGCAGAATCCCCTCCACGCCCGCCTTGAGGTCCGGCTCGGCCCGGACCGTCAGGATTTTGTGCTCGTCCACGAACAAATAGAGGAAGGGGTCGTCGGAAACCACCCCGAACCCCACCATGCCGTCCTCGAAGAAAAAGTCCCGGTACCGGCGGATGGCGTCGGTCACCCGCTCGCACCCGACGGGCTCGTAGGCCATGTAGGGATCGACCTCGCGGTACGCGTCGTGGCCGATGAAATCGAGGATCGGGAACACCCGCCCGGGCATCAACGCGAACATCTGGTCCCACAAGGGGATGAGCCGCGTGGCGGGGACCACGACGTCGTACACGTACCGGTCCGGCCAGGACTCCCAGTCGGCGTCGTCCTCGTCCGCGTCGGCGGGCTCAAACTCGGTCGTGTACCCCGGTTGGGGGGCCATCTCCTCGACGGGGTACACCCCAAGCGGGAAGGGGAAGCCATCGACCGTCTTTCGTTGGATGCTGGGATCGGCGACGCAGCGGGCCATCCGGACCTCTCTATGGTGACGCGGGCGCGGCCCGCGGGCGTGAGGGTATCCCGGCGGTGAGCCCGGTGCCCCCATACGCTGTGGGCATGACGCGACCCGGCCCCGACCCGACCGAACACGCCGACACCGATCAACGCACGATCATCGCCCTCTCGGTCGGAAACACCCGGGTCCGGGTGGGCCTGCTCCGGGGCCGGGAGCTGCTCGAATCCTCCGTCCACGCGTCCGGCGCGTCCGGGGACATCGCCGAGGCGACCGTTGCCCTGGCGGACAAGGCCGAGGGCGACGACAGCCCCGTCGTGGTGATGTCCTCCGTCCACCGGGCGGCGGCCGAGGCCATCGAGCGGGACGTGAAGGCCCAGGGGCTGGTGGTGCAGCGTTTCGGGCGGGACCTGCCCGTCCCGATCCGCCAGTCGCTCGACGCCGAGGGGGAACGCACCGTCGGGCAGGACCGGCTGCTGTGCGCCATCGGGGCCTACGCCATGTCCAACCAGGCCTGTGTGGTGGTGGACCTGGGCACGGCCCTGACCGTCGACTTCGTGGACGGCGAGGGCGTCTTCCACGGCGGGGCGATCGCGCCGGGGCTGGCCATGATGCTCCGGGCCATGCACGAGCACACCGACGCCCTTCCGAGCGTCGAGTACCGCCTGCCGCAGCCCACCGACCACTTCGGCAAGAACACGGCGGACGCCATGCGTCTGGGCGTCACGGCCATGGTCTGCGGCGCGGTCCGCTGGCTGGCCGAGCGGTACGCCGAGCACTACGAGGCGTACCCGCGCATCATCGCCACGGGCGGCGACGTCGGCGTGCTCGAGACCGACGGCGTGGTCGAGTCGTTCGTGCCCGACCTGCAGCTCCACGGGATCCGGCGGGCCTGCGAGCTGCTCGTCGAGCACGACTCCGACGCATGAGCGGGTCGTTCACGGTTGACACGCCCGCGGCCCCCGGGCCGGTGGCCGTGATCCGCGTGCTCGACGGGTCGCCGGGCGGGTTTTTCGCGCGGTCGGGGGTGCGCGAGGTGCCCGTCGGCGCTTCGGGCGTGCGGTACCTCTTCGGCTTGGACCGCGCCCTCGTCGCGCGGCCGGACGCGGGCCGCCTGCTGCTGATGACGCACGGGGGTCGCGCGGTGGTGCGGGGGGTGGTCTCGGCCCTGGAAGACCTCGGCTACCGCCCGGCTCGCGCGGGGGAGGGCGCGTTCGTCGAGGCGGGCGACGCGGTCGAGCTGGCCGTGCTGGACGCCCTGGCCCGGGCCGCCAGCCCGCTGGCGGTGCCCCTGCTGCTGGACCAGCCCCGTCGGTGGCGTGCCCACCGGCCCGGCGACCCGCTGGCCGACGGGACGGTTCTCGGGAGGCTCATCGACCCGCCCGCCGTCGCGGCGGTCGGCCCGGCGAACATCGGCAAGTCGTCGCTCCTGAACGCGCTGGCGGGCGCCCCCGTGGCGTTGGCCTTCGACCGCCCCGGCACCACACGGGACGCGGTGGGGGTGCTGGTGGACCTCGGCGGGCTCGTGGTGCGTTGGGTCGACACGCCGGGGCTCCTCGGGCCGGAGGACGAAGCCCGAGCAACCGCGGAGGCTTCTCGCGCCGACCTGGTGCTGCGCTGCTTCGACGCGGCGGACGCCGCGGGCCCGCCGGGCTGGCCCGGCCCGTCGCTGACGGTGGCGCTGCGGGCCGACCGGGGCGGGCCCCGTTGCGCGGCGGACGTGGTGACGAGCGTGACGGCCGGGCGCGGGCTGGGCGAGCTGGCCGAACGCGTGCGCGAGCGTCTCGTCCCCGGCGACGTCCTGCGTGACCCGCGCCCGTGGCTTTTCTGGCCGGACGCCGGCGCATAAAAAAACCCCGGCCGGGCCGGGGCATGGCGAAGTGACGATGGGTCCGCCGGGTTCAGCGACGGCGACGCAGCGCGAACAGCCCCGCCGCGGCGAGCAAGCCCGCCGAGCCCGGCGATGGCACGAGCATCCGGACCTCGGTCAGGATGAAGTCGAGCGAGGCGATGTTGTCCGTGCGGGGGTTGAACCACAGCTCGATCCCGTCCACGTCCGCGGGATCGAAGCCGGCGTTGGTGGTGAAGTCCGCCAGGTCGAAGGTGTAGGTCTGGGCCCCGCCGGCGGAGATGATCTGCGTGTGCTCGGCCGAACCGCCGTCGTTGGTGCGGAGGACCATGTCCACGCGGAAGTCCAGGTCGACCATCAGGAAGTCGAGCTGGAACCCGATGCCGTGCATCGCGACGAGGTCCAGGTCCAGGCCGACGCCGTCGTTGTTCCAGGTGATCCGGCCTTGCTGGCTGGCCCCGATGCCGGAGTTGAAGATCGCGGCGCCGACGTTCCCGTTGTAGGAGAACGCGGTGTCGACCTCGAAGGTCGCCGGCTGGTTGAACGGGTTGGCGATCATCACCGACGACACCGAACGCGGGCCGGCGAGCCCCGTGTTGGGGTCGGAGGCGAAGTCGTCCAGCACGATCACACCGGCGAAGGCCGGGCCGATCAGACCGGCGAGGGCGGAAATCGTGAGTGCGTGGCGCATGTGCGGGATCCTTGCTGAAAACCATGACGCACGTCCGGCCTCGGCCGGGCGTTTGGCCCCGGCAAAGAGGCCACAGGTTTGGTTTCCGGGCCAGCCGACCGGGGAAATTTCCAGCAATGCACCCGCTTCGCGGGCGGGCGGCCCCGGGACCGGGGGCGGCGGCGGGTCGGCCCGGCGTGATCAGGCCCGGACGAACAGCCCGCGCCCCGCTTGCAGCGCCTCGTGGTCGAGCAGGGCCCGCTTGCGGTCCAGGCCGCCCGCGTAGCCGTGCAGGGCGCCGTCGGACGCGATGACGCGGTGGCAGGGCACGACCACGGCGATCCGGTTGCGTCCGTTGGCCAGGCCGATCGCCCTGGCCGCGCCGGGCCGGCCGAGCCGGGCGGCCAGCGCGCCGTACGAGACGGTCTCGCCGTACGGGATCTCCCGCAGAGCGTTCCAGACCCGCTGCTGCCACGGCGATCCCGGGGTGACCAGCGGGACCGTGAAGGCCGTCAGCGCACCCCCGAAATAGGCATCCAGTTCGGCCTCGAGCAGGTCGAGCAGCGGGTGGTCGGCGTCGCGGAAGGGCTCGCCCAGCAGGACCGCGAGTCCCGCCTCGTCACCGCCGAGCGTTTCAGGGGCGCCGAAGCCGAGCAGGCACACGCCGTCGTCTGTGGCCGCCGCGGTCATGGGGCAGAGCGGGGTCCGGATGACGCGGCGGGCGGGCACGGGGGAGCGTACCGGGTTCAGCCCGGGCCGGCCAGGACGCGCACCGCCGCCCCGGCGGCCCCGTTGGCCCCGACCGGCGTGACGAACACGGGCTCGCCCGTCCGCACGGGCGCGGGCGTGTCCAGGCGGGTGCGGACCGTGCCGCCGACGCCGGCCGGCAGGATCCAGCCCCGCCAGGACGCCGCGTCGCCGGACTGCACCACGAACCGGCGGGCGCGGGGCCCGTCCGCGGCGGGGGTGATGGTCAGATCGAGCTCCCGGCCGTCCGTGCGGCAGACGGCGGCGGGTTCGCCGGGGGTGGGGGCGGCCAGCCACGGGCTCGGCGGCGTGAGCGCCGGGCCCGAGAGCGGGCCGGACGCCAGAAGGTCCGCGACGCCCCGGTGGTTCCTGACCAGCCCGACCGCGCTGAACAACGCGAAGCCGGTGCACCCCGGCGTCTCCCGGGTGCGCCGGATCTGGTCGAGGATCTCGCCCGGCTCCCAGGACTCGGCCTCCTCAGCCGGACGCACGCGGGTCAGGTACAGGCCGGGCCACAGGTGGCGGCCCAGCCGTCGCTGCTCGACCCACCAGTCCAGCAGCGGTTGGAACGGCTGGCCCGCCGAGGCGACCGGCCAATAGAGCTGGGGCATCAGCGCGTCGCACCAGCCCTCGGCCAGCCAGCGCCGGCTGTCGGCGTGCAGCCCGGCGTAAGCGTCGAAGCCTTTCACGCCGGCAGGGTTGCCCGGGCGCCAGATGCCGAAGGGGCTGACGGTGAACAGGGCGCCCGGCCTGCGGGCGTGCACGAGGGCGTTGACCCCCTGGACGAAACGGTTGATGTTCTCCCGGCGCCACGCGTCGTGCTCCAGCGTGCCGCCGTTGCGCCGGTAGGTCGTGTAGATCGCCTGGTCGGGGAACGGCTCGCCGGGCTTGGGGTAGGGGTAGAAGTAGTCGTCCATGTGGACGCCGTCGAGCTCGTAGCGGGTCAGCAGGTCGTCGATGACGCGCAGGGCGATCTCGCGGGCCTGGACGGCGCCCGGGTCCAGCCACAGGTGCCCGTTGTAGTTCCGCACCAGCTTGGGGAACATCCGCGAGACGTGGCCGGGCGCGTCCGGGCCGATGCTCTTCGGGTGGCGGGCGCGGAAGGGGTTGACCCAGGCGTGCAGGTCGATGCCGCGGGCGTGGGCCTCGTCGATCCAGTGCGCGAGCGGGTCGTACGCGGGCTTGGGCGCCTCGCCCTGCCGGCCCGTGAGGAACGCGCTCCACGGCTCGATCACGGAGGGGTACAGCGCGTCGGCGGTGGGGCGGACCTGCAGGAAGACCGTGTTGATCTCCAGACGCCGGGCGAGGTCGAGGATCCGCGTGGCCTCGGCCCGTTGCGCGTCCGGGTCCAGGCCCGGGCGGCTCGGCCAGTCGATGTTGTCGACCGACGCCACCCACACGGCGCGGAACTCACGCGGCGGCTGGCGGAGCGAGAACGACGACGGCGCCTGGCCCGGGCCCGAACGCGCCGCCGCACAGGATGTCAACGCCGCCGCCGAGAGGGGGGCGGCCATCAGCATCCTGCACGCTTCGCGTCGGTCCATCGGTCGCATGGCGTGTCGTTTCTCGCGTCGGCGCGGGCGGGCTCCGCCCGGCGGGTCAGCCGATCGTGGTCTGGCCGTTCATGTACGGGCGGAGCGGCTCGGGGATGGTCACCGTGCCGTCGGCGTTCTGGTGCATCTCCAGCAGCGGGATCAGGATGCGCGGCGAGGCGGCGACGGTGTTGTTCAGCGAGTAGCAGAAGGCGGTGGGGCCCTGGCCGGTCTCGCCGCCGGGCCGGTAGCGCATGTTCAAGCGTCGGCACTGGAAGTCGTACAGGCGGCTGGCCGAGTGGGTCTCGCCGAAGTCGCCCGTAGGCACGCCGTCGGGGCCGGCGTCGCCCCGGCCGGGCATCCAGCACTCGACGTCCACCATGTCGGCGTTCTTCACGCCGAGGTCGCCCGTGCAGCACTGCAGCAGGCGGTAGGGCAGGCCCAGTCGCTGGAGCAGGGTCTCGACGAACCCGATCATGGCCTTGTGGTGGGCGCGGCTCTTCTGCTCGTCGGCCACGTCGATGACGACCTGCTCGACCTTGTCGAACTGGTGGATGCGGTAGAGCCCGGCCGTGTCCTTGCCCGCCGCCCCGGCCTCCCGCCGGAAGCAGGTGGAGACGGTCACGTAGCGCCGGGGCAGGGTGGCCTCGTCGAGGATCTCGTCCTGGTGCAGGCCCATCAGGCCGACCTCGCCCGTGCCGGTCAGGAACATGTCCGCGCCGCCGCCGCGTTCGGCCTCGTTGACCTGGTAGGCCTGCTCGCGCCCGGCGGGGAAGAACCCGGTGCCGACCATCGCTTCCTCGCGGACGAGCACGGGCACGGACATCGGCGTGAAGCCGTTCTCGTTGGTCATGAAGTCGACGGCGTATCGCAGGATGGCCTGGTGCAGGCGCATACCGTCGCCGGTCAGGACGTACGAGCGCGAGCCCGCCATCTTCACGCCGCGCGGGAAATCCACCAGCCCGTGCGCGGCGCAGAGTTCGAGGTGGGTGCGGGGCTTGAAGCCGCGGTTCTGCTCGAAGGACTTGGCGAAGTCCCAGCCCGCCGGGGCCCAGCGCCGGATCTCCACGTTGTCGTCCGAGGACGCGCCGACGGGCACGTCCGGGTCGGGGGGCAGGGGGACCGCCAGCAGGATGGCGTTGAGCTCCGGCTCGATGGCGGCGATGCGCTCGTCGAGGGCCTGGATCTCGTCCTTGAGCTTGCTCGGCGCGGCCTTGATCGACTCGACCTCGGCCTCGAGCGCGGCCTTCTCCTCGCCGCTCGCGACCTTCAGCCGGCCCATGAGCTGGCCGAGGCGGGGGCCGGTTTCCTTGGACAGTTTCTTCTGTTCGGCGCGGAGCGATTCCTGCTTCATCATCAGTTCGCGCCGGGACGCGTCCAGTGAGAGCAGGCGTTCGACGTCCACCGCCACGCCCTTCTTGCGGGCGCCGTCGATGAAGTGCTGCGGGTTCTCGCGCAGGGCCTTGAGGTCGATCATGGGACGGCAGTGTAGCGGGGCGTCGGATACGATCCGCACGCCGTGCGCGACGCCCTGAAGCCATCCCGGTGGCCCGGCCAGAGCGAGGCCCGCCCGTGCTGACGCTCGGGACGGGCTCCCTGGCGCCCGGGTGGCTGGTGCTGCCCCTGGCGGGCGTGGCGCTGCTGGCCACCGCCGCCCACATCGTCGCCCTGCGCGAGGCTCCGGCCGGGGCCCTGCCCGAGTCCCGCCGGCGCATCCGCATCGCCACCGGCTGGGTGATCATGGTCACCATCCCGCTGACCGCGTACGCCTTCGGCATCGCCACCCCGTCCGACGCGGGGGTCTACCTGACGGTGTGGATGGCGGTGGTGGCCCTGCTGGGGGCGATCCTCATGCTGGCCCTGCTCGACGCCGTCAACACCATGCGTCTGCACCGGGCGGCGGTGCGCCGGCTCCGGGCCGAGTACCGGCGGCTCCGCGAGGGGGACGATGACATCCGCTGACCGCCCGCCCGCCCCGACGCCCCTTCCGGGATGGCTCACGCGCCCGCTCGCGGCGGTCTACGCCCGGGAGATCGGGCGCCGGAACCGGGCCTACGACGCCGGGCGCGGCGTCGTCCGCCTCGACCGGCCCGTCGTGTCCGTCGGCAACCTGTCGACGGGAGGAACGGGGAAAACCCCATTGGTCCGGTGGGTGGTGGGCCGGCTCCTCGACGAGGGCGCCCGACCGGCGGTGGCCATGCGGGGCTACGGGGCCAAACCGGGGCGCCCCTCCGACGAGGAGCAGGAACACCGCGAGGCGATGCCCGGCGTGCCGATCGTGGCCCGGCCCGACCGTGCGGTGGGGCTCCGGGCCCTGTTCGCGACCCCGGAGGGCCGGGCGGTCGACTGCGTCGTGCTCGACGACGGCTTCCAGCACCGGCGGCTGGCCCGCGACCTCGACCTCGTCCTCGTGGACGCGTCGAGGCCGCCGGACCGGGACGCGCTGCTGCCGGCCGGGCATCTGCGCGAGCCGGTCTCGTCTCTCGCCCGTGCGCACGGCGTGGTGATCACGCACGCGGAACTCGTCGGGGCGGACGAGCCCGCCCGCATCGAGGGGGTGTTGCGTCGGTGGCTGCCGGCGGGAGCGCCCGTCGCCGTCGCCGAGCACGCCTGGACGGCGCTCGATGCGGCGGGGCCGGGGCAGCCGGGCCCGCTCGATCTGTCGTGGTTGTCGGGCCGGCGCGTGGTCGCGGCGTGCGCCATCGGGCACCCGGACGGGTTTCTCGCCGCGTTGAAACGGGCCGGGGCGGAGGTGGTGGGGGCGCTCGTGCTCGGCGATCACGACCCGTACGGGCCGCGCACGCTCGCGCGATTGGACCGCCTCGTCCGCGACAGGGCCCCGGAAGCGGTGGTTGTGACGACGAAGGATCGCGTCAAACTCGGCGCGTGGATCGCGTCGTCTGATGTTCCGGTGGTCGTGCCGCGATTGGGCGTGCGTTTCCGCAGCGGTGCGTCCGGCGTCGCCGCGTTGCTCGGGAAAGTTTCACAGGACGCGCGCCGCGCCGCCGCGGGCCGGGGTTAAACTCTTCTTCATGGACGCCACGGACGGTTGGCGCGGAGTCGAGACGATGAAGAGAGCGTGGATGCGTGCGGCGTCCGCCGCGCCGGCACTGTGCGCGGCGGGCGCTCTGCTGCTTCTGGTCTGCGTGCAGGGCTGCTACCAGCGGCGCGTCCGCGGCACGGCGGACAGGGCTACGGTTTGCGTGACGGATTCGGTCCGCTCCGTGGAGCGGATGTCGATCATGACCGCGCTGACCGACCCGCAACGAACCGCCGACCCCGTGCTCAAACTCGTCAAGTCGGCCCCGGCCACCGCGCGCCGCTGCGACGTCATCACGCTGGTCTACACGGTGACGAACGAGGGCACGACGGCGGTCGATGGCGTCGTGATCACCGATGCGTTGACGGAGGGGCTGTCCACCGCGGACGGTTCGAGCGCGGTGCGCATCGAGGTCGGCTCGATCCCCCCGGGCGAGGCCCGCCGCTTCGAGGTCGCTGCGCGGGCCGCGCGGATCGGCGTCCTGGGGTCGCCCGCGGCGGTGACGGCCGGTCCGGTGCGGGTGCCCGCCGAGGCGGTGACCACCGTCGTCACGGAACCGAGGCTGGCGCTCAGCGGCGTGTGCGAGCGGGCCGGCATGCACGTGTACACGCTCCGCAACAGCGGTAACGGCCCCGCGGTCGGCGCGAAGGTGACGGTGCATCTCCCGGAAGGCGCGACCGAGCCCACGGCGTCCGACGGCGGCGTGATCGAGAGCGGCGTGGTCTCGTGGGAGCTCGGCGAACTGACGGCCGGCGAGGCGCGCACGCTCACCGTCTGCTTCGAGCTCGGTCAGGACCGCCTGGGCGAAACGCATGCCGAGGCCGAAGCCGAGTGCGCCGAGACCGTCCGGGCCAACTGCAACGGCTGATCAGCCCTCGCGCCAGCGCAGCACGATTTTGCCCATCTGCTCGCCCGACTCCAAACGCCGGAACGCGTCGGCGGCCTCGTCCGCGGGGTACACGCGGTCAACCACCGGGCGCAGCAGGCCGGCGCGGAACAGCGCGGTCACCTCGGCGAACTCGGCGTTGGTGCCCATCGTCGAGCCGAACAGGCGGAGCTGGTTCCAGAAAATCCGGGCCAGGTCCGTCGTGGCGTCGGGGCCTGTCGTGCAGCCGGGCGTGACGTAGGTTCCGCCCCGGGCGAGCGACTTGATCGCGTTCAGGTGGGTCGTCTTGCCGACCGAGTCGACGGCCATGTCCACGCCGCGCTTGTTGGTCCAGGCGCGGACGTCCTTGGACCAGTCCTGCCCGGCGTCCAGCACGCCGTGGTCGGCCCCGAGCCGGGCGGCCTCGTCCAGCTTGGCCTGATGCCGGCTGGTGACCACCACGGGGCAGCCCAGGTGCTTGGCGATCGCCAGGGCGCTGGTGGCCACCCCGCCGCCGATGCCGGTGATGAGCACCGACTGGCCCGGGCGCAGGCCGCCCTTGGTGACCATCATCGAGTACGCCGTCAGGGCGCACAGCCCGAAGGCCGCGGCCTCGGCGGGGTCGGCCGAACCGACGGGGGCCAGGTTCGCGGCGGGGACGTTGAACAGCTCGGCGTGGGCCCCGAACCGGTGCTCGCCGATCAACTCGTACTGGGGGGCCAAGGTGGCGCCGGGCGGGTCGTCCGGGTGGACGCGGTCGGGCATCCGCACCGCGGCGTTATAGATGACCCGCCGGCCGATCCAGACCGGGTCCACGCCCTCCCCGACCGCCTCGACCGTGCCGCAGGCGTCGCACCCCGAAATCCGGGGGTAGTCCAGGCGGAGCCCGGGGACGCCCCGTCCGACCCAGAGGTCCATGTGGTTAAAGGCGGAGCAGATGGTCCGGACGGTGACCTCCCCGGGGCCGGGGGGGGCGGGGTCGGGCCAGTCGGACCGGACCTCGACGTTCTCGGAAACCGGCCAGCCCTGCTGTTGAATGACGACGGCTCGCATGACGCGAGGGTAGACCCATCGGACCCGCCCGGACCCGCCCGGACCCGCCCGGGGCGACCGCTGGACCGGGGGGAGCGGGCCGCCAATGATCCCGACCCCGCGGTACGCGGCCGCCCGGAAGGTCCGGGCCGGCTTTGGACCACCCGGCGCAAGCGCCGGTCTGACCGCGGGTTGGAATCCCGCCGCCCCGCCCCGTGGGCGCGGTCGCAGAAGGAGCCGGCATGGTTCGCATCCGCATGCAGCGTCTTGGCCGCCGTCACCGCCCGTTCTACCGGATCAACGCCGTGGACGTGCGCACCCGCCGCAACGGCAAGGTTCTGGAGAACCTGGGCCACTACAACCCCATGGACCCCGACGCCTCGAAGCAGATCGTGCTGAAGGGCGAGAAGATCCGGGCGTGGATCGAGCGCGGCGCCCAGCCCTCCGAGACCGTGATGGACATGCTCGGCAGGGCCGGCCTGCTCGAGGGCGAGATGAAGGACAAGTGGGTCAAGGACCGCGAGATCGCCCTGCAGCGCGGCCGCTGCCGCGCAGCGGTCAAGCGTGCCGAGGCCGCCGCCAAGGAGATCGAGGGCCTGGACGGCGCGAGCCCGGAGCAGATCAACGCCGCGAAGAAGGCCGTGAACATGGCCCGCCTCGCGGTCGCGCCCGCCAAGGCCGCCGACGCCGAGCGTGCCGCCTCCGACGCGGAGGCGGCCCTGGCCGCCGCCCGGTCGGCCAAGCCCGCCGCCGCCCCGGCCGAGGAAGCCCCCGCGGCCGAGTGATCCCGTCACAGCGTTCTTCCAGCATCCCACACGCCCCGTCCCGCGAACGGTCGACGGGGTTCGAAGGAGTCCGTCATGGGCCACCAGCAGATTCTCGAGTCGGTCAACGCCGGCGCGATCAAGAGCGGCGACTTCCCCCGCATGGACATCGGCGACACGCTCAACGTGCACGCCCGCATCGTCGAGGGTGAGAAGGAACGCGTCCAGATCTTCCAGGGCACCCTGATCGCCCGCAAGGGCCGGGGCATCAACGAGATGATCATCGTGCGCCGCGTCGTCGACGACATCGGCATCGAGCGCACCTGGCCGCTGAACTCGCCGTTCATCGCCAAGATCGAGGTCGTCCGGCGCGGCGACGCCCGCCGGGCCAAGCTCTACTTCCTGCGCGACCGCGTGGGCAAGAGCCGCCGCCTCCGCGACCGCCGCCGCGGGCTCAAGCACGTCGCCGCCGCGGCGGAGTGACGCGCCCCGCTTCCCGAAACGGCAAGAGCCCGCACGCCGTGCGGGCTCTTGTTCTTTTTGGGATGAGCGGCGTTCAGGCCGCGCGGCGGGCGGGGGGCGCGGGGGCCAGGGTACGCCAGGTCTCCCGCGAGCCGATCAGCTCGCAGGGCACCGCCAAGCGGTCCTCGACCGGGCGCACTTCGCCCAGCCAGACGACCGCGGCGAAGCGAGCGTCGGGCCTGGACGACCAGACCGAGCCGTCGCCGATCGTCCGGGAGCCGTGCGTTTCGCGGAGCAGGCGGAGCTCGTGGGCGTTCAGGTCGCGGTATGTTTCGACCCGGACCACACGGGCCCCGGCGCAGACCTGGCCGGCGTCCAGGTAAACCAGGTCGCCGGGCTGGGCGGTCCGGCCGGCCTCCGGCTCGGTGGAGCCCAGGAAGACGAGCGCGCTGCGGTGCCCGGCGATCAGCGCCGGCAGCGTGGACGGGTCGATGGTCGTGGCGTGCGTGCGCGCGGGGCTTGGCGTGGTCATGATCCCGCTATCGGACGCCGGGCCGGATTACTTTGGCCCGACCTTGCGGGTTCCGGCCCCGGGCCGGGCTTCCGGCGTGCCGACCGGGGCCGGAGCCGCGGCCTGCTGCATCTTCCGGATGGTCCCGGTCGTGCTCAGGCCCTCGATCAGCGGGATCAGCTCGACCCGCCCGCCGGCCTTCCGGACCACGTCGGCTCCCACGACGGTGTCTGGGGTGTAGTCCCCGCCCTTGACCAGGACATCGGGAAGAATGGTCTGGATGAGGCGGAGGGGGGTCTCCTCGGAGAACAGCACCACCGCGTCGACGCAACCGAGCGCCCCGACGACCCGGGCGCGGTGTTCCTGGTCGTTCAGGGGCCGGCCCTCCCCCTTGAGGGTGCGCACCGAGTGGTCGTCGTTGAGGGCCACGATCAGCAGGTCGCCCAGCTGGGCCGCCCGTTCGAGCAGCGAGACGTGCCCGGCGTGTATCACATCGAAGCAGCCGTTGGTGAACACCACGCGCCGCCCTGCCTTTCGGGCCGCGTTGACCTGCACCATCAGCTCGTCGAGCGTGCGCAGCTTGCCCGAACGCTCCGAGTGGCGAAGCAGCAGCTCGTGATGGATCTTCTCCAGCGGGATCGGCGCCACGCCGAAGACCTCGACCTCCAGCCCCGCGGCGGCGTTGGCGAAACGGACCGAGTCGGCCCAGCCGATCTTGTTGGCCCGGGCGGCGGCCAGCCCGGCCAGCATCATGTCGCCCGCGCCCGTCACGTCGTAGACCTCGCGCGCCACGGTGGGGACCGGCACGGCGGTGTCCTCGCCGCGTTCGAGCAACAGCGCGCCCTGCTTGTCGAGCGTGACGACGACCGCCTCCAGGTCGAGGCCGTCGAGCAGCGTGCGGGCCAGGCGGGCGTTGTGCTCGGGGGCGCCCTGGTCGTCGGTGGGCAGGCGGGTGGCCCGCTCGGCCTCGGTGCGGTTGGGGGTGATGGCGGTGGCCCCGCGGTACTTGGAGTAGTCCTCCAGCCCGGCCGGGTCCACGAACACCGGCTTGCCCGCCGCCCGGCACCGGGCGATGACCTCCTGGCAGAGGGAGGGCGTGCAGACGCCCTTGTTGTAATCCTCGATGCAGACCACGTCGACCTTGGGCAGGGCGTTCTCGAAGGTTTCGATGAGCCGCGCGACGATCGACTCGGCGATCGGCTCGCGGGATTCGAAGTCCACCCGGAACATCTTCTGGGCGTGGCGTCCCTGCGCCAGGCCGATGAGGTTGCGTTTGACCGTGGTCGGGCGGGTGTGGTCGGTCACGATGCCGCTCGCGTCGACCCCCTGCTGGAGCAGGGCGGTGCGCATCAGGACCGCCTCCTGGTCCGATCCCACCACGCCCAGCGCGGCCACACGCCCGTGCATCGCGCAGAGGTTCAGGCACAGGTTGGCCGCGCCGCCCGGCCGGTCCTCCCGGCGCGTGACCCGCAGCACCGGGACCGGGGCGTCCGGCGACAGCCGGTCGGCCGAGCCGTACAGCAACTGGTCCAGCATGAAGTCGCCGACGACCAGGGCGCGGAACGGCTTCCAATCGGCGAGCGCGGCGAGCAGTGGGTCCATGGCGGCTCCTCGGGGCCCCAAGGATACGCGGACGGCCGGCGGAGACCCGGCGGGGAGCGCTGTCGATGGGCGAGCCGAGAACGGTCCGCGCGGACCTCATGCTGCTGGGCGCGGCCGGCCTCTGGGGCGCGGGCTTCATCGCCCAGCGTGCGGCCATGGAGCACGTCGGGCCCTTCCTGTTCAACACCCTGCGCTACGCCATCGGCGCGGCGATCCTGCTCCCCGCCGCGCACCTCGTCCTCCGCCGGCTGGGGCAGGGCTGGGACCGACGCCTGTTCCGGGACGGCCTGGTCCTGGGGAGCGTGCTCGCCGTGGCGGCCGGGCTCCAGCAGGTCGGCATGGTGACCACCACCGCTTCCAGGGCCGGGTTCATCACCGGCCTCTACGTGCTGATGGTGCCGGGCATCGCGTGGTGCTTCGGACGCCGCCCCACGACGGGCAACCTGGTCGGGATCGGCCTGGCCTTCCTCGGGCTGGCCTTGTTCGCCGGGCCGGTGTCGGGGCCGGTGGTGGTGGGGGACTGGTTCGTGCTCGCTTCCGCGGCGGCGTGGGCGATGCACGTGGTCCTGATCGGGGAGCTCGCCCCGCGACGGGACCCCACGGCGCTGGTGGGGGTGCAGTTCGTCGTCGCCGCGGGCTTGTCGGCGGTCGGGACGCTCGCGTTCGAACCGGGCGCCGAGCAGACGATCGCGCCCGCGGCCGTCTCGATCATCTTCTCGGGCGTCTTCGCGACCGCCGCGGCCTACACGCTCCAGTTCGCCGCCCAGCGCCACGCCCCGCCCACGCACGCGACGGTCCTGATGAGCACCGAGGCCGTGTTCGCGGCGGGGTTCGGCTGGATGCTGCTGGGCGAAGGGCTGGGCGCGGAGGGCTGGGCGGGCGGCGTGCTGATGCTGACCGGCGCGTTGGTCAGCCAGCTCTGGCCGACCCGGCGGCCCGTCCCCGGGACGGGAGCGGACCCCACCCCGCCTCCTTGACCGCCGCGAGCACTTCCTCGGCGTGCCCGGGCACGCCCACGTTATCCCAGCGACGGATCACCTTGCGGTCCGGCCCGATCAGGAAGGTCGTGCGGACCAGGCCCATGTACTTGCGACCGTACATGGATTTCTCCGCCCACACGCCGTAACGCTGGGCCATCTCCGGGTCCGGCTTGCCGTCGGTGGTGAGCCGGTCGTCCGCGAGCAGGCGGATGCCCTTCAGCCCGGCCTGCTCGATGAACTTGCGCTTGCTGCGGGTGTTCAGGATCGAGACCCCGACGACCTCGGCGCCGGCCTTGCGTAACCGCGGCGCGAGGCGGGCGAAGTCCTGCGCCTCGAGCGTGCAGCCGGAGGTGCAGTCCTTGGGGTAGAAGAACAGGACGATGGGGCAAGCCTGCTCGGAGAGCGTGAACGCCGCGTCGTCCTGGTCGAGCAGCGTGAAGTCGGGGGCCTTGCGGCCGGGCTCGATCGGGGGCACGGTGGCTCCTCGGAACGGATGGTCGAACGAGAACAAAGCGTCGAATGGGCCCGGAGGGACTCGAACCCTCACTGAGGTTTCCCCCAAGCGGATTTTAAGTCCGCCGCGTCTGCCGTTCCGCCACGGGCCCGTGGGTGTGCTGTTCCGCGCCGCACCGGTCGCACAGCCCGGTCAGCGTGATCTCGTGCTGTTCGAGCCGGAACCCCGGCGGGACGAGGGCTGCGATACCGCCCGGGCAGCCGTGGATCTCGAACGCCCGGCCGCAGCCGCGGCAGTGGAAGTGGTGGTGGTGTCCCTTGCCGGCCCGTTCGTAACGGGGGGGTTGGCCGGGGAGTTCGACCCGCACGATCTCGCCGCGTTCCTCCAGCGCCTTGACGGTGCGGTAGACGGTGGCGATCGACAGGCCGGGGGCGTCCGGCTCGGCCTTGGCCTGGATTTCCCGGGGGGTCAGGGGGCGACCCTCGGGGGTGAACAGGGCCCGGATGGCGTCTCGTTGGCGGGTGGATCGGTCCATGAAAAAACTGGGTCGGGACGGTGGGGAACCGGGAAAATTCGACTTGCGGACCCAATCCGGGCTGCCAACGATAGCGTGTCCCGGGCGAGACCCCGGGTGTGCACCGAGTAGGCAAGTGCTTTCGTGGGGAGCCGCTTATGATGTCGATCTCCGACCCGCATTCCGAAGCCGTGGCCGCATCTGGAAGATGGCAGCACCAGTCGGCCGCGGGGCACGCGGGCGGGCAACGGATCGACGAGATCTTCGCGACCGACGTGTTCGACGTCCGCAAGATGCGTGAGCGCCTGCCCAAGGGCACCTTCCGCTCCGTGATCGCGGCGATGACCCTCGGCCAGCGGATCAGCCCGCTCGACGCGGACGTGATCGCCACGGCGATGAAAGACTGGGCGATCGAACGCGGGGCCACGCACTACTGCCACTGGTTCCACCCGATGACCGGCCAGACGGCCGAGAAGCACGACGGCCTGACCATCCCGGACGGCGAGGGCGGCGTGGTCTTCCAGCTCTCCGGCTCCGACCTGGTACAGGGCGAGCCGGACGCGTCGAGCTTCCCGTCGGGCGGCCTGCGGGCGACCTTCGAGGCCCGCGGCTACACCGCGTGGGACCCGACTTCCCCGGCGTTCATCGTCCGCGGCGCCAACTACGCCACGCTGTGCATCCCCACGGCGTTCGTGTCGTGGAACGGCGAGGCGCTGGACAAGAAGACCCCGCTGCTCCGCTCGATCGACGCGCTGAACGTCCAGGCCATGCGCGTGCTGCGCATCTTCGGGACCGACGCGGGGGTCTCCTGGGTCGGCTCCACGCTCGGCGTCGAGCAGGAGTACTTCCTGGTCGACCGCTCGCTGTACCACGCCCGCCAGGACCTGGCGACGTGCGACCGCACCCTGTTCGGGGCGCGTCCGCCGAAGCACCAGCAGCTCGAGGACCACTACTTCGGTTCGATCCAGCCCCGCGTGCTCTGCTTCATGGCGGAGGTCGAGGACGAGCTGTACCGGCTGGGCGTGCCCGTCCGGACGCGCCACAACGAGGTGGCGCCCGGCCAGTACGAGATCGCCCCGCTCTTCGAGAGCGCCAACATCGCCTGCGACCATCAGATGCTGGTGATGGAGACGCTCAAGCGCGTCGCCGGGCGGTACGGGTTCGCCTGCATCCTGCACGAGAAGCCCTTCGCCGGCGTCAACGGCTCGGGCAAGCACAACAACTGGTCGCTCGCGACCGACACCGGCGTCAACCTGCTCGACCCGCAGGACGAGACGCACACCAACCTGCAGTTCATGGTGTTCCTGTGCGCCGTGATCCGCGCGACCGACCTGCACGCCGACCTGCTGCGGGCCTCGATCGCCAGCGCGAGCAACGACCACCGCCTGGGCGCCAACGAGGCCCCG
>CAYXFA010000020.1:0-46231 GCA_964464165.1 uncultured Phycisphaeraceae bacterium | reverse complement strand
CCACCCCCCCCATGCCCCCGTTCCACCCGGCCCGGCCCGCGGACTTCGAGCCCGGCCCCAGGGGGCGCCCGGCGCTCACGGTCACGGACTGGTGGTCGGGGCGCTACACGGTGGTCGGCGGCCCAGCCCCGCGCCGCGCGGGCTCGCCCGTCCCCCCGCCTCCGCCGGCCCGCCCGCGCCGGCCCCTGATGCCGGTCGAGGGCCGGCGCAGCGCGGCCGACCAGGTGCGGGAGGCCCGCGCCCGGGCCCGGGCCAAGCGTCAGTCCGCGGCGGAACGTATCGCGGCCCGACGCGGCCGGCGCCCTTCGTACAGCAACGGGCCGACCGCCGGTGTGGTCGTCGCGGGCCTGCTCGGCCTGGCGGTGGTGACCGGCGTGGTCGGGCTGATCGGGGCCTCGACCCTCCGCACGCCGACGCCCCCGAGCGCGCCCACGCCGCCAGCCTGGCCCGCGGCCCCCGCGTCCCTGCCGGAGGTGGAAGCACGCGTCCTGGTGGTCTCGGACCTGGCCCTACCGCTGGGCGAGAGCATCCTCGCGAGCGTCAGCCGCAACCTCGACGTCCTGCGCGAGCAGGGCGTCGTGCTGTCCGGCGACCTGCTGCCCGGGCAGGACGAGCGGACGATCGACGAGATCGCCTCGCTGCGGCGTGACCGCGGGCGTCTGCCCATCGACTCGGACCAGTTGCCCGGGCGCGTCCGCGACTGGATGCGCACGCGGGACGTGGAGGGCGTGCTGCTGCTCGCGCCCGGGACGACGCCGGGCGAGGTGCGCTCTGTGCTGATCGGGCGCGACTTCGAGGCGGCCGCGCCCTGGGACGACGCCGCCCCCCAGTTCCTCCGCCTGCTGGACGAGCACGAGGCCCCCGGCGCCCGGTCATCCCGCGCTTCGCGAGACCCCGGCAAGCCCGGCCAGCGCGTCCGCGGCGCGGCCGCTCGCGATTGAGTCGCGCGACAGCGCGATCCCCCGTTCGATCGAGGGGGCGGCGCCGGCCACGACCAGCGCCGCCGCGGCCGTGAGGACCACCATGTCCGCCGCGGGCCCGGGCCGGCCCGTCAGGACGTCCCGGACCATCTCGACCGCGTGGGCGGCGTCCCTGGCGCGGACCGCCCCGATCGGCGCCCGCGCCAGCCCGAGCTGCAGGGGCTCGATCCGGTCGGTGTGGACGCGGCCGTCCCGGACGACCGCCGCGGTGATCGGCGCCGTCACGGTGAGCTCGTCGAGCCCGTCGTCGGAGTGGACGACCATCGCGGACGTGGCCCCCAGCCGGCGGAGCGTCTCGGCCACCAGCGGCACGAACTCCGGCCGGTACACGCCGATCAGCTGGCGGTCGGCTCCCGCGGGGTTGGTCAGCGGGCCGAGCAGGTTGAACACCGTGGGGAAGCCCAGCGCCCGGCGCACCGGCGCGGCGTGACGCATCGCCGGGTGGTGGTGCATCGCGAAACAGAAGCACACGCCCGCGAGGTCCAGGCAGGCGGCCTGCGTCTGGGGCGGGGCGTCGAGATTGACGCCCAGGGCGGCCAGCACCTCGGCCGACCCGCGCCCCGTCCGCGAGCGGTTGCCGTGCTTGGCGACCACCACGCGCTCGATCCCGGATCCCGGTTCCGGGCGCGCCCCGGCCACGACGAAGGCGGCGGCGGTGGACACGTTGAAGGTCTTGGGGGCCCCGCCGGTGCCGCAGGTGTCGATGACCACGGTGCCCGGGGGCGGGGTGTAGGGCACGGGCGTGACGCCGGCGCGCATGACGCGCGCGGCGCCGGTCAGTTCGTCGGGGGTCACGCCGCGGACCTGGAGCATCGCCAGGAGCGCCGCGCTCTGGGCCGGCTCCAGTCCGCCGCCGAGCAGCCGCGCGAACACGGCCTCGGCCGTCGGGCCGTCGAGCGTCCGTCCCGCGACGAGCGCTTCCAGCACGGCCTCGATGGCGATCGGTTGCGGCATGGGCACAGGGTAGCCGTTTCCGCCCGAACCGGGGCCGCGAACCCCCGCGCCCCGGGCCCTGTACCATCCACCGGTGGCACGGACCGTCCCAATCGAACACGCGCGGGCCGCGGGGGGGAACGCCGTCCGACGCGTGGCGGCGCGGGCGCGGGCCCTGCACGCCCGCAACCGGTTCGTTACGCTCGGCGGGCTGGCCCTGGCGTGGGCGCTGGGCGCGGCGGGCGTCGTCGTGCTTGGGCTCCGCTTGTGGAACGGCGCGCCGTGGTGGTGGGCCGTGCCCGCGGCCGCGGCCGGGGCGGCGTTGGCCGGCGCGGGCGTGTTCGTGTGGTCGCGCCGGTGGTCGCTCGTCCGGGCGGCGGGCGAGGTTGACCGGGCCAACCGGACCGAGGGGGCGCTCCGCACGGCCCTGGAGATCTCCGAGCGGGACGGCGAGCCGGTGTTCGTCGCCATGGCCCGGGCGCGGGGCGAGTCCGCCGCCGCGGGGGCCGTCCCGGACAAGGCCGTCGAGCCCGCACATTGGCGGGGCTGGTGGTGGGCGGCGGGTGGCGCGGCGCTGTGCGTGGGCGTCGGCCTGTTCGTGCAGCCGATCGACCGCGCCCCGCGTCGCCAGGCGCTGCCCCTAGCGAGCCCGGAGGAGATCGAACGCTCCCTCGCCGCGGCTGAGGCCGCCGAGGTCGTGGACGAGGCGACGCTGCCGGAGCCGGAGTCGTGGGCGCGTGCGCGGGCGGAGATCGAGGCGTTGGAGGAGGAGTTGCGTCGCGGCGAAGCGCCGGCGGATGCGCCCGCACGCACCGCCGCGGCGTTGGACCGGGCCGCGGAGGAGCTGGAACGCCAGTCCGAGCTGGCCGCCCGCGAGGAGCGGGAGATGCTGGAACGGGCCGCGGCGTACCGGGCGCGCGAGGCGGGGTCCGCGCAGGAACTGTCCGAGCGGTTGGCCGATGCGCTGGCCCGCAACGACCTGCTGGAGGCCCGGGAGGCCGCCCGCGAGATCGACCGCGCCGCGGGAACGATGTCCGAGGAGGAACTGCGGGCGTTGTCCGACGCGCTGGAAGACCTGGCGTCGATGCTCGAACCCACCGAGACGCGGCCCCCGGAGGCCGAGCCGCCCCCGTCCGAGCCCTCGCCCACGGAGCCGCCGGCCGCCGAGGATCGGCCCGACGAGCCGCCGAGTGATCAGGGTGACGAGACGCCGACCGAGGGGGACGGCGCCGAGCGTGGCGAGACGCGGCCCACCGAAGAGCCCGACGGGACGCGTCAAGACGAAGGCGCCGGCGAGTCTCGCTCCGGTGAGGACAGCGGTTCCCGGCGTCCGCCGCTGTCCGAGGCGCTGCGCGAGCAGGCCGAGCGGCTGCGTCAGCGGCCCCAGGGGTCGCCTTCCGCGGACCCCGGGGAGGCCCAGCCGCCATCGGACGCGGATGAGCCCCGCGACGGCGCGACCCAATCGGATCAACAGGGCCAGCCGGGCCAGCAGCAGCAACCAGGTCAGCAGCAACAGGGCCAGCAACAAGATCAGCAGCCCGGTCAGCAGGGGCAGGGTCAGCAGGGACAGGGTCAGCAGGAGCCCGGTCAGCAAACCGGGCAGGAACAGCCGGGCCAGCAGCAGGGCCAGCCGGGCGAGCAGCCGTCGCAAGGCGCTCAGTCCGGCGAGCAGCCGGGCGAGGGACAACAGGTCCCCGGCCAGCCCGACCAGTCCGGCCAGTCTGGCCAGCCCGGCCGGCAACCCGGCGAGCCGTCCCAAGGCGACCAAACCGGGCCGGGTTCCGAGCCCGGCGACGGCAACCCCGGCGCGCCCGGGTCGGGGCCGGACGGCGAGCAACCCCCGGCGGGGTCGCTGGAACAGGCCGTGCGCGACCTGCAGCAACGGCGCGAGGCCCGCGAGCGCAACCGCGAGGTGGCCGAGTCGCTGCGCCAGCGGGCGCGCGGGCTGATCGACCCCGAAGGTGGGCGTGGCGCGGGCGACGGCCCGGGCGAGGACCGGTTGACGTCGGCCCCGCCGCCGGACGACCCCGCGCGGTTCGAGCCCGTCGACGCCTCTCGCAACGACGCGGGCGACGGGGACGACGCCGGGCGGGTGGTGGGGGAGTGGTTCGACCCGGACCGCACGGAGCTGCCCCCCGCGGAGCGCCGCGCCGCCGCGGACGAGCTGCGCCAGGCCGCCCGGCGTGCGCGTGACGCGATCGAGAACCAGCAGGTGCCGCGTCGTCGTCGGGACCTGGTCCAGCGCGTGTTCGAGCGGGTCGGTCAGCGGGCGCGGGAAGCGGGCGAGGGCTCGGTCGCGCCGCAGGGACGGGACGCCAACCCATGAACTGGTCGATCGACGATCCGCGTTGGCTGGCGCTCGGTGCGGTCGGTCTGGCGTGCGCCGTGCTCGGCTGGCGCTGGCTCCGCGCGGTGCCGCGGATGCGCCGGGCCCCCGCGGTGCTGGCGCGGGTTCTGCTGGCCCTGGCCTGCGCCCTGGCCCTGGCCGGTCTGCACGCCGACCGGAAGGCGGACCGCGTGGCCGTGGTGGCGGTGGTGGACCTTTCGGAGTCGGTGGCGTCGTTCGCCGATTTCGGGACGACCGACGCCGGGCGTCCGATCTCCGCCCAGGAAGCGGCGTGGGACCTGCTCGCGCGGGCGGCGGAGGGGCGCGGGCCGGACGACCCGTTCGGCCTGGTCGCGTTCGACGCCCGCCCGGTGGCCCTCGCCACGCCCACGCTGGACGACCCGCTGGCCCGCTCGCCGTCCTTCACGCCCGCCGACGGCACGGACGTGCTCGCCGCGCTGCGCCTCGCCAGGGCCATGCTGCCGGCGGACGCCGCGGGGCGCATCGTGCTGGTGTCGGACGGGCGGCCCACCCGGGGGACGCTGGACGACCTGGCGATGGACGTTCCGGTGGACGTGGCCCCGATCGTCTACCGGGTGGACCGCGAGACGACCGTCGCGTCGTTCGACCTGCCGGCACGCTCGGCGGCCAACGCCGAGGTCGAGGGGCGCGTGGTGCTGGAGTCCACCGGTCCGGTGCGTGGCGTCGTCACCGTGCTGCGCGACGGGCGGCCGGTGGACCTCGACCCGGACGGCCCGGGCGTCGGCGTGCGCGTCGAGTCGGACGAGCCGGGCGGCGGGCGCTTGGTCGTGCCCGTGCGGTTCGCCCTGCCGGACGGGCGGGTCCACCGCTACCGGGCCGTGTTCGAGCCGGACCGGGCCGAGGGCCCGGCGGGGCCGGTGCTGTTCGGCGACACCTCGGTGAGCAACAACCGCGCCGACGCCTTCACGATCTCGCGTTCGCCGGGCGCGGTGCTGCTCGTCGACGGGCCGGGCCGCGGCGAGGGCAGCACGCTGGCCCGGACGCTGCGTGCGGCGGGGCGCGAGGTCGAGCTGGTCGTGCCGGGCGCGTTCCCCACGGACCTGCTCGACCTGGAGGCCTTCGACCTGGTCGTGCTCGACGACGTGCCGTACGACGCCCTGCCCAGGGGCGCGGCCGAGCGGCTCGACGCGTACGCCCGCGATTTCGGCGGCGGGGTGGTCTTCGTGGGCGGTCGCAGCGCGCTGACCGCGGGGGGGTGGCGGGGCTCGGCGATCGAGGACGCGTTGCCGGTGCGTCTGGAGATCCCCGACCGTGTCGTGATGCCCGAGGCGGCCGTCGTCTTCGTGCTGGACCGGTCCGGGTCGATGGGCAGCTCGGTGCTCGGATCGTCGCAGTCGCAGCAGGAGGTCGCGAACCGGGCCGCGGCCGCCGCGATCGACACGCTGGACCCGAGCGATCTCGTGGGCGTGATCGCCTTCTCGAACAACCCGTCGATCATCGTGCCGCTGGGGCCCAACACCGATCCCGGGCGCACCAAGCAGGCGGTGCTGGGGATCAGCAGCTCGGGCGGGACCAACCTGGCGCTGGCCCTGCAGACCGCGCTCAACCAGTTGGAGAGCGTGCGCACCAGGACGCGCCACGTGATCGTGCTCAGCGACGGCATGAGCCTGGAGCCCGAGCGCCTGCCCGGGCTGGCCGCGGCCCTGCGCGCATCGGGCGCGAAGGTCTCGACCATCGGCATCGGCGACGAGGCGGACTTCGACATGCTCCGGACGATCGCCGAGACCGGCGGGGGCGTGTTCTACCGCGTCGTGAACCCGGCTGTGCTGCCGCAGGTGTTCATCCGCGCCATCCGGCTCATGCGTGAGCCCGCCGTCCGCGACACGCCGTTCACGCCGATCGTGGTGGACCCCGACTCGCCCGTGATGTCGGGCGTCGGGCCGGTGCCGACGCTGGGGGGCGTGGTGCTCTCCACACGCCGCGAGGACGCGAGCACGCCCGTCGTCACGCCGGAGGACGAGCCCGTGACGGCCCTGTGGCCGGTCGAGCTCGGGCGGGTCGCGGTCGTCGCGACGGACGCCCACGAATGGGCCGCCCGTTGGGCCGGCGGGCCGGGGTTCGCACGGTTCTGGACCAACCTGACCGCGTGGGCGACGCGGGCGGTCGAGGACGCCCCCGGGGAGCTGCGGATGGTGCCCCGGGGCGACGCCGCGGACCTGGAGTACGAGGCGCGAACCGAGGCGGGCGAGCCGCTCGACGGCATGCGGGTCGTCGGCAGCCTGTACTTCCCCGACGGCTCGGAGCGGACGGTCGAGCTGCGCCAGACCGGGCCGGGGCGGTACGAGGGCAGCGTGCGCAACCTGCCCGCGGGCGTGGTCGTCGCGTCGGCGCGGGCGACGGACGGGGACCGCACCCTGCCGCCAGCCATCGCGGGCATCGCCGTGCGGGCCGGCGCGGAGGACCAGCACCTGACCAGCGACGAGGCGGCCCTGGCCCGGCTGGCGGCGCGCACGGGCGGGCGCGTGCTGGACTGGACGACGCCCGCTTCGCTGTTCGAGCGGTCCGGCGAACCGCGCGTGCTGCGCACGGCGATGTGGCCGAATCTGCTCGTCGCCGCGATGGTGCTCTTCATCATCGACGTGGGCATGCGCCGGCTCGCCTGGGACCGCTGGGTGGAGGAGGCCCGCCACGGGACCGAGGCCGCCACGCGGAGCGCTGCGTCGGGGGCGATCGGGCGTCTGAAGGAGCGCCGCCCGACCGCGGCGGGTCCGGTCGTCGAGGCGGACCCGCAGGCCGAGCGGTTGCGTGCCGAACGGGCACGGCACGAGCGGCTCATCGCCGAAGCCCGGGCGCGGCACGCCCCGTCCCGCCCGGACGCCGGGCCGCCGGCCCCAGCCCAGGCGGCGCCACCGCCCGAGCCCGCGGACGAGGGCGGGCTGATGGCCGCCAAGCGCCGCGCCCGCCAACGGTTCGAGGAGCGGGGCTGACCCGATCAGCCCCGGGAGCCCTCGCGCGGCTGCGGCGCGAGCGACCCGCGGAAACGCGACTCGAGCCTCGCCTCCTCGGCGGCTTGCATGTCGAGGCGCACGGGCAGGATCACCGAGAACATCGAGCCCTGGCCCAGCTCGGACTCGAGCTGCACCTCGCCCTGCAGCAGGCGGGTCAGCTCCGAGACGATCGCCAAGCCCAGCCCGGTGCCCGCGTGGGCTCGGGTGTGGGAGCTGTCCACCTGGTGGAACTTGTCGAAGATCCGGCGCTGGTCCTCGGGGGCGATGCCCGGCCCGTTGTCGATCACCGACACGCGGACCTTGTCGCCCTCGTCGCCGCCGGCGAGGCGTTCGACGCGCACCGTGACCCGGCCCTGCCTGCCGAGCTCCGGCCCGCCGGAGAACTTCACGGCGTTGGAGAGCAGGTTGAAGACGATCTGACCGAACTTCTTGGGGTCGGTCTCGATGACCGGCGGGTCGGCGGGCAGGTCGAGCGTGACCTCGACGTCCTTCTTGCGGGCCAGCGGGTGGATGAGCCCCGCGAGCGCCTGGCAGGCCTCGCCGACCTGCACCACGCCCGGCTGGATCTCGATGCGCCCCGCCTCGATCTTGGCCATCTCCAGCAGCGACTCGATCATCTCCAGCAGCGTGCGCCCCGCCGAGACGATGTTGACGAGGTATCGCTCGCGCTTGGCCATGGCGTCCGGGCGCGGCTCGATCGGCCGGCCCTCGGCCATGGCGGCCATGTCGGTGCGGGCGATCTCCAGCAGCAGCTCGGCGAAACCGATGATGGCGTTGAGCGGGGTGCGCAGCTCGTGCGAGACGCTCGCGAGGAACTCGCCCTTGAGCCGGGCCGACTCGGCCAGCGCGCTGTTCGCCTCGGTCAGTTCGGTCAGGCGCGAGTCCATGGCCACGTTGGCCGTGCGGAGCTGTTCCTGCTGGCGTTCCAGCCCGGCGAGCATGAGGTTGAAGGTCTCGGCCAGCTCCTCGAACTCGTCGCCGGTGTCGATGTGCGAGCGCGTGTCGAGGTGGCCCTCGCGGACCCGCTCGGCGGTGCGCTGCAGGCTGAGCACCGGGCGCAGGATCAGCCGGTTCGTCAGGGCTGCGAAGATCACCAGCGCGACCGCCAGCACCGCCGACCCCGCGGCGAGCACGTAGAGGAAGTTGATCAGCAGGTTGCGGGCGGCGCCGTCCGTCTGGTGCTCGATGAGCACCAGGTCGGTCATCGAGGCGTCCGGCCCGCGCCGCGCCCGGGCGTAGCGGTACACCCGGGTCCAGCCGGACCAGTCGGCGTCGAAGTACTCGACCCGCCCGCTTCGCTCGCCGAGGGCGTTCAGGGCCCGGCGGAGGAACCGCGAGTTCTCGGACTCGGCCCGGGCCTCTTCCGGGCTCAGCGTCCGCACCCGCGCGCCCGGGAAGCCGGACGAGCCGTCGGCGTCCTCGAGGCGGACCCACGACGCGTAGATGGTCCGGGCCACGTCCAGCCCGGACGAGCCGACCAGCCCGTTCATCCGCACCAGCGTGGGCGTGAGCGCGATCGCGATGATCCCGGCGGAGGCCGCCCCGAACAGGAGCAGGCACTTCGTCGCCAGCGACAACTCGGTGAACCAGGCCCGGATATCCTCGATACGGCTCACCGGGGCAGTTTAGGGTGCCACAAATCGGGGCGCTCGCCCGATTTTCGCCGCCGGCCGGGCGATCCGGGGGCGGAGGAACGCCCGGCTTCGGCTAGGATGGCGCCGCCCCCGCGACGGGGCCGGAATGCCACAACCAAGGCCCGCGTCCCCGGCCCAGCGGGACGCGTCCCAAGGAGCAGCGGATGCACCGTCCCGCCGTTTTCGTGTCCATCCAGATCCTGGTCGCGTGCGGCGTCGCCGCGGGGGCCGACCCCTACGCCCCGCCCGCCGGGTACTACAACGGCGTGGGCGGGACCGGGGCCGCGCTCCAGGCGAGCCTGAGCGCCGCGATGAGCGCCGGCCACATCCAGCGCACCTACGGCGACTACCGGTACGCCGCCGTGTACACCGACACCGACCCGAACGACCCGACCCGGATCATCCTTGTCTACAACCGGGCGTCGGTGCCCGCCGCCTGGGACTCCGGGATCACCTGGAACCGCGAGCACGTCTGGCCGGAATCCCGCCAGCCCGGCAGCGTGTCCAACTCGACCCGCGGCAACATGGGCGACCCGCACTCCTTGCGCCCCAGCAACCCCTCCATCAACTCGTCCCGGGGCAACAAGCCCTTCGGCTTCGAGGACACCACCGGGCCCCACGGCAGCGTGGGCTCGTACTACTTCCCCGGCGACCCCGACAAGGGCGACATAGCCCGCAGCCTGTTCTACTCCGAGACCCGCTACGGCCCGTCCACCGGCATCGTGCTGGTCGACGCGTTCCCCAGCGGCAACCAGATGGGCGGCCTGTCGTCGCTGGTGGCCTGGCACTACCTCGACCCGCCGGACGAGTTCGAGCGCCGGCGCAACCACGCGGTGTTCAGCCAGCAGATGAACCCCTCCTATTACACCAACAACCGCAACGCCTTCGTCGACCTGCCCGAGACCGTGTGGTCCGTCTTCGTCGACCAGTTCAACGACACCACGCTGTGGCTGGGGGAAGCCCCCGCCCTGCCCGGCCCGGACGGCGGGTCCGTGGTCCAGCTGACGATCAACGCCCTGGTCGGCCAGCAGCCCGCCCCCCGGGCGGTCACGCTCAACCGCCGGGGCCAGGCCGGGACCTACTTCGAGGTCCGCGTGTCCGGCCCGGTCGAGACCTCGATCACCGGGCGGCACAACGCCTTCGCCATCGGCGCCTGGGACAACACCCGCCTGCTGGAGATCACCCCCGCCCCCGGGCTGACCGACGAGCCCGGAACGGTCCTGGCCGAGGTGGTGGTCGACAACCTCGACCTGACCACCGGCGCGGGCGTGGGCATGGGCGCCCAGGACGCGGACGACGTGGTCCTGGTGGACCTCCGCGTCTACCAGCCCGCCGAGCCCTCCTTCGACCCCGCCGAGACCGTCACCGAGCTGCTGATCGACCTGGGCGAGATCGCCCCCGGCTCGGGCGACGCGGTGGCCGCGTTCGATCTGTTCAACCTGGCCCCCGCCGGGCTGGGCGCCCCGATGGACGTGGACCTGGTGTCCGCGGTCGGCGACACGGCCAGCCTGGCGGTCTCCTTCACGCCGGTCGTCTCCCTTCCCGCGGGCGACGGCGAGCTGTTCGTGGCCTCGCTGTCCGACGGGACGGAGGGCGACTTCGAGGCGGTCTACACCTTCCGGGCCTTCAACGACCGCGGCCTGTTCGACCAGCCCGGGCCGGGCACGGACCTGGTCCTCCGCCTGACCGGGCGCGTGGGGGCCGGGGTGTGCGTGCCGGACCTGGCCGCCCCCTTCGGCGTCCTGAACTTCTTCGACGTGGCCGCCTTCATGGGCCTCTACACCGGCCAGCAGCCGGCGGCGGACCTGAACGGCGACGGCCAGTTGAACTTCTTCGACGTGAGCGCCTACATGGCCGCTTTCAACGCCGGCTGCCCGTAAACCCGCCCCGGGCCGGATCCTACAATCACCGCCCATGGCCCCCAAACGCGTCTATCTCGAGACCTTCGGCTGCCAGATGAACGAGCTGGACTCCGAACTGGTCGCCGGCCAGCTCGCGTCCCTGGGCTACGCGTTCACCGCGGACGCCGACGAGGCGGACATCGTGCTCTACAACACCTGCTCCGTCCGTGAGCGGGCCGAGCAGAAGGTGTGGAGCCGCCTGGGCGCCCTCAAGACGGAGAAGGCCGAGCGGCCCGGCCTGGTGGTGGGGGTCCTCGGCTGCATGGCCGAGCGCGACGGCACGGACCTGATGCGCCGCATGCCGGTCGTCGACCTCATGTGCGGCCCGGGCGAGCTCGACAAGCTGCCCGCCCTGATCGACAACGCCGTCCGCACGCGGGCCTCGCTCGTCGCCGACGCGCCGGCCACGGCCGCGTCCCGCTCCGCCCGCGTCGCGGCCCTGCAGGGCTCGGCGTCCAGGCGTTCGTCGACGCTCGCCGCGGCGGGCGACGACCTGGAGATGCTCGACCTCTCCCGGGCGGTCTCCCCGACCGACGCCGACCCCCGACGCTCCGCCTACGTGCGCATCACGCGCGGCTGCAACAAGTTCTGCACCTACTGCGTCGTGCCCCACACCCGCGGGGCCGAGATCCATCGCCCGCCGGACCACGTGGTCGACGAGTGCAAGCGTCTGGCCGACGCCGGCGTGATCGAGGTCACGCTCCTCGGCCAGACCGTCAACCACTACCGCTTCGAGCACGGCGCCGCGGTGGTCGTCAACGGCGTCACCCAGCCGCAGAAGGGCCGGGCCTACAAGGGCAGCCACCACCGCGACGCCTTCGCCGGCGCCAACACGACGACCTTCGCCGACCTGCTCCGCCGGATCCACGACGAGGCGCCCGCGATCCGCCGCCTGCGGTTCGTGACGAGCTACCCGCGCGACTTCGGCGACGACGTGCTGGAGGTCATCCGCGACCACCCCCGCATCTGCCGCTACCTCCACGTGCCCGCGCAGTCCGGCTCGAACCGGATGCTCAAGATGATGAACCGCGGGTACACCATCGAGGAATACTACGAGTTCGTCGACCGGGCACGCGCGTTCCTCGACCAGCCGGAGATCGGCCGCCCGCTGATGCTCTCCGGCGACGTGATCGTCGGCTTCCCGACCGAGACCGAAGAGGACCACCAGGCCACCAAGGACATGCTGGTCCGCTCGCGCTGCAAGAACCAGTTCATCTTCAAGTACTCGCCCCGCCCCGGCACGGTCGCCTACGACCGCATCCCCGACGACGTGCCGGACGCCGTCAAGCGCCGCCGCAACAACGAGCTGCTCGCCCTCCAGAGCGAGATCTCCGACGCCATCGGCCGCGAGCAGGTCGGCCGCCGCTTCGACGTGTTCGTCGAGGGCATCAGCCGCACGGAGCTGAAAAAGCGCGGGCGCGACGTCAAGCCCGGCACGGGCATGGTCGGCATCACCATCGGCGGGCGCGACCCCGCGGCCGTCGCCACGCTCGACCTGCCCGACACCGAGGAGACGGTCCAGCTCTCCGGGCGGACCGATTCCGACCTGATCGTCTTCTTCGAAGCGCCCGGCGCCGAGGCGAAGCGCATGCTCGGCCGGATCGTCCCCGTCGAGGTCACGGGCGCGGACCGCCTGGCGTTGTCGGGCCAGCTTCTCGACGCGCTGCCCGACTAACGCCGCGCCCGGGCCGACCCCGGCGCGACGGTGTCGTCCCGCACCGCCCGCTCGTACCGCCGCACCTCGACCGCCCGCCGCCGGCCCGGCGCGAAGGTCACCGCGACCACGTCCACCCGGATGGGTCGGCCGCGGACCCGGTCCTCCCGCTGGAGGGCCCGGACCAGCTGGACCAGCTTGCGTTTCTTCGCGGCCGTGATGGCGTCCTCGGGGCGTCGCCCGTCGCCGCGGTCGATCCGGGCCTTGACCTCGACCACCACGAACTCGCCCGTCCGCCGGTCGAAGCACAGCAGGTCGATCTCGCCGGGCCCGAGCCGCAGGTTGCGGGCGATCACGCGGCATCCCGCGCGGCGCATCACCCGGGCGGCGGCCCGCTCGCCCCGGGCCCAGACCCCGCGTCGGTCCTCCCGCGGCGAAGGCCAGAGCCTCATCTCCGGGGACCGTAGCGTTCCTCGGCGATGCGCAGCAGCCGGATCAGCATCTCATCGCGGTTGCTGACCCGCGCCCGCTCCTTCAGCCGGTCCAGATACGCCCGCTGCTCGGCGCGGCGGCGTTCCAGCGTCAGCTCCTGGTTGATCCGCAGTTGGGCGTCGTACAGCGAGATGCTCGTCCGCTCGACGCCCTCGAGCTTCAGCCACATCGTGCCCGTGCCGACCTCGAACGGCCCCGCGACGCCGCCCGGCTCCAGCGAGCGCGCCTGCTGGTTGAGCGTGTCGGACCCGAAGAAGGTCGCCTGGGCGTACTCGCCGGTGAACGAGGTCTCGGTCAACCCGCCGCGGTCGCGCTCGAAGCTGTTGGCCGGGTCCTGGGCGACCTCCTCGAACGGTTCGCCCGCCGCGAGGCGCTCCGTGACGCGCGCCACGTCCTCGTCCCGCTCCGTGGCGACACGGATCATGCGGAACCGGGCGGTGGGGGGCGGGTTGTAGACGTTGGCGTCCCGTTCGTAGCGCTGGCGGATGTCACGCCAGGACACGTTGACCTTGCGGTTGATCTGCCGGAACAGCGCCAGGCTGATGAGGGTGTCGGTTTCCTTCTCGCGGAGGGCCTCGTCCAGCGAGCGACCGCTGGACTCCTCCAGCCGGCGCCGGGCGAGCTGCTCGGAGCCCAGGTTCTCGCTCAGCAGGTCGCGGCGGAACCCGGTGAGGAACGACCGGAGCCCCTGGCGCTGGGCGGGCGTCAGGGCCGCCAGGGCCTCGGCCCGCAGCAGCTCGTCCGCGATGATCCCGTCCAGGCGGGGCTGGATGATCTCCTCGACCGCCACGCGGCGCCACTCGTTGCGGTTCAGCCGGCCCGCCTCGGCGATCAGCCGGGCCTCGATGGGCTCGAAGAAGCTGCTCACGTAGATCGGCCGGCCGTTGATGTCGCCCACCTTGGCGTCGATCAGCTCCAGGCGGCGGGCCTGCGGGGCCGGGGCCTGCGCGGGGGGGGTTACGCCGCGGACCACCACCGGGGCGGCCCCGAAGGCCCCGACGACGGCCCCCTCGTCACCGGGGACGCCCCCCGCGGTCCGATCCCCCCCGGTCGCGTCCGGGGCGGGGTCCGCCGCCGGCCGGTCCGGGCGGTCGGTCTCCCGGGAGGCCGGCCGTTCCGCGAAGGATTCGACGCTCACCCGGCGCACGGCGGCGTCGTCCCGCGTCACGCCCGGCCCGCCCGCGCCGCACCCGGCGAGGAGGCCGCACGCGGCCAGGAGTCCGGTCAATCGCTCGCGCATCGTCGTCACTCCGTCCGGTTCGCACACAGGTCATCGGCCTAGCATGACCTGTTTCATCCAACCAGGAGGCCCGCCGTGGCGGACGACCAGCAGCCCAAGATTATCGTGGATGACGACTGGAAGTCGGCGGCGAGGGCGGAGAAGGAAAAACTCGCCCAGACGCAGGCGTCCAAGCCCTCCGACCCGGGCGGCATGCCCGAAAAGCCCTCCTTCGAGCACCTGGTCACCCTGCTCGCCTCCCAGGCGCTGATGTACCTGGGTCAGATCCCCGACCAGTCCGGTCGCGGCGTGGTCGCCCTGGACATCGCCAAGATGCAGATCGACCTTCTCGGCGTGGTCGAGGAGAAGACCAAGGGCAACCTGACTGAGGAGGAGGCGACCCTCCTCCGCGGGACGCTGGGCGAGCTGAGGGCGATCTTCGTCGAGGTCTTCGACGCCGTCACCCGCGCCCAGGCCGAGGGCAAACTGACCACTCGCCACGTTTCGGAAGGATTCGGCCCCGGCCCGGTGCCGGGCGAGCCCCCCGTCGGCCGATAAATGAGCACACCGCCGGCCGCGCGGACACCCGCCCGGGGCCGGACGATCCGGAGTCGCGACCGTGACGACACGCCAAGGGTTTTTCGAGAAGCACCATTTCCTGTTCCGCCGGCTCCACTCGCTCTCCGGCATCGTGCCCATCGGCGTGTTCCTGGTCATCCACCTGATCACCAACTCGTCCCTCGCGTGGGGCAAGTGGGGCCTGCGCGCCGAGGGCCACGACCTGCCCGTCGGCGCGGGCGGCATCACCTACTTCAACAAGGAAGTGACCTGGATCAACACCCAGGTGCCGCACCTGCTGCTGATCGAGGTGACCCTCTGGGTCTCCATCATCTTCCACGCCCTGCTGGGCCTGTATTACGCGACCACCGGTCGCGGCAACGTCGGCCGCTACGCCTACGCGGACAACTGGCGTTACTCCCTGCAACGCTGGTCCGGGTACGTCGGCGTCCTGTTTATCTTCTACCACGTGGCGACGCTGCGCTGGGGCTGGACCTTCCTGGTCCCCGGCGGCACGAAGTGGGACCACGCCTACGCCGCGTCCACGCTGGTCGCCGCCCTGCAGGGGTCGACCGACGGTTGGACCGGGGCGGGCCTGGCCGTTTCGCTGGGCTACTTCCTGGGCGTGTCCCTGCTGGTCTTCCACTTCGCCAACGGCCTGTGGACCGCCGCGATCACCTGGGGCCTGACCATCTCCCACCAGGCCCAGCGCCGCTGGGCGGTGGTGTGCGGGGCGATCGGCGTCGGCCTGATGGCGGCCGCCTGGTCCGCCCTGGGCGCCGCGTGGTTCGCCGACTACGACGCCACCCGCGAGGTCGAGCAGCGCGTCATGGCGGAGAAGCACCCCGAGAAGGTCACCGAGCGCGGGCCCGCGGGCGACCCGCAGCCGGCCGCGTCCGCCGCCGACTGAGAACACCCCGGGCCGAGCGCCCGACGACGAGACGAATCGAGGACTCTAGATGGCTGAACAGCGTGTGATCGTGGTCGGGGGCGGGCTCGCGGGGCTGGCCGCGGCGGTCCGCATCGCGGAGGCTGGCATGCCGGTGGACCTGTTCAGCATGGTCCCCGTCAAGCGGTCGCACTCCGTCTGCGCCCAGGGCGGCATCAACGCCTGCAACGACGTCGCCCGCCAGCAGGGGTACTCCGAGTACGAGCACTTCGACGAGACGATCTACGGCGGCGACTTCCTCGCCGACCAGCACCCCGTCCTCGAGATGACCAACTGGGCGCCCGGCATCATCGACCTGCTCGACCGCATGGGCGTGCCGTTCAACCGCACGGCGGAGGGCTTCCGCGACCTGCGCCTCTTCGGCGGGTCGCTGTTCAAGCGCACCCACTTCGCGGGCGCCACCACCGGCCAGCAGCTCCTCTACGCCCTCGACGAGCAGACCCGCCGCCAGGAGGCCGCGGGCATGGTCCGCAAGTACGAGTTCTGGGAGTTCCTCTGGCCGGTCACGGTCGGCGAGGGCGACGACCAGCGCTGCGTCGGCATCGTCGCCCAGGACATGCGGACCATGCAGATCCGCGCCTTCCGCGCCGGCGCCGTCGTCATGGCCACGGGCGGCAACGGGCTGATCTTCGGCAAGTCCACCAACTCGGTCATCTGCACCGGCGGCGCCGCCTCCCGCTGCTACCAGGCCGGCGCCCGCTACGGCAACCCCGAGATGATCCAGGTCCACCCGACCGCCATCCCGGGCGCCGACAAGCTCCGCCTCATGTCCGAGTCCGCCCGCGGCGAGGGCGGACGCGTCTGGGTGCCCCGCAAGAAGGGGGACACCCGCCGCCCCGCCGACATCCCCGAGTCCGAGCGGTACTACTTCCTCGAGGAGCGGTACCCCAAGTACGGCAACATCGTCCCGCGCGACATCGCGACCCGCGAGATCTTCAGCATCTGCGTCAACGAGGGCCTCGGCGTCGACGGCCAGAACCAGGTCTACCTCGACCTGACCCACCGCGACCCGGACTACCTGACCACCAAGCTCGGCGGCATCCTCGACATCTACGAGAAGTTCGTCGGCGAGGACCCGCGCTTCACGCCCATGAAGATCTTCCCCGCCGTCCACTACACCATGGGCGGCCTGTGGACGGACTACACGCCCGGCGATTACAGACCGGCCGAGCCCCGCGAGGGCCACAAGTCGGGCGACCCGATCCCGGTCGACCGCTCGCCCGGCCACGGGCTCACGCTCGGCGCGCCCAACAACATGATGACGAGCATCAAGGGCCTGTACGCCTTCGGCGAGGTCAACTTCGCCTACCACGGGGCCAACCGGCTCGGCGCCAACGCCCTGCTCTCCTGCATCTTCGACGGGCTGTGCAACGGCGTCTCGGTCGTCAACTTCGTCCGCGACTCCGGCCTGCCCGGCGTCGACGGCCTGCCCGCCTCCGTGTTCGACGGCGCCGTCGCCCGCGAGCAGGCCAAGCACGACCGGCTCGTCGCCTCCGCCTCCGGCGGCACGGGCGACCCGGCCTACAACCCGTACCAGATCGCCCGCGAGCTCGGCGACGAGATGACCGCCGCCTCGACCGTCGTCAAGACGGCCGAGCGCCTCGAGAAGGCGATCACCAAGATCGACGAGCTCCGCGAGCGCTACGCCAAGGCGGAGCTGGCCGACGACGCGGGCTGGACCAACCAGTCGCTGTCCTTCGCCCGGGCCACCGGCGACATGATCGTCCTCGCCGAGGCCATCCTCAAGGCCGGCCTCCTGCGCCGCGAGTCGCGCGGCGCCCACTACCGCAGCGACTTCCCCGACCGCGACGACGTGAACTTCTACAAGACCTCGATCGCCCGGTACAACACCGACACCGGCGCCTCCGAGATCACCTTCGTCCCGGTCCGCGCCCCGCTCGTCAAGCCGCGGGCCCGCACCTACGGCAAGACCGACTCCCCGAAACCGCCGGGCAGCCACAGGCCCGACCAGCCGGCCACGATCCTGACCGGCTCGCACCGCGAGGACATGAACCCATGAGCGTCGCCCCCGCCCACGCCTTCGACGCCGACGTCCGCCGGGCAAACCGCCGCCGCGCCAAGCCCGGGCGCTCGGTCATCTTCAAGATCCAGCGCTGCGACGGCCCCGGCAAGCCCAGCCGCTGGGAGTCCTTCAAGGTCCCCGTCGAGCCCGGCTCGAACGTCATCTCCTGCCTCCGCTGGATCGCCGCCAACCCCGTGACCGCCGACGGCAAAAAGACCACCCCGGTCGTCTGGGATTCCGGCTGCCTGGAGGAGGTCTGCGGCGCGTGCACCATGGTCATCAACGGCCGCGTGCGCCAGTCGTGCTCCTGCCTGATCGACGAGTACGCGCCCGAGGAGGGCGACACGATCACCCTCGAGCCCATGCAGAAGTTCCCCGTCGTCCGCGACCTCTGGGTCGACCGGGAGCGCATGTTCGACTCGCTCAAGCGCGTCCGGGCCTGGGTGCCCATCGACGGGACCTACAGCCTCGGCCCGGGGCCCAAGGAATCCCCCGAGCACCAGCAGATGCGCTACGCGCTCTCCGAGTGCATGACCTGCGGCTGCTGCCTGGACGCCTGCCCCCAGTTCCTCAAGGAGGAGGACCCCGAGAAGTGGCCCACCTCCTTCGCCGGGGCCGCCGTCATCAGCCAGGCCCGCCTCTTCAACGAGCACGAGACCGGCAAGCAGCTCAAGGGCGAGCGTCTGGACTACATGATGAGCCCGGCCGGCGTCAACCAGTGCGGCAACGCCCAGAACTGCGTGAAAGTCTGCCCCAAGGGCATCCCGCTGACCGAGTCGATCGCCGCTATCGGCCGCGCCGTAACGACACACGCGTTCACGCGGTTCTTCAAGGGCCGCTGAACGGGCCTTGAAGATCGCATGAACGCGTGCGCGGGTGGTGGGCCCCGGTCTCTCGGCCGGGGCCGGACCGCCCCCCGCCTCAGGCGGGCGGGGGCGGGGAACAGGTCACAGAACGCGACGCCGGCGTCCGGCCACCAGGCCCCCGAGCCCGAGCAGGGCCACCGAAGCGGGGGTCGGGGTCGTCACCCGGGCGGTGAAGGTCGTGGCGTCGAACAGGGGGTTGCCCTTGCCGCCGACCACGAAGTCGATCACGGTGCCCTCGGTGACGATCAGGTCGAGGCTGTACGCGATCCCCTCGAAGTCGAGCAGGTCCACGTCGTAGCTGAACACCGACACGCCGTCCACCAGGATGTGGGCCTCGGTGCCGTTGCCCACGATCGGGGCGCCGTCATAGTGGTGGTGGGCGATCAGGCCGCTCAGGGTCACCTCGCCGGACACGTTGCTGATCCAGCGCCGTGCGGCCCAGTGCTCCTCGGCGACCACGTTGGCGCTGCCCAAGGGCGCGTTGGGGTGCATCCGGGACGCCGTGATCACCGCGTACGAGCCGGGCTCGGCGCCGCCCGTCGGGTAACCGCCCGCGGCGAAGGCCGACGACGCCCACCAGCCGGTGTCCGAATCGAAGTAGCCGAACTGGTGGAAGGCCCCGGTGTCCACCGCGACCGACCCGGCCTCCTGGCCGACGTCCTCGAAGTTGTACCAGCCGTAATGCCAGCCGTTGAGGCCCTGCACCCCGGTGAAGTCCGCGACCGAGTCGGCGATGACGGGCGCCGCGAGCGCCGGAGCGCCGAGCAGCCCGAGCGCAGCAACCGCGCCGGCCTTGATGGCCATGTTCATATCTTCTCTCCTTGATCACACGGCGGACGGACCGCTTCCTGGTCGCGTCGGCCCGGACGCCGTCGAGGCGCCGCCGGACCGACCCGATACAGACATCATGCCACGCCAGTTCCGGGGGGACCAGTGGGGATGCGCAATTTACTGCAACTTCGCGTCCGAAAACGCGTTACAGCGTCAGGCCGTCAGGCCGTCAGGTCCAGGCGCCGGCCCGGCGGCTCGGGCCGGGCCGCGTCGTGGGCCATCTCGGCCTGGTCCTCGATCGCCTCTTCCTGACCGGCGTCCGCCAGGGGGCGGGTCGCCTGGGCGGCCTGGGCCTGCTCCAGGGCCGAGTCGAAGCGGTCCTGGTCCCCGTCACGACCGGGCGCGGACCGCTCGGACAGGACCCGGCGTTCCCGCCGGACCGCGGCGGAGCGGGCCGCCGAGATGGCGTTCGTGATCGGATCGAGCATAAAGGGAAGTATCGACAAAGAAACCCGCGCCGGGCCACCGGCGCGGGTTCGAATTCATGCGGGGACGCCGGGTTATCGGCGGCGGCGGACGGCCACCAGCCCGCCCAGGCCCACGAGGGCCAGCGCGGAGGGGGCCGGGACGCTGGCCATGATCACCGCGTTGAACTTGGTGCCGTCGAAGTGGGCGGAGTTGATCGGGTCGATCGCGAAATCGATCACCGAGCCCACCGCGACCGTCTCGAACAGGGTCATGGACAGGCCCGCGGCGTTGTTGGGGTCCAGCTCGGCGATCAGCCGGCGGACGCCGTCGACGAACACGTGCAGGCGGACGCCGTCGCCCAGGTTATTGGCCGGGCCGCGGAGCATGCTCACGTCGATCTCGACCTGGCCGTCGATCTCGCTCACCCAGCGGCGGACGGCCCAGTGGTCGGGCTGGTCGCCCTCGGTGGTCGTGCTCCACGAGTAGGGGTGCATGAACACCGAGTCGATCAGGGTCAGCGGGCCGCCGGCGGCGTTGTCCACCCACCAGCGGTCGGCGTCCGGGTCGTACACGCCCATCTGCTCGAAATCGTCCGGGGTGTAGGCGTTGGCCACGTTGCCGTTGTAGTAGCCGTAGTACCAGCCGTTGATCCCCTGGATCCCGGCGAAGTCCTCGTACGAGTCGGCCACCTTGAACTTGCCCTGGCCCGCGGCGGCGGCGCCGGCGAGCAGGGCCGCGACAGCGACCCCCGTCAGTTTGGTTGCATCTCTCATCGCACACTCCCATGTGTCTTGCACCCGCCGATGCGGCGGGAGCGCTTCACACAGGAATGTGCCCGAGAACACCCGACTTGCCAGCCAAGTCCGCAAAAATCCGGCGTTGGTGCGTCCAAGGCCGGAATTGATCCAGGGGGTTCACCCCTCGATCTTGCCTCAGATACCCAGAATGTTCAGGCCGCAGTCCACGTAGATATTTTCGCCGGTCACGCCGCTGGCGAGGTCGCTGGCCAGGTACACGGCGGTTTTGCCCACGTCGGCCCCCTCGACGCCGCGGCGGAGCGGGCCCTTGGTCCGGGCGAGCTCGTCCATGGTGTCGACGCCGCCGACGGCGGAACTGGCAAGGGTGCGGAGATACCCCCCAGAAATGGTGTTCACCCGGATGTTGTCTGCGCCGAGCTCGAAGGCGAGGTACCGGCTGGTCGCTTCCAGGGCGGCCTTGGCCACGCCCATCACGTTGTACCCGGGGACGACCTTCTCGGCCCCGTAGTAGCTCATGGCCATGATCGACCCGCCGCCCCCGGCCGCCATCTGCGCCCGGGCCCGCCCGGCCATCGCCGAGAGGGTGTAGGCCGAGACGTCCACCGCGGCGAGGTAGGCCGCGCGGGGGGTGTCGGCGAACTTGCCGGGCTGGAGCCAGTCGCGGTCGGCGAAGGCGATCGAGTGGACCAGGAAGTCCAGGCGGGGGAACTCGGCGCGGTAGCGGTCGAAGAGGGCGTCCAGGTCCTCGTCCCGGCCGGCGTCGCAGGGGCACAGCCACGGCGACGGCGTGAGGGTTTCCACGGCCTTGCGGGTGCGCCGTTCGTTCTTCTCGCCGGGGATGTGCGCGTACGCGCAGGTCGCCCCGTGCTCGGTGAGCGCTTTGG
Organism: uncultured Phycisphaeraceae bacterium; assembly: GCA_964464165.1. Lineage (GTDB taxonomy): Bacteria > Planctomycetota > Phycisphaerae > Phycisphaerales > UBA1924 > UBA6054. The sequence goes on along the minus strand of CAYXFA010000020.1, from coordinate 24,825 downwards.
CGATGTGGAACGCGTACGAGCGGTCGTTGGCGACCCCGACGATCAGACCCTGCTTGCCGTCCAGAAGACCCATGCCGACTCCTTCCTGTCTGCGGCTCGGCCGGCCGTGCCGCGGGGCTGCATCGTAGGAAGCGGCCCGCGTAGGATCGCCGGATGCGGGCTTTGGCGACGATCGATCCCAACCGGGTTTCCCTGCGCGAGCTGGCGGCGGCGGTCTCTGGGACGGGCCACGTCCGCCGGCTGCTGGAGCTGGCGTGCGAGGAGGACCTCGGCGTCCCGCCGCACGACCCGACCGGCGAGCTGGTCTTCACGGGGGCGGACCGGGCCCGGGTGCGTCTGGTCGCCCGGTCGGCGGGGGTGGTCGCGGGGCTGGCCTTCCTGGACGAGATCCTCGCGGTGTTCGTCGAGCCCGGGGAAACGGTGGGGGTGTCGCTGCTCGCCTCGGACGGGGACCGCGTGAGCGTGGGGGCCGGTCTGGCGGAGTTCGCGGGCCACGCGCGGTCGATCGTCCGGGCCGAGCGGACGATGCTCAACCTTGTGGCCCGGCTCTGCGGCGTGGCGACGCGGACCGCGGCGTTCGTGGACGCCGTCCGGGGCACGCGGGCGTGCATCTGCGACACGCGCAAGACCACGCCCGGCCTGCGCCTGCTGGAGAAGTACGCCGTCCGCTGCGGCGGGGGCGTGAACCACCGGCTCGGGCTGCACGACGCGGTGCTGGTCAAGGACAACCACATCGCCCACGCCGAGCCGGAGCGGCTGGCGGCCGTGCTGGCCGACGTGGCCCGGCGGGCCCGGGCGGCGGGGAGCGGGCTGCGGTTCGTGCAGGTCGAGGTGGACACGCTCGACCAGCTCGACCGGGTGCTGGGCCTGCCCGCGGGGCTGATCGACATGGTGCTGCTGGACAACATGGGCGTCGACCGGCTGGCGGAGGCCGTCCGCCGGCGGGACCGCACGAGCCCGGGGCTGCTGCTGGAGGCCTCCGGGGGCGTGACGATGGAGACCGTCCGCGCCATCGCGGAGACCGGCGTGGACCGCGTTTCGGTCGGCGGGCTGACCCACCAGGCGGTATCGCTGGACCTCGGCCTGGACGCGGTGTGAGCGCCGGGCACGGGCAACACGAGGACCTGTCGGGCTGGGCGACCGCGATCGAGGCCGCGCTGCCGGGGATCGAGCGGTGCTGCGTGTCGCGCGTGGTAATCTACGCCAAGACGGCGAGCACGCAGGACGCGGCGTGGCGCCACCGGCCGACGGGCCCGGACGCCGGCGGCGTGGTGGTGCTGGCCTCGGTGCAGACGGACGGGCGGGGCCGGCGCGGGCGGCGCTGGGACGACGGCGAGGCGCGCACGCTGCCGATCTCGTTCGCCCTGCGCACCACGCTCTCCGACGTCGCGCTGAGCGCCCGGGTGGGGCTGGCGGCGCTCGACGCCTGCCGCCTGCAGGCGCCGGGCGCGGACCTGCGGATCAAGTGGCCCAACGACGTCGTGGCGCGGGACGCGTCGGGCGACCGCAAGCTCGCGGGCGTGCTCATCGAGCGGCGCGACGGCGCGGCCATCGTCGGCGTCGGGGTGAACGTGTCCCAGACCGGGGCCGAGCTGGCGGACCGGGGCCTGCCCGGCGCGTGCTCGTTGGCCACGCTCGGCGGCAAAGCGAACCGCCTCATGCTCGCGATCGACCTGATCGCGGGCATGAGCCGCTGGCTGGCGGAGGACGACGGGGCCGTGCGGGCGCACTGGGCGGCGCACGACGCGATGACGGGCACGCGCCGGGCGTTCGTCGTCGACCACGAGCGGGTTGAAGGGGTCGTGACGGGGGTCGACCCGATCGGCTGGATCACGGTCGACGGCCGTCGGCTGCCCGTCGATCGCGCCACGACCGCGCCGTGAAGGGCCCGGGCCGGAGCGTCAGAGCAGGCGCTTGATGTGCTTGCCGATCTCGACCGCCTCTTCCTGGGTCAGCGTGCCCGGGCGCCATTCGAACTCCAGGCCGGGGCCGTTGTCCTTGTCGGGCTTGCCCTGGACGGGGATGCCGCGGCCCTTGAAGCGTGGGATGACGTGGAAGTGGACGTGGGGCACGGACTGGCCGGCGTCCGCGCCGTTGTTCTGCAGGATGTTGACGGCCTCCGCGCCGGTCACCTTCTTGAGGGCCCGCACGATCCGGGGCAGCACGCGGCCCACCGCCGCGGCGAACTCGTCCGACAGGGCGTCGATGGTCTCGGCGGGCTCCTTGGGGATCACGAGGGCGTGGCCCTCGGAGAGGGGGTTGACGTCGAGGATGGCGATGACGTGGTCGTCCTCGTAGATCTTGTGGGACGGGACCTCGCCGCGGATGATTTTGGAGAAGATGGAATCGGTCATGGGCGGATGGTAGTGGGCGGCGGGGGCCGGGGGGAGGGGCGCGTAGGATTGGCCATGACCACCCCGGGGGCGCCTCCGATGCAGACCGTCCGCGCCAGGATCGCGCGCCTGCCCGCGCTGCTGGTCAACCAGATCGCGGCCGGGGAGGTGATCGAGCGGCCGGCCTCCGTGGTCAAGGAGGTCGTGGAGAACGCGATCGACGCGGGGGCCGCCCGCATCACGGTCGAGCTGGAGGGCGGGGGGATCGAGCTCATCCGGGTCAGCGACGACGGGCAGGGGATCGCCCCCGAGGACCTGCCCCTGGCGGTGGCCCCGCACGCGACGAGCAAGATCCGGGCCGCGGAGGACCTGGACCGCATCGGCACCATGGGATTCCGGGGCGAGGCGCTGGCGTCGATCGCCTCGGTCTCGCGCCTGCGGATCGTGTCCCGCGCCGCGGACCGGGCCGAGGGGGCCGAGATCCGCGTGGAGGGCGACCGGGCCGGCGAGCCGCGCCCGGCCGCGCGTGGCCCTGGCACGACGGTCGAGGTGCGCAACCTGTTCTTCAACACGCCCGCCCGGCGCAAGTTCCTCCGCACGGCGGGGACGGAGCAGACCCGCTGCCTGGACTGGCTGCGCGACCTGGCCATGGCCCACCCGGCGCTGTCGGTCCGCTGCGTGTGCGACGGCTCGGCCCGGCTGGACCTGCCCGGCGGCCAGAGCCCGCGCGAACGCGCCATGGCGCTGCTCGGGCCCGAACTGGAGGACCAGCTCCTGGAGGTCTCGGTCGACCGGTTCGACGACGAGCGCGGGGTCGCGGTGTGGGGGCTGGTCGGCCTGCCCTCGATCGCCCGAGCGACGGCCAAGGCCCAGCACCTGTTCCTCAACGGCCGGACGATCCGCGACCGCACGGTGCAGCACGCCCTGCGCGAGGCGTACCGGGGCCTGATCGAGCCCGGCCGCCACCCCACGGCCGTGCTCATGATCGAGATGTCGCCCGGCGCGGTGGACGTGAACGTCCACCCGGCCAAGCTCGAGGTGCGCTTCCGCGACCAGTCGATGGTGCACCGGGCGATCTACCACGGCGTGCGCGACGCCCTGCGCCGGGCGGACGTCACCCCGACCGCGCTGCAGCGTTTGCCGGGGCTGGGCGGCCTCACCCCCGTCGGCTCGGCCCAGATCCTGCCACCCATGCCGGTCGAGCGTCAGGTCGACCGGCTGGTCGAGTACCTGCGGAGCCGCCCGCAGCCCGCGGACGCTCCCGACGCGCCGGACACCCTGCGCGACGACCTCCGGCGCGTGCTGGACGAGGCGCCCGCGGTGCCGCCCTTCGCGGACCCGGCCCCGAGCACCCCGGCGGCCCCGACGCTGCCGGGGGCGGTCGCGGGCGAGATCCCGCGCGTGCGGCCGGCCGAGCGGGTGCTGCAGGTCCATTCGAGCTACCTGATCACGCAGGACGCCCACGGCGTGGTGATCATCGACCAGCACGCGCTGCACGAGCGGGTCATGTTCGAGAAGCTGCTGGCCCGCGTCACCGGCGGCGGGGCGCTCGAACGCCAGCGGTTGCTGACGCCGATCGTGATCGATTCGGACCGCGACACGGTGGGGGCTTTGGAGGAGCTGACGCCCCTGTTCGACCGGCTGGGTTTCGAGATCGATGCGCTCGGGCCGCGGTCCGTGGGCGTGCGGGCGGTGCCGAGCTTCCTGGTGTCGCGTGGGGTCGAGCCGGGGGCTTTCGTCGAGGAGCTGCTGGACTGGGCCGTGGAGGAGGGCTTCACGCCGAACAGCGAGGAGGCCCTCCACGAGGTCCTCGACATGATGGCCTGCAAGGCGGCCGTCAAGGCCGGTGACCGGCTGAGCGACGAAGAGATGGACGAGCTGATCCGCCTGCGCGAGTCGGTCGAACGCTCCGGGAGCTGCCCGCACGGCCGGGCGACGACCGTGCGTCTGACGATCGCCGAGCTGGAGCGCCTGTTCGACCGGCGCTGAGCGGGCTTCCGACCGAGCCAAAGACGACAACGCCCCCGCGTGGCGGGGGCGTCGTCTCAGGGGACACGAACCGCCGGAGCGGCCGTGGTTGATGGTCAGGCGTGGGAGATCTTGCCCGCGTTGTGACGCTCGAAGACGGCCTTGGCGGTCTTGCGCTCGTCCGCGTCGTCGCACTCGACGCCCACCAGGACGCTGCCCTTGGCCAGGGCGTCCTCGTAGTGCTTGATCTCGTGCTCGGGGATGGCCAGGCCGATCAGGCCGCCGAGGATCGAGCCGCCGGCTGCGCCGGCGCCCGCGCCCGCCAGGGCGGCGACGAGTGGCCCGGCGACCAGCAGGCCCGCGCCGCCGGTGGCGATGGCGCCGACGGCGGTCAGGCCGGCGACGAGGGCGCCGATGGCCCCGCCCGTCCCGGCGCCGATGGCGGCGCCCTCGGGCAGCTTGCTGTGCGTCTGGACGGTGAAGGCGTCGGCGTCGAAATCGTCCGACGCGATGAAGCTGATGTTCGAGGTGTCGAATCCGGCGGCCACCAGCGAGTCCAGGGCGGCGGCGGCGTCGGTGTGGTTTTCGAACAGTGCGGTCACGACTTTGCTCATGGCATTCTCCCGTTGGGTTGAACCAGCGGCGTCCGCCACCGGTGACAACGTAACTTTCACCTGCTGTGGTGGAAGCACGGTGAGCGGAAGATGAAACGAAAAAAAGGTTTTGGGTCGCGGCCCGCCCCGGTCGGGGGCTTGGTTCCCCCGGAGGGGTCACCACTCGACGCTGTCGAGGTGGTGGCAGAGGTGCCACGCGGTGGGGAAGCGCTGGTGGATCAGCGAGCGCTTCAGGCCGCAGCAGACCGACTTGATGATGGGCGGCTGCTTGGCGTACGCGGCGCGGCCGCCGACGGCGTCGTAAAGGATCCGCACGAGGTCGCACACGTCCTCGCGGATGTTCCAGCCCGCGGCCTTGCCCCGGTCGTAGAGGTCGACGAGCTTGATCTCGAAGTGGATGCCCCGGCGCCGGACGAGCACGTTGGCGGCGTGCAGGTCGCCGTGGTATTCCTTGCGCTCGTGCAGGCGGGCGAGGCCGCTGGCGATCGCGTAGAACAGGTGCAGGGCCTCGAAGGGCTGGAGGCGGCCGCCGGGGGCGTCGGCCACGTAGTCGGGCAGGAGCCGGCCCTCGACGAACTCGGAGATGAGGACGGTGACCGGCCTGCCGCGGAGGCGGACGGACTCGGCGTGGTGGTACTGGATGACGATGGGGCAGTCGCGGAGGCGTTCGAGCTTGCGTGCGTAGTAGACGGCGGCGCGGTCCTTCTCGTTGCGCTGGGGGAAGAAGAGCTTGGCGGCCCGGCGGGCGCCGGTCAGGCGCTCGGTGACGAGGAAGACCTCGCCCTCCCAGCCCGAGCCGACGAAACCGTCGACGCGGTACTTGCCGGCGAGCACGCGGCCGGGGGTGATGCCGAACTGCGATGCGGTGGGATTCACGCGTCTTCGAGCAGATCGACCGCCTGGAACGGCTTGCCCTCGAGCATCTCGAGCGAGGCGCCGCCGCCGGTGGAGACGTGGCTGAGCCGCTCGGCGACGCCGAAGGTCTCGGCGGCGGCGGCGGAGTCACCCCCGCCCACGACGGAGGTCGCCCCGGCGTCGGTGGCGTCGGCGATGGCCTCGGCGACGATGCGCGTCCCGACGCGGAAGGGGCGCCATTCGAACACGCCCATCGGGCCGTTCCAGACGATGGTGCGGGAGGAGCGGATGACCTCGGCGAACTTCAGGCGGGTCTTGGGGCCGATGTCCAGGCCCATGTAGCCCGGCTCGATGCTGTCCTCGAACTCGCTGATGCTGCCGAGGGTCTCGGAGAAGGCCGTCGAGCAGACGTGGTCCTGGGGCAGGTGGAGGTCGGTCTTGGACTCGGCGGCCAGGCGGAGGATGCGCTGGGCGTCGTCCAGGCGGTCCTCCTCGACGCGGGAGTCGCCCACGCCGTGGCCAAGGGCCTTGAGGAAGGTGTAGGCCATGGCCCCGCCGACGATGACGTGGTCGGCCTTGGGCAGGAGGTGCTCGATGGCGGGGAGCTTGTCCGAGACCTTCGCGCCGCCGAGGACGACGGTGAAGGGGCGGGCGGGGTCGGTCAGGGCGTCCGCCAGGTAGCGGATCTCCTTCTCGACCAGGTACCCGGCGACGCGGGGCTTGCCGGCCATCAGGCGGGGCACGGCGACCATGGAGGCGTCCGCGCGGTGGCAGGTGCCGAAGGCGTCGTTGACGTACACGTCGGCGTAGGCGGCCAGCTTGGCGGCGAAGGCCTCGTCGCCCTTCTTCTCGCCCTTGTGGAAGCGGAGGTTCTCCAGGAGGAGGACGTCGCCGTCACGCATGGCGGCCACGGCGGAGGCGGCGGCCGCGTCGGTGCAGTCGTTGGAGGGGAAGGCGACGGGCTTGCCGAGCAGCTCGGCCAGACGGGCGGCGACGGGGGCGAGCGAGTAGGCGGCCTCGAAGCCGGCGCCCTCGGGCCGGCCGAGGTGGCTGGCGAGGACGGCCCGCCCGCCGCGGTCGATCACCGAGCGGATGGTGGGCAGGGCGGCGCGGATGCGGCGGTCGTCCGTGATGGCCCCGTCCTGCATGGGGACGTTGAAGTCGACGCGGACGAACACGCGCTTGCCGGCGGGGTCGATGGTGGCGACGTTCTTCTTGCGCATCGGGGCGGCTCCTGGGCGTGCTGTGCGGCCGCCGGTGCCGTCGGTCCCGGGGGCGCGGGGCTGGTTCAGTTGCGGTCGAGGATGTCACCGGCCCGCGAGCGGACGGTGCCGGTCTGGCCGAGCAGGCGGTCGCGCAGGCGGTTGAGCTCGGCGCGGACCGAGGCGTCGATGAGCTGGTCGCCCATCCGGATGCGGATGCCGCCGATCATGGAGGCGTCGGTGTACGGGTGGATGACCACGTCCTTGCCGAGGGCGTCGGCCAGGCGCTTGCGGATCGACTCCAGCTCGGGCTGGCTGGCGGGGGCGGCGGTGAACACGTCGACCTCGACGCGGCCGAATTGCTCCTGGACCAGGGCGTCCATCGCCGCGGTGATCGGGACGAGGTGGCCCAGTCGGTCCTTGCGGTTGAGCAGGCGGAGGAAGGCCAGCGTCGTCTCGGAGACGCGGCCCTGGAGCACCCGCACGAGGAAGGCGTCGCGTTTGGCCGGGTCGACCAGGGGGGACGCGAGCAGCTCGGAGAAGGCCCGGTCGGCCCGCGTCATCTCCAGGAGGTCCTCGAGCTCGCCGACGACGCTCTCGGCCGCGCCGCGCTTCTCCGCGGCGTCGAAGAGGGCCCGGGCGTAGACCTTGGCGAGGGCGTCGGGGGCGGTTTCGAGCAGGGGCATCGTCGTCTCCCGGAAACGGGCGGTGGGTCGTGCGTCGGCGGGCGGGGCCGGCCGACGATCAGGCGTTGGCGCCCTTCAGTTCGGCCAGCGACTCGTCCATCAGGCGCTGGTGGTCGGAGGCCGACACCTCGCGCTGGAGGATCTTGCCGGCCATCGCCGTGGCGAGGGTGACCGACTCGGCGTAGATCTCGGCGAGGGCCTGCTTCTTGGCGGCGTCGATGTCGGCCATGGCCTTCTCGCGCATCGCGCCGAGCTCGGCGTCGGCGCGGGCCTTGAGGTCCGCGGCCATCGCGGCCTGCTGGGCGCGGGTGCTCTCGAGCATCTTCTGGGCCTCGGCGCGGGCCTCGGCCAGGTTGCGCTCGTACTCGTCCAGCGCGCTGCGGGCCTGGCGCCGGGCCTCCTCGGCGGCGGCGATCTCGGCCTGGATCTTGGCGTTGCGGTCCGCCAGGCCCTTGCTGATCTTGGGCCAGACCAGCGTCGCCAGCACGCCGAAAACGATCACGAAGACCGCGAGGGCGGTGAAGGCCGCGGCCAGCCCCTCCTGCGGCTTGGCGATGACGTTGGCCTTCTCCTCGGCGGCCGAAGCGGCGGTGGCGGCGGCCGCGAGGATCGAGAACGCGGTGATCGGGAGGCGGGGCATGGTGGGACTCCGTAACGGTCGGTTGGAAGTCCCGGCGGGGCGTTTCGGCCCCGACGGGGGATCGATCAGGCGAGCATCGCGACGACGATGGCGAAGAGGGTCGCACCCTCGATCAGGGCGGCCGCGAGGATCATGTTGGTGCCGATGGTGCCGGAGGCCTCGGGCTGGCGGGCGATGGACTCCAGGGCGGACTTGCCGACCAGGCCGATGCCGAGCGCGCCGCCGATCACGGCCAGGCCGGCGCCAAGAACCGCCAGGCCCTTGCCCAGGTTCTCGACCGGGGCGGTGACGACGTGGTCCTGGGCCATCGCGGTGGCGGGGCCGAGGAGGGCGAGAGCGCCGGTGGCGAGGGCGATGTTCTTGAGGATCTTCATGGGTGTACCCGGTTCCTTTGTCATAGAGCGGTTTCGACCGCCCGTGCTGTGTTGGTGCGGGGAGTGTCCATCGTTGGTCCGATCGGACCAGCCATGGCCTCCGGCGCCTCCCCGCGGTGCCCGAGGCCCAACCGTTCAGGAAACGATCACGCGCCCACGAGCCCGTGATCCTTGGAGTGATCGCTCTCGTGGCCATGACCGTGGCCGTGGTCGGCCTCGTGCCCCTCGTGGTGGTGCTCCAGGAGGGAGATGAACACGGTGGTCAGGAACATGAACACGTAGGCCTGGAGGAAGGCGATGAAGATCTCGAGGAAGTAGATCGCCAGGGTCCCCAGCAGGGCCACGACGCCCACGGGGATGCCGATCACGCTGGCCGACTTGAAGCCGTCGCCGGCGAAGCCCAGGAGCACCGCGACCAGGATGTGGCCGGCGGTCATGTTGGCGAAGAGACGGATGGCCAGCGCCACCGGCTTGATGACGGTGCCCAGGATCTCCAAGGGGATGATGATGGGCCAGACGAAGATCGGGGCCCCGGCGGTCAGGTGCTTGAGGTAGCCGACGACGCCCAGCTCGCGGACGCCGGCCGCGTTGATGACCACCGCGGAGATCAACGCCAGCACCGCCGTCACGTAGATCGACTGCGTGGCGGTGCCGCCGATCCAGGCCTTGTGGGCCGCGGCGTTGTTCTTGAAGGCGATGTTGTGCAGGTCCAGCAGGGGGATCATGCCCAGCAGGTTGTTGACGAGGATGAAGAAGAAGAGCGTCCAGAGAAAGGGGGCCATCGCGTCGGCCCGGCGCCCGAGCAGGGGGCGGATCGTGTTGTCCTTCAGGTAGGAGCAGATCACCTCGATCATGTGGAGGAAGGGGTTCCGCGTCACGTAGCGGGCGTGACCCTCGCTCTCCGGGCCGGTCTGCACGGCCCGGGCGACCAGCAGGCCGACCGCGATCAGGATGATCCCGGACAGCACGAGGTTGGTCTGCGTCGAGGACCAGATCCACCAGCCGCTCGCCGAGACGATCCAGGGGTGGTTGATCACGTGCGCCACCGGGTCGGAGGCGGCGAGCGTCGGGCCTGACATCATGACCGGGCACCCTCCAGCGGGGCGGCCTGCGCCGCGCCGCGTGCGTGAACCATGTTGAGCACGGAGCCGACCTCGATCGCCAGGCACGCCAGCAGCACGCCCAGCACGGTCAGCAGGAAGACGGGCTTGTCGACCTGCGTGGTTTCCACCACCGCCAGGGCGACGCCGAGGCAGACGAACGCCCGCACCAGCCCCCCGGCGAGCACCGGCATCGCCCACGCGTGCAACGGCTGGGCGGGACGCGGGGCGATCAGCAGCAGCGAGACCGCGACGCCGGGGATGGTCGCCGCGAGGGTCAGCGCGCCGAGCGAGACGGAGCCGCCCCGCAGGCTCGCCATCCACCCGGCCACGACCGCGCCCAGCAGGCACGACCCCAGCATGGCCACGCCGAGGCGGAGCAGCGGGGGTCGGGTGTGGGTGGCGGCGTCGTGAACCATGATCGGCGGGGGTCTGGGGTCGTTCCGGGCTGCGTACGGATTGGTCGCTGTGGGGGGCCGTTCACGGCCTGACAGCATTCCCCACGGCGGGGCGAGAACCATAGCGGTCGGACCTCGATCCGGCGAGGGGGCCGACCGTCCGATTTAGCGTTCCGGGCCGCCCCCGTCGGGGTCGTCTTCCTCGGGCTCGACCGGCCGGAACGGGCGGCCTTCCCAGCGCCGGGTGTTGTCGCGGTTCAGGCGTGCGGCCTCCCGCACGAACCGGTAGAAACCGCCCACCAGGCCGACGATCGCCAGGATCCCCGTCCAGCGGGGCCAACTGCCCTGCCAGTGGTCGATGCCGTAGCCGATCAGCCCGAAGGCGACGATCCCGTACACCGGGTCCAGGGCGATGGCCCAGGCCCGCGCCTGGCGGACGCGGTCGGCCCGCCGGGCCTCCTCGCTGCCCGGGGGTGGGAGGGGGGAGCCGGTCATGACACCAGCCGGATCGCGAAGCGCCGGGCCTCGGTGGCGGCCTCGCGGAGTTTGGACACGTCCGAGCCCGACCCTTGGGCGGCGTCCGGGCGACCGCCGCCCTTGCCGCCCATGACGCCGGCCACGGTGCGGACCCAGTCGCCAGCCTTCAAGCCCTTGTCGATCAAAGGCTTGGGCACGACGGCCATGACGGACACCCGCCCGGCCTCCTGGTCAGGGGACAGCACGATCACGGCCTTGTTCGGGCAGGCCGACCGGATGGTCGCGGTGGCGGCCTCCAGGGCGGCGCGGTCCGAGCCCAGGTCGAGGGTGGCCACGACCACCGGCTCGGGCGAGCCTGAGGCGGAGGCCGCGACGCCCTGCGCGGCGCGCTGGGCCTCGGCGGCCCGGGCCGCGGCGGCGGCCTTGCCGGCCTGCTTGGCCCGCTCCTGGGCCTCGGCCAGGCGGGCGCGGAGCGCGGCCTTGCGGACCGCGGGCAGGGTCATCTGGTCGATCCGCGTCCCCAGTTCCTGGATGGCGGCGGCGAGCTGGTCGTCGGGGACGCGGGCCAAGGCGTCCGCCTCGGCCTCGAGGGCGTCGGCGGCCTGGACGGCGGCCATCGCGGGCACGCCGGTCAGGGCCTGGATCCGGCGGACGCCCTTGGCGATGCCCTCCTCCGAGGTGATGGCGAAGGCCTTGGCCTGGCCGGTGGAGGCCAGGTGCGTCCCGCCGCAGAACTCGACGGAGAGCGTTGGCCAGCGTTCGGAGCCGGGGTCGCGGAGCAGGTCGCCGACCGGTGCGCCGATGGACACCACGCGGACGGGGTCGGGGTAGGCCTCGCCGAACACGGCGCGGAGCCCGTTGATGGAGCGGGCGGCCCCGAGGGCGGCGGGCTCGGCGTACACCTGGAGGTCGGCGTCGATCTGGCCGCGCACGGCGTTCTCGACCCGTTCGAGCTGCTCGACGGTGACGGGCTGGTTGTGGGTGAAGTCGAAGCGCAGGCGGTCCGGGTCGACCAGCGAGCCGCGCTGGTCGACCTCGCCGCCGAGCGTGCGGCGCAGGGCGAGGTTGAGCAGGTGGGTGGCGGTGTGGTTGGCGGCGGTGCGCTCGCGGCGGGGCTGGTCGATGAGGCAGGCCACGTCGTCGCCGACGGAGATGCGCCCGCGCGTGACGCGCCCGACGTGGAGCACGTAGCCCCCGAAGGCGCGCGTGTCCTCCACGCGGAAGGCGCCGCCGCCGTCGCGGCCCTGGCCGCGGGACACGGTCAGCTCGCCCTGGTCGCCGACCTGGCCGCCCATCTCGGCGTAGAAGTTGGTGCGGTCGAGCACGATGGCGACGGGTCGGCCGAGGGGCGAGGCGTTGGCGTGCTCGTCGAAGTTCTGGCCGTTGAAGATGGCCTTGACGGTGGCGCGGATCTCGCGTCCGCCGAACTTGGGTTGGTCGTCGGTGGGGCGGACGTTGAGCCGGGCGAGCGTGGCGGTGTGCTCGGCGCGGAACTCCAGGCGGTCGGCGTCGTCCTTGCGACCGCCCTGGCGGGAGCGTTCCTTCTGCTCTTCCATGGCCCGCTCGAAGCCGGCCTTGTCGACCGTCAGGCCGCGTTCGCGGGCCATAATCTCGGTGAGGTCGAAGGGGAAGCCGTAGGTGTCGTAGAGCTTGAAGGCGTCCTCGCCGGAGATGACAGGCGGCGTCTTGAACAAGTTGAGCAACTCTTGTCCGCCCGGATCATTGAGCCCCTCTTCCCGCGAGCGTTTGAAAGCGCTGTCATTTGGCCCTTTGTATTCAAGTACCAAATTCCAAGCGCGAGGATCACAAGGCAAGGGAACTTGGGACCAATGACGGTCTCGCTCTTCTTGTGAGGGGTTGTGGCGGGTGTTTAGGGCGTATGGCTTCCGCTCCTCCAGGCGAAGACGCCATGTGCGATTCGTGCTTAGTTCATCCACCTTGCTTTGATCGATCACACCAGCTTCGAGAGATCGCCCGAGAGCCTGGAAGAACAGTACAGTGCCCCGATCCAAAGTGCGGCCGAAGCTCGCCTCCTCCTCGGCGATGACCGCCTGCACCTTGGCGGGGTCCTTCCTGAGTTCGGGGAACGCGTCGCCGAGCGAGGCGACGACCGTGGGCACCAGCCCGGCGAGGAAGCCCTCGGGGGCGTTGAGCTTCTGGCGGCCGTAGCGCACCGCGCGGCGCAGGATACGGCGCAGCACGTAGCCGCGGCTCTCGTTGCCGGGCATCTGGCCGTCGGTGATGGCGACGGTCAGCGTGCGCGCGTGGTCGGCGATGACGCGGTAGGCCTCGTCTACGCCGTCCGCGTCCTCGGCCCCGAGGCGGCCGGCGTAGGGGCGCGCCCCGGTGGCGGCGCGGATGGCCTCGAACAGGGGAGCGAACAGGTCCGTGTCGTAGTTGCTCGGCTTGCCCTGCAGCACCGAGACGATGCGCTCCAGGCCCATGCCGGTGTCCACGTGCTTGTCCGGCAGGGGGTTGAGGGCGCCGCCCTCGACCCGGTCGAACTGGATGAACACGTTGTTCCACACTTCGAGGACGTTCGGGTCGTCCTTGTTGACCAGGTGGGCGGCGTTGCGCCCGCCGATGCGGTCGTAGTGGATCTCGCTGCACGGGCCGCAGGGGCCGGTGTCCCCCATCTCCCAGAAGTTGTCCTTCATGTTGCCCGGGAGGACGTGGTCGGCGGGCAAATAGCGCAGCCAGATGTCCCGGGTCTCCAGGTCGGGCGGCAGGCCCTGGTCGGGGTTGCCCTCGAAGTAGGTCGCGTAGAGCCGGGCCGGGTCGATCCCCCAGACCTTGGTGAGCAGCTCGAACGACCAGGCGATGGCCTCTTCCTTGAAGTAATCGCCGAACGACCAGTTGCCCAGCATCTCGAAGAAGGTGTGGTGGTAGGTGTCCCGCCCCACGTCGTCGAGGTCGTTGTGCTTGCCGCCGGCGCGGATGCATTTCTGGCTGTTGACGGCCCGCTTGAGCCCGGCCAGCGGCGAGCCGGGCGGGAGGGCGCCCTGGAAGATGGGCTTGAACTGGTTCATCCCCGCGTTGGCGAAGGTGTCGCGCAGGGACGGGTCGTTCATGGGGCAGGTCGTCGAGGAGGGCACGAAGCGGTGGCCGCGCTCCTCGAAGAAACGGATGAAGGCCGCCCGCACCTCCGCCGCGGAGACGCCGGAGCGGGGAGCGGTGGGGGTTGTCTGGGCGGTCTGGCTTTCCGGCATGGATGGCGTTTCCTGGCGTCCGGCGTGGGGGTTTGGGGGGGCGTGACGGGCCGCGGCGGATCGTATCCCGCCGGGCGCGGGCCACCGTTCCGGGACGGCGTGCCATATCCTCGACCGATGGCCAAGAAGACGACCAAGAAGGCCGGGGGCCGCAGGCCGACCGTGGTGTCCGGGCCGCCCGAGGAACGGGCGATGCTGGAGGTGCCCACGCCGCGCCCGCTGGGGTCGATCATCGGCCAGGACCGGGCGGTGGCGCGTCTGGAGGACGCGATGGCCTCCGGGCGTCTGCACCACGCCTGGATCTTCCATGGTCCGGAGGGCGTCGGGAAGTTCACCACAGCCCTGGCCTGGGCGGCGCTGCTGCTCGACCCGACGACCGCGCGGGACGCTTCCGGGCGCTTCGCGTCCGACCCGGGTTCCCCGACGCAGACCCTGCTGGCCTCGGGCACCCACCCCGACCTGCACGTGATCGTCAAGGAGCTGGCCCGGTTCTCGTCCGACGCCTCGGTCCGCGGCTCCAAGCTGACCACGATCGCCAAGGACGTGGTCGACGAGCACCTCATCCGCCCGGCGTCGCTGGCCCCGGTGATGCGGACCGGCTCGATGGCCGGCAAGGTCTTCATCGTGGACGAGGCGGAGCTGATGGACCGCCACGCCGGCAACGCGACCACCCAGAACGCCATCCTCAAGACGCTGGAGGAGCCAGCGCCCGGCACGGTGATCGTCCTGGTCACGTCCAGCGAGGACCGGCTGCTGCCGACGATCCGCAGCCGCTGCCAGCGGATCGCCTTCACGCCGCTGTCCGAGCCGGACATGCGGGCGTGGCTAGGCTCGGCCGGGCCGGAGGTCGGCGGGGAGGAGCGGGCGTGGCTGCTCAACGCCGCGGACGGCTCGCCCGGGCGGCTGATCTCGCTGCACGAGTCCGGGGCGTACGGCTGGTACCGCACGATCGAGCCGATGCTGGCCGAGGCCGAGCGGGGGGTTCATCCCGTCGGCCTGGGCGCGGCGATGGCGGGCCTGGTCGACCAGTGGGCGGCGGCGTGGGTCAAGGAGGGCGATGCCAAGGGCGAGAACCGCTCGAAGGACGCCGCCAACCGGCTGGGCGCCCGGCGGATGCTGAGCCTGATCGGGGACCGGGCGCGCGCGGCGCTTTCCGACCCCGCCCGGGCGCCGGCGGCGTTGCACGCCATCGAGGTGATCGGGCGGGCCCAGCGGGAGCTGGACGCCAACGTGAACCAGCGATTGGCCTTCGACCACCTGGCCGCGGGCCTGTCCGAGCGTCCGGTGGGGCTTACGCGCTGAGGCTGATGCCGGCGGTGGGGGCGGCGGGGCGGGCCTGGCCGCGTTCCTCGGCGAGCTTGTCGATCAGCATGGCCCAGGTCTCGCGCTCGTACTCGAGCAGCTCGATGACCCGGTCGAGCTTGGCGACGTCGCGCTCGTGGCTGGCCGCGACGAGCTCGGAGAAGAAGAAGGCGTAGAGGCTCTTGACCTTGCCGGTCAGCTCCGGGGCCGCGGCCTCGTTCATGGAGGTCATGAGCTCGACGATGATGGCCCGGCACTGGCTGAAGCCGCTGCAGCTCTGCTCGTAGTTCCGGTTTTCGAGGCCGGCGCGTGCCTGGTGCGCGAAGCGCAGGGCGCCGTCGAGGAGCATCAGCCGGAGCTCCTCGGGGGGGGCGCTCATGACCTTGGAGCGGAGGTACGCGGTGGTGGTGTCTTCGTGGCTCATCGGCTGGACTATCGGCCCTCGCTCGGCGCGTCTTCAGCCCGCTCAACCGAGCAGCGAAATTTGGCTGAGCGAACTGCTCTGGGTCTGGAAGGACGCGATGGCCTGCTCCATCGCCAGGAACTGACGCTGGAGAATTTCCCTGCGGTTGTCGAGGTTCTTCTGGATCGAGTCGATGCGCGACTGCTGGAGCGTGATCTGGGTGCCCAGGGCGGTGTTCCTGTTCTGGAGGATGCCGCCGATGCTCGACACGTAGGAGTCGGCCAGGCGCTCGAGCTGGCCCAGCACGCCCAGGGCGTTGAACTCCAGCGGCCGGTCGGGGTCGTTGACGACGGCGCCGTTCTCGTCCGGCTCGTCGCTCGGCGTGCGGATGTCGCGGCGGGTGAACATCGCCGCGACGGCGTCCGGGTCGTCGGCGTAGGCCTGGCGGAACCGCTCGGCGTCGAAGGTCAGCTTGCCGCCATCGCCGACGACCAGGCCCACCTGGGCCAGTCGGTCGTAGCCGCTGGTGAACCCTTCGTTGGGCCGGCGCAGCGCGTCGAACATGCGCGAGCGCAGCGTGAGCATGGTGCCGTCGCCCAGCAGGGGGCCTTTTTCCTGGGTGTCCTTGTTGTAGCGGGTCTGGAAGTCGATGCGCTCGATCACGCTGTTGAACGCGGTGACCAGCTCGTTGATCTTGGACTCGATCGACGCGGTGTCGCTCGTAATGGACAGGGTCACCGGGTCCGACGAGACGGACTTGAGGTTGAGGGTCACGCCGTCGATCAGGCCCTCGACGGTGTTCGACGAGCTGCTGACCAGGATCGCCTTGGCGGGGTCGCTGGAGCCGTAGAAAAGGCGGGCGTCCTGGCCGGCCTCGATCTGGTTCAGGCCCAGGTCGAAGGCGCCGGTGTCGACGAGGAACCTCCCGTCGACGCCCGGCCGCTCGGACACGAGACTGATGCGGTACGGGCTCGCCGGGCTGCCGTCGTTGATGATCGTGGCCCGGACGCCGACCTTGGCATCGTTGATCGCCTGGACCACGTCGTTCAGCGTGGCGTCCGGCTCGAACTCGATGGTCCGCTCGAACGAGCCGTCCACGCGGTTCGCCTCGCCGGTGCCGGAGGACTCGCCCGCGATGTTCAGCCGCTTGGCGACCGAGCCCTCGGTGTCGCGGATGCGGATCGGGGAGCCGCCGGGCGTGTCGCCGGTCTCCTCGATCACGATGCCGTCGCCGGTGTCGTTGATGCGGGCCCGCACGGCCAGCCCGGCCCCGTTGATGCTCTTGATGAGGTCGCCCAGCGTGCGGTCGCCCGAGCCGACGTTGATCGTGCGGGTCAGCCCGTGCCCGTCCACGATCTCGAATTTGCCCGTGCCGATCCCCGCGCCGTGGTTCAGGGAGGACAGCAGCGTGGATTCGCCCAGGTAGGCCAGCTGCAGGTTGGCGCCCGCGGCGACGCCGGACTCGTGCGTGCCGGCGATGCCCAGGGCTGCCGCGGCGTCCGCGCCGTTGGTGCCGGTGATCTCGAACGGGTTGCCGCCGGTCGTGGTGTCGCGCACCGTGAGCCCGCGGCCCGTCCGGTCGAGACCGACCGTGACCCGCCCGCCGTTGCCGGGGTCGTTGTTGATCAGGTCGATCATCTGGGCGGTGGTGGTGGCGCCCGAGAGGTCGACGGTGAAGTCGTGCCCGTCCGCGGTATTGAAGGTCACCAGGCCGTCGGTCCCGCTCAGACCCCGCCCGCCGTTGAGGCTCGACACGAGCGTCGTGTTCAGCCCGGCCAGCACCCGGCGCCCGGAGAACGAGCCCGGGGCGTGCTCGCCCGCGATGCCCAGGTCGGTCGCGGTGGTGCTCAGGGCCGAGCTGGTGGTCATCGCGTCCTCGATCGTCAGCGTCTCGCCGGTCGTGTTGGTGAAGGCGATCGAGCCCGTGTCCGGGTCGATCGAGGCCCGCACGCCGGTCTGGCCCGCCTCGTCGAGGGCGGCGTTGATCCGGTCGACGACCCCGCCGACCGTGGAGACCGCGCCCTCGACGACCGTGAGCTTCTCGTCGATCATCTTCTCGATGGCGCCGATGCGCACCCGGATGGCCGGCCCGTCGCCGACCCGGATGGTCATGTCGTGCACGCCCTCGCCCGTCGTGTTGCGGACGTTCACGCCCCGCCCGTCGTTGAGGGCCGTCAGCGCGGTGTTGGTGCCCAGCCCGTAGACCCGCGAGCCGGTGCGCCGGTCGCCGTCCACGGTGGGGCTGCTCATCCCGATGCTCGACAGCACCTGCGAGCCCGGCTTGTCCGCCAGGCTGGTGACCCCGCTGAAGACGAAGGCGCCGTCCGTCAGCGAGAGCGTCGCGCCGGTGTTGGCCCCGTTGACGGCGTCCATCAGCTCGCCGACCGTCGCCACGCGGGACAGGTCCACCTCGGTCCCGTTGACCACGATGACGCCCCGGGTGATCCCGTCGCCGTTGTTCAGCAGGTTCAGGTCGGTGTCGCGGTCCAGGCGGGCCTCGGTGCCCTCGAAGGTGATCGAGGGCAGCCCGAGCGGGGAGTTGTCGCGGTTCGAGAACCCGCGAGACAGCATCTGTTGGGTCGTGACCAGCCGGTCAACGATGAAGTTGTACGTGCCGGGGATCGCGGACTTGCCCGCCGAGGCCGTCAGCACCGCGTCGTTGCCGCTGGACGCCAGCTTGCCCTTGAACACGTCGTTGACGCGGAAGGCCGCCGCGGCGGTCTTGAAGGCGTTGAGCCGGCCGTTGATGTCGAGATAGGCCGCCTGCTGGCCCTGGAGCTGCATCAGCCGGCTCTGGGCCAGGACCTTCGGGCGCGACTGCGACGCGATCAGCTGCTCGATGAGCTGGGCCGTGTTGATCCCGCTGAAGAGTCCGACGCTGCTGGTGATGCCGCCCATGTGGCCGCCTCCCGGGGTCCGTTGCCCCCTGGGTATCGGCCGAGCGTCCCGGCCGGGTCGAACCGGCCCGGGGCGTTCCGGCCTCCTTCGGCGGGGATCGGCACGATCCGCGCCCCGGTTCGGCCGGATCCGCCGGCCGGGGCGCAGACCCTGCGGGCCGCTCCCGGTGAGGGGGTCTGGGCCGGGCCGGGCGGTTTTCGGCCCCGCCCCCTCCCGGCCTGAACCTAGGGCAACAATCGGACGAAGAGGAGGGCCGGACCCGCATGAGCCAGCACACGCCAACCGACCCGATCCCCGCCCTGCCGCCCCCGCCCGCGTGGGCCCGCTGGGGGGCCGTCCTGGGGGGCGTGGCGCTCGGTCTGTCCGTCCTGCCCGCCCTGTGGCTGACGACCCTGGGGGGCGAGGCGGTGCTGTGGTTCTCTACGGCGTTCGAGACGCTGGTGCTGAGCGTCGCGGTCATCGCGCTCTTGGCCGGGTTCGGGCGGTTCCGTGACGGGTGGGGGCTATCCCTGGCCTGCGTGGCGGGGACCGTCCTGGTCTGCGCGGTCTTTGCGTTCGTCGAGGTCCGCGCCAACTTCAACGACGACCCCAATGTCGCGGGGTGGCTCAAGCCGTACCTGGCTTTCCGCCTGGGCATGGCCTGCTACTTCGGGGCGTGGGGCTCGCTCGCGGTCTTCAGCCGCAACCCGGCGAGTTTCCGGACCTTGGCCAAGGCGATGGCGCTCCTCGCCCCGGCGGTCGGGCTGCTGGGCTGGGTGGTCGTCCGCGGCGTGCCCGGCGCGAACGCGACGAGCGCCTCGCCGGGGGCCGAGGCCGCCCGGATCCTCGCCCTGTGCCTGGGCGGTCTGATCGTGATCGGCCTGCTCTCTGTGGGGGGTCACCTCGTGATCCGGGCCTACGAGCTCGGCCGGGCCCCGGGGGAACGCCCCGGCGACGCCTGACGGGTTCCCCCACGCCGTTCAAAATCCGGGCCGGCCCTGGGCCAACAATCCCGCGTGAGCGAGTTCTTCCTGATCGTCACCGTGCTGGTGCTTCTCGTCGTGATCGCCGCCGGGGCGACGGCCTGGGCGTTGACCGCGCTGCGGCGGGGCCGGGCCGGGGGCGGGCTGGACCGGGTCGAGCTCCGGATGCTGACCGAGCGGGTCCGGGCCGTGGGGCGGCTCGTCGGCCTGGAGGTCCACGCCAAGGAGATCGCCACCGCGACCCGGGGCTGGAACTGGCTGCCGCCCATTCTGCTCAGCCAGGCCAAGGTGGCGATGATCTTCCAGTTCGAGAAGCAGTACTCGGTCGAGCTCGGTTCGCTGAGCGAGGGGGACGTCGAGGACCTCGGTGAGGGCTGCTTCCGGATCACCCTGCCGCCGATCGCGGGCTCGCTGCGGCTGATGGACGTCGAGCCGTACGACATCCAGCAGGGCCGGGTGCTGGGCCTGCTGGACGTGATCAACATGAACGCCGAGCGTCAGGGCGAGCTGATGCGGACCGCGCAGCAGCAGGCCGCCCAGCTGTTCGAGAAGAACGACCCGCGCTACATCGCCCAGGCCCGCGACTCGATCGAGCGTCAGTTGCAGGCCATCGCCCGGCTCTTCGGCATCCGGCTCCAGGTCGCGTGGAGCACGCAGCCGGCGGAGGGCCAGCCGCGGCTGGTCATGGACGAGGGGCTCAAGGCGCGCACCGGGCCCGCGTGAGCGTGCCGGTCGCGCGGGGCGGCGGCGGGCTCAGACCGCGCTCGGGTGCCAGATGGTCTTGTACTCGACGAAGGGTTCGCACCAGTCCGGATCCTCGCAGGCGGCTTCGTCGAAGAAGTCGACGCCCTGGCGGACCGTCACCCGCTTGAGGTTCTCGGCGCTCCCCAGCCGCAGCGTGGCCCGGTCGCCCTCGGGCAGGTTGGCGGCGTGGACCGCCGCGATGCCCCGGTGCGAGGCGAAGTGGGGGCAGAGCTCGGCCCGCTCGCCGGTCAGCAGGTTGACCACGCCGGGGGGCAGGTCGCTGGTGGCCAGGGCCTCGGCGAGCACCATCGCGGGGATGGGGTTGGTCTCCGACGCGAGGGCCACGCACGCGTTGCCCATCGCGACGACCGGCGCGACCAGGGACACCAGCCCGAGCAGGGCGGGGCCGTCCGGGCACGCCACGCCGGTCACGCCCACCGGGAACGGCACGGTGAAGTTGTGGTAGGGGCCCGCCACGGGGTTCGACCCGCCAGCGACCATGGCGAACTTGTCGCACCAGCCGGCGAAGTGGACCACGCGGTCGACCGCGGCGTCGACCTCACGCCCGCCCTCCGGGCCGATGGCGGCGCTCAGCTCCGCCCGCTTGCCCTCCATCATCTCGGCGAGCCGGTACAGGATCTGCGACCGCAGGTAGGCGGTGGCGTTCGCCCAGGCGTCCTGGGCCTTGGCGGCGGCCTCGACGGCGTCGCGCAGGTCCTTGCGCGAGGCGCGGCACACGTGGGCGACCATGCCGGTGGACGGGTCCCCGACCGGGGTGCTGCGCCCCGACTCCGTGCGGGGGAACTTGCCGCCGATGAACAGCTTGTAGGTCTTCGTGATGCCCAGCCGCTCGCTCATGTCGGTGTCTCACTCCGCCGTGCGTCCGGTCGTGCGCTCACAGCATGTACTCCAGCTCGAGCTCGTGGCGGATCGGGATGCCGTCCATGCCGATGTCCGGGATCTCCGGCTTGATGGCCCGGGCGCCCTTGACGGCGTCGCGGTGGAGGGCGACGAGGTCGAAGTCCCGCCGCTGGTAGAAACGCAGCGCCGCGGTGTTGTCGTTGGTTGTCACCAGCCAGAGCCGGCGGCAGCCCAGCTCGCGGGCCTTGGCGCGGACGGCGGCCATGAGGCACGAGCCGATCCCGCCGTGGCCGGCCAGGGAGTTGTGCGTGACGATCTCGCACTCGTCCCCGCGGACGTCGTAGGTCAGCAGGCCGACGATCTCGTCGTCGCGCATCGCCACGAAGCCGGGCAGCAGGTCCGCCTGGTGCTTGCGGCCCTTGGAGACCTGCACCAGCGACGCCCAGTAGCGGCGGAGCACGCCCTGCACGAAGGGCCGGTCGTCCTCGGTGAGCTCGCGCACCGTGAACTCGCCCGCGCACGGCCCGCTCAGCGTCAGTTCGTCGATGTTCATGCGACCTCCCGTGTCCGTTAAGCCAGGTATTCCCGCAGCCCGTGGCGGCCGCCCTCGCGCCCGAAGCCCGATTCCTTGAACCCGCCGAAGGGGCTGGTGGGGTCGAACTTGTTGTAGGTGTTCAGCCACACGACGCCCGCGTCCAGACGACGCGCGACGTCGAAGATCTTCGAGCCCTTGTCCGTCCACACGCCGGCGGCAAGACCGTACGGCGTGTTGTTCGCCCGCGCGACGGCCTCCTCGGGCGTGCGGAACGACATCACCGCGAGCACCGGGCCGAAGATCTCCTCCCGGGCGATGGTGTGGCTCGGCTGCACGCCGGTGAAGAAGCACGGGCGGCAGAAGTAGCCCCGCTCGGGCAGCGGCGCGGTGTTGCAGTCGTGGCGTTCGGCGCCCTCGGCGACGCCGTGGCCGAGGTACTTCTCGATCGTGGCCAGCTGCGCCTTGGAGTTGATCGCCCCGACGTCCGTGTTCTTGTCCAGCGGGTCGCCCACGCGCAGCGTGCCCATCCGGTCGCGCAGCTTGGCGGTCACCGTGTCCAGCACGGACTCCTGCACGAACAAGCGCGAGCCCGCGCAGCAGACGTGGCCCTGGTTGAAATAGATCCCCTCGACGATGCCCTCGACGGCCTGGTCGATGCTGGCGTCCTCGAAGATGATGTTGGCGCTCTTGCCGCCCAGCTCCAGGGTCAGCCGCTTGCCGGTCGGGGCCACGGCCTTGGCGATGTGCTTGCCCACCTCGGTCGAGCCGGTGAACGCGATCTTGTCGACGCCGGGGTGGTTCACCAGCGCGGCCCCGGTCGCGCCCGCGCCGGTCACCACGTTGACCACGCCGGGCGGCAGGCCGATCTCCTCGCAGATCTCGGCCAGGCGCAGGGCGGTCAGCGGGGTGGTCTCCGCCGGCTTGAGCACGACCGTGTTGCCGCAGGCCAGGGCCGGCGCGATCTTCCACGCCGCCATCAGCAGGGGGAAGTTCCACGGGATGATCTGGGCGCACACGCCGATCGGCCGGGGCTCGCGCCCCGGGAACGCGTAGCGGAGCTTGTCCGCCCAGCCCGCGTGGTGGAAGAAGTGGGCCGCGGCCAGCGGCAGGTCCACGTCCCTGGATTCCTTGATGGGCTTGCCGCCGTCCATGGTTTCCAGGACGGCCAGCTCGCGGGCCCGCTCCTGGATCCGACGGGCGATGCGGTAGAGGTACTTGGCCCGCTCCTTGCCCGGCAGGCCGGCCCAGCCCGGCAGGGCGGTCCGGGCGGCGTCCACCGCCGCGTCCACGTCGGAGGGGCCCGCCTCGGCGATCTCGGCCAGGGTTTGCTCCGTGGCCGGGTTGATCGTGGCGAACGAGCGCCCGGAGGCCGGTTCCGTGAACCGCCCGCCGATGAACAGGCGGTACCGGTCCTGGATCGCCGGGCGGACGGTCTCCAAGGCCGGGGCGTAGGCGAACAGCCCGCCCCCCGTGGCGGCACGCAGGTCCAGGCGGGGCGGGGCGGCCCCCCGGAAGGGGCTTTCGGACTTGGATGGGCCCGGGGCGGTGGTCACGGGCCCATTGTACCGGCCGGGGTCCGCGGAACCGGACGATACCACGGCCGCGGCCACCCCGTACAGGGGAAACGGCCTGGAGAAGATCAAGCGCCCGGCCCGGCGCGCCGATGCACGGCCCATGGGCGATCCGCACGCACCGCCGAAATCGGGACGGCTGCCACGCCGCGAGCCGCGTCTGGACACGGACAACCTCGCCTGCCACGCGGGACGGGTTCTTGACCTTTCCGGCAGCGGCATGCGCCTGTCGGTGGCCTGGAGCGACGCGCCCCGCGTCGGCGAGCCGGGCACCTACACCTTCGGCGAGGGCGAGTCCGAGGTCAGTCTGATGGGCGTCGTCCGCTGGGTTCGCCCGGCGGGCCGGCTGCGCAAGCGGGCCGAGGTCGGCATCGAGTTCGTCGGCCTGACCCCCCAACGCCAGGACGCCCTGCGCCGGCTGGCGGTCACGGGCGACACGGGCGTGCTGACCCAGGGCAACGACCACGTCCGCGTCGGCTACCCGGACCTGTACAAGATGTTCGGCATCTCGCCGTACGCCTCGCAGGACGACCTCCGCCGGGCGTACCACGCCCTGTCGAAGAACCTGCACCCCGACCGCTCGCCCGACCCCGAGGCCGCGGCCCGGTTCGCGGAGCTGAGCAAGGCCTACCTCATCCTGCGCGACCCGGCCCTGCGGGAGAAGTACGACGAGCGGCTGGTCCGGGAGCAGCAGCGGGCGGCGTGACGCTCACGCCTCCGAGAAGTCGTACGCTGCGCCATAAACCCCCGTCTTGAGCTTCGCCATCGACCGCAGCAGGTCGTTGAGCAGCGTGCTGGCCCCGAAACGGAACCACTCGTTGGTCAGCCAGCCCTCGCCCAGCGTCTCGTTGACCATGCACAAGTAGTGCCAGGCCTGCTTGGCCGTGCGGATGCCGCCGGCCGGCTTCATGCCGATCTTCACGCCGGTGGTCAGGTACGCGTCGCGGATGGCCTCGAGCATCACGAGCGTCACGGGCATGGTGGCCGCCGGCGCGACTTTGCCCGTGCTGGTCTTGATGAAGTCGCCGGGCCGGATGCTGGCGATCGCGATGTCGCTCGCGCGACGGACCTGGTCGTAGGTCTCCAGTTCGCCTGTTTCGAGGATCACCTTCAGGTGGGCCCCGCCGCAGGCGTCGGCCACGGCGGCGATCTCGTCGGCGACCTCGGCGTACCGGCCGGCGAGGAAGGCGCCGCGGTTGATGACCATGTCGATCTCGTCCGCCCCGTCCCGCACGGCGGCCCGCACGTCGTTCAGGCGGATGTCCAGGGGGTACTGCCCGCTCGGGAAGCCCGTGGCCACCGAGGCCACCTTCACGCCCGTGCCCGCCAGGGCTTCCGCCGCGTGGGGCACCATGCTGGGGTACACGCAGACGGCCGCGACCGCGGGCAGGCGCTCGCCGAGCACCTCCTCGTCCCGCTCCCACGGGCGGACGGCCTTGCGGCAGAGGCTCCGCACCTTCTCCGGGGAGTCCTTGCCCTCCAGCGTGGTCAGGTCGACCATGGACACCGCCAGGCGCAGGGCGGCCGTCTTCGACTCGTTCTTGATCGACCGGGTGGTGAAGGAGGCCGCCCGCCGGTCGGCCATGACGGCGTCGACGGTGGGGGAGCGGGGCAGGTCTCTGGACGCGGCGGGCATGTCGGATGGTAGGGATCGGCGGGGCCGGCCCCGGGCGGGGGGTCAGACGGTGCGGGC
>CAYXFA010000019.1:0-47361 GCA_964464165.1 uncultured Phycisphaeraceae bacterium | reverse complement strand
GTCGCCCTCGCCGCCCACCGCCACCACCTGCGTCATGGCGGGCCGCCATCCTCATTGGACGCGATCGACGCCGACCTGCTCGGCTTCGAAGCCGTGGACGGCTTCACCGGCGGCCGCCTGGTCTACCGTTGGACGGGCGAGGGCCATCTTGTGTACGCCCTCGGCGCGGACGGCGACGACGACGGCGGGCGGCACGCCCTCGATCCGGAGGGCGAGCCGGTCCCGCACATCTCGGACGCGTACCTGACCGGGCGGTGGGACGGGGACTGGGTCGCTTTCCCGCCGCGTGATTGAGCCCGCCCGGCCCGCAACCGGGGCCGGCGCCCGGCGTACACTCCGCGTCGCCGGCGGACCCCCGGCGCGGGCCAGGATCCATGCAAGACCACGCAGACACCAGCCCGTCGGGGCGGCCGGGCGACCGTCGTGCGCCGCAGGGGCCGGCGCCCGTCGCCGTCGCTATCGACCGCGAGAACGCGCTCGTCGAGCTGCTCCGCATCGCCGCGCCCTCGGTCGCGACGATGTCCAGCTACACGGTCATGCAGTTCGTCGACAAGCTGATGGTCTCGCGGATCGGGCCGGACCCGGTCTACGTGTCCGCCCAGAGCAACGCCGGCATCCTGTGCTGGACGCTGATGACCTTCTGCGTGGGCGTGACCGGCGTGACCAGCTCGTTCGTTTCCCAGAATCTGGGGGCGGGCCGGCCGGAACGCGGCTCGGCGTACGCCTGGGCGTCGATGTGGACCGGGCTGGTCTACTGGGCGATGGTGCTCCTGCCCGCCGTGCTGCTCATCCCCGGCCTGTACCAGCATCTGCACGGCAGGACCCCGTTCCTGGTCGAGCAGGAGGTGGGGTACGCCCGGGTCGTGGTCGGCGGCGGCGTCTTCACGCTGATGGCCAAGGGCCTGCACAACTACTTCTTCGGGCTTCACAAGCCCGGGGTGGTGATGGTCGCGGTGGTGGGGGCCAACCTGGTCAACATCTTCGCGAGCATGGTGCTGGTCTTCGGCGAGGGCGGGTTCCCGGTGGGCCAGGCCCCGGAAGGGGCCGCGGCCGTCTTCTGGCCGCTGTTCCAGGGGGTGTCGGACGCCGCGGCGTGGGTGGCGGGGATGGTCGGGGCGCCCGCGCTGGGCGTGGCCGGGGCCGCCTGGGGCACGGTGCTGGCCAACTCCATGGAGTTCGGCATCCCGCTGGCGGTGTTCCTGGGCCCGGCCATGGCGCGCCGGTTCGGCACCCGCCTGGCCTGGAAGCCCGGAGCGGTCTTCTTCCGTGACCTGTTCCGCGTCGGCTGGCCGGCGGGGCTGATGTTCGTCAACGAGCTGGTCTGCTGGTCGATGCTGATGGTCTGGCTCATCCCCGCGGGCGGGCGGGCCCGGGCCGCCGCGATGGGGCTGGACCAGGCCGGGATCGACAACGCCGGGGTCGTGGCGAACACCGCGGGCTGGATCACGCTCCAGTGGATGCACCTGGCCTTCATGCCCACGGTGGGGGTGTCGATCGCCACCCAGGCGATGATCGGCAAGGCCATCGGCGCGCGCCGGCCGGACGTGGCGGCCAAGCGGACCTGGCTGTGCGTCAAGGTGGCGGTGGGCTACATGGGCCTGTGCGCCCTGTGCTTCGTCCTCTTCAGGGGCACGCTGCTGGACGTGTTCATCAACGGCGACACGCCCCCCGAAACCCGGGACGAGCTGCTCCGCCTCGGCGGGTGGCTGCTGATCGGGGCCGCGGTCTTCCAGGTGTTCGACGCCCTGGCGATCATCACCTCCGCGGCCCTGCGCGGGGCGGGCGACACCGTCTGGCCGGGCGTGGCGACCGTCGTCTTGAGCTGGACCCTGATCGTGGGGGTCGGGTACAGCCTGGTGGTGTTTTTTCCCATGCTGGGCGCGATCGGGCCGTGGATCGGGGCGTCGGTGTACATCGCGGTGCTGGGGTCGGCCCTGGTGATGCGGTTCCTCGGCGGCCGGTGGCGGTCGATCTCGCTGGTGCGGGACCCGGACGTGCCGCCCCCGGTGCCGGAGGCCGAGGCCCTGGCCAACCCCGGGCCCGGCCCGGACCCGACGAGCGGGCTGGCGTAAGCCGTTGTCCGGCAGGCGTCTGGATGCGTCCCGGCGACTTCGTTGGTCGCTCCGCCTATCCTTCTTTTCCCCGCCCGCCGGCCGTGCGGGGGCTTGACCCGGGAGAAACTGCATGAGCGACGCGATGGACATGGTGATCGGTGCTTCGGGGGTGAAGGCCGACGCGAAGGCGGCCAAGGAAGCGCTGGCCGAGGCCGAGCGCGCCGGCCAGGAGGGCGACCGGCTCGGCAAGATCGCCGCGCTGCGTCGCGCCGCGGCCGCCAGCCCGAACGACCCGGCCGTCCTGTTCAAGCTCGCTTACCACCTCGACCTGACGGGCGAGGAGGACGAGGCGATCGCGCTGTACGAGCGGGTGTGCGAGCACGTCCCCCCGCCGGTCAACGCGCTGCTGAACCTGGCCGTGCTGCTGGAGGACCGGGGCGAGTACGCCAAGGCGGAGCGCTGCCTGCGTCAGATCCTGGACACCAACCCCAACCACGCCCGCGCCCGCCTGTTCATGAAGGACGTGCAGGCCTCCCGCTCGATGGTCATCGAGGAGGAGAGCGAGCGCGACGTGATGAAGCGCAAGGCGCTGCTCGACACCCCCGTGACGGACTTCGAGCTGTCGGTGCGGGCGCGGACCTGCCTGAAGAAGATGAACATCCGCACGCTGGGCGACCTGATCCGCATCAACGAAGCGGAGCTGATGAGCTACAAGAACTTCGGCGAGTCCTCGCTGGAGGAGATCAAGCGGATGCTCGCCGCGAAGAACCTCAAGCTCGGCCAGGGGCGCGAGGACGCGCAGCGGGCGGCCCGCCGCCAGATCCTCGAGAAGCTCAAGGGTTCGGGCCGCGAGCAGATGCTCAACAAGCCGGTGTCCGAGCTGCAGCTCTCCGTGCGGGCCCGCAAGGCGCTCCAGCTGCTCAACATCCAGACCATCGGCGACCTGTGCAGCCACACCGAGGCCGAGCTGATGGGCATCAAGAACTTCGGCTCGACCTCGCTCGTCGAGGTGCGCGAGAAGCTGGGCGAGATGGGCCTGAGCCTGCGCGTCCTCGAAGAGGACGCGCCCCGCGACGCCTGATCCGCATTCCGTACGAACCCGAACGGGGGGCGCCTGCCCCCCGTTTTTCGTGCGCCGGCTCCGCGGGGCCAACCCTCGGCCCATTTTGGAGCGGGGGGAACCTCCGGCTCCCTGTCCGGGCGCACGCGGAGCGGTTCGCTCTGCGTACCCGCTCAGCCCTCCGGGCTGACGGGGGGCTGGAAGCTGCCCGCTCCGGGGTCGCCCGCTCCGGGATTGGTGTCCGGTTCGACGGAGCGTTCGCCGGTTTTGTGGAAGCCCGCCCGTGCCGTCGCGTAATGCTCCGGGGAGATGCGCAGGTCGGGCGTTTCGCCGCGCTGGTGCTGGGCGTGCAGGTGCTTGAGGAACGGCACGCACCAGCCGCACCCGGTCCCCGCGCCCAGGCACTCGGAGATCAGGCTGGCGACCGGCGGGTTCTCGCGGGCGCAGTAGGACCGGATCTTCCGCAGGCTGACGCGGAAGCACAGGCACACCTGGTCGTCGGGGTCCATGCCGGATGCTACGGGGCCGGGCGTGGGGCCGCGTTCACGCGTTGCTGAGCATCTCCAGCAGCTCGATCACGCCCCGGGCCTCGGGCGACGGCGCCACCGTGTCCGCGTGCGGCTTGAGGGCCTCCTCCGCGTTGGCCGGGCACCCGAACCACGCCACCTCGGCGCGGATGGCCAGGTCGCCGATCGTGTCGCCGATGCCCGCCAGCCGGGCCCGGTCCAGCCCGTACCGCTCGACCACCCGCCGGATGGCGTTGCCCTTGGACACGTGGGCCAGGTTGGCGTTGATGCAGGTCCAGGTCATCGCGATCTTCAGCGGCCAGCCCTCGCCGGCGACCCGGGCCTCGACGCGGGGCAGGATGCGCTCGGTCAGGAAGCCGACGTCGGGGTGGATGATCGTCACGCCCGCGTGCTTGCCGAGCTCCAGGATGCACCCCTCGGACCCCAGCTCCTCGCGGACCCAGTCCTCCACCCGGCGGATCAGGGCCACGTCCTGGGGCGTCACCTCCGGGGCGAGCGACCAGTCGTGACGCTCGAACTCGTACAGCCACACGCCGTGCTCGCAGATCGCCGGGATGCCGTCCAGGCGCCCGAGCATCTTGCACACCGCCTCGCAGAACGGCTGGGGCCGGCCGGTGCAGGGCACGACGACGGGCCGGTCCCGGTCGGCCACGGCCCGGGCGTTGTGCTCGGCGATCGCGCTCATGGCGCTCAGGTCGGCGGGGGCGGTGATCTCGGGCAGCAGGCAGCCGTCCACGTCGCAGAACACCACGTCGAAGCGTCGGAGCGGCGAGGGAGCGCCCGGGGAGTGCTGGGGTGCCATGCCCTACTGTAGGGGATCGCAGCGGGAGCCCCCGATGGTCATCTTCTACATAATCACTGTGTTTCTGGCCGCTGCCCTGCTCTTCGGCGTGCAGCCGATGGTGGCCAAGGCGCTGCTGCCGGATTTCGGCGGTGGATCGGGCGTCTGGACCACGTGCATGCTGTTCTTCCAGACGGCGCTGATCGGCGGGTACCTGTACGCCCACCTGCTGCTGACCCGGGTGCCCCGGCGGGCGCAGTTCTTCGTGCATGGCGGGCTGCTCGGGCTGGCGTTGGTGGCCGGGCTGCTGTTCTCCGAGCCGGTCCCGCCGCCCGGGGCGTCGTCGTTCCCGGTCCCGTGGCTGCTCGGTCAGCTGTTCCTGATCGCGGGCCTGCCTTTCTTCGCGATCTCCAGCGCCGGGCCCCTGCTGCAGGGCTGGTTCGCCCGGACGGGCCACGCCAGGGCGCACGATCCGTACTTTCTGTACGCCGCGAGCAACGCGGGGAGTTTCGTGGGGCTGCTCGCCTACCCGTTCGTGGTCGAGCCGGCGCTCGGGCTCGACCGGCAGCGGGCGGTGTGGCTCGGGCTGTTCGCCGTGTTCGGGGTGCTGGCGATGGGTTGCCTCCGCCGGACGCGGACGGGACGGCTGGAACCCGGTCCGTCGGCGGGCGATTCGGGGGACGCCCCGGTCGACTGGCGGCGCCGGCTGTGGTGGATGTTCCTCGCGTTCGTGCCGTCGTCGACGCTGCTGGGCGTGACGACGCACATCACCACCGACGTGGCTTCCTTCCCGCTGCTGTGGGTGATCCCGCTGTCGGTGTACCTGCTGACGATGATCCTGGCTTTCTCCGGGCGTGCGGCGTACCTCCAGACCGCGATGGCCCGGCCCATGGTGCTTTCGATCATCGCCGCCTTGGTCCTGCTGGTGGCCTGGGTCGGGGCCGAGCAGATACCGCCGATGTGGGCCAATCTGGGCGTGCAACTTGCGGTGCTCCTGACCGTCGGCCTCTATGGGCACGCCCGGCTGGCCGTGGACCGGCCGCACGCGTCGCGTCTGACGGAGTACTTCCTGGTGATCTCCGTGGGCGGGGCGCTCGGGGGGATTTTCAACGGGCTGGTGGCGCCGCTTGTGTTTGACAGCGACTACGAGTACCACATCGCGCTGGTGTGTGCTCTGCTGATGCTGCCCGGCCGGGCCCGGGCGCCGGAGATGAATCCGGCCCGGTTCTGGCTGCGCCGGCTGCGGATCCCGGCGATTTCATTGGCGGCGTATGCGTTCGCGGTGCTGACGGCTCCGTGGGTGCTTGACGCCGTCGAATGGGCCATGGGCGGCGAGAAGGCGGATACGGCCTCCGTCGGCGAGATGGCCGGAACCGTCGCGCTGTTGGTCTGGCTTGTGCCGCCCGGGCTGCTCGTGTACATGGGCTGGCGCGACCGGATCGCATCGGCGGGAGCGCTGCTCTTCCCGCTGTGCGGCGTGGTGATCGCCAGCGGTTTCAATCCAAGTCTCGTGCTCCGCACCAGAACTTTTTACGGCATCCACGTCGTGGAGCGTTTCGGCCTTGTGGACGACGACCGCGGCTTGTTCACCCACCGCTTGATCCACGGCACCACGATGCACGGCATCCAGTTGCTTGGCGACCCGGAGGAGGAACGCATCCCCCGCAGCTACTACCACCCGGACGGTCCGTGCGGCGCGATGAAGCGTGTCCTCGCCGAGATGCGCTCCGGTCCAGCACGCTTGGGCGTGATCGGTCTCGGGACCGGCGCCATGGCCACCATGGGCCGGGCCGGCGATACGCTCGTGTTCATGGAGATCGACCCGGTCCCAGCCCGGATCGCCTCGGACACCCGCTACTTCACCTACCTTGCCAACGCCGAGGCCGCGTGCGAGATCCGCCTGGGCGACGGCCGCCTGCTCCTGGAGCGCTCGGCCGCGGCTGGCGAGCCGCCGTTCGACGCCCTCTTCATCGACGCGTTCAGTTCCGACGCGATCCCGACCCACCTGCTCACCGAGGAGGCCGTCGGGCTGTATTTCGAGCGGCTGGCTCCGGACGGGTTTGTGGCGATGCACGTTTCCAATCGCCACCTGGACCTGCGCCCTCTGCTGAGCGCGATCGCCGACCGGGTGCCCGCCTATGACCTCGTGTACGCCGACGAGGTCAAGCCGGAGGTGGAAGCACGCGTGTTCAGCAGCTCTTCGGTGTGGGTGGTGCTGACCCGCGACCCCGACACCGGCCGCCGGCTGCTCCACGCGGGCTTCGTCGACGAGCCGGCCGACGTCAAGATCCGCCCCTGGACCGACCAGTACTCGAACCTGCTCAGCGTGATCGAACGGCGCTGAAGCCCGGGCCCACGAAACCCGACGCTATCCTTCGGCCATGTCCACCCAGCCGTACCGACTGCGATACCAGACCGCGGGCGAGTCCCACGGGCCGGCCCTCGTCGCCACCGTGGTCGGCGTGCCCGCCGGCGTGGCGATCGACACGGACTTCATCAACCAGGAACTCCGCCGGCGCCAGGGCGGCTACGGACGGGGCGGACGCCAGAAGCTCGAAACCGACACCGTCGAGGTGCTCACGGGCGTGCGCCGGGGCCGGTCGATCGGGGCCCCCATCACGCTGGTGGTCCGCAACCGCGACTCCCGCCTGGACGACCTCGGGAAGACCCCGCCGGTCCACCGGCCCCGGCCGGGCCACGCCGACCTGGCCGGCTCGATCAAGTGGCTGACCACCGACTGCCGCGAAACGCTGGAGCGCGCCAGCGCCCGCGAGACGGCCGCCCGAGTGGCCGCGTGCGCCGTCGGCACGCTGGTCCTGCGGGAGGTCTTCGGCGTCGAGACCTTCGGTTTCGTCCGACAGATCGAGAACGCCCGCAGCGGGGTCGAGGTCACGCCGTCCAACTGGCGGGACCTGATGGCGGTCCGCGACGCCACCGACACCTACACCCTCGACGAGGCCACGGCCGAAGCCCAGCGCGCCGCCATCCGCCAGGCCAAGATCGACAAGGACACCGTCGGCGGCCACGTCGAGTGCCACGTGTTCAACTGCCCGCCCGGGGTGGGCAGCTGCATGAACTGGTCGGACAAGCTCGACGCCCGCATCGCCTACGCGGTCATGGGCATCCAGGCGTTCAAGGCCGTGCAGATCGGCGCGGGCGTGCGTGCGGGCGAGGTCCGCGGCTCGGCCCTGCACGACCCCATCCGGTACCGCCCCGACCTGGTCGGCGAGTCACACCTGGGCTTCGTCCGCGACACCAACAACGCCGGCGGCACCGAGGGCGGCATGACCAACGGCCAGCCGATCGTCGTCACCGGCACCATGAAGCCCATCGCCACCATCCTCCAGGGCCTGCCCAGCGTGGACCTGAACACCAAGCAGCCCGAGCAGTCCCAGTACGAGCGATCGGACATATGCGCCGTGTCGGCCGCCAGCGTGGTGATGGAGCACGCGGTGGCCTTCGAGGTCGCTGCGGCGTGTATGGAGAAGTTCGGGGGCGACTCGGTAATTGAGACGCGGGCGAACTACGGAGCGTTCCTGGAGGTTGCCCGGTCGCTGCCGCTAACGCCGCCGAGCGCAACCGTCGTCTGAGCAGGCGGAGTCCGGGCGATCCGGAAACGAGTGTGCGGGCGTCGCGATGACGCGGCGCGTCGCTCTTCTTCGGGCTTTGGCGCCGCTCCTGCAGTGCGAAGGCTTTGGAACCGGCCCCGCGCACGAAAACGGCGTCCGGGGTGGCCCGGACGCCGCGGAAGCAGCGGGAGGTGGCTCAGCGCCGCCGGCGGCCGACGCCCAGCAGCCCGGCGCCGGCCAGCAGGGCCGTCGCGCCGGGGGCCGGGACCGCGTCGACCGTGAACTCGATGTAGGCGTCGCCGACGAAGGTGCCGCCGCCCCAGTACTCGGCCCCGAAACGGCCCTCACGGATTTCGCCGTTGTAGATGTCGGTGGTGAACGAGTGCTGGAAGCTGCCCTGGCCGGACCAGCCCAGGTCCGCGCCGGTGAGGCGGATGAAGTCGGACTGGGCGCCGGTCACGGGCACCACGAAGTCCATGAAGAAGTCCGCCGCGTCCTGGTCGCCGGTGGTGGTGTACGCCTCGATCACCAGCGTGGTCGAGAGGATGTGGCCGGCCACCGGGCCGTGCTCGCCGCCGAAGAAGCCGAACAGGAAGCTGACGTTGGCGACTTCCGGAAAGTCGTAGCGGACGGTGAGGATCTCGGCGTGGGCCGAGCCGGCGACGAGGGCCAGGCCCGCGAGCAATGGGGTCTTGAACATACGACTCCTTTGAGGGGTGGGGGTGAGGGGTGGGATCGCCCAGGCGGTCTGGGTTTCGCGGATCTTCCCACATCCCGGTTTAGTTTCAAAGCGCTTCCGCGGAACGCGGCGAGGTTGCAGAGAGTTCCCCAGGCCATTCTCTGCATGGCCTGCCGCCGAGGTGGGGGGCCTGTCTGGATGCCGGGCTGGGCCGGGTCCGTCAGTGCAGGACGCGGAAAACCTCGGCTTCGTCGGTCAGGCCCATGCGGACCTTCTCCATGGCGTCGACCTTCATGGGCTCGAACCCGCCGTTGACGGCGGCCTCGTAGAGGCTCACGCCGTCGGCGCGTTCGCCGGTCAGGCGGCGGAGTTCGTCGGTCATGAGCATGAGTTCGTGGACGGCCAAGCGGCCGCGGTAGCCCGACCCGAAGCACGCCTCGCAGGGCTCGCCGTCGGCCCGGCCCGTGCCGGCGCAGGCGGGGCAGATCTTGCGGAGCAGGCGCTGGGCGAGCACCCCGAGCAGCGACGAGGTGACCAGGTACGGCTCGACGCCGATGTCCAGCAGGCGGGGGATCGAGGAGGGGGCGTCGTTGGTGTGCAGGGTGGCGAGGACGAGGTGGCCGGTCAGCGAGGCCTGGATGGCGAGCTGGGCCGTCTCCGGGTCGCGGATTTCGCCGACGAGGATCACGTCCGGGTCCTGGCGGAGCAGAGCGCGCAGGCCGTTGGCGAAGGTCACGCCCCGCTTGGGGTTGACCTGCATCTGGCTGATGCCGTCGAGGTGGTACTCGACCGGGTCCTCGATGGTCATCACGTTGCGGCTGGAGCGGTCGATCCGCCCGAGGGCCGCGTAGAGGGTGGTGGTCTTGCCCGAGCCCGTCGGGCCGGTGACGAGCAGGATGCCGTTTGGCCGCTCGACGCAGTCCATCAGCCGGGTCTGCAGGCTCTTGGACATGCCCACGGCGTCCAGGTCCAGCTGGGTCTGGCTCTGGTCCAGCAGGCGGAGCACGATGCGCTCGCCGAACACGGTGGGGATGACCGACAGGCGGATGTCGATCTTCTTGGTGCCAATGCGGACGGAGGTCTGGCCGTCCTGCGGGCTGTGGCGGTTGGCGATGTCCAGTTCGGTCATGACCTTCAGGCGGCTGGAGATGGCCGAGGCCAGCGTCGGCGGCGGGCTGAAGGCGTCGACGAGCATGCCGTCCACGCGGAAGCGGATGACCAGCTTGTCCTCCATCGGGTGCACGTGGATGTCCGACGCGCGCCGGCGGAGGGCCTCGAAGAGGATCATGTTGACCAGCCGGATGACCGGCGTCTGGCGGGCCTGGGCGAGCAGGTCGGTCGTGCGGCCGATGGCGCCCGCGGCCTTCTCGATGGCGCTCGCGTCGAGGGGGATGTCCTCGACGATCTCGGTGACCAGGTCGCCGCGTTGCTCGTAGCCGCGGTTGATCAGGTTGGCCACGGCCGCCCGGGGCGAGAGCACCAGGCGCACCGGGGTGTCCAGCAGGTCTTCCAGCATGGAGAAGACGCTGGGCTGCATCGGGCGGCTGGTGGCGACGGTGAAGACGCCGTCCTCGTGCTCGATGCCGGCGATGGAGGCCTGGCGGGCGGTGTCGGCGGGCACCAGCTCGTAGAACCGGGCGGCCGACTCGGTCAGCCTCGGCTCGGCGCGGTACTCCAGGCCCGTGCGGTCGGCCAGGAGGCGGAGCGCGCTGGCCTCGTCCATCGCGAGCGTCTGGAGGAGCACGTCCCACGGCTCGTCCTCGGACCCCTCGATGCGTGCGAAGGACTTGAGCTGCTCGGGCCCGAGCCGGAGCGGCCCGAAGACCTCCGAGACGCGGTCCCAGCGCGCCGGGTCCGGCTCGGCGCCGGGCTGGGCCCGGGCGGGTTTGGCGTCCGCACGACGGATGATGCTGTTGATCGGCATGGGTCGGCGGGTCAGTTCAGGCGTTCGGGGCTCAGCTCGGGGGCCGCGCCGCGGGGCGGGAGGGCCATACGGATCGGCTCGGGCATCAGCTCGGGCGCGTCGGGGTCGAGGTCCATCTCGGCCTGCGGCCCGCGGGTGAGCAGCTTGAGGTCGGCGAAGTTGGGGTTGGTCAGGATGCGCGGCGTCAGGAACACGTACAGCCGGGCCTTGTTGTTGATCTCGTTCCGCCGCTTGAACAGCTCGCCGACCAGCGGGATGTCGCCCAGGAACGGCACCTTGGCGACCGTGTTGCGCACGTTGTCCACGGTGATGCCGCCGATGACGATGGTCGCGTCCGACGGGATGGTCACCGCGCCCGAGATGGTGTTCCGGTCGCGGGGCGGCGGGTTGCCGTTGGTTCCGGTCGCGTCCGTGAAGTTGGACAGCTCCACGTAGTAGTTCAGGCGGAGGAAGCCGCCGTCCGAGATCGAGGGGGTCACGCGGAGCGTGGTGCCCGCCTCGGCGAACCCGCCGAAGCCCTGCAGCGGGTCGTTGCCGTCGGTCGTGGTGATCTCCGAGTACGGCTCCTCGCTGAGCGAGACGATCTCGGACTCCTCGTTGTCGTTGACCAGCAGCTGCGGCATCGACAGGATGCGGGTGTTGGTGTTCGTCTGCGACGCGTTGACGATCAGCGGCACGTAGTCCGACTTGATGACCGCGGCGGTGAGGCCCGCGAGGTTCGGCGCCACGTTCTTGGACGAGGTGAAGTCCGTGCTGGCCGTGCTCAGGCCGAAGTTGGTGCCGAT
Source organism: uncultured Phycisphaeraceae bacterium (assembly GCA_964464165.1). Classification (GTDB taxonomy): domain Bacteria; phylum Planctomycetota; class Phycisphaerae; order Phycisphaerales; family UBA1924; genus UBA6054. The sequence goes on along the minus strand of CAYXFA010000019.1, from coordinate 35,982 downwards.
GCCGAAGTCGCCCCGGAGGTACTGGCTCTCGAACGCCAGCAGGAAGTTCTCGTCGTCGGTCACCGACACGATGACAGCCTGGAGGTAGACCTGGGCCCGGCGGCGGTCGAGCCGCTCGATGAGCTTGGCGATCTCCTCCTGCTGCTTGATGGGGGCCTGGACCACCACCTGGTTGTTCTCGATGTTCGGCAGCACGACGACCACGTCCGGGTCGAACGACGCCGAGACCTCGTCGCCGGACGACGCGGCGGGGTCGTTCAGGCGGGCCCGGGGCAGGCCGGTGCCCACGCGGTTCGTGCCGCGCGTGGTGGGCAGCAGGGGGGCCTCGCCGGTCTGGCGCTGCCCGGTGATCAGGCCGGTGATGAGGTCGGCGACGGTCTCCGCGTCGGAGTGGTTGAGCACGTAGTTGCGGATGACCACCCGCTCGTCCTCGGTCCGCAGCTCCTTCATCAGGTTGGCCATCTGCAGGTGCTGCTCGGGCGTGCCGTAATAGATGATGTTGCCCCGGGTGGGGTCGACGACCATCACCGGCCCGCCGCGGGTCCCGGGGTTGGTGGTCTGCTGCTGGCCGAGGCGGTTCTGGGCCTGGAAGAACTGGAACTGGTTGAACTCGCCGAACTGCGACTGGTCGTCCTGGACCTGGATCACCTCGCCGAGCCCGCGGATCTGCGCCATGTCGGCGATCTGGGCCGCCGACGAGCCGGCGTAGTAGCCCCGCGGCTCGAGCGTGTTGGGCACGTCGATCTGGGCCATCACGCTCCGGACCCGCTCGATCTCCTGCGCGGTGCCACGGAAGATCAGGGCGTTGCCCTGCGGGTCGACCGTGATCCGGTCCGCCAGGTTCGAGAAGCTCCCGCCCGTGCCGGAGGACTGGGGCTGCATCGGCTCGCCCCGCGGGCCCCGCTGGAAGTTCTGCGGCATCTGGTTGAAGCCGTCCGTCCGGGTGGTCCCGCCCCCGACCAGGCCGACGGCGCGTTCAAGGGCGGCGGGGGCCGCGATGTGCTTGAGCTCCAGGCGGATGTACTGCTGGAGCGAGTCGACCCGGCGCAGCTCCTCGATCAACGACTCGATCCGCGTGATGTCCCGCGCCGGGGCGCTGACGATCACCACGCCGAGCTGGTCCACCGCCTGCACCGTGGTCCGCCCGCCCTCCGAGGCGCCGAGCACCGCGTTCAGGGGGTCGACCAGCTGGGAGGGCTTGATGTTCGGCGTCGGGATAATCCGCACCGACGCCCGCGCCCCGCCGATGCTCGGACGCACGTCCGTGACCGGCTGCACCACGTAGAACCCGGTCGTCGGCTCGCTGACGATCGTGAAGGCGTACTGCTCGAGCATCGCGTCCAGCAGGTCGAGCAGTTGGCTCTGCGGCACCTCGATCGGGGCGTTGAACACGATCTCGCCCGACGGCATGCCCTTGACGACGATGTTGATGCCCAGCGTCTGGCCCACGAAGTCGATCAGTGTGCCGAGCTGGACGGGCTCCGAGAACACCCCGAAGTTGACCGTCGGCTCCGGCGGCTGGGCGGCCGCCTGCTCCGCGGCGGGCTGAGCCCCCCGGGGGGCCCCGCGGGCCGGACGCTCCGGGCGCTGCGGGGCGGGTTCATCACCCCAGTCCATCGGCGGGAGAACGGGGCGTTCGGGGGCCGCGTCCTGGGCCGCGGCCCCGGCCGAAAAGGCCGCCGCGAGCGTCATCAGGGCCGCGAAGCGGGGCATCGCTCGCGTGCGAACGGGCTTGGGGGAGCGGGAACGGGTCGGGCTCAAGTCCAGGCCTCCTCGTGGCCGCGGCGTCGCGGGCGTACCGTGGATCAACAGCGTAGCCGGAACGCCCGGAGGGGGCACCGGCTTGCCCGGTCCGCCACGCAATTCCGGTCGGGCGCCCCGCCGGCCCCCGCCCGCCGCCGAACCCCGAGGAGAACGCCGTGCGCGTCGTGAGCCTGGTGCCTTCCGCCACCGAGATCCTCGCCCTGATCGGGGCCGGGCCGCTGCTGGTCGGGCGTTCCCACGAGTGCGACTTTCCCCCCGCCGTGGCCGACCGGCCCGTCCTGACCGCGTCCCGGACCGCCGCGGACTGGTCGGCCCCCGACGCCGCCGCCTCGGTGGACCGCCAGGTCCGGGCGGCGACCAAGGCCGGCCGGGCTTTGTACGACCTCGACGAGGCGCTCCTGGCCTCCCTGCGCCCGGACCTGGTCATCACCCAGGACCTCTGCTCGGTCTGCTCGATCGACCTGGCGTCCGTCGAGCGGGTCGCGGCCCGGCTGGACCCCCGCCCCGCCGTGCTCACGCTGAACCCCACGACCGTCGAGGGCGTGCTGGACGACGTCCTGCGCGTCGGCCGGGCCGTCGGGCGTGAGCGGGAGGCCATGCACGCCAGCGTGGCCCTCCGCGAGCGGGCCGACCGGGCCCTCGAGCACGTCAACCCGTACGTCGACGGCCCCGTGGTCGGCTTCATGGAATGGACCGATCCCGTCTTCGTCGCCGGCCACTGGACCGTGCAGCTCATCGAGCGGGCGGGCGGACGCCACCCCCTGAACGAAACCGTCGCCCGCCCCGGCTCCGGCGCCGCCGCCGGCCCGCAGCAGGCCGAGCGTGTGGCCGGGCATTCCGTCGCGGTCAACCCCGAGATCTTCAGCGCCGTGCGCCCCGAGTTCGTGATCGTCGCCCCCTGCGGGCTGTCGCTCGATCAGGCCTGGGCCGAGACCGGGCGGCTGATGGACCAACCCTGGTTCCGCGCCCTGCCCGCGGCCCGGGCCGGGCGGGTCGTGGTCGTCGACGGCAACCAGATGTTCAACCGCCCCGGCCCGCGCCTGTTCGACGCCCTGGAGTTTCTCGTCGGCCTGCTCAACGGCCGGGAGGACCTCATCCCGCCGGGCTTCCCCTGGCGGCGCTGGGCCTGACGGTTAGTCCGTCCGCACGAACTCGTAACCCCCCGTCGCCGCGCCCCAGACCAGCTGGCCCGTCGCGTCGAACCCGCGTTCCCACGAGACGATCCGTTCCGGCCCGATCGTGACGACGGAGGTCGAGTACGCCGCCCCCGAAAGGTCGCTCGGGCAGCCCGTCCCGGTCGTGGCCCCCTGGAAGACGCCCGCGTCCCCGTCCCACGCCAGCGGCACGGCGCAGCCCACCCGCTCGGTCAGGTCGTCCGGCGACAGCTCCGACAGCGGGCTGGCGACCTTGAACGCCCCCGCGTGCGGCCCCGGGTCGTTGAGCACGAACACCCTGGCCCACAGCCGGCCGTCGCCCGCGTATTCGAGCTTGTACACCCGCTGCCGGTACGGCCGGTCGGGCGTCTCGGCGACCGCCTGCTCCACGTACAGCCACGGCCCGTCGTCCCGCCAGGTCCACATCGGCGTGGCGTGCATGACGAGGTGGTAGTAGGAGGGGTCCCGCTCCGCCTGGGCCCGGGTCGAGAACGCGCCGGACATCCACCCCCGCAGCGTGAGGAGGGCGTCCGTGGCCGGGACCGTGTCCGCGCGGTGCCCGGACGCCGCGCAACCGCCGAGCAGCGCCGCCGCGAGGGCGGCCAAAGCGAGCCTGGCGTGCATCACTGCCGCTTCCCCTTTCCTTTCCGGTCGTCGCGGTGGTCGCTCTTGCGCTTGTCGCGCGACCGGCTGCGTTGGCTGCGGCGTTGGGCGCCCGGGGTCTTGAACCCCGCGCCCTTCGACCCGCCCAGCCCCCCGAAATCGCCCTCGCGGGCGATCTTGAGTGTCTTGGCCTTGCCGCCGGCCCGCGCGTCGGGGTCGGCGATGAGCAGGTCCATGCGGCGCGTGGCAAGGTCCACCGCCCCGACGATCACGCGGACGGAGTCGCCCATGTTGAAGCTGCGCCCCGAGTTGGCGTCCACGAGCGCCCCGGTGCGGTCGTCGATGCGCCACGCGGGCGGCTTGTTCGAGCGGGTCGAGTCCCCGGGCAGGTCGCTCTTGGCGATCATGCCGTCGGCGAGGTACTTGTTGAGCTGCACGTAGACGCCCTTGGGCGTCACGCCGGTCACCACGCCGTCGAACTCCTCGCCCACGTGCTCGGCCATGAGCTGGAGCACGAGGAACTGTCGCAGCTCGCGCTCGGCCTCGGTCGCGTTGACCTCGGTGTTCGAGCAGCGGTTGCCGATCTGGACCAGCTCGACCTCGGAGGGGCAGCGCGGGTCGTCGCGCAGCTCCCGGCCCAGCGCGATCTTCTCGCCGTCCGAGGACGGGCGGCGCCGCCCGTTGTCCGTGCGCTCCAGATAGGCCTGCAGGGCCCGGTGCACGGTCAGGTCGGGGTACCGGCGGATGGGGCTGGTGAAGTGCGAGTACGCGTGGCTGGCCAGGGCGTAGTGGCCGATCTGCGCGGGCGAGTAGCTCGCCTTCGTCAGCGTGCGCAGCACGGCCATGTGCACGGCGCGGGCCGCGCCGGTGCCCGCGGTCGCGTCCAGCAGCGCCTGCAGCTCCTCGCGCTCGGGGTTTTTAGGGATCTTGAAGCCCGCGACGGTCGCGGCGCGGCGCAGGTCCTCGGTGTCGTTGGGCGTCGGCTCGGGGTGGATGCGCCGCAGCACCGGCACGCGCAGCTCCTCGAACAGCGTGGCCAGCGCCTCGTTCGCCTCGACCATGAACATCTCGATGATCGTGTGCGTGAAGGCGTCGTCCTCGGGCTGCGCGTCGATGACCTTGCCCTCCTCGCTGAAGATCAGCTCCACCACGGGCAGGTCCAGGTGGATCATGCCCGCCTTGCGACGACGCTCGCGGATCAGCCGCGCCAGCTCGTCCATCAGGCGGCAGGTCGCGGTCAGCTCCTCGGTGTGGGGCGTGTCGGTCTTGGCGTGCTTGCGGGCCTCCTCCGGGTTCCCGTCGATCAGGGCCTGCGCCTCCAGGTAGGTCATCCGCTTGCGGCTGCGGATCACGCTCTGGCAGAAGCCCCGGCTCTTCACGTTGCCCCGCCGGTCGTAACGGATGACGCAGGTCTTCGCGTACCGCGGCACGCCCTCCTGCAGCGAGCAGATGCCGTTGGAGAGCACCTCCGGCAGCATCGGGATCACCAGACGCGGCAGGTACACCGAGTTGCCACGCTCCGCCGCCTCCTCGTCCAGGGGCGAGCCCACGGGGATGAAGTGGGCCACGTCGGCGATGTGGATGCCCAGCTCGTACCCCCCGTCCTCAGTCCGGCGCAGGCTGATGGCGTCGTCGTAGTCCTTGGCGTTCGGGGGGTCGATCGTGCAGATGAACTCGCCAGTCAGGTCCGCGCGCAGCGGCAGGGCCGAAGCCCCCCGGCGTTCGAAGACCTCCATCTCCTCCTCGAACTGGCGGGTCGCCTCGCGGGCCTGCCGCACGCACGCCTCGGGGAACTCGGTGCTCGGCAGCGAGTAGGCCGCGATCACCGCCTGGGTCTCCACGTCCGGCTGCCCGGCCTCGCCGAGCACCTTGACGATCACGCCCTCGCCCAGGCGTCCCTGCTCGGGGTACTCGAGCATCTCGAGCACCACCTTGTCGCCCTCGCGGACGTTCTTCGACTCGGCGTCGCGCACGATCACGGGGTCGGTCAGCTCGCGCCCGTCGGGGAAGACCAGCCAACGCCCGTCGCGCTTCATGATCTCGCCCGTGAAGTTCGCCCGCTTGCGTTGGACGATCTCCAGCACCTCGCCGGCGTACTGGCGCTCGAGCGTGCCCATCCGCTTCTCACGCCCCTTGTCGCGGAAGTAGGCCACGCGCACCGTGTCGCCGGTCAGCGCCCCGCCCGTCGCGTCCGGCGGGATGAACACGTCCGAGCCGTGCGTCTGGTCGCGCGGGATCACGAAGCCCACGCCCTTCATCGTGCCGCGGAACTGGCCGATCAGCTCCCCCCGGTCGGACCGGAACGGAAGCTGGATCCGGCCCGACTCGTCAAGGTCGATCACGCCCCGGTCCGCCAGCTCGCGCACCGCGGCCCCGAAGTCCTCGACGTCGTCGATCCCCAGGTCCTTGGCGACCCGCGGGATCGGCGCGGGCCGGTAGTCCTCCGAAGAGATGTAGGAAAGCAAGCGGTCGCGGTAGCGTAGTGCCATGTCGTCCTCAATCCGTGTCACAACTGTGCGGCGTAATCCCGCAGCGTCTCCCGGAAACCCCGCGGCTCGAAGCCCAGATCGGCTCGCGCGGGCCCCGAGGCCGAAACCGACGGCTCCGCCGCCATCCGCGCCATGCCCTCGTCGAACGGCAGCAACCGGCCCAGCCCCAGCACACCCAGGGCCCGGGCCTGGCACGCCGCGACCCCGGCGGGGAGGCCCACGACCGGCAGACGCCGCGCGCCCGGCACCAGCTTCTGGAAGACCCGCATCATGTCGTCGAAGGCCAGCGTCTCCGGCCCCGCCAGCTCGTACACCCGGCCCTCGGCCGCGGGCCGCTCCAGCGCCGCCCGGAACCCGCGGGCCACGTCCTCCACGAACACCGGCGCGACCGGCGCCCCCGCCCGGCCCGGGGCCCAGCCCGGCGAGAAGTAGGGGACGAACAGGAACGGGGCGGCCTGCCCCCGGACCCACGCCGCGGCCAAGCGCGTGAACTCCCCGTCCGGCCCGTGGATCATCGACGGGCGGAACACGGTCCACCGCAGGCGCGAGGCCTCCACGGCCTTCTCGCCGGCCCGCTTGGTGCGCTGGTAGGCGGTTTCCGCCCCGTCCCGCACGCCCAGCGCCGACATCTGCAGGTGGCGGATGGGCGCGTCCCTGGACGCCCGCTCCCCCGCGGCGACCACCCGCCGGGTCGCCTCGTGGTGCATCTTCTCGAAGGTCTGGCCCCCCGGCCCCTCGCGGATGATGCCCACCAGGTGGACCACCGCGTCGCAACCGCTCACCAGCCGGTCCAGCGTCCCGTCGTCCAGCACGTCCCCCCGCACCAGCTCAACCGTGCCCGGCAGGACCCGGCGGGCCTTGCCCTCGTCCCGGACGAGCGCCCGCACGTGCCAGCCGTGCTCGCGCAGCTCGCGAACGACGGCGCGGCCCACGAATCCCGTCGCGCCGGTGACCGCCGCCGTCCTGTGCGCACCGGGACTCCCTTCCACAACCCCATCGTAGGTGGGCCCCGCGCCCGCCCGTACCATCGGCCGTGCTGTCGTGCGACGATGTCCTCGTGACCTACCCCGGCCCACGCGGCGGCCGGACCGCCCTGAACGGGGCGTCCTGCGCCCTGCGCCCGGGCGCGGTCACCGTGATCGTCGGCCCGAACGGCGCGGGCAAGAGCACGCTCCTCCGCGTGCTCGCGGGCGTGCGCCGGCCCGATCGTGGCGTCGTCACACTCGACGGACGCCCGGTCGCCGTCCTCTCCGCCCGGGCCCGCGCCCGGCGCATCGCGCTCGTCGCCCAGCAGCCCGCCGTGGCCTTCGACTTCGACGCCAGGCGCGTCATCGCCTTCGGGGCCGAAGGCGCTGGCCGCCCCCCCGCCGCGGTGGACCGGGCGATCGAGCGGTTCGGCCTGGAAGACCTCGCGCCGGCGCCCTTCGGGGCCCTGTCCGTCGGCCAGCGCCAGCGTGTGTCCATCGCCCGGGCCTGGGCCCAGCTCGACGCGGACGCCCCCGCCTTCCTGCTCGCCGACGAGCCCGTCAGCGCCATGGACCCCGCCCACGCCGTCCGCACGATGGCCGAGTTCCGCGGCATGGCGGGGCGGGGCGTCGGCGTCGGGCTGGTGCTCCACGACCTGTCGCTGGCCGCCCGCGCCGCGGACCACGCCGTCCTGCTCGACGCCGGCGGGCGCGTCGCCGCGCAGGGCCCGGCGGACGCCGTGCTGACCGAGCATGCCCTGTCCGCCCTGTTCGACACGCCAATCGTGCGGGGGGACCTGCCCGGCGTCGGGACGGTGCTCGCGGCCCGGTCGGCCCCGCCGCCCGTATGATCCGGCGATGGGCAACCTGATCGCCAACATCATCAACTTCCTGACCAGCCCGGTCGGGGTCATCATCGTCTTCGGCGTGATCGGCGGCGTCGGGAAGCTCGGCAACTGGCTCAGCCAGGAGCGGGCCAGACGCCTGGCCGCCCAGAGGCGGGCCCGCCAACGCATCGAGGCCCTGCGCGTGGGCCGCCCCAACGAGGTCTCCGCCCCGGAAACCATGGCCGCGTCGCCGGCGGCGCACGCGCCCGTCGCGCCGGCCCCGGTCGCGCACGCCCCCACGCCGCCCACGCCCTCGCCCGCGACGCTGCAGGAGCAGCGGGCGGCCCAGCTCCGCGCTCTCCAGCAGAAGCGTCTGGCCGAACTGCGGGCCCGGCGTCAGCAGCAGCAGGGCGGCGCCGCCGCACCGGGCCGCCCGCACGCGCGCCCCGCGGACCACGACGCCCCGACGCCCCCGGAGGCCCCGCGCCGGCCGACCGTGCGGGCGCCGCTCCCGTCCGGCCAGACCCCGGCCCCCCGCCGCCCGGCCGCCCCGCGTCACCGGGCCGAATCGCCCGCGGCCCCGATCTCGCCCCTGGCGAGCCGCCCGCTCCAGGCCGACCCCGCCCGCGCCGCCTTCCCGGCCCCCGCGCCGGCCCCCGGCGCCCCCCCAGCGACCGGCCTGGCCGCCCTGCTCGGCTCTTCGGCCGACCTGCGCCGGGCGGTGATCCTGACCGAGGTGCTCGGCCCGCCGGTCGCCGACCGCGACCCGGGGTCCCCTTTCTGAGCCGGGTTCTGAACCCGGGGCCGGGCGCACGCCGATCTATACTCGATTCCATGGGGATTTCCGCAGTGTTCCGAACTTGCGCCGCCGCCGGCGCCATCCTGTTGCTCTCGGGCTGCGGGGCGTTCGACGAAGTGCCCCGCGGCACGACCTCGCTCCTCCAGGCGCTCGTGCCCCAGACCTCGCCCGCCGAGGCCGCGGACATGGCCGTGGACCCGTACTCCGCCGAGCGCCGCTACCGGGGCACCACGCTCCTGTCCAACGCCGAGTTCGGCGGCGGGCCGGTGTACCTGGAGCTGTACCTCGACGCCGTCCGTGACGCGGACCCCGGCGTGCGCGCCGCGGGCGTGCGGGCCGTGGGCCGCCACGGCGAGCCGGAGCACGCCCTCGTCGTGGTCGCCCTGCTGAAGGACGAGGACCGCATGGTCCGCGTCAGCGCCGCCCGCGCCCTCCAACGCCTGCACAACCCCGCCGTCGTCCCCGCCCTGCTCGACGCGATCCGCGAGGACCGCGAGCCCGACGCGGACGTCCGCGTGGCCGCCGCCGACGCGCTCGGCCAGTACCCCGAGCCGCGGGTCGTCCAGGGCCTGATCGCGGCCCTCGCGGACTCGCGACTCGCGGTCAACCACGCCGTGCGCGGGTCGCTGGTCACGCTCACGGGCCAGGACCTCGGCGTCGACCGGCGGGCGTGGCTGAACTGGCACGACCGCGCGCCCGACCTGTTCGCCGGGCGCCAGCCCTACGTCTACCCCGCGTTCCGGCGCGACAAGCGGATCGTCGAGTACCTGCCGTTCGTCCCGCCGCCGCCGAACGAGGTGCCCAGCGCCCCGGTGGGCGTGGACCCGACGGGCGGGAACTGACGCCCGGCGCGGTCCGAGAACCCGCCCTTCCACCCCGATCCGGCGTGGCCCGGGCCCCGCGGGGCCGATGAATCCCCGGGGGTTCCCGGAGATCGCATGCGCGCCGTCCGAATCGAGTCCGGATCACTGCGGTACGACCCCGGCGCCCCCGAGCCGCGCCCGGAAACGGGGTCCGCGCTGGTCCGTGTCCACCGCGTGCTCATCACCGGGACCGACCTCGGCGTCGCCGCGGGCGTCATCCCGCACGCGGGCGTCCCGGGCCAGGCCTTCGCCGGCGTGGTCGAGCGGGTCGTCGGGCCCGACCCCCGCGGCCTGACCGGACGTCTGGTCGTCGCCTCGCCGGACCTGCCCGAGCCGGGCAGCGAGCTGGCCCGGCGCGGCCTGGGCGCCCACGACCCCCGCCGGGCCGTGCTCGGCGTGCGCGGACGCGACGGCTGCCTGGCCGACCTCATCGCCCTGCCCTCGGTGGCGTTAACGCCCGTGCCCGAGGGCATCGACGCGGACCGCGCGGTCTTCGCCCTGCCGCTGTCCCGGGCCCTGCACGCCGCCCAGATCGTCCGCATCCCGGGCAAACCCTTCGTGACCGTCATCGGGGACAACCTTGCCGGGCTGCTCGCGGCCCAGGTGCTCGCCCGCCTGAACGCCTCGGTGCGCCTCCTCGGCGCCCGGCCGGACCGGCTGGAACGCTGCGCCCGCTGGGGCGTCAAGCACCGCCACCGCGACGAGGCCGGACGCTGGGCCGACCAGGACGTGGTGGTCTGCGCCGAGCGCCGCCCGGAGGACTTCGCGCTGGCCTGCGACCTCGCCCGGCCCCGGGCGACCATCGTGCTGCTCGGCGAGTCGCCCGACCACGCCCCCGGCGGCGCGTGCGACCTCGCGCCGGTCATCGAGCGGGAGCTGACCGTCGCTGGGGCCCGCTGCGGGTCGCTGGGCGAGGGCGTCGAGCTGCTGCGTTCGGGCCTGGTCGACCTCGACGGGCTGGTGACGCGCCGTTTCGGGCTCGACGAGGCCGCCCAGGCGTTCCGGGCCGCGGCCGACCCGGCTTCCATCGCGGTGGTGGTGGACGCCGAGCGGGCCTGATCAGCCGCTGACCTTGCCCCCGCGGCTGCGGATCTTCCAGCGCAGCACGATCGCGAAGACCTCGGTCCACGGGATGGTGCTGCCTGTGCCGGTGCGCTGGCGGGCCAGGCCCAGCTCGACGAGGCTGCGCCAGTAGCCCAGCAGGACCCGCTGGGCCCGGAAGATCGACCAGGACGGGTCGTAGATGTTGGTCGGCTCGCTCGTCACGCCGTTGAGCTCGATCACGTACAGGTTCTCGCCCCGCAGCAGGTCCTCCTCCGAGGCGCAGCGGATGTCGAACCGCCCGATGTCGAACCCTCCCTCGAACGACCGGGCCATGCGGTCGATGCGGTCCTCCAGCTCGGGCGTGATGAAGCGCGACCCGTCGATGAACAAGGCCCCCTGGGCGTGGTTGCCCGCCGCGCCCAGGACCACCGTGTCGCCCGCTTCCGGGACCTCGTCCAGCCGGTCGTACAGCCGCTCCAGGAACACCGCCGCCTGCGCCCGGTGGCGCGGGTGGGCCAGGATCAGATCGCGCAGCGTGCGCCGCCCGTCGCCGGCCAGCGTGGGCAGCGTCTTGTGCGTCACGGCATAAATCCGCCCGTGGGGCCCGGGCCGGTCCGGGTGCTCGATGGTGGCCGGGTCGCGCACCCACAGGACGCCGACCTCGATCGGCCCCGGGTGGTGACGCTGCACGAGCACCGGCTCGTCGTGCTCGTCGAGGTACGCCCGCAGGTCGTCGTCGCTCCGGACGATCCGCACCGAGCGGCCCCGCTCGCCCTGGTCCGGCTTGCACACCACCGGGTACCCGCCCAGCTCCGCGTCCTCACGCAGCAGCGCCGCGGCGTGCTCGGCCCGCCGCTTCCGGTCCGGGTCCGGCCCGATCAGGCGCGCGTGCAGCACGCCGGGATCGCGGAGCCGCCCCAGGATCTCGTGCTTTTTCTCCGCCGCCACGCCCCCGTCGCGGGCGTACCCCGGGTTGACCGCCGTGAACACCGGCCGGCAGCCCGCCCGGATGAACCAGCCCGGGATGCGCAGGTAGGTCGGCAGGTAGTGCGTCCACGAGGGCCAGTACTCCTGGCGCAGCAGCCGGGTCAGCCCCGCCCGCAGGCGGGCCCGCCCCGTCCGGTTCCACACCAGCCGCGCCAGCGCCAGCGTGAGCGTGCCCAGCGTGACGCCCCCGATCAGCCCCAGCACGCCCGCCGAATCGGTCCACGCCAGCGTGAACGTGCCGAACGCCAGCCACGCGAGCAGCACCGTCGCCAGGGTCCAGCCGACCAGCCCGAACCAGTCGGGCACGGACCGGGGCCGGTCGAGCACGCCCGCCCGCGCGGCCCACCAGCACCGCCCGGACACCACGCCCAGCCCCGCCACGCCGAAGTCCACGAACCCCGTCGCCAGCAGCACCCCGGCCAGCATCGTGCCCGTCAGCGGGCGCAGGCGCGTCAGGAACGCGAACGCCGGCACCGCCACGAACCACGGGACCTGGCGCACGCCCCACGCCACCGAGCGGACCGTCCGCCCCGTCGGGCCCCGCTCCGGCTCGGGGGCCAGGTCCAGCGTGTCGGTCAGGGCCGGGACGCCCGGCCGGTCGTGGCGTGCGAGCAGCGCGTTGACGTGCTCGGCGGTCTCCTCCGGCTGGAGCACCGGCAGGAAGTGGCTCGCGTCGATCATCACCAGCCGGGAGGTGGGGATCAGCCGGTGGTGCTCCTCGGCGGCCCACGCCGGGACCAGGAAATCGCTCCGCCCGTGCAGCACCAGCGTCGGCGTGCGCAGCGTCGGCATGAGCGCCGTCAGCCGGCGCTGGTCCGAGTCGTCGAAGTTTTTCAGCCAGTTGGTCCGCGTGCGGAACGAGCCCAGCAGGCCGAAGTGGGGGGTCAGCTCGACCCCGTAGCCCAGCACGGCCGTCCCCGCCTTGTACTTGAACTGCTCGAAGGCGTAGCTGCCCGAGCCCTCCGTCTCCTGGGCGCCCACCGAGGCGACCAGGGACAGCGACGCGACGCGCTCCGGCGCGATCCCCGCCATGTGGATGCCCACGCCGCCGCCGTTCGACCAGCCGACCACGTGCGCCCGCTCGATGCCCAGCGAGGTCAGCACGTCCAGCATGTACTCGGCCTGCACCGCGTACGACAGGTCCGGCCCGCCCGGCGACTCGCCGAACCCCGCCAGGTCCGGCCGGATGACGGTCCGCCCCCCCGCCCGCAGCAGCGGCGCGAGCCGGTCGAAGTTGTCCGCGCTGCCCGGCGAGCCGTGCAGCAGCAGCACCGGCAGCGGCGCGACCCCCGCCGGCCCCCCCGGGCCGTCGGCGTCGGGGTCGGCCCCCTCGATCTCCACGGCCAGGTCCAGCTTCTCGGAAGGGTCCGCCTCCCCGGGCCCCTCCCGCAGGGCGACGGGGATGCTGCGCTTGCCCGGGTCGATCGGGGGGGCGCTGCGCTCGCGGTTGGACACGACCGAGGACGCCGCCACCGCCACCAGGTACGCCCCGAGCAGCCAGCGCCTCCGGGCGCGCCGCCCGCCCCGCGCGGGGGTTCCCGCCGGATGAGCCGGCCGCTCAGCCACGGGCCTCGCCCGGCACGAACCGGCGTCCCCGGATCTCCGCCGTCCCCAGCTGGCCGCAGGCGGCCATCTGGCTCCGCCCCTTGGTCCGCCGGCGCTTCGTGTACACGCCCAGGGCGTTCATCCGCGCCACGAACGCCTCCACGGAGGGCTCGTCCGGCGCGGGCCAGGGCGAGTCCCGGCGCGGGTTGTACGGGATCACGTTGAGCAGCCCCAGCGGGGACTTGCCCTCCCGCCGGGCGAACGGGGCCAGCCACTCGGCCAGGGCCACGGCGTGCTGGTCGGCGTCGTTCACGCCCGGGATCAGCACGTACTCGAACAGGATCTTCCGCGTCTCCCGGACCCGCATGAGGTCCTCCATCACCGCGCGGAGCTCGGCCATGTTCCAGCGCCGGTTGATGGGCATGATCGCGTCGCGCACGGCGTCGGTGGGGGCGTTGACGGACAGGGCGATGCCCAGGCGCTTCCAGCCGTCGCGCTGCACCACCCCGATCAGCCGGCGCAGCCCGTCCACCCGGCCCACCGTCGAGATCGTCACGCAGCTCATCGGCACCCGCGGCCCGTGGTGGTCGGTCAGGCAGGCGATCGCCTCCAGCACCGCGTCGAGGTTGTCCAGGGGCTCGCCCATGCCCATGAACACGATGTTGTCGATCCGGCGTTTCTCCAGGTGCGTCGCCGCCCACCACTGGGCCACGATCTCCGCCGGGGTCAGCGAGCGGATCAGGCCCATCTGGGCGGTCTCGCAGAAGCCGCACCCCATGGCGCAGCCCACCTGGCTGGACACGCAGAGCGTGGTCGTCCGCCGGCCCGTCCGGCCCAGCATCGGGATGACCACCGACTCGATGTCCAGGTGGCGGACCCGCCCGTCCTGCTGCAGCACCCCCAGAGGCACCCGGTCGGTCGCCCGGTCCGAGACCGGGGCCCCGACCTGCCGGTCCAGGCGCTGGCAGAACTTGACGGTGACCCCCTCGGGGGCCTCCTCCTCGTGCCGGCGCACAATCGGGGCGATCCACCCGTCCAGGCCCTCGGGCAGGGCCGAGGGGTCGCCCTCCTGGTAGAAGGCCCGATAGGAATCCCGCGCCCGGGCCGCGTTGATGCCCAGAAGGGAGCAGTCGGCCGTGAACTGGGCCAGCGTCCGGCCGAGCGGCGTCGGCCGGGAAGGGGCCGGCGACGCGGCGGGGTCGGGCTGGTGTGCGATGGCGGACAACAGGGGTTCCGGTCTGGGGCGATTTCTGCTATAAAGCGGGTCGGTCGGGCGACGCCCCGGGCGCGCCCGCCGCAAGGAGGTTCTCTCGTGGGTCAACGGTCGCGTCTGCGTGGTTTCACCCTGATCGAACTGCTCGTGGTCATCGCGATTATTGCCCTGCTGATCGGCATCCTGCTGCCGGCCATCGGCAAGACCCGCGAAACCGCCCGGGCCGTCCTGTGCAAACAGCGCAACCGGGAGCTGGCCATCATCACCGGGATGTACGCCAACGACCACCGGAACCGCATCTGGCCCATCGTGCTTGCGCCCAACAACGCCCAGCGCTACACCTGGGCCCGGATCTGGGACGAGCAGCAGAACCGCTACCGGGCCGGGCCGATGTTCGAGTACCTCGACCACGTGACCGAGGTGCTGGCCTGCCCCACCAACCGCCGGCGCTCGCTCGCAGGGTCGACCCACTCCGACCTGTACGAGTTCCAGTACAACGAGCTGGACTTCGACTTCACCATGATCCACGGCACCCAGGGCGCCCGGATCGACAAGGACATCCGCCTTTATTACCTCGACCGGACGAAGGAGGGCGCCCCGACCAGCGCCGGCGCCCCCCAGTACGTCCGCGACCGGGGCGACCCGTTCATGACCGCCTTCCGCTCCCTGCCCGTGTTCGTCGAGGAGAGCACCTTCTTCTACAACGGCGGGGCCAACGCCGTCGCCGACGGCCTGTGGGGCAACGACGACCAGTTCTCCTCCCGCCACGGGGGGACGGCCCACTACGCCATGGTCGACGGCACCGTCGGCGAGATGTCCGGCGTGTCCGGGGAGGCCGAGGAGCTGGCCGAGTACGGGCGCGACCTGCTCGCCCGGGAGATCTACGCCCTGATGGTGGGCGTCACCGGCGGCGGCGGCGTGCGCTACCGCTCCCTGTACAACTACAACAACAACGCCGGCAACCCCCACGGCCTGCTCGACCGGGCCCGCTGACGCCACCGGCCCGCCCCGCCCCCACTAGACTTCCGCCCGCCGCCCGGGACGAGCCCGGCGGCGCCGGGAGCCCGCGAGCATGGCGTGGATGAAGATTAAGGACGCGTTGGCGAGCAAGCCGGGCGCGGAGCTGACCGTGAAGGGCTGGGTCCGCACCCGGCGTGACTCCAAGGCCGACGGGGGCATGTCCTTCATCGCCGTCCACGACGGGACGTGCTTCGACCCCGTCCAGGTCGTCGCCCGGGCCGACCTGCCCAACTACCAGGACGAGGTCGCCCGGCTCAACACCGGCTGCTCGGTCGAGGTCGACGGCGTGCTGGTCGAAAGCCAGGGCAAGGGCCAGTCGGTCGAGATCCGGGCCACCGCCGTGCGCGTGCTCGGCTGGGTGGAGGACCCGGACACCTACCCCGTCTCCAACAAGCGCCACTCGTTCGAGTACCTGCGGGAGGTGGCCCACCTGCGGGTGCGCACCAACACCTTCGGCGCGGTCGCCCGCGTCCGCCACACGCTCGCCTGCGCCGTGCACCGCTTCTTCGACGAGCGCGACTTCTTCTACGTGCACACGCCGATCATCACCGCGTCGGACGCCGAGGGCGCCGGGCAGATGTTCCAGGTCTCCACGCTGGACCTGATGAACCTCCCCCGCACCCCCGCCGGCGAGGTCGACTACGACAAGGACTTCTTCGCCCGCAAGGCCCACCTGACGGTGTCCGGCCAGCTCAACGTCGAGACGTACTGCTGCTCGCTCAGCCGCGTGTACACCTTCGGCCCGACCTTCCGCGCCGAGAACTCGAACACCTCGCGCCACCTGGCCGAGTTCTGGATGATCGAGCCGGAGATCGCCTTCGCCGACCTCCAGGACGACGCCCGCCTGGCCGACGAGATGGTCAAGCACTGCATCGACGCCGTGCTGACCCAGCGCCCGGACGACATGAAGTTCTTCGACGAGCGCATCGAGAACGGGCTGATCGACCGGCTCCGCGCCGTCGTCGACACCCCCATGCGCGTCCTGCCCTACACCGACGCCGTCCGCATCCTCCAGGAGAGCGGCCAGAAGTTCGAGTACCGCGTGCAGTGGGGCACGGACCTCCAGTCAGAGCACGAGCGATACCTCACCGAGCGCCACTTCAAGCAGCCCGTCGCCCTCATCAACTACCCCAAGCAGATCAAGGCGTTCTACATGCGCGAGAACGACCCCGGCACGGACGGCGCCCCCGGCGCCACCGTCGCCGCGATGGACCTGCTCGTGCCCGGCGTGGGCGAGCTCATCGGCGGCTCGCAGCGCGAGGAACGCCTCGACGTGCTCGACGCACGCATCGAGGAGATGGGCCTGAACAAGGAGGACTACGGCTGGTACCGCGACCTCCGGCGCTACGGCACCGTCCCGCACGCGGGCTTCGGCCTGGGCTTCGAGCGCCTGGTGCAGTACGTCACCGGCATGCAGAACATCCGCGACGTAATCCCCTTCCCGCGCGCCCCGCGCCAGGCGGACTTCTGATGCGCCCGCTCCGCACGGCGCTCGCCGCCGCGTGCCTGCTCCTGCCCGCCGGCGTCGCGCCCGCGCACGACGCCGGCGCGGCGCCGGACGCCCCCGCCGCCACCCAAGCCGTCCCCGCCGAGGTCGTCCGGGGCGTCCGCGGCGCCGCCGAGCGGATGCGGCGCGCCATCGAGCGGGCCGACTCCGGGGCATACATGGCCGCCATCGACGCGACCGACCCGGTCTTCGCCGAGGAGCAACGCGAGTGGGCCCGCGACCTGCGCACCCGCCCCGTCGCGTCCGTGGAGCTGGCCGTCATGGCCGGCCAGGCCCACCCCGTCCCGGCCGGCGACGCCTGGGTCGTGCCGTTCTCGATCGCGTGGACCCTGCCCGGCGAGGACCAGGCCCGCTCCGACGCGTACCTCGCCCTGTTCCGCCCCGTCGGCCTGCCGGACGGGGCCTGGGTCTACGCCGGGCGCTTGTGGGAATCGCTGCCGAGCGACCACGCCCGCATCCTGGTCGCGCCGGGCGACGCGGACGCCGCGGAGATGGGGCGGTACATCGCCACCCGGGTGGCCGAGCTGCGCGCCTCGGTCGAGGCCGAGCTGGGCGTGGCACTGCCCGTCGATCCGACCATCAAGATCTACCCCGACATGGTCTCGCTCCAGTCGTCCATCGCCCTGTCCTACACCGACTCCCTCGGCGGCTGGAACGAGCCCGGCGAATCCATCAAGCTCCTCGCACGCCCCGGGCTGGCCGGCCCGCGCATGGACCCGCTCGTCGCCCACGAGCTCGGCCACGCCGTGTCCTTCGAGTTCGGCCCGGCCATCAACGACGCCCCCTGGTGGGCCCTCGAGGGCATCGCCGAGATCGCGGCCGACCCCTTCCGCGAGAGCCTCCCCCGCCGGGCCGCAGCCCGACTCGCCGAACGCAACGAGCTGATCGACTTCGCCCGGCTCGCGGATTTCCGCGGCGAGGCGATGCGCTACGGCCGGCAGGTCTACGTCCAGGGCCGGTCGATGGTCGACTTCGTCGGTTCGCGCCACGGCGCGGCCGCCCGCAACGACTGGTTCAGGGCGATGGGCCGGGGCGAAGCGATCGACGCGGCCACGCGCTCCGCCCTGGGCGTCGCGTTCGACGAGCTCGACCGCGCCTGGCGGGCGTGGATCCTCGAGACCGACCCCGAGGAGTGATCAGGGCCCGGGCGCGGGCTCGGCGGAGACGACGCGCGACCCCTGCCCGTCGTTCGCGGGCGCGTCCGCGGGACGCAGCGCCGCGTAGGCCCACACGCACAGGCCCAGGAACACGGTCCACAGGGCGACCCACCCGATGGAGTCGCGCACCGCGGGCGGCTTGTTCTCCAGCGGGCGTGACAGCACGATCAGGGCCCGCGCCCCGACCGGCTTGAACGCGTCGAACACCTTCCGCCACACCGCCGCCGCACGCGGCCGGGCCCAGGCCAGCAGCCGGTCCAGCCGGGGCTGGGACGGAGCCGCGGGAACCGCGGCCACGCCGACCGCGGTGGTCTTCGGCATCGGCTTGGGCTCGGCAGCGCTCGGCTCGGCGGCCTGCTCGATCTCTGGTTCGGCGGGCTCGGACGGGGCGGCCGCCTCGGCCTCCGCATCCAGCATCAGCGCCGGGTCGGGCCGGGTGTCCAGGCCGTCGGTGTCGACGGTTTCCCCGGTCGCGGATTCGAAGCTGCCGTCGAGGAGCGCGTCCAGGGCCGCGTCGTCGAGCAGGGCGTTGGACTGGTCGATCCGGGCCGCGTCGTCGGCGTCGGCTTCTTCAAGAGTGGTCGCCGCCGGTTCCGGGGGGGCGTCGGCCTGCGCCTCCGTCCCGGTTTGGGGGGCGTCGGCCTGCGCTTCCGTCCCGGCTTGGGGGCCGAGCTCGTCGAGCAGCGTGCCGACCGCCTGGTCCAGCAGTTGCTGGTTGGACGCTGGGGCGGCCTCGGTCTCCGGCTCGGGCTCGGCCTCGGGGGCTTCGCCCGCAGCGGCCTCAACGCCGGCGGCCTGGACCCCCTGTTCGAGCGATTCAACGAGCCGGTCGGCGGCCTCCCCGAGCAGGGCCTCGGCCGCGGACTCGGCGGAGTTCAGGGCGGCCGCGGCCGCGGCCTCGGACGCCACGCCGGGCGTCGCGACGCTCGCGTTCATCGCCTGGGTATATTCGTCCAGGTCGCCGTCATCGTCGGCGTCCTCGGGCTTCTCGAACCGGGCGCAGGTGGCGTCGATCTCCGCCAACAGGGCGTCGATCGCGGCCTCCAGCTCCGCGCGGTCCGGTCTGGTGGTGGGTGGCCCCTCGGACACGCAGGGATGATCGGGCCGTCGCGGGCCGGACTCAAGGCCCCGGGGCCGGGCATCGTGGGGTTGATGCCTCTACGCTGTCGCTGGAATGAACCCGGCGCGGCCTCCCGCCCATCGCGTGTACTTCTCGGACCTCGCCGGGGTCGGCCCCGGCGCCGATCTGGTCATCACCGGCGACGAGGCCGGCCACGCCGCGCGGGCCAAGCGCCTGCGCCCGGGCGAGCCGGTCGCCCTGCTCGACGGGCGGGGGCTGGTCGCGGACGCGGAGGTGCTCCGAACCGAGGCCGGCAAGCGGGCGCTGCTGGAGGTCCGGCTCGGCGCGGTCCGCCGGGTCGCGCCCGCCTCGCCAAGGGTGGAGGTCTGGTGCCCCCCGCCCAAGGGGGACCGGCTGGAGACCATGATCGACCAGCTCAGCCAGGCCGGGGCCACGGCGTGGCGCCCCCTGCGCACCGCCCGCTCCGAGCGGGACGCCTTCCGCCCCGACAAGCTCGAACGCGTGGCGATCGAGGCGGCCAAGCAGTGCGGCCGGGCCTGGACGCTCGCGATCGGCGACTGGGCCGACTTTGGGGACGCGATCGCGGACGAGCGGGCGGCGCTAGCCGACGCCTCGGGCCGGCCGGGCGGCCCGGGGGAGGGGGATATCGTGCTCCTGATCGGCCCGGAGGGCGGTTGGACGCCCGAGGAGCTGGCCCTGGCGGCCGGCGCTGGCCGCCCGGTCGTGCGGTTCGGGCCGCACGCGATGCGCATCGAGACCGCCGCGGTGGCCGGTGCGGCCTGCCTGCTGACGCGGGCGGAGGGAGGAACGGCATGAAGAAGTGGATGCTCGCGGCGGTGCTGTCCGTGTCGTTCGTGTCGCCGACCCTCGCCCAGCCGCTGATCGGCGACGCCCCGCCCGCCCCCGGCGTGGGCGAGAGCACGCGGGTCCGGGCCCGCCGTCTGATCGACCGCGCCATCGAGTACCTGCGCGCCCAGCAGAACCCCGAGACCGGCGGCTGGCGCGAGAACCCCGACGGCCCGTCCTACCCCGCCATCACCGGCCTGATCGTCGACGGCATGCTGCTCGACCCGCGTCTGGACGCCAACGACCCCGCCATCCGCGCCGGCGTCCGCAACATCCTCTCGTACGCCAAGCCCGACGGCGGCATCCACGACGGGCGCCTGCCGACCTACAACACCGCGATCTGTCTGTCCGCGCTGTCCCGGGTGCATACGCCCGAGGCCGCGGGCGCGATCGTGAAGGGCCGGGCCTTCCTCAAGTCGCTCCAGTACACCGAGCACGGCGGGGGCGAGGCCGGCGGCGAGCCCGTCTCGCCGGACCACCCGTACTACGGCGGCGTCGGCTACGGCAACCACGGCCGCCCCGACCTGTCCAACCTCGGCTTCTTCCTCCAGGCGCTGCACGACACCGGACTGTCGACCGAGGACGAGGCTTACAAGCGGGCCCTGACCTTCCTCAGCCGCGTGCAGATGCTCGACGAGGTCAACGACATGCCGTTCGCGGACGGCTCCGAGCAGGGCGGGTTCGTCTACGCCACGGTGCCCAACGCCGACTCGGTCGACGGGCGCGCGGGCCAGTCGATGGCGGGCATGGCGGCGGAGGAGACCGAAGACGGCGGCACGATCACCCGGTTGCGCGCGTACGGGTCGATGACCTACGTGGGCTTCAAGAGCCTGATCTACGCCGACCTCGGCCCGGGCGACCCGCGCGTCGACGCCGCGTGGCGCTGGATCAACACGCATTACACCATGGACGAAAACCCGGGCATGGGCGACCAGGGGCGTTACTACTACTACGCCAGCCTCGCGCGGGCCCTGCACGCCTCGGGCGCGTCGGAGGTCGCGGGCCGGGACTGGCGGGCGGACCTGGTCGACGCCCTGGAGGCCCTGCAGAACCCGGACGGCTCGTTCCGTGCGCTGGAAGACCGCTGGATGGAGTCCGATCCGGTGCTGGTCACCGCTTATGCTCTGATTGCGCTGCAGCACGCCGCCGGCCCCGCGCGCTGACCGCCACGGGCCGCGGGGTTCCCGGTAGAGATTGCATAGCAGAGATAGGTACGCAGATAGATAGAAAGGTCGCCCATGCCAGCCGTCGCCCCCAACCAGACCACCTCCGCCGCCTACGCCCAACTGACCGCCCGGCTGCGCGAGGTGGCCACGCTCGGCTCGGTGGGGGGGCTGCTGGGCTGGGACCAGGAGACCTACATGCCGCCGTCCGGCGCGTCGTCCCGCGCCGCGCAGGCTTCGCTGCTGGCGCGACTGGCCCACGAGCGTCTGACCGATCCCCGCGTGGGCGAGCTGCTCGCGGCCTGCGAGGCCGACCCGTCGCTCAACGCCGAGGGGACCGAGACGGCGGCCAACCTCCGCGGCATCCGGCGGGACTACGACAAGGCCACGCGCGTCCCCGGCGACCTGGTGGCCGAACTCGCCCGCGCCGGCTCGGAGGCCCAGGACGTCTGGAAGCACGCCCGCGCCAACTCGGACTTCCGCGCCTTCGCCCCCTCCCTGACGACCATGATCGAACTCAGCCGGCGCAAGGCCGAGTGCCTGGGCGTGCCCGAGGGCGGCGAGCTGTACGACGCGCTGCTCGACGAGTACGAGCCCGACGCCCGCAGCGCGGAGATCGAGGCGGTCTTCGGCCCGCTCCGCGACCGGCTCAGCGCCTTCATCGCCGACGTCCGCGAGAACGGCACGCCCCCGAAGACCGACTTCATGTCGCGCCCGATCCCCGTGGGCCGCCAGCACGCCTTCGGCCAGGCCGTGCTCGCGGCGATGGGCTTCGACTTCGGCGCGGGGCGCCTGGACGTGACGACCCACCCGTTCTGCTCCGGCCTGGCCGCGGGCGACACCCGCCTGACCACCCGCTACGCGGAGGACAACTTCGCCGACGCGCTGACGAGCACCATGCACGAGGGCGGACACGGGCTCTACGAGCAGGGCCTGCCCAAGGGCGGTGAGCACGCGGGCCTGCCGCTGTCCTCCAGCGTCTCGCTGGGCATCCACGAGTCGCAGAGCCGCATGTGGGAGAACTTCGTCGGCCGCTCGGCCCCGTTCTGGCGATGGGCCCTGCCCCTGGCCAACAAGCACTTCGACGGCGCGCTGTCCGACGTCACGGTCGGCCAGGTCGTCGCCGCGATGAACACCTGCACGCCCTCGCTCATCCGCGTCGAGTCCGACGAGCCCACGTACAACCTCCACGTGATGATCCGCTTCGGGCTCGAGCGCGCCATGGTCCGCGGCGACCTGTCCATCAACGACCTGCCCGGCGCGTGGAACGATCGCTACCGCGAGCTGCTGGGGGTCGAGGTGCCCGACGACCGGCGCGGCTGCCTGCAGGACGTCCACTGGTCCTTCGGCCTGATCGGCTACTTCCCGACCTACTCGCTCGGCAACCTCTACGCCGCCCAGCTCTGGGAGACGATCAACGAGGCCATCCCCGACCTGGACGCGCAGATGGCCCGCGGTGAGTTCGGGGCGCTGCTCGCCTGGCTGCGTGAGAACATCCACCGGCACGGGCGCCGCTACACCGCGTCCGAGCTGTGCGAGCGTGCGACCGGCAAGCCCCTGAGCGCCGACCCGCTGATGCGACACCTCGAGCGGCGCGTCAAGCCGGCCTACGGCCTGTGAGCCGGCTCAGTCCTCGGCACGGTCGTCGTGCCCGAACACCACAGGCGAGCCGTCGAAGCTGACGGCGTCGATGGGCAGGGCCGGGGGCAGGGGGGCGTGCACGCCGCCGAGGTCGATGGCGTTCGGCGCCGCCGGGGCGTTCGCCGGGCGCTCCGGTGCGGCCTGAACGGGCGCGGCCAGGGGGGCCGGGAGGGGCGCGTCCGTCGGCCCCGGGCGGGCTTGGCCGCCGAGTTTGTGGCCCGCTTCCTCGGCCCGCACGATCAGCTGGCCCAGCCACGCCGCGGCCTCCTCGACGCGCCGCGAGAGCGTGTGGACGGACCCGTCGATCAGGGCCTTGAGCTGCGCCGACTGGTTGTTCAGGTCGCTGGAGGCCTGACGCGCCAGCACCGTGCTGGCCTGCACGGCCTGGCGCAGGGCGGCCTGCTCGATCTGGAGCTGGTCCATCGTCGTCACGGCCAGGCGCAGGTCGTCGTTGAGCAGCGGCGCGACGCGGGCCACCTTGTCCGCGGCCTCGGCCAGCGGGCCGGTCAGCTCCTCGCGCCGGGCTTCGAGCCGGTCGAGCTGCCCGGCAGCCTCCAGCAGCCACGAGCCGAACTCGGACTTGGCCGTCTCGGCCTGGGAGCGGAGGGCGGACATCTGGTTGGCCACGCGCTCCGCGCCCTCCAGGGACGCTTCGGCCCGGCGGACCAGGCCGTCCAGGCGGTGCAGCACGGAGCCCGCGGGGTCGGGGTCGGCCGGGTCGAGCCCCAGCCGGGCGAGCACCGAGTCGCAGGCCCGCTGGAGCGGCTCCATCCGCTCGGTCAGCCGGCCCGCGCGCTCCTCGGCCTGACGCCAGGCGCGGGACAGGGCGTCGTCGATCGACGCCGCGGCCTCCGCGGCTCGTTCCAGGGCGGGTTTGAGCGCGGCGTTGGCCGCGTCCGCCGCGTCCCGGGCGCGGGCTTCGAACTCGGCCGCCTTGGCGTCGGCCCGCTCGATCAGCCCCGCGAGGCGCGACTCCAGCGAGCCGAGCCGTTCCTCGATCTGGCGGCCGGCCTGTTCGAGCCGTGCCGCTTGGGCCTCGGCCCGGGCGCTCATCGCGGCGATCTTGCGTTCGATGTCGGCCGCCGCGGCGCGGGCCCGGCGTTCGGTCTCCTCGCCGATCTCGGCGGCGCGCACGCGGGCGGCCTCGGCCGCCTGGCGCACCGCGGGCTCGATCAGCTCGCGGACGCGGGCCTCGTCGGGCAGCTCGCGCCGGACGGTCTCCAGGATCTGCTCGGCCCGGTCGGCCCGTTCGTCGATGAGGCGCACGACGCGCGCCCCGGCCTCGAGGCGCACGCGGATCTGCTCCCCGGCCTTGCGGCACCCGGCGATCATCTGGTCGGCGTCGGCCGAGAAGTCCTGCAGGTCGCGGGCCCCCTGGCGGGCGTCGGCGATCAGCGACTTGAGCACCTCGGCGTACCGGGCGAACGCGCCGGCGTCGAGCACGCGGGGCGAAAGGAACATCTCCTCCGCGCCGGGCACCTCCGGCTTCAGACGGGCTTCCAGGATCGACTCCGGCCGGGCCAGGCGAAGTGTCTCGGTTCGGGTCGGGGTCCGGGCGTCGGGCATGAGGGCCTCCGGGCGCGACGGGTGCGCCGCCGTTTCGTCGGTCCGAGCGGGGTAATTCCTGCAGATTCCGTGCCGGAGCCGGCGCATGGGGGTGAAGCGCCGGGCGAGTAGAATCAGCCATGCCCGAAGCAACCCCCGGTCACGACTTCACCGACGCCGGCCGGGGCGAGCGCCTCCAGCGCGTCCTGGCGGACGCCGGCATCGGCTCCCGCCGCGCCTGCGAGGACCTCATCCGCGCGGGGGAGGTCACGGTCAACGGCCAGCTCGTCGCGGAGCTGCCCGCGTGGGTCGATCCCGAGACCGACCGCATCGAGGTGCAGGGCCGGCCCGTGCCGCGCCCGGAACGCCGGCTCTACGTGCTGCTCAACAAGCCGGCGCGCACCCTCTCGACCGTCGCGGACGAGCCGGGCGCGGACCGACGCACTGTGGCGGACCTGGTGGATCACCCCGGCGCGAGCCGGCTCTTCCCCGTGGGGCGTCTGGACTACGACTCGGTCGGCCTGGTCCTGATGACCAACGATGGCGAGCTGGCCAACCGCCTCACCCACCCGCGCTACGGCGTGCCGAAGACCTACCGCGTCGTCGTCGACGGGGTCCTCGGGCCGGAGGCGGTCGCCGAGCTGGAGCGGGGGATCTACCTGGCCGAGCGCAAGGCGGGGCGGACCACCGGTGCCAAACGCACCGCCCGGGTCGAGATCCGCGTGATCAGCCAGAACCGCCAGAACACCACCCTGGAGATGACCCTGCGCGAGGGACGCAACCGGCAGGTCCGGCGGATGCTCGCGGCGGTCGACTACCCGGTGCGCAAGCTCGAACGCGTCGCGATGGGGCCGCTGCGCCTCAAGGGCGTCGCGCGGGGGGCGTGGCGCGAGCTGACCCGGGACGAGGTGTGGGCGCTCAAGCGCGCCGCCGCGGACGCCCGGGCGGAGGACGCCGCGTCGGGCGGGCGTGGGGACAAGGCGGAATCGCCCGCGAAGCGCGACCGGGCGCCCGCCCCGCGTCGCGGCGGGGGCAAGCGGGGCCAGGCCAACGAGCCACAGCCCCTCGATCCCGGCGAGCCGATCCGCCGGCGCACGCTGAAGAACGCCATCAACCGTGCCGCACGCCCCGAGCCCGCCCCGGCCCGCAAGCGTCCGGTCGGCAAGGCGCCGGCGGCCGAGGGGTTGGAGGGCGTCAAACGGCCGGGCCGGGCCGGGCCGGCCAAACCGGGCAAGCCCGCGGCAGCCGGGCCCAAGAAGCCGGCGCGGCCCGGGAAGCCCGGCAAACCAAGCCCCGGCAAACCAAGCCCCGGCAAACCAAGCTCCGGCAAACCGGGCCCCGGCAAGACCGGCCGGTCCGACCGGCGCGGCGGGAGGCGCAAGCCCTGAACGCTCATCCGTCCAGCAAGGCGCCGGAGGGCGAGCCCCCGCAGTCCGCGCTCGAGCGGGCCCGGCGGGTGTTCGTCGTGGTCCGCCGCGGCGTCAACGGGCTGTACCGCACCGGCATCACCCGCATGGCGGCGGCGCTGGCCTACCGCACGATCTTCTCGCTGATCCCCACGCTGGCCATCGGCCTGCTCATCATCGGGTCGGTGGTGTCGGAGGACCAGGTCGACGCGAGCGTGCGCCGGCTGCTCGGCTATGCTGGCATCTCGCAGATCGCGGTGTCCGAGGACTTCGTCCACGGGCCGGTGATCCCCGACGACGATGATGACGGCATGGGGCCACCGACCCCGGGCGAAGCGCCCCCGGAGGAGCCCCCGGGCGAAGCGGGCGAGGGGGAGGAAGCGCCCACCGAGGCGGAGGTGGCCTACGCCGCGACCGAGGTCGAGGAGATCATCACCGGCCTGATCTCGCGCGTGAACACCACGCTGCGGAACCTGCCGATGGGCTGGATCGCGTTGGTGACGGGCGTGGTTCTGTTCTACGCGGCCCTGTCCATGCTCATCGAGGTCGAGAAGTCGTTCAACCAGGTGTGCGGCGCGCCCGCGGCCCGGTCGTGGACGCACCGGCTGGTCCTGTACTGGGCCATGCTCTCGCTGGGCGGGCTGCTGCTGCCGGCGACCTTCTGGGCGGGCGATTCGCTGGCGTCCTGGGTGCGCGGCGGCGGGGGGTCGACGGTCCGCGGCCTGCTCGCGGGCTACGGCGTGTCCGTCCTCATCTCGACCCTGCTGCTGACCGTCGCGTACGCGGCGATCCCCACGGTGCGCCTGAAGTTCCGCTCGGTGCTGGTCGGCGCGTTCGCGGCGGCGATCGCCTGGGAGCTGGGCAAGTGGGGGTTCACCTCGTACCTGCGGTTCTCCACCGGGTACGCCCGGCTGTACGGGTCGCTGGCGCTGCTGCCGCTGTTCCTGCTGTGGGTGTACGTGACCTGGGTGATCGTGCTGCTCGGGCTGCAGGCGGCGTACACGCTCCAGAACTACACGCGGCTGATGGCCATGCGGGACGAGGGGGACCAGGCGGGGCCGCAGATCGTGGACCCGGCGATGGCGGTCGCGGTGACGGGGGCGCTGGTGCGGGCCCACGACGCGGGCCAAACGCCCAAGCTCGGCGACCTGGCGGAGCGGCTGGGGTTCGACGCCACGGTGATCGAGATCATGCTGCGACGGCTGGAGCGGGCGGGGCTCGTCCGGCGCGTGGTGGGGGACGACGACGAGCAGGCGGGGTGGCTCCCGGCCCGGCCGGCGGAGTTGCTGGGCGTGGGGGAGGTCCTCGACGCGGTGGAGGACCTGGACGCCTCGCGGGCAACGACCGAGTGCGTCGACACCCTGTGCGGGCTGACCCAGGCCCGCCGGGCCCGGGCCGAGGGCATGACCATGGCCGACGCGGTCCCCGCGCCGCACCGGGCCGGGCGTCCGGGCGGGGACGGGCCGGCCGGCGCGTGAGCCCGCGGGCGGGTGCGGGGGGCCGAAGACCCCGATCGGGCGGCCCCGGGAGCGGTCGAACCGGGCGTGGAGCGGTTGTGCTGCCTAGCATCAAGGTTCCCATGACACCACGCGCTTTCACCGAGTTTTCGATCTATCTGCAGCAGCGCCCGGGCGAGTTGGCCGGGGTGCTGGAAGCCGCCCAGCTCGCGGGGGTCGAGATCCTGTCGGTGTCCACGGCGGAGCACCTGGACCGCGGGTGCGTCCGCCTGATCGGCCACCCGGTCGACGCCCTGCGCCAGGTGTGCGAGCGGCTGGTCGAGACCGGCGTGGGCCCCGTGGTGGAATCGCCCGTGCTGGGGGTCGAGATCGACAACCGCCCGGCGGCGGTGCGCGACCTGGCTGTGCTGATGGCCGACAACCGGGTGAATGTCCGGTACTGCTACCTGGTGCCCCCGATCGGCGGTCAGGGTTCGGCGCTGTGCGTGTTCCGCCTGGACGAGCACGAGCGGGCCCTGGACATCATCGCCAAGACCGACTGGCCCGCCGCGGCGCCGGGGCAATCGGTCGCCTGAACGGGAAGGATCGGGCCGGGGCCCCTATGGTTCGTTTGTACGCGGCGGCTGAGTCCCGGCGTCGTCGAGGAGCGTGTCCATGGGCCTTGAAGCGGCGATCCCGACCGATAACGTGCTGACCACCCAGCTCCGGCGCGTGGTGAACTGGGCCCGGCGTTCCAGCATGTGGCCCATGCCCTTCGCGACGGCCTGCTGCGGCATCGAGCTGATGGCGACGGCCTCCAGCCGGTACGACATCGCCCGTTTCGGCATGGAGCGCATGAGCTTCTCGCCGCGCCAGAGCGACCTGCTGATCGTGGCCGGGCGCATCGGCGTGAAGATGCTGCCGGTCCTCCAGCGGATCTACGAGCAGATGGCCGAGCCCAAGTGGGTGATCTCCATGGGCGCGTGCGCCTCCACGGGCGGGGTGTTCGACACCTACGCCACGGTGCAGGGCTGCGACCAGTTCATCCCCGTGGACGTGTACGTGCCCGGCTGCCCGCCCCGCCCGGAGATGCTGCTGGAGGGCTGCATGGCCATCCAACGCCACATCGACCAGGAGGGCATGCCCCCCGCGGGCGGCAAGCGGGTCCCCCTGAACATCGCGGTGGCGCCGACGCACGGCGTGCGTCCGCAGCCGGTGCCGCTGGGTCTGCGGGGCTGAGGCCTACCGGCGCCGGCGGGCCGTGGCGAGCGTGCCCATCAGCAGGACGCAGACGCCCCCGGGCGCAGG
The DNA here is from genome assembly GCA_964464165.1 of uncultured Phycisphaeraceae bacterium. Taxonomy (GTDB): domain Bacteria; phylum Planctomycetota; class Phycisphaerae; order Phycisphaerales; family UBA1924; genus UBA6054. The sequence goes on along the minus strand of CAYXFA010000019.1, from coordinate 7,619 downwards.
GAAGTTGATCGAGAGCGTGCCGGACACCCAGACGGCGTCGGGCGCGCCGGGTTCATCGTCGAAAAACTCGAAGAACTCCAGGTGAAGCATGCCGTCGGCGCCGGCCACGAAGGGAAAGGTCGGGTCGAGTGATGCGAGGTCGATGAGGCCGCCGGAAGAGTACGGGCCGCCCGTGCCGGGGAAGTTGTCGCCCACGCCGGGCGTGAGGTTGAGGCCGACCGGGCTGTCCAGAAAGTTGATGCGGGCGTCCGAGATCGGCGAGCCGCCGGCGGTTTGGATGACGACGTTGTCCCACCCGATGCTCACGACGGCCATCAACGATCCGACGAAGATGCTCAGGCGCTGGTTCTCGGGCGATCCGGCCAAGCCCCAACTCTGCATGCCCGCCAGGTCGATATTGATCATGCCCATGCCGCGGGCGATCGCGCCGGGGGCGGGCGGCTGATCGGCCGGGGGGACCGTGGCGAAGAACGGGGATCCGAAGGCGGGGCCCACGGCGGCGAAGAGGGCGAGGGCGGTAAGGCCGTGCATGGCTGCTCCGGACGGGCCAGTGGGGAAGGCCCCGGTGTACACGGTCGTCACGGGATGCGCCAAAGGGAACGGAGCCGACAAAAACAACGCCGGGCCCCGAAGGGCCCGGCGTGCTACTCGAACGTTGGGTCAGTCGAGTTGCTGATGCGGAGGATCAGCGACGGCGACGGCCGGCGACCAGACCGCCCATGCCGAGGACCGCGAGGGCGCCCGGGGTGGGGACGTACTGGATGGTCAGCGTGCCGCTGAGGAAGGTGGCGTCGATGGCGCCGGTCACGTCGTCGAAGGTCTCGTGGAACTCGATCTGCAGGACGCCGTCAGCGCCCGCCGAGAAGGGGAAGGTGGGGTCGATGCTGGCCAGGTCGAGGATGCCGCCCGAGCTGTAGGGGCCGCCGGTGCCGGCGAAGGAGTCGCCAGCGCCGACCGTCAGGCCGAGGCCGACGGGGCTGTCGTTGAACTGGATGCGGGCCTCGGAGAGCCAGGAGGCGCCGACGGTCTGGATCACGACGTTGTCCCAACCGATACCGACGACCTGGTAGTCACCGCCGAGGTTGACGTTGATGGTCTCGTTGAGAGCCGAGCCGGCGGCGTCCCACGTGTTGTAGCCGGCCAGGTCGATGGTGATGGTGGAGGTGCCGCCGCGGGTGCTGTAAGCGATGGGGTTGCTGTACTGCACGCCGTTGGCGGAGAAGAAGGGGCTGGCGGAGGCGATGCCGGCGAGGCCAGCGACGGTGGCGATCATGGCGGTCTTCATTCTCATCTCTCTTTCTTGCTGTGTGAACACGAACCCACCGGCGATCCGCACGCCGGCGCACGAACAGCGGCGAATGCCGCAGGGGTCGTCGTGTGAGAGGGCTTCTCTTTCTCTCTCGCAAGACGGGCCGACGACTGTCAGCCGGGTACAGACTAGTGGTTTTGGAGGCCCTGTCAATGGGCCAACCCCCAAATTCTGGCGAAAGATGAGGCTTGTGACTTTCGCAGGTTCGCCGGATCGCGCGTTTTCGGACCGAATTCCGGGCTTCATCCCATGAAAAAACCCCCAATCGGGGGTCGTCGATCGTGGGATTGGCTGGCGTTGATCAATCGACGTTGAGCTTGCGCCCGATGCGGCGGCGCCGGTTGAGCAGGGCGCGGCCGGACTTGGTCTTCATGCGGGCGCGGAAGCCGAAGCGGCGGGCACGCTTGATGTTGCTGGAGCGGCGGGGGTAGTGGATGGCCATTTCAAGCTCCTTCGCTTCCGTCCGGCTGGGCCGGGCCGGAACACTATCCCGCTTTTCCGGGCTGGTCCACACGCCAAGCTGGAAACGGCCCGGCCGATCCGCGATGATAGGGGAGTCAACGCCCGGCACGCCCGGTTCGGCGGCCCCTCGTTCGGTGTCTGTTGTGGCAGACGCGGAACGAGCGATCGCGACCGGGGCTTTTTACCGGGCCTAAGGCCGGGCCGCCGGCGACGGAGCGATCGCATGAATTCCAGCGTGCGTGCCGAGATCGAGCGCGCGATCGGCCATAGCTTTTCCGACCCCGCGTTGCTCGAGCTCTCGCTCCGCCACGCGTCGGTCACCGATTCGCGTCTGGACTCCAACGAGCGGCTCGAGTTCCTGGGCGACGCGATCCTCGGCCTGGTCGTGTGCGAGCGGATCTTCCGGCTCTACCCCAGCGCGCTCGAGGGCGAGATGACCAAGATCAAGTCGCTGGCGGTGTCCCGGCGCACCTGCGCCCGGATGGCCCGCTCGCTGGGGCTCGAGAACCACATCGCGGTGGGCAAGGGCATGCTGACGCAGGAGAAGCTGCCCGCCTCGCTCGCCGCGGCGGTGCTCGAGTCGGTGGTCGCGGCGGTGTACCTGGACGGGGGCATGGAGGCGGCGCGCAAGTTCCTGGAGCCGCTCGTGGACCCCCTGATCGAGGACGCGGTGCGCAGCGGGCACCAGCACAACTTCAAGTCCGTCCTGCAGCAGCACGCCCAGCAGGCGATGGGCTGCGCCCCGTCGTACCGCATCCTCGACGAACGGGGCCCGGACCACGCCAAGGCCTTCCGCATCGCGGTGGAGCTGGACGGCGTGTCGTACGAGCCGAGCTGGGGGCAGAGCAAGAAACAGGCCGAGCAGCAGGCCGCGTTCAACGCGCTGTGCGCTCTCGGCGTGATCGAGCAGGGCGAGGACGGCGAGAGCCGCCTGGCGAACGGCGTGGGCCGGTCCGCACGCCCCGCGGGCGGGGGCGAGGTGGCGCAGGTTTCCTGAGCCGCCGGGCTTTGTCAGGCGCGGAGGATCTCGGCGGCGCGGCGGGCGGCGTCGGGGTCGGGCAGGTCGACCGGTCGGAACTTGACCAGCGTGCCGGTCTCGTCGTCGGCGAGCAGGGCGCGGTTGACGCCCAGGTTCGCCGCCGCGGACGAATCGATGAGCGCCGCCGAGTCGGAGGCGCCCATCTGCAGGAGGGCGCGCAGCCCGAACTCGCGCACGGTGGCGCGTTCGAGCGTGCGTTCGAGGTTGGTCAGCGTGTCGCACCAGGCGAGCGTCCAGACGCCGGCGTTGGGGCCCTCGCGCAGCACGCGGGCCAAGCGCTTGTCGGCGGACTCGCCGGCGTCGTCGTCGAGCGAGAACGAGTAGTCCTCGCTGCGGCGCAGGTCGCGGAGCCGGTGCAGGCCCGCGAGCACGAGGATGACCGGCTCGCCGCCGGGGCCGGACTCGCGCTCGCGCGCGAGCGCATCGAGCTCCCCGACGACGCGGACGGCGTCGCGGTGGGCGCCGATCTCCGCGCCCGGGATCGCCGCACGGACGGCCGCGCCGAGTCGCCCGGCCAGGGCCTCGTCCTCGGGCGTGGGGTCGATGACGAAGACGCGGGCGCCGGGCGTGCAGCCGGCGGAGATCGCGGCGCCGGCGAGCATGCCGAGCGCGGGCTCCGGCTGGGGGCCGACGATCAGCAGGTTCGCGCCGGAGCGTTTGCGCAGGGCCGCGGCCACCGGCGGGGCGATGGCCACGGGGTCGCCGAGCAGGGCCCGCGGCGTCGAGCGGTCGGGCGACGCCCCCGCCAGGGCCCGGGCGGCGGTGTCGATGCGGGCGGGCGCGTTGCCCTCGAAGACGACGGGCGCGGGCAGCGGCCGGGCGTGGCGTGGCAGGCGGGCGAGCTGCTCGTCGCGGTCGGCGTCGGGCAGCCAGGCGGTCTGGAACGGGCTGTTGGCCTCGACGAGGCCGCCGGCGTCGTTATAGATAGCTTCGCCGGGGCGGGAGAGGAGCCGGGCGGCGTTGTTGTCCTCGCCGAGGATCAGGTACGAGTCGGCCTCCGAGCATTGCAGGGCGATCCGCACGCCCATCTGTCCGAGCGTGGAGCGGGCGAGCGAGTACGCGCCGCTGAGCGTCTGCGAGCCGAGCACCACGTGGACGCCGAACGCGCGGCCCTGGCGGACCAGGCGGTCCAGCAGGAGCGACGCCTCGGACGCCACCTCGTCGTCGGAGACGAAGAACTCCTGGAACTCGTCGATGAGCAGGAGGATGCGCGGCAAGGGCTCGGCCGGGGCGAGCCGGCGGGCGGCGGCGAGGTCCTGCGCGCCCAGGGCGCGGAAGCGCTCGCCGCGCCGGGTCAGCTCCTCGTCGAGGCGCTGGAGGACGGAGAGGCCGAACTCACGGTCGGACTCGATGGCGACGGCGCGGACGTGGGGCACCTTGCCGCCGGTGTACGCCTTGAACTCCACGCCCTTCTTGAAGTCGATCAGGTAGAGATTGAGCTCCTCGGGCGTGTGCCACAGGGCGGCGGCCGTGATCATCACGTGCAGCAGCGTGGACTTGCCCGAGCCGGTGCGCCCGGCGATCAGGGCGTGCTGGCGGGTGCCCGAGCCGAGGCGGAGGTGCTGGATCTTCTGGGCGCCGGACCGGCCGAGCGGGACGGAGAGCTCCTCGGAGGCCGAGCGGGTCCAGATCTCCGCGTCGTCGGGCGCGAGCCGGGCGAAGGGGACCTCCACGCGGCCCGCCGCGGCGCCGGCCTGGGCCACGCGGTCGAGCAGGCGGGCGGCGAGGGCGTCGGGGGGCGGCTCGGCCAGGGTCACGGCGGTCTCGGCGAAGCGTGGGTCGTCCACGCGGGCCGATCCCGTGCGGACGCGGAGCCGGACGGCGTGGGCTTCCAGCGTTTCGGCGGTCAGCGCTGGCGGGAGCTTGGCGCTCAGGTCCCCCGCGAGCAGGGCGTACACGCCGCAGCGGGGGCCGGACTCGAGGATGCTGGCGAGGCGCTGGGCCCCGGTCTCGGTCAGCGCCTGGGGCAGGTCGGCGATGACGACGAAGCGGTACGGCTCGGCGATCTCGCCCGCGGCGTGGTTGTAGTCCTCGATGGTGGCGTAGTCGGCGCGCAGGTACTTCTGGATGACCGTCTGCATGTGCTCGGTCAGGTCGGCGAGCTGGCGCTCGATCTGGACGGGCTCGGACCAGATGCGCAGGCCGACGGGCGATGGTTCGCGGTCGGCGAGGCGCATGAACCCCGCGAAGGACTGGCCCAGGCCGACGGGGTCGGCCATCGTGAAGCGCACCTTGCCCGCGGGGAAGGCGCCGAGGACGCGGAGCATGAGCGCCCGCAGCGCGGCGAGCGCGGGCTCGCGGGCGCCGGGGTCGTGGTCGATGAGCAGCGAGGCGGGTCCGGGCAGCGTGACGACCAGCGGGGCCCCGGCCCGCGCCGGCAGGTCGGCCACGAGCGAGCGGGCTTCCGGATCGAGCCGTTCGAGCCGGCGCGCCAGGTCGAGCGAGACGGAACCGACGGGCAGCACGCCCGGCACGCGTGCCGGGTGGGGACGCTCCAGCCACGCGGGGTCGTCCCAGGCGGGCGCGGCGGCCGCAGCGGTGTCGGCGACGAGGCGCAGCGTTCCGACGGCCGCGCGGGCGTCGCGGGCGAGCGCTTCGAGCGTGTCCCGTCGCGTCCGGTCGTACGCGGCGTCGGCGGCGGCGACCGCGACCGCGGCGGCGTGCTCGGCGTCCGCGGTCTGTTCCTCGGCGGCGGCGTGCGCCCTGGCGGTCTGGTCGGTCTCCCACCGGTCGACCTCGGCCAGGTCGCGGTCGCGGCGCTGGTTGAGCTCGTGGAGCTGGGCCGCGGCGCTCTGCTCCGCCTCGCGGACGGCCTGGCCGGTGGCACGCTCGGCGGACGAAATGACGGTGCGCGCGGCGCGGGCGGCGTGGTCGGACTCGCGGTCGCGCTTGGCGGCGAGCGCGGCGATGGTGTCGTCGCGGTCCCGGGCGGCGTGGGCGAGGACGTCCTCGGCCAGACGCCGCGCGGCGGTGATCCGGTCGCGTGCCGAGGTGCCGAGGCGCACGGTGGTCTCGCGGCCCCGGACGACCTTGAGCGGCCCGCCCTTCTTGACGGCGTCGACGGCCTCGCGGGCCGCTTCGAGCGCGGCGAGCAGCGACGGGAGGGTGGGCTCCTCGGCGTGGGTCTCGTGTTCGGTGGGCGCTTCGGCGACGCGGGCGGTGTTGGCGGGGCCGAGGGCGCGGACCAGCGATTCCTCGAGCTGGTCGAGCTCGCTGTTGACGGGCGCGACCTGGCCGCGGATCTCCTCGTAGATGCGTTTCGCTTTCGGCACGCCGGACTCGTACACGGTCTCGGCGAGCCAGCGGGCTTCCTCGCGGTCGGCGCGGGCTTTGGAGGTCCGGCGGTCGAGCTCGGCGCGGGCGGCCGCGATGGCCGCTTCCTTCTCGCGCCGGATGGGCTCGGCGCGGGTCGCGTGGCGCTGGGCGATCTGCTGGCGGGCCTCGGCGACGTGGTGGGCGATCCGGGCGAGCGTGGCCTCGAGGGTCTGGCGTGCTTCGGCGACGGAGCGGGCCCGGGCGGACTCGGCCTCCGCCTTGGCGGCGTCGCGGTCGGCCGCGGCCCGTTCGAGGAAGTCCGCCGTGCGGTCGAGCGTCCCGCGCAGCGAGGCGAGGGCGTCGGCCTGCGCCCCGTGGCTGGCAACGGCCGGGCTTGATGGCGGGGTGTCGGGCATGGGCTCGCGGATCATTCGCAGGCCCGCTTCGCGTCGTCGGCGGCGGCCCGGAGGCGTTCCATGGCTTCGAGGGCCTGGCGGGCGGCGGGGTCGACCGGCGCCAGGAACCGCTCCTCGAAGCGCTGGGCGGCGCGGTCATCCCAGGACCGGCGGCATTCGCGCCATTGGCGCCAGAGCGTGCGCACGGCGTCGGTCAGCATGCCGCTGCCGCCCCCGAGGCTCACGGGAGGTCCCCCGAGGGGTCGGACGCGGGGCCGGGGCCGTCCTGTATAGAAGGATCGGGGGCGGGCCGGTCCGGCGAGGCCGGGGTTTCGGCCGCGGTGTAGGCGTCGAGTGAGGCGATGGCGTTGTCCAGCGCGGCGATCGCGGCGGGTATGCCCGCCCGGGCGACCGAGGCCATGGACTGCACGGCCGTGCGGTAGTTCTCGATCTCCTTTTCCAGCGTGCGGATGTGGCGGAGGGTGGCGGCGTGCCGGTCCTCGGCCTCCCGCACGGCCCGCTTGGCTGCCTCGAAGGCGATCCGGGCGTCCACAGAGGGCTTGGCGTCCTGCCCGGAGGTCTGCTGGATGAGCTTGGTGTTGGCCCGGACGGCGAGCTCGGAGCGCAGGCGGATCTCGCGCTTCCAGTGGGGGAGACGCTCGCGGCGCAGGGTTTCGAGCACCTTCATCGCGGCGGCGCCCTCGCTGACGAGCGCGGCGTTGGCGTCCTCGGCGAAGCGGACGAGCGCCGGCCGGAAGCGGCGGAGGGCGTCGGTGTCGTGTACGCGTGCCTGCTCGGACATCTCAGCGCTGCCGCAGGTACTCTTCGAGCCGGTCGGCCTTGCGGAGGAGGAAGGGGACCTGCTCCTCGACGGCCTCGTTGAAGCGTGCGATCTGGCGCATCGTCTGCTCGAACTCGTTGACGAACTTGGCGTGCTCCTGGTCGCGCCAGGTCTGGCCGAGGCCGGTCATCTGGGCGTTGATCTGGGCCATCTGCTGGCTGAGGCCGACGCTGAACCGCTTGAGCAGCTGGGCGAAGCGGCGGATGTCCTCGGGGTCGGCGACGGCTTTGGCCATGGCGAGGCTCCTTGCCGGAGTGTACCGCCCGGCGGACCGGCCACGGCGGCGGTGGTGGGGGGCGGGGGCGTCCGATGGGGTAC
>CAYXFA010000018.1:0-52287 GCA_964464165.1 uncultured Phycisphaeraceae bacterium | reverse complement strand
GAGTGTGGGCGCGCGAGAGTAGGCGGTCAGGACGTAGTGATCCCTGCAATGAACTGTGATTTGCTTCACGGAACAACTCGGTGGTTGAAGACGAAGTCTATCGACATATTGTAACCGACCATCAGCCACTCGCGCCTGACAAACCGTCAATAACCACATTTGAAGCCCCAAGGTTGAGCAAAACCTCGGCGGCCCTGTCCGACACATAGATTATGTTTGGATTGCCGTCTACCACAACAAAATCGTGTCCGGTCCAGGTAGCGATATCGACTGCGCCCCTGCTTGGCGGCGCTGGGCGGCCACACAAGTCGCACCCAACGCGACACTTATCCCTCGACACGGTATGAGCTCCGCCATGGACTTCCAGCTGCCACAACTCATCGCCAGCGGCAGCAGGATTTCCATGCTGCACGACTGGGCATAACCTCACCCCGGTCAGCCGATTGCTTTCGATTGCTCTCTTAATGTTTTCGCGAACCAATACTCGCCCTCCCGACGCAAACATGAAATCCCGAGATCGCCCTCGTAGTTCTACTCGTGGATACGAGATCTCTGCGCCCGGCGTGAGCATCCCGGGCTTGATCCGCAAGGTCCTTTCCCATTCTGGCAAACGTCGAAACCACTCAGCCCGATCGAGTATGACTAGCTCCATGAAAGGCCCAACAGAGTCTTGCTCCACTCTGGTCGCCAACCGATCACTTGACGCCCACACACCACACCGCTCACATCGAATAGAGGGCACGGCGGCGCATTGCAGCAGCCGTACCGGGTTCGCCATAGCGGCGGCTCGATCGCTAGCGTACTCTGGTCGGCGTAATTTATAGAGCATTGTTACCTCAGTACGGGCCGAGTTCAAAATGACTTAAACCGTACTCATCCATCAACTTCCCGCCAAATCGATATACATCCGACGCACTGGCATTGGGATTGTTTTCTATAAACTCATCCCATTTCTCAGTCCACTTGCCAGGCATAACGGTGCCAGCTGGACCAACGAACCCGCCACGACCATGCACGCCACGTTGATGAAGGCCCTGTGAAATTTTCACAGTGAACTGATCGATGTCTATACCGAGACGCTCGAACCACTTGCGGTGTTTTTGTGGAAAAATATGATGTCGGTGAAACCTGGGGGCAGGAAGTGCCAGCCTACAGCTGTCATTATGCACCCACACGCCGTCGACGAAAAACGTCCTCGTCCCGGCGATCTGGATGTTGTAGGTCAACGCCTCCTTCCGCTCGTACCGCACCGAAGCGATCGGGGAGCGTTCCTCCCCGTCGCTCAGACGCATCGTATCGCCGACGACGACCTGCCGCGCCTCGACCCAGCCGACCTCCTCGATCCAGATCACGTGCTCGGGCGTCAGTTCCAGCGACCGGCCGTTCTGCAGCGTGATCCGCAGCACGATATCCGTCGTTGCCACGAAGACCCGCTCAACTTCCGACCAGACCAAGGGCCCATCGGGATCGAACTGGTCACGCGACAGCACACGGTCGCCGACCTGAATGCTTTCGATCGCCTTCGGCCCTTGCTCGGTGAGCACCGGGGCCCCGGCCGTCAGGCAGTTGCAGCCCCGCCGGAACGCCTTGGCTACCCGCTGGGCGCCCGACAGGGCCTTCTCGAAGAACTTCCCACCAACCTTGTCAAAGACCATGTCCGCGGCCAAGCCGAGCATGGCCTGCTGGACGCTGATGCCGCTTTGCAGGTCGTTGACGAAACCGCGAATGGTCTGAGCGGTGTCGTAGGCGCCGTAGGCGTTCATGCCGCCGCGGATTACGCTCGCGGCGCTGACATCCACCATGCCGAAGAACAGCCCAGTCGGATCTGTCCCGTTGACCGGATCCCCCCCGTACCCCCCGAACACGTCGAACCCGTCCCCGAAGTGCGCTTCCCAATCGAACGAGCCTGTCGGCGGGCCCGTCGGCACCGCCCCCAGCATCGCCAGGGTGGACATGACGGGGGCGCCCGTGCCGTTCGGGTCCGGGGTGATGAAGCGGCCAAGGTCCGGGGCGTACCAGCGGGAGCGGGACTGCATCCAGAGGTCAGCGCCGACGTCCAGCGTGCGCGCGTTGGTGTGGGTGTCGAGGCGCTCGGCGATTAGGCCGTGGTGGCCGACGCGCTGGCGGAAGGTGCGGTAGTACCCCTGGCTGCCCGGGCGCACGAGCCGGAACTCGTCCCGGCGGACCAGCCGGCCGAAGGCGTCGAACCCGTACTGCTCGGCGACCTCGCCGGAGGGGTCGGTGTAGGCGCGCACCGTCCCCGTGGCGTGGTCCTGCACGAACCAGGCCTCGCGGTCCCACCAGTCGATCTGGGTGTGGAGGGTGTCGATCGCGACGCCGGACGCCGCGGACCAGACGAACTCGGCCTCGGTGCGCCACTGGGGGTTGGACCCGCCGCCGCCGCCCGGGGCCTGGGGCCACGGGGGTACGGCGCCGGTGGGGTCGTAGAAGACCTCCTGGATGCGGCGTACGCCGTCGTAGTAGTAGTACTCCTCGCGTGAGCCGCCGATGGCCGCCTGGTGCCACGGCGCCACACGCTTGGACAGCCGGCCGAAGCCGTCGTACCGCCACGCCACCACCGGATCGCCGGTGGCGGTGTTCCATCCCGGGCCGGCCGCACCAGCCTGTCATAGTACACCTTGCCGTTGAGTTCCGTGGGTATCCACCGTGTGCGGCACCCCCGCCACTGTGTCAGTCATGAGCCCGCAGACGAGCAGCAACAGCATGATGAGGTGGCGTGTGCGCGGCATCGTCTTCCGCCGGTCAACGGTTCTTGAGATCGCCGAAGTGGTTTGTCCTCGACAGTTTCCAGTTGACGAGCGTATCCCATCCGTTGAGGCGAATATCTTCGAAGGAGGCGGGCCGCAGAATATCGTTCCAGAGATGATCGAATGTTCCGGCACCCTCTTTGCCGATGGCGCGAGGATCGTCGTACCTAGATCCGCACTCATGGCACTGCGCGGCGATCGAACCGTCTTTCAGGATGACGGCGATAGCTATTCCGTACTCTTCGCACACCGAGCAGCTGCCGATATAATAGTTTTCCGACTCCGCAGCTTCTAGCTCCCTCCGCAACAATCGCTTCATATCAGTCTCAGGGTCCAACGAACGCGCGTACGCCTCCTTGCTCCCCGCAATGAATGGGGGGCCAATGACCAGGTCGGGCCAATCGGGGAACGAGTTGCAGACCCAGTGGTTTGGAATAAACCCGTCCTTGACGGTAAACATCCAGCACGGGATCCAGTGTGGAAAGTTGTCATTAAAAACTAGGTATGACGAAAACCCTTCATGGGTCGCCACGGCAAGTACCCGGTACTCATCTTGATAATCCTCGTGCTTATGATCTCCGGCCACTGCTCCTTGTATGTAGGGTTTGATGTTGTCGGGACACTTTGACATGTCTGGTCTTCTGTAACGAACGATCACGTCTATTCTACTCCCGGATCTTAATCTTAAAGTCGTCGATGAGGCCAGTCCTTGTGTTCATCACATAGTGAACATGGATACTTTCTCCGCCGGGCTTGCACACATAGTTCATCTTGACCCATCCCTCGCTCCCCGGCCAGCGAGGGTCATGAAGGTCTCCCACTATTTTCCTGCCATTTTCGGCGTTTCCAATCGCCTCCTGCACAGCCAGCTGCTCGCGTAGATTGCGGGGTAGTGTAGACCCATTTAATGGGTTCGCACTCGATCCGCGCCCTAACGGCGCTCGGAGTACTGCAGCTGCATCGTCGGCCTTGCTAAACCCGCTCCGCGCCGCCAAAGCGACTTTCTTGATCCCAGCCAGCGCAAACTCAAACGCCTTGCCCGCGGCCGCCCCGAAGGCGGCGTCCGACATCATCGCCAGCATGACCTGGTGCGCGGCAATGCCCGCACCCAGCATGTCCAGTCCCATCAGCGCGTTGGAGCCGCCCTCGCCGTACGACTCCGTCAACGTCATGCGGATGCCATTGGCGGCGTTGATGCCTCCCAGGCTGAAGAACAACCCAGTCGGATCTGTCCCGTTGACCGGATCCCCCCCGTACCCCCCGAACACGTCGAAGCCGTCCCCGAAGTGCGCTTCCCACTCGAACGAGCCTGTCGGCGGTCCCGTCGGCACCGTCCCCAGCATCGCCAGGGTGGACATGACGGGGGCGCCCGTGCCGTTCGGGTCCGGGGTGATGAAGCGGCCAAGGTCCGGGGCGTACCAGCGGGAGCGGGACTGCATCCAGAGGTCAGCGCCGACGTCCAGCGTGCGCGCGTTGGTGTGGGTGTCGAGGCGCTCGGCGATCAGGCCGTGAGGCCGACGCGATCGGATCGGCGCGGCTTGTTGCCTTGAGTGCGGCGAGGCCTGGCTCGGGCTGGCCTGAGGGGCTCGGGGCCGGCCCGGGACAACCTGCCGGCGTGATCGGCGGTACATTCCTACGGACAGATCCCTGGAGGCCCGCTTGCCGCCCGACGCCCTCATCACCACCTCTCGTCCGTGCAGGTCGTGCGGCTACGACCTCAAGGGGCTCCGCATCGGCGGGCGCTGCCCCGAGTGCGGCGAGGTGATCAAGTCCATCCGCATACCCGGGCCGCGGGAGGGCAACATGTCCGACGCGTCGCCGAACTACGTCCGGCGCGTGGGGCTCGGGTTTTCCGCGATGTCCTTCGGCATCGTCAGCGCTCTGCTCGGCATGGTGTTGGGCTGCTTCTTTAGCTACCTCATGCCCGTCGCGGTCTTCCTCGGGGCCCTGGCCTGGGTCGTGGGGGTGTACGTGGTGTCGATGCCGCGTCCGCGCGAGTTCGCCGAGCGGGACAACCCCATCCTGGACCGCGCCCCGATGCGCCTGGGCGTCCGCGTCGCGGCGGCGGCCTGGCCGGTCTTCGTCGCCTTCTCCATCATCGCGGCGTGGTCGTCGTCGGTGGCCATCCTCGGCCAGGTCGCCACCGTTCTGGCCGCCCTGACCGGCCTGGCCGCCTTCGCGGGGCTGGTGCCCATCAGCATCTTCGTCGCCGAGATGCAGTTCTGGATGTCCGATGACACGGGCGGGTGGCAGCTCCGGGGCGCCGCCTGGACGATGCTCGTTTTCGGCGTCCTGTTCATCGTCTTCTCGCTGTTCGTGCCCCTCCTGGCCATCTGGGTGTCGTTCGCCCTCGTGATCGCCGGGTTCGCCCTGGCCAAGAACATCATCGACTGTGCCAACCAGGCCCGGTGGATCCTGCGATACCAGAAGACCACCGAGGGCCGCGCCGAACGCATCACCGAGCGTCTCCGCGACCGCTCCGAACGCGGAGGGACCGTCGCGGGGTCCACGCCCTGCCTGGGCTGCGGCTACGAGCTGCGGGGACTGCCATTCGGCGGCCGCTGCCCCGAGTGCGGCCAGTCCTACGCCGACCGCACGCCCTTCCCCGTCCTGCCCAACCCGGTCCGGGACGACTCGCCCGTCGAGATCGTCGACGACGGGCCGACCCTGCCCATCCGGCCCGCGGTCCAGCGCATCGGCAAGCCCGCCCCGCGCGACGATTCGCCCATCCCCCTGTCGGGTGACGGCCCAGACGAACCGTCCGGGCACGTCCCGCCCCAGGAACCCGCCTCCCCGCCCGCCCCGGCGGAGGAGCCCCCCATCCCCTTCGCGGACGACGACCCCGTCTGAGCGTCGTACGATCAACCGTGCCAACGACTTCCGATCGTGCCGCCCGCCCCTGGAAGGGTCGAAAGGTTCTCGTCGCCATGTCCGGCGGCGTGGACTCCTCCGTCGCCGCGGGTCTGCTCAGGGAGCAGGGGGCCGAGGTCATCGGCTGTTTCATGCGCCTGGGCTCCCCGGGCGAGACTCTTGATGAGCTGGTGCCGTTCGACTCCGCCGGCGTCTCGTGCGATCCGGCCAAGGTCCGCATCGGCCACCAAGGCTGCTGCTCGATCAACGACGCCGCCGACGCCCGGGCCGTCGCCGCGGAGCTGGGCATCCCGCTCTACGTGTGCAACTTCAAGAAGGACTTCGGCCGCATCATCGACTATTTCGTGGATGAGTACGCCCGCGGCCGCACCCCGAACCCCTGCGTGCGCTGCAACGACTGGCTGAAGTTCGGCAAGCTCCACGACTACGCGCGCCAGATCGGGGCGGACTTCGTCGCGTCGGGCCATTACGCTCGGGTCGACCGCTCCGGGGATTCGCCCGTGCTCCGGCGCGGCCTCGACCTCTCCAAGGACCAGTCGTACGTGCTCTTTGGGGCGCCCCGCGCCCGGCTGGCGGAGATGGTCCTGCCCATCGGGGAGTTCGCGACCAAGGCCGAGGTGCGCGACCTCGCCCGGCGGTACGGCCTGCCCGTGTTCGACAAGCCGGACTCGCAGGAGATCTGCTTCGTCCCCGACAACGACTACGCCGGTCTCGTCGAACGCCGTCGCCCGGAGCTCACCTCACAGGGCCGCATCGTCGACCGCGCCGGCGTGCAGCTCGGCGTTCACGCGGGCCAGCACCGGTTCACCATCGGCCAGCGCCGGGGCATCGGCGTGGCGCTCGGCCATCCCGTCTACGTGGTTGAGAAACGGCCGGAGACCAACGAGGTCGTGGTGGGGGGGCCGGACGACCTGCTGGCCTCGGAGTGCGCCGTGGCCGAGGCCAACTGGCTGGTTGACGAGCCAGCCCTCGGCGAAACCGTCGAGGTCCTCGCCCAGCACCGCTACAACGCCGCGGCCGTCCCCGCGCGGGTCACCCGGCTCGCCGACGGCCCGGACGGGTCCCCGTCCGGGCGGGCGGCCCGTTTCCGCCTGGAGTTCCACGGCCCCGAGCGGGCCGTCACGCCGGGCCAGGCCGTCGTGCTGTACGCCGCCGCGGACCCCACGCTGGTCCTCGGCGGGGGCTGGATCGCGTCGGTCGGTTCGTAATCTGTTCAGCCCGCCCGCCTAGGATTGCCCGATGACGGACCACGAGACCCACGCCGACCCGCACGCCGACACCAACCACCTCGCGGTCTACCTCTCGGGGCTCAACGCCGAGACCTACGAGCGGCCGGACGACCCGAGCGCGGACGCCGACGGCCACGTCATCAACGGCACCGTCATCAAGCGCCCGGACGACCCCGGCTCCATCGTCCCGGTCCGCGTCCGGATCGGCCACGGCGTGGCCGCCAGCACCGCCGCCCAGATGCTCCGCAAGATGGCCGACATGCTCGAACGCGAGCCGGACTTCCTCTCGGAGCGCGCCGGGGCCGCCATCCGGCGCCTGCCCGACGGCACCGCCGCCCGCAAGCAACTGACCGTCCAGGCCATGCTGGAAGTCGCCGAGCAACTCGGCGCGGAGGAAAAGCAGCGCCTGCTCGCCAACCTCCCGATCATCCGCGTCCAGATCGACGACCACCGGACCGGCCCCGGCGGCTGGCAGGGCGGCGCGATCGAGGGCCCGGGGGCCTGACCGCCCGGTCCTCTTTAGGCGTCGTCCCGCTCCCGGCCCCAGTGCCGGTACTGCGCGACCGCCTCCAGGAAGGCCCCGGCCAGTTCCGCGGCGTCGCCCTCCCGCTGCATCACCACGCCGTGGACCGACGCCACGCCCGGGCCGCGCGGCTTGGCGGAGTCCTCCAGGTCCGGCGTCCAGCGGGCCGTCGCGTCCAACGCCGCCCCGGCCAGGCACACCGCCTTGGCTTGGGCGTAGGCGTTCTGGAAGAAGTCCCCCGCGGGCTGGCTCGGTTTGAGCGTCGCCACCGCGCGGTCGCCCCCGGGCATGCACACCGCGTCGTACAGCACGGAGTGCGTGGTCGAGAACGTTTTCTTGACCTCCTCGGGCTTGTCGCGTCCGCTGCGGACCACGCCGAGTTTCGTGCCGACGGTCTCGACGACGGCGCCCTGCGCCTCGGCGGCCTCTTTGATCGCGTCCAGCACCGAGCAGTCGAAGCCCTCAGAGACCACCGCGGCGATCTTCATGCCGCGGGCCGAGCGCTTCGCCCGGTTGGTCTCGCTCTCCATGCTCAGGGCCGGCGAAGTGGCCACCTCGCCGACGGGTTCGCCCGCCGGGACGGGCACACCGACGCCGTCCGCCGTGGCGCGGGCCAGCCCCGCGTCGATCCGCGCGAAGTGGGCCAGGACGCGCGAGCGGATCTCGGGGTCGGAGACCTTGCCCAGCTCGAACTGCGCCGCCTTGATGAGGTGCCGCCGCTCCGGCTCGGTCAGGCTGCGGTAGAACATCGCGGCCTGGGTGTAGTGGTCCTTGAAGCTCTCGCTGCGGGCCCGGATCTTGTGGCCCTCGACCCGTTGCATGTGGTGCGCGTACCCGCCCATCCCCTCGGGGGTGAGCATCGGGCAGCCCCGGGCGCGGGCGTTCGGCGCGTACGGCGCCTTGCCCGTGTTGATGGTCTGGCGCATGAACCCGTCGCGCTGGTTGTTGTGAACGGGCGCCAGAGGCCGGTTGATCGGGATCTCGTGGAAGTTCGGCCCGCCCAGCCGGAGCAGCTGCGTGTCCAGGTACGAGAACAAACGCCCCTGCAGCAGCGGGTCGTTGGTGAAGTCGATGCCCGGCACCACGTGGCCCGGGTGGAACGCCACCTGCTCGGTCTCGGCGAAGAAGTTGTCCGGGTTGCGGTTGAGAACCATCTTGCCCAACGGCCGGACGGGGACGAGCTCCTCCGGGATGATCTTGGTCGGGTCGAGCAGGTCGAAGTCGAAGCGGTGCTCGTCCGCCTCCTCGACGACCTGCACGCCGAGCTCGAACTCGGGGTAGTCGCCCCGCTCGATCATCTCCCACAGGTCGCGCCGGTTGAAGTCGGGGTCCTTGCCCGCGATCTTTTGGGTTTCGTCCCAGGTCAGGCTCGCCATCGCCCGCGTCGGCTTCCAGTGGAACTTGACGAAGCGCGACCGGCCCTGGGCGTTAATGAAGCGGAAGGTGTGGACCCCGAAGCCCTCCATCGCCGCGTAGCTCCGCGGCAGGGCCCGGTCGGACAGCACCCACATGATCATGTGCATCGACTCGGGCATCAGCGAGATGAAGTCCCAGAAGTTGTCGTGCGCCGCGGACGCCTGGGGCATCTCGTTGTCCGGCTCGGGCTTGATCGCGTGGACGAGATCCGGGAACTTGATGCCGTCCTGGATGAAGAACACCGGCATGTTGTTGGCGACGAGGTCCCAGTTTCCCTCGTCGGTGTAGAACTTGGTCGCGAAGCCCCGCGCGTCGCGGACGGTGTCCGCTGAGCCGCGGAAGCCCACCACCGTCGAGAACCGCACGAACACGGGCGTCTTGCGCGAGGGGTCGGTCAGCAGGCCGGCCCTGGTCAGGTCGGAGAAGTCCTCGTAGCACTGGAAGTAGCCGTGGGCGGCCGACCCGCGGGCGTGGACCACGCGCTCCGGGATGCGCTCGTGGTCGAAGTGCATCATCTTCTCGCGCAGATGGAAGTCCTCCATCAGCGTCGGCCCGCGTTCCCCCGCTTTCAGGGAATCGTCGGTGTGCGTGACGAGCACGCCCTGGTTCGTCGTCAGGCGGGTGTCCTCGGGGTGCTCGCGGTGCTGCTCGAGGGCTTCGACCTTGCGGTTCGTCGTGTCGTCGTGCTTGGACATAGGGCGGCTCCGTGGGCTGGTCGCTCGCGGACACCGTACCCGAACCGGGGCTGCTCGCCGGTGAACTCTGATTAATCCGGGCGTTGGAGGTGCCCCCCGGTACAAACCTACCAAGTGACGCCGTACCGCAGCCACAATCCAACAAGAGCGGCCATCAGGGCCATCAATCCGAAACCAGCGGCCGCCGAAGCGATCATTGCCCCCCGCGCGCATCGTACGGGCTCGGGGCGAAAACGCTTGAAGATCAGTAATGCACCCATCACGGCGTGGAGAACGACGGCAACACCATTAGGCCAGTGCCCCATCCCTGGAAGCAACAGATTCCAGTCGAACAAGAACCACCCGCCAGCCGGCATAATCGCCACTCCGCCGGCCCACGCGAGTAGTGTGGCCCCGTGAAGCCGCCTCCCTGCGTACAGGTATGACTCGACGATCCAGAGCAGCATGGCCGTGAGGATCCAGATGGAAAGGACCATCAGCACGCCGGCAAGTACCATCACCGGCAGGTGAACGCTCGGGAAATGCTCAACGGCACGTCCGATGTCACCGATGTCGGCGCCGGGCTGCGGATTGAAGACGGAAATGTAGACGGCATTCCAGAATGCGTACGAAGTCCCCTCAAGCGCGTGATGTCCTGCGAGGATGGTGACAGGCAGCGCCACATGCGGGTGACGGCGGATCGGCCACGCAGTGCCGAACAGGAGGAAACCAAGAATGGTTGTCGATGCCGGGCCCCCAAGAAGCACAATCGCCTGCCGGAACGGCCCGGTCGGTGGCGTCGTGATGTCGGCCCAGCCCATGCCGCTGAAGTCCAGCATCACACCGTGGAACTGGCCGCCGACAAAGAGTGAGACAAGCCCATGGCCGACGAACTCGTGCACGGCGACGGCAACGAGCATGCCGAGGTAAACGTGTGGCGCCGACACCAGTGCCGCGGCGAGGCCGCGTGCGACGATACGTCCTTCTTCGCTGTGGGACGGTGTATCCTGCATGGTTAGAACGGTGAAGGGGCGGCCGTTTCAGCCGTGAACGACCGGTTATCCGCGTCCGGTGCCTCTCGACTCACCCTCTTTCTTCATCACGAACAGGTAGTTGAACCCGCGGAGAAAGAAGTTGTCCTGTTCGGCGGACTTGTGCCAGTTGCCGCGCTGGAGTTTGGTGTTGCCGCGCACGACGGCGATGATGTCGACCGGCCGGAAGTAGTCGCGCATGATCGAGAACAGTTCGAAGCCGATGGGCATGAACACGCCGCCCTTGACGCCCTTCTCCTTGCGCCACGAGTCCGACACGTACAGGCCCATGTAACGGTTCGGCCTGAGCACGCGGTCGATCTCGGCAATGACCTCCTCCATCGCCTCGTAGTAGGCCTGGCCGGGCATCACGTCGTCGCCGCGCATGGGCGCGCCGGCGTCGAGCTTGCCGATGCAGGCCGGGTCGTCCGAGTAGTCGATGTGCGTCGAGTAGGGCGGGTCCACGAAGCAGAAGTCCACCGACTGATCGTCCACCGGCAGTTCCCGCGCGTCCGCTCGCGTGATGTCCGCCCGCTGCGGGTTCAGGTCGAACCCGACGCCCTTGCGGTCGAGGTCCTTGCACACGTCCAGCGTCGTGCCCGAGCCGCACATCGGGTCCAGCACCACGTCCCCCGGACGCGTGTAGCGCTGCAGGAGCTGCCAGACCACCCAGCTCGGCGTGGCGCCCGCGTAGTCCTTGCTGCCCTGGAAGTTCGATTCCCGTCCGTCGTAGTGCTGGCTGGGATACTCCCACAGCGTGGTCGTCATGACCCGCAGCGGGGGCCGCCTTCCAGGACGGGGGCCGCGGGGACGGTCGTTGCGCCCGGCTTTCGGGTCGTTGGCCGCCCGCTCGATCTTGTCACGAAAGGACGGCTTGCGCGGAGGGGTGGGCATGCCCGAGTGTACGGTCCGACCAGGCGAGACTGTGAAGGAGCGACCGATGGGTCAAGCGTGGCCGGGGAAAGGGTAGTGCTCCGTCGGCAAAGGCCGCGGCCGCTCTTGACAGGCGCGGCTTGTCCTCACGGCAGCGCTTCAACCACCATCCGCTTCGCCTCCGCCAGCGGCGCCCGGATCCGCGCCCCGCTCGCCCGGGCGTGGCCGCCGCCCCCGAAGGTCTGGCACACCGCGTTCACGTCCACCGGCTCGCGCCCGTCCCACCCCGTCGCCTTCGACCGCATCGACACCTTCGTGAACACCCCCTGGCCGTCCGTCTGCTCGGTCAGCAGCACCGACACGCGGATGCTCGGCACCGTGCGCGGGATGTCCACGAACCCGCCCGACTCGCCCGGCGCGGCGCCGGCCTGGCGGAAGTCCTCCGTCGTCAGGCTCATCACCGCGGCGTACTTGGCCGGCACCAGCTCCAGGCTCGCCAGCGCCCGCTGCATCAGCCGCAACCGGCTCGGCCGGTCGTTCTGCTCGATCAGCTCCATCAGCCCCGCGTGGTCCACCCCGGCCTCGAGCAGGTCGGCGGCCAGGCGCATCACCCGGCCGTCCACGTTCGAGTGCCTGAACCACCCGGTGTCCGTCGCCAGCCCCACGTACAGGGGCGTGGCCACCTCGACCGGCAGCCGGGCCGGCGAGTCCAGACCGAGCAACCGGCAGCACACCGCCGCCACGGGCTGCACCGCCGCCGCCGCGGTCGTGTCCAGCAGGCGGTGGTCCGCGATCTCCGCGTCCCCCTGGAGGTGATGGTCGATGATCGCCGTGCGCTCCAGGCGTTCCTCAATGAAGGTGCGGAACGGGTCGAGCTGGTTCCACGAGCCCGTGTCGCAGATGACGACCGCCTCGGGGTCGAACGCCGCGGGCACGGGCTGGCCCGGCTCGATCACGCGGACCTTGGTCGAGCCCATCAGCACGGGGGCCCACTCGGGCATGGGGGCGGCGTACCAGCACTCGGCCGCGGAGATGGCCCCGGTCGTCCGGCGCGTCAGGTTGATCGTCCTGGCCAGGGCCAGCGTGGATCCGAGCGCGTCCCCGTCCGGCTTGACGTGCGTCAGCAGCACGGCCGTCCGCATCGAGCCGATCCAATCGGCCATCTCCCCGACCGACACCGTCGGCGTCCACGTCCCCGATGTTGCGTCCATCGTCACCGCGCCTTCGACGCCAACGCGTCCATGCCGCCCATCACCGGCGTGACCATCGCCACGCAGCGCTCGCAGTCCCGCCGGATCTGGCCCACCAGGGCCTCCAGCCCGTCCACCCGGACCAGGTCACGCACCCGCCCGATCAGCCGCAGCGTACACGACCAGCCCGATTCCGGCATCCCCGGCGGGGGCGTCCAGGGCGAGCCGTCCGGGCGCATGAGGTAGGCCTCGACCCGGTGCTCCGGCCGGTCCAGCGCCGGACGCGGCCCTATGTGCACCGCCCCGACCGCCCCCGACCCGTCCGGCAGCACGGCCACCGCGCCGTACACCCCGTCCCCCGGGCACAGGCAGTCCGTCCGCAGGTTGGCCGTGGGGAACCCGATCGTCCGGCCCAGCCGGTCGCCCGGGACCACCTCCCCGGCCAGCTCGTGCGCCCGGCCCAGCACGAACGCCGCGTCCCGCACCCGCCCGTGGCCCAGCAGCCACCGCGCCAGCGACGACGACGCCACCACCTCCGACTGGTCCCGCAGCGTCACCACCACCGGCGGCACGACCTCCACCGCCACCCCGTGCGGCGCAACCAGCTCCCGGAGCGTCCCGACCGACCCCGCCCGGCCCCGGCCGAACCGGAAGTCCGGGCCCTCGACCAGGTGCGTGGGCCGGTGCGTTCCCACCAGCCAGGCGACGAAGTTCTCCGGC
Organism: uncultured Phycisphaeraceae bacterium; assembly: GCA_964464165.1. Classification (GTDB taxonomy): domain Bacteria; phylum Planctomycetota; class Phycisphaerae; order Phycisphaerales; family UBA1924; genus UBA6054. Next base: position 38,992 of record CAYXFA010000018.1, on the reverse strand, counting down.
GTGGTGCCCAGCAGCTCCGGCGTCGGCTCCAGCCGCTCCACCCGGTCCGCCCCGGCCGCCAGCAGCCGCCGGACCCGCGTCTCCCAGGGCTCGATCCGCGCCGGCTCGGCCCCCGGGCGCAGCCGGGCCAGCGGGTGGGGGTCGAAGGCCATCGCCACGACCGCCCCGTCCGCGCCGGCCAGCTCCCGGGCGCGCGCGAGCAGCGCCCGGTGCCCCGCGTGAACGCCGTCGAAGTTGCCGATCGTGATGGCCTTGCCCGCTCCCGGACGCACCGCGAAGGGTAGGGGACCGGCGGGGGATGCGTACCATCCGCGGCCTCGGGACGCGGGCGGCAGGGACGCCCGCAGGCCCGTCGGCGCCCTTCAGCCGGAGCCGGTCCCCATGGGTCTGTTCACCAGGAAGTCCAAGCCCGCCCCCCGCCAGCCCGCGCCGGCCCGCGCCGCCGCGCCCGCCCCGACCGGCGCCCCCGCCACGGACGAGGCCCGTGTGCGCGCCCTCGGCGTCGAGATGCTCGAAAAGGCCCGGGCCCACAAGGCCGGCCTGCTCAGCGCCCGGTTCTACCAGGACAAGCTGATGGACTGGTCCATGAAGGACAAAAACTTCAAGGTCCAGCTCTTCCGCTTCGTGGACGCCTTCCCCGCCCTGACCACCCCCGACCTCGTCCACGACCACCTCGTCGACTACCTGACCCAGCCCGGCGTCAAGCCCCCGCCCGGCATGGACCTGGGCCTGAAGGCGGGCGGCGTCGCCAAGGGATTGCTGACCAAGACCATCTCCTCGCAGATCAAAGGCATGGCCGGCAACTTCATCGCCGGCACCGACGCCGCCGACGCCCTGCCCGCCCTCCGCGACCTCTGGAAGCAGGGCATCGCCTTCTCCGTCGACCTCCTGGGCGAGGCCTGCGTCTCCAACGCCGAGGCCGACCTGTACCAGCGCAAGTACCTCGACCTGGTGGAGAACCTCGTCGGCGAGGCCTCGCGTTGGTCGCCCAACGACCGCCTGGAGAAGGACCACCTCGGCACGGTCCCGCGCGTCAACGTGTCCATCAAGGTCTCCAGCCTCTGCGCCCAGTTCGACCCCATCGCGCCCGAACCGGCCGTCGAGGACCTCATGCGCCGCCTCCGCCCCGTGCTGGAGGCCGCCGGGCGCAACGGCGTGCTGATCAACTTCGACATGGAGCAGCACGCGCTCAAGGACCTGACCCTCGACGCCTTCATGCACGCCTGCGAGACCTTCGACTTCCACGCCGGCATCGCCATGCAGGCTTACCTGAAGTCCGGCGTTGACGACGCCCGGCGCATCGCCGACTGGGCCCGTCGCACGGGCCGCGTGGTCACCGTCCGCCTCGTCAAGGGCGCGTACTGGGATTACGAGACCATCCACGCCGAGCAGCAGGGCTGGCCCTGCCCCGTGTGGAACGAGAAGTGGGAGACCGACGCCTGCTTCGAGCGCATGGTCGAGGTCTTCCTCGACGCCTGCCCACGCAAGCCCGGCGAGGGCGGCGTCAAGCTCGCACTCGGCTCGCACAACGTCCGCTCCATCGCGGCCGCGCTCGCCGGCCTGGAACGCCGCGGCCTGCCCCGCGAGGCCATCGAGCTCCAGATGCTCCACGGCATGGCGGACCAGCTCAAGCACGCCGCCGCCGACATGGGCCTGCGCGTGCGCGAGTACGTGCCCGTCGGCGAGATGATCCCCGGCATGGCCTACCTGGTCCGCCGCCTGCTGGAGAACACATCCAACGAGTCCTGGCTCAAGGCGGGCTTCCTCGACAACGCCTCGCCCGAGGTCCTCCTGGCCGCCCCCGCCCGCCCGGCCGGCGCCCAGCCCAAGCCCGACCTCGCGGACGTCGCCCGGGAGCGCCACGCGCTCTCGCCCGCCGAACCCGGCGTCGGCGACGGCCGCCCGTTCTACACCGAGCCGCTCCGCGACTTCTCAGACGCCGCCCGGCGCGAGGCCTTCGCCAAGGCCCTCGGCGTGGCCCGCGTGCCCCAGGTCGCCAACGACCGCACGCCCGAGCAGGCCGCCGCCATGCTCGAATCCGCCCACCGGGCCTTCCCCGCCTGGCGCGACGTGGACCCCCTGATCCGCAGCCGCGTGCTCGTCCAGGCCGCCGAGGCCATGCGGGCCCGGCGCGACGAGCTCGCCGGCATCATGGTCAAGGAGGCCTCCAAGCCCTGGCGCGAGGCCGACGCCGACGTCTGCGAGGCGATCGACTTCTGCGAGTACTACGCCCGCCTCGCCCCCGGCCTGTTCCGCCCCCAGCGCCTCGGGCGGTTCATCGGCGAGCTCGACGAGGTCTGGCACCAGCCCCGCGGCGTGGCCGTCGTCATCGCCCCGTGGAACTTCCCCCTGGCCATCTGCTGCGGGATGACCGTCGCGGCCCTCGTCACCGGCAACACCGTCGTCGTCAAGCCCGCCGAGCAGACCCCCGGCATCGCCCTGGTCCTGCACCAGATCCTCACCGACGCCCTCCGCGCCGCCGGAGCGCCCGACGGCGTGCTGCACTTCTGCCCCGCCCCGGGCGAGACTGTCGGCGCCGCCCTCGTCCGCGACCCCCGCGTCTCGGTCATCGCCTTCACCGGCTCCAAGGCCGTCGGCCTGGACATCATCAAGGCCGCGGGCGTCACCGCCGAGGAACAGCAGTACGTCAAACGCGTGATCTGCGAGATGGGCGGCAAGAACGCAGCCATCATCGACGTGTCCGCCGACCTCGACGAGGCCGTCCTGGGCGTGCGGTACTCCGCCTTCGGCTTCCAGGGCCAGAAGTGCTCGGCCTGCTCGCGCTGCATCGTCGTCGACCCGGAAGGCCCGGACGGCGCCCGCACCCGCGTCTTCCTCGAGCGCCTCGGCGAGGCAACCAAGACGCTCGTCCTCGGCCCCGCCACGTCGTCTTCAACGGACGTCGCACCCGTCATCGACGCCGAGGCCGCCGCCAACATCCGCCGCCACATCGAGCGGGCCCGCGCCGAGGGGCTGACCGAGCTCGTCGGCGAGAAAGACTTCACCATCCCCCCCGGCGTGGACAACATCGTCCCGCCGCACGTCTTTACCGGCGTCACCCCGGACCACGCCTTGTACCGCCACGAGGTCTTCGGCCCCGTCCTCGCCGTCGTCCACGCCCGCGACTTCGACGAGGCCCTCCGCCTGGCCAACGACCACCCCTACAAGCTCACCGGCGGCGTCTTCACCCGCAAGCCCAGCCACATCCAGAAGGCCAAGCGCGAATTCCGCGTGGGCAACCTCTATGTCAACCGCGGCATCACCGGCGCCCTCGTCGGCCGCCAGCCCTTCGGCGGCTTCGGCATGTCCGGCGTGGGCAGCAAGGCCGGCGGCGCCGAGTACCTCCACCAGTTCGTCGAGCCCCGCGCCTCGTGCGAGAACACCATGCGCCGCGGCTTCGCGCCGGAGCTGTGACGGCGGTTGCCGGACCGCATGTGATCGACCCACCACGCCCGGCAACCTCTCTGGCCTTCCCACTATGGTGCCCCCATGCCCGCCCCCGCCTCAACCGGTCGCGTCGTCATCGCCGGGGGTTCCGGCTTCCTCGGCATGAGCCTCGCCAAGTGGCTCGCCGCCCGCGGCGCCGCCGTCACGATCCTCTCGCGCAACCCGCCCCCAGCGGGCGACTGGACCCACCGGCCGTGGGACGGGCGCACGCCGGGCGACTGGACGGAGGCCCTCGACGGCGCGGACGGCCTGGTCAACCTCGCCGGACGCACCGTGGACTGCGTCAAGACGCCCCTGCACCGCGACCAGATCCTCCGCTCCCGCGTCGAATCCACCCGCGCCCTCGGCGAGGCGGTCCGCCGGGCCGCGTCCCCGCCGCCCGTGTGGGTCCAGATGTCCACCGCCCACATCTACGGCGACTCCGAGCTCGAATGCGACGAGTCCGCCGCCCTCGGGCTCGGCCTCGCCCCCGACGTCGGCCGCGCCTGGGAGGCCGCCCTCGACGAGGCCTGCCCGGACGGCGTCCGCCGCGTGGTCCTGCGCACCAGCTTCGTCCTCGGCCGGGGCGGGGGCCCGCTGCCCAAGCTCGCCAGGCTGGCCCGACTCGGCCTCGGCGGCACGGTCGGGTCCGGCACGCAGGGCATGAGCTGGATCCACGAGGCCGACATGAACCGCCTCTTCGAGCGGGCCCTCGACTACGCCTCCATGCGCGGCGTCTACATCGCCAGCGCCCCCGAGCCCGTGCCCAACCGCCGGTTCATGGCCGAGCTGCGCCGCGCCGTCCGCGCCCCCTTCGGCCTTCCGACCTTCGCGTGGCAGGTCCGCGTCGCCGCCTCGCTCGTCATGCGCACCGACCCGGAACTGGCCCTGTACGGCCGCTACGTCGTGCCCCGGCGCCTGCTGGACGAGGGCTTCGCCTTCCGCTTCCCGGAACTGCCCGCGGCGTTCGCCGACCTATTCGGACGGTCAGGCTGACCGGCGCCGACGCGCCGCCGCCAGGCCCATGGCCCCGAGCAGCGCCATGGTCCCGGGCGCGGGGACGATCAGCGTCACGTTGTCCATCGCGAAGAACGCGCTGCCGTCGCCCAGGCCGGTCAGGCGCAGCCCCTCCAGCGCGGTGGTCGGGGCCAGGTACGAGTACAGGAACCGCTCGGGGTCCGCCCCCAGGTCCACCCGGTTGACAAGGGACAGCACCGACTCATCGATCACCTGCCCGCCGAAGCCGATGACCTCCACGCGGATCACGGCCTGCGTGTCCTCCCAGGCCCCGTAGTCGAAGAACACGCCCGTCACGCCCGGCGAGAACGACATCACCAGCGTTGCGCTCGGCCGCAGCGTCGTCCGGAACGCCCGGGTCCCCCAGTCCGCCGGGTAGCCGGCCCCGGGCTCGAAAACGCTCATCGGCAGGGTGTCGTCGCCCGTCAGCGTGAGCGACTGGTCGCCCCGCCAGAAGCTCAGCGGGCCCGGGCCCTGCTGGACCGGCGCTTCCTCGAAGTCGAACACGGCGTGCGGCAGACCCGCGAAGGCCGGAACGGCGGCCACGGCGAGCGAGACGGCGGCGAGGCGGAGCATGCGGTTCCCTCCCGGTTGTTTCCTGTCCCCGCCGCAAAATACCCCACGACTCCGCGCCCCGCAAACCGCATTCTTGTGAAAACGCCCCCGGCTCCTACCATCCCCGCACGGAGGCCACCCAATGCCCGAGGCGACCGCCAACCGCCATTTCATCCAGCAGATCATCGACGCCGACGTCGAAAGCGGCAAGTGGGGCCCCCCGGGCGACCGCTCCGTGGTCACCACGCGCTTCCCGCCCGAGCCCAACGGCTACCTCCACATCGGCCACGCCAAGTCGGTCTGCCTCAACTCCGGCCTCGCCGAGGAGTACGGCGGCAAGTTCTACTTGCGCTTTGACGACACCAACCCCGCCAAGGAGGAGCAGGAGTTCGTCGACTCCATCGCCGCCGACGTGGAATGGCTCGGCGGGCGCTGGGTGCCCCCGATCCGCTTCGCGTCGGACTACTTCGACCGCATGCACGCCTGGGCCGTCGAGCTGATCCACAAGGGCCTCGCCTACGTCGACGAGCAGCCCGCCGAGGCCATCCGCGCCCAGCGCGGCAGCCTCACCGAGCCCGGCACGCCCTCCCCGTACCGCGACCGCCCGGTCGAGGAGTCGCTCGCCCTGTTCGAGAAGATGACCGCCGGCGCCGTGCCGGACGGGGCCATGGTGCTCCGGGCCAAGATCGACATGGCCAGCCCGAACATGAACCTCCGCGACCCGGTCATGTACCGCGTGGTCAACACCCCGCACCACCGCACCGGCTCCGCCTGGCACGTGTACCCGATGTACGACTGGGCCCACGGCCTGGAGGACTCCATCGAGGGCATCACCCACTCCCTCTGCACGCTGGAGTTCGAGAACCACCGCCCCCTCTACGACTGGTTCATCCACGCCATCAATAAAGATCGCGGCCCGGGCTCCCGCTGGGGCGAGAAGATCCACCATTCCCAGCAGATCGAGTTCTCCCGCTACAACCTCGAATACACCACCATGTCCAAGCGCTACCTCAAGTCCCTCGTGGACGAGGGCAAGGTGGAAGGCTGGGACGACCCGCGCATGATCACTGTCGCCGGCCTGCGCCGGCGCGGCTACACCAGCGAGGCCGTGCGCAACGCCGTCATCGAGGCCGGCATCACTAAGTACAACGCCCTGACCGACTTCACCAAGCTCGAGAACGCCCTCCGCGACGACCTCAACGCCCGCGCCCCCCGGCGCATGGCCGTCCTCGACCCCGTCCGGCTCGTCATCACCAACTGGGGCGACCACGGCGACCCCGACCGGCTGGAGGAACTCCCCGCCGTCAACAACCCCGAGGACGAGTCCGCGGGCGTCCGCCCCCTCCGCTTCGGGCGCGAGCTCTGGATCGAGCGGGACGATTTCATGATCGACCCGCCCAAGAAGTTCTTCCGCCTCGGCCCCGGGCGCGAGGTCCGGCTCCGCTACGCGTACTGGGTCACCTGCCACGACTTCGTTACCGGCGACGACGGCCGCATCACCGAGATCCGCTGCACCTACGACCCCCTCACCCGCGGCGGCGACAGCCCGCCCCCCGACGCCGACGGCAACGTCCGCAAGGTCAAGGGCACCCTCCACTGGGTCTGCGCCGCCGACGCCCGGGACGCCACCGTCCGCCTCTTCGACCGCCTTTTCAACGACCCCCGCCCCGGCAAACGCACCGGCAACATCTTCGACGACCTCAACCCCGACTCGCTCACCGTGCTGACCGGCTGCAAGCTCGAGCCCGCCATCCTCACACGCACGCCCGACGAGCCCGACTGGCCCGACGGCATCCGCCGCTTCCAGTTCGAGCGCCTGGGCTACTTCTGCGTCGACAAGGCGTCCACGCCCGACCGCCCCGTCTTCAACCGCAGCGTCACGCTGAAGGACTCCTGGGCCAAGGAGGCCGCCAAGGAGTAAGAGGCGGGATCGAGGCATGGCGCCGTGCTCTTCGTCCCCGAAGAGCACGCCCCTCCCCCGCACCACCCATCCCTCTAAACTCCCCGATGCCCCTCGCCGCCTGCAACCGCTGCGGCCTCGTCCACCGCATGCCGGCCGTACCGGCCCGCTGCCGCGCCCACTGCACCCGCTGCGACGCCCCGATCCCCCACGAGACGCACCCGCGGTCGGTCCAGCGGACCGCCGCCCTGGCCCTGGCCGCGCTGCTCGTCTATCCCGTCGCCCTGGCCCTGCCCGTCATGACCATCGCCCGGCTCGGCCACGCCCAAGCCGCCTCGATCTGGTCCGGCACGGTCGGGCTGCTCGCCGAGGGCCACCTCGCCGTCGGCCTGGCGGTCCTGTTCTTCTCCGTCATCGCCCCGATCGCCAAGCTCGCCGCCCTCTTCGTCCTCTGCGCCGGGCCCGGCCTCCTCCCGGCCCGACACCGCGCCCGGACTTACGCCCTCGTCGAGTTCCTCGGACGCTGGGGCATGGTCGACGTCCTGCTGGTCGCCATCCTCGTCGCGGCGGTCAAGCTCGGCGACCTCGTGGAGGTCACCCCCGGCCCCGGCGTCGTCGCCTTCGGCGCGGTCGTCGTGCTCAGCCTCCTCGCCTCCGCCGCCTTCGACCCGCACGCCCTGTGGAAAGCGCAGCCATGACCGCACCGCCCCGGCCCGCCGATCGGGACCCCACGCCGCCGGACCCGGCACCCCTCGCCACGGTCCGGCCGCGCAGGCGTTCCCTCACTTGGCTCATCCCCCTCGCCGCCCTCGCCCTCGTCGGCCTCCTGCTGGGCGCCCACCTCGCCCGCGCCCGCGGCCCGACGATCACCATCCGCTTCGACGACGCCGCCGGCCTCACCCCCGGCGCCCAGATCGTTCACCGCGGCATGACCGTCGGCATCGTCCGGGACGTGCGGCCTACCGACGCGCTCGACGCCGCTCTCGTCACCGCCGAACTCGTCCCCGAGGCCCGCTCGCTCGCGGCCGAGGGCGCGGCCTTCTGGATCGTCCGGCCCGAGGTGAGCCTCCAGCGCGTCACCGGCCTGGAGACGCTCATCGGCCCCCGCTACGTCGCCGCCCGCCCCGGCCCGCCAGGGGCCCCGCCGGCGGACGCCTTCGTCGGCCTCACCAGCCCGCCGCGCCTCGATCCCCCCGAGCCCGGCGCCCTGCGCATCACGCTCCGCGCCCCGCGCCTCGGTTCGCTCGCCCCCGGCTCGCCCGTCCTTTACCGCGAGATCCCCGTCGGCGCGATCCGCGAAACCCGCCTCGCCGACGACGCGACCTCCGTCCTCATCACCGCCGAGATCGAAGCACGGTTCGTCCCCCTGGTTCGGCAGCACTCCCGCTTCTGGCGCGTCTCCGGGATCGGCGTGGACTTCGGCCTTTTCCGCGGCCTGTCCGTCCGCGCCGAGTCCATCGACCAGTTCATCTCCGGCGCCGTCTCCTTCGCCACCCCGAACCGCCCGAGCGAGCCCGCCCCGCCCGGCCACGTCTTCGACGTCGCCGACCAGCCCGACAACGACTGGCTCTCCTGGGCGCCCGCCATCGAACTGGCCCGCCCCGCTCCGCGTACGCCGTGAACAAACAGGAGCACCCCATGCCCCACCCGCGCCTCGCCGCAGGGTTGACCGCCCTTGGCCTCACGGGCGTCTCCATCGCTCTCGGCCTGCTGTATCGCGATGTCACGAACCAGGACCGGGCCCGCGCGGAGATAGCCCTGATGACCCGCACGCAGATCGAGTCCGTCGACAGCGACGACCTTTGGCACGCCTGGAGCCCCGGACTCTGGGCGGGCGCCCTCGTCAGCGGCACGCTGGGCGTCGCAACACTCGGCGCCGGCGCGACCATCATCCTCTACGACCTCGCCTGCGCGTTCCGGTCCCGGTCCCAACCCGGCCGATAGCACCCCCGTGCCCCGCCCGCTTCCCATCCAGCCCGGAGCCGTCCACGCCATCCCGGCGCCCAAGGTCTGCTTCTTCGCGGCGGTCGTCACCCGCGTCCCGGCCAATCCCACGCCCGAACCCACCGTGTTCGTGTACGCCGACGCCACGCCCCGGCCCAGCCCCGAGGCCTGCGCCGACCCAGGCCGGCCCGAGCGGTGGGCCTCCGCGTGGCTGGGCTTCTGCACGCCCCGCCCGTTCTCGTCCGGGCGTTGGCCGCGTGTCGGCGAGGTCGCGGGGTTCCAGCCCGCCGACTGGCCCGTGCCGCCCCGCCTCAACCGCTGCGATCCCCACCCCCGGTCGGTCTTTCTCTACACCGACGACGGCACGATGCGCCTCATCGCCAACCTCGCCGAGCCCTGGCCCGCGATCGAAACCGGCGAGATCCAGACCGCCAGCGATTTCGAGCGATGCCTCGCCCAACACGTCAAGGGCGTCAAGCCCGGCTTCCACGACATGCGCACCGTCTTCCACCGCATCGAGGCGGCGAACCTCGACGCCTGGCGACGGGCCCGCGCGGCGACGGACGACATGCAACGCGTCCGCGGCGTCGCGCCGGATTGCCCCCGCCAGACCGAGGAGGGCGACCTGCTCGCCGTCCCCATCTGCGGCGGTGGCTTCGGGGTCGCCCTCGTCACCCGGGCCGAGCCCCGCCCGCGCGGCGGGCAGAACCTGATCCTGCTCGGGCTGCCCGTCTTGACGGACGCGCGGCCCGCCGACGCCGAGGCCTACCAACACCTCACCCAGGCCGACGCCGTCGGCGTGTGGCAGACCAACTCGAGCGGCGTCCGTTACGGCGACTGGGTCCACCTCGGCAAACTCCGATCCTTCACCCGCGCCGATTTCCCGCTGCCGTTCCTCCTCCCGCTCAACGTGCCCCGATCCCCGGACCTGCGCCGGCGGCTCGGTCCGATCATCGGCTCGACCGAGCGGTGGGGCGGTCGCTCGTTCGTCATCCAGCGCCCGCACAAACTCCCCGACGCCTACCTCGCCGAGGCGAACCGCCCTCTCGCGTTCAGCACGCCCGCGCTGGTCGGCGACGACTTCGGGGCGGTCCTCCGCGGCGTCCCGAGGTCCGACGCGCTCAACCCCGCCCTCGACGCCGCCACGCTCCCCCTCTGGCGGGAAATGGCCGACTGGGCCCGCCGCCAGCCCGACGCTTGACGCCCGATCCACCATCACCCCGGTGCTTCCTGGACCGCAACTCTCCGCCCGCGCTCGCGTACCAGTCCCGGTGCCCCCGCCGCCGCCCGATCCCGCCCCACACCTGATCGCCCGGCAGCGGATCGGTCCGTGGTTCTTCGCCCAGCACAAGGCCTACCCGCCCGGTTTCCGCCAGGCCCGCCACGAGCACCCGACCGCCTCGATCGACCTGGTCCTCGCCGGGTCCGGGGCCGGCCTCTGCGGGCGCACACGCATCGACTCCGTCCCCGGCGCGGTCGAGTACTTCCCCGCCGACACCGAGCACGACTTCTCGGCCGCCCCGGGCGGCATCCGCACCCTGCACGTGGTCATCCCCGTCGAGGCCCTGCGCCGGGCGGGCGTGACGCCAACCCTGCCAGGCCAGAGCCTTCCCGCAGAACTGTTCACCCGCCCGTGTCTCGGTGTCCTCCGCGCCCTCGCCGAACCCGGCGACCCCGCGGCCCTCGACCTCGAGGCGTGCGTCGCCGAACTCCTCCACCTGCTGGCCGGCCAGGCCGATCCCCGCCCCGCGTCCACGCACGCCCGCCGGGCGGCCAACCTGATCCGGGAACGCGCGGACGAGCCGCTGACCCTCTCCGAAGTAGCCGACGCCGCCGGCCTCAGCCCCGGCCACCTCGCCCGGGTCTTCCGGCGCACCCACGGCGTGTCCGTCGGCGGCTACCAGCGTGCCCTGCGCCTCCGCCGGGCCGCGGCGGAGCTGGCCGCGGGCCGCGAACCGCTCGCCCGCGTCGCCGCCGCGTGCGGCTTCGCCGACCAGGCCCACCTCACCAACCAGTTCCGCCGCGCCTTCGGCGTCACGCCCGCCCGCTACCGGGCCCTCCTCGCCGCCGACTGAACGCCAGGCACCCGCCCACCGCGAGCACGCCGACCCCGCCCGGGCCGGGCGTCGCGATCAGTTCGAACGCGCTGTCGGTGTCCGTGTACCCCGTCCACGCCCCGCTCGCCCACGAGTACGTCGCAGAGTACCGGTCCGCCCCGTCCGCGTCGGACCACATCCACCCGTCGCGGTTCCCGTTGACCGACCGGGCGCTGACCGCCAGGAAATACGTTACCCCCGCCTCCAGCGCCACCGGCGCGTCCAGCACGGCCAGGTGCTCGTGCTCCATCGCCCCGTTCGCGGGGTTCACCCGCCCCGTCGCCGCCGGCGCGGTGTCCGCGATCGACAGCTCGGTCGACGCGATCAGCTCCCCCGGCAGCAACCAGCCCGGCCCGTCCACGGCCCGATAAAACTCGATGGTGAACGCGTCGAAGTTCCCGAGGCCGTCCAGGAAGCGACCCTCCGAAAGCCCCCACCAGCGCACCGAACCGACCGTCGCGTCCGCCTCAAGCACGAAGTCGTCCGCGTGCTTGTAGTTCCGGGTCGGACGCGCCCGGGAATGGCTGAACCACCCCCGCCCGACCAGGGCCGGGTCCGTCGTGACGCCCTGCGAATACACCACGCCCGCGTCCGCGGCCGCGCACGCCACCCCCGCCCCGACCAACCCGATCCACAATGCACGCATGATCCGGCCTCCTTCTCAAACGGCCGGACAGCATGCCGCGCAACCCGCCCCCCGGCTTGAACGATCGGCGCGCGGAATCTCCGGGCCGCCGGGCCCCGGGCCGGGGGGTGAAGGGCCGCAACGCCCCTACGATGGCCCCATGAACCTGATCTGCACCGGCACCATCGGCATCGACACCATCGAGACGCCCGGCAACCCCCGGCGCGAGGAGCTCCTCGGCGGCTCCGTGGTCTACTTCGCCGCCGCGGCGTCCTTCTACGCCCCCACACGCCTGGTGGCCGCCGTCGGTGACGACTGCCCGCCCGCCTTCCTCGACACCATCCGCTCCTTCCCGCGGGTCGACGCCGCCGGCCTGGAGATCCGCCAGGGCTCCAAGACCTTCCGCTGGGGCGGCCGCTACATGGACGACATGGACCGCCGCGAAACCCTGTTCACCGAGCTCGGCGTCCTGGCCGAGCCCCCGCCCGCCATCCCCGCGGCCTTCACCGATTCCGAGTTCGTCTTCCTCGCCAACTCCCACCCCGCCGTCCAGACCGACCTGCTGTCGCAGATCCGTTCACCCCGGCTGGTCGTCGCCGACACCATGGACCTGTGGATCAACATCGCCAAGGACGACCTGACCCGCCTGCTCGGGCGCGTCCACGGCCTGGTCCTCAACTTCGACGAGGCCGAGCTCTTCACCGGCAAGCGCAACCCCGTCACCGCCGGCCGCCACCTGCTCGAGCTCGGCCCGCGCTTCGTCGTCATCAAGAAGGGCGAGCACGGCTGCATCCTCGTCCACCGCGACGGCCTCGCCGCCCTGCCCGCCTACCCCACCGAGCAAGTGGTCGACCCCACCGGCGCCGGCGACTCCTTCGCCGGCGGCCTCATGGGCCGCCTGACCGCCTCGGACGCCGCCGACCCGGGCGACTTCGCCACCGTCCGCGAAGCCCTCGCCCACGGCACCGTGGTCGCCAGCTTCAACGTCGAGTCCTACTCCCTCGACCGCCTCAAGCAGATCGCCCGCGCCGACCTCGACGCCCGCTTCGCCGAGTACGCCGCGATGATCCGCGTCTGATCGGTCGCGCCATGCCGGACGACCGCCCCTATCTCGACCCCTACCTCCGCGCCGCCGAGGATTTCGGCCCGGGTTTCGAGGCCCTCCTCTGGCGGTCGCCCTCCGCCCAGCGGGCCCGCTTCCGCACCATCGCCCGCATGGCCCGTCTCACCGGCCGCGTCGTCGCCGACGTCGGCTGCGGCAACGCCGACCTGCTCCTGGACCTCTGCCGGCGCGGCCGGGCCCCGGCCCGCTACCTCGGCGTGGACGCCGTCCCCGCGACCCTCGATTTCGCCCGCCGCCAGACCGGCGAAACACGGGTCGACACCGAGTTCATCGAGAGCGACTTCGTCCGCGACGCGGGCCTGCCCGACCGCCTGGCCGACGCGGGCGTGGACGCGGTGGTTTTCTGCGGCTCGCTCAACACGCTCAGCCAGACCGACGCGCAGACCGTGCTCGACCGTTTCTGGCGGCCCCTGACGGCCCGCCCCGGCGCGGCCCTGATCTTCAACTTCCTGAGCCTGCGCCACAACCGCGCCCGAACCCCCGCCAACCCCCCGGCCGTCCGCTTCGAGCCGCTCGACATGGTGGCCTGGGCCCTGGAGCGCACGCCGCTCGTCACCTTCCGCCACGACTACCTCAACGGCCACGACGCCACCGTTTGCATGCGCACCCGCCCGTCCTGACGCCGCCGGAAACGCGACGGCCGCCCCGTCGGGGCGGCCGTCTGCGGAGAAACAGGATGCAACCGAACGATCAGCGGCGGCGACGGGAGGCGACCAGCCCGCCCAGGCCCAGCACGGCCATCGCGCCCGGGGCCGGCACCCAGGTGCTCCCGGTCACGGTGATGTCGTAGCGCTGCTCGCCGGTCGTCAGGCTGGCGTAGCTGCCCACGAGAATCGAGTAGGTGCCGGTGGCGGAGGCGACGAAGCTGTAGTTCGGGTCGCCCCACGGGCCGCCGTAGGAGTCGTCCACGTCGTCGTCGCCCGAGCCGGCCAGGGGCAGGCCCAGCTGGGCGGCGAGAGTCGCGGTGTCCCACAGCGGCACGCCCACGCTGTACGCCTGGCCGTCCAGATTACCGACAAATGTCGCCGACATCGGGTCCAGCGAGGGCCCGACGCGCGAGACGGCCACGTTGATCACGTCGCCGGCGTTCGCGTTGAACGTCCACAGGTGCCAGGTGGACGAGTCGTTGATGCCGCCCGTCAGGCCCGTCGGGAACTGGCCCGAGGCGCCCGAGAACGTCAGGTCGCCCAGCGACGAGAACTGCGCCGAAGCGAGGCTCGCGCACGACAACGCGCTCAGAATCGCAAGAGTCTTCATCGGTCTTCCTCTCTGTCTCTTCGGGAACCCGCGCCACCCGCGGTCTCTCTTCCCCGCGGAACCCCCCGCCGACGCTGGCGGTGGGTGGATGGCCGGCCCCCGACCCACAAGCACGGCGAGACTAAGGAAAAACGTCCAGCCCGAGAAGCGGATGTTTTTTGAAGACGACCAAAATTCCCAAAAAACCGGGCCAAACCGAGGTTTGTTCGCCACCAACCCAAGGGAAAGACCCACAAGTTCGGGGGGACACCCACAACCCTACATTTATGGGGTTTTTGAGCCGCTTCCGGGGCTTTGGCCGAGCCGCTTGGCGTACATCCGGGCCAGCGCCCGATCGGCGAGGCTTGGGAAAATAGTCCCGACCCCCAAGGCCACCCGCATGGTCGGGCTCGTCCAGACCTCCCCGCCCCGGCCCGAGCGCAGGGTCCGCACGATCGCCCGCGCCACGCGCTCGGGGGGCTGCATGAACCGTCCGCTCCCGGCGTCCGCCAGCGCGGCCCCGTCCGGCGACCGGCCCGCCACGGTGTCGAAGAAGGCCGTCTTCGTGCCGACCGGGTGGACCGAGCTGACGGCCACGCCCCGGGATCGCAGCTCGAGGCGCATGGCCCGGGCGAAGTGGTCCTGGGCGGCCTTCGTCGCGGTGTACGCCGCGTAGTGGGGCACCCCGATCTTGCTCAGGCAGCTGGAGACGAACACGGCGTGGCCTTCCCCCCGCGCCGCCATGCCCTCTAGCGCGGGCCGGACCACACGCAGCGACCCGTAGAAGTTGGTCTCGAACAGCGCCCGGGCCTCGTCCGCCGGCATGTCCCAGCTCCGGCGCTCGACCCCGTATCCAGCGTTGGCCACCACCGCGTAGAGGGGCCCGAACGCGTCCTCCGCCGCCCGGATCAGCCCGGCGCAGTCCGCGTCGTCGTCCACCGACCCGACCACCGCGATCGCCCGCCCGCCCTCGCCCTCGATCCGCGCCCGCAGCGCCCCCAGCGGGCCGGCCCGCCGCGCGAACAGCGCCACAGCCATGCCCGCCCGGGCGCACGACAAGGCGGTCGCGGCCCCGATGCCAGAGGAGGCGCCGGTGATCGCGACCGCCCTGCCGGACAGATCAACACGCATCAGTTGCTGATGGCTTCTTTGACGCTCCGCGAACCTTCCTGAAGGTCCTTGCCCGCGCCCTCGACCGTGTTGCACGCCGAAACCGCCAGGGCCGCGCACGCCGCCAGGGCCAGCACCGCCGCACGGACCATCGAAGACCGCTTGCTCTGTTCACGCATCGTTCGGATCTCCTTGGGAAGAAAGCGCCATCGTACCCCCGACCGACCGGCCGAGCAGCCAGCGCAGCTCGTCACGCCGGGTCAGCGCGGCCCACGCCGCGTAGGCCAAGATCCCGGCCAGCACCGCCGCCACCGTCCGCGCGGCGCCCTCGCCCCAGCCGCCCGCGCCGGGCCATGCACGCAGCACGCCCCAGGTCGCCAGCCACACCCCGGCGGACGCCGCCACCTGCCCGACCACCGCCCGACGCACCGGCGCGTCGAACACCGGCCCCTCGATCAACCGCCCCCGGCAGGCCCGGTGCAGCAGCGCCGTCTGCACCATCGCGCTGACCGCCGTCGACCACGCCAGCCCCGCCTCCCGCAGCCACCAGATCAGCACCGCGTTCAGCGCCAGGTTCAGGCCGACGACCGACAGCGCGATGCGCATCGGCGTCCGTGTGTCGCCCGTGGCGTAGAACGCCCGCGTGTACAGCTGGTTGAGCGAATACGCCCACACCGCGGCCGAATACCCCGCCAGCACCGCCGCCGCCCGGGCGACGCCTTCTCCGGAGAAACCCTCGCCCCGCCCCGAGAACAGCGTGGCCACCAGCGGCCCGCGCACGGCCAGCAGCCCCGCCGTCGCGGGCAGCGCGATGAACAGGCTGAGGCGCAGCCCGCGCCGCAGCGTCGCCGCGAACAGCCGGGGGTCGCTCGCGTGGCGCGACAGCATCGGGAACGCCGCCGTCGCCACCGCGATCCCGAACACGCCCAGCGGGAACTGGTAGAGGCGCTGGGCGTAGAACAGCACCGCGTTCGCCCGCTCGTCCAGCGGGTACGGACGCCCGGCGATCGTCGGCCCCACCCAGTTGGGCCACATCGCGATCAGCGTGTCCATGAAGCTGTTGAGTTGAAGTGTGCCCAGGCCGACCAGCACCGGCCCCATCCGCACGAGCATCGCCCGCGCCTCCCGGCGCACCGCCCCGACTGCCCGCGTCCAGCGCACCAGCCCCCGCAGCGCCCACACCGACCATGCCACCTGCAGCACGCCGGACGCCGTCGCCGCGAACGAGATCACGTACGCCCAGAACGCCGGGTCGCCCCCCACGACAAAGTACGGCAGCGACGCCGCGATGATGCACAGGTTCAGGATGACCGGCGCCGCGGCCCACGGCCCGAACCGCCCGCGCGCCTGCAGCATCCCGCCCAGGATCGCCGCGGTGCAGATCAGCGGCATGAAGGGCAGGCACACCATCACCAGCCGGAGGCTCAGCACCCGCTCCGCATCACCCGGCGCGAACACCAGTACGCCCAGGATGGCCAGCTCCAGCGCCAGCGTGATCGCTCCGGTCACCAGCGCCAGAGACCCGACCACCAGCGACGCCAGCGCGTCGGCCCGCGGCCCGTCGGAGTCCGCCAGCCGGGTGTACTCGGGGATGAACGCCGCGGACAGCGCCCCCTCGCCGAACAGCCGCCGGAACATGTTGGGGATCGCGAACGCCGCAGCGAACGCGGACCCGACCGCCGTGTCGCCGAACACCCGGACGGTCACGAGGTCCCGTCCCAGCCCCAGCACGCGCGAGACCAGCGTCAGGCCCGCGACCGTGCGGGTGTCGCGTCCCATCGCTCCGTCGTGGTCGCCCTTGGCGCTCATCGGGCCCCGTCCCCTGCGGACCGCCGCAGCACCGCGGCGGCCAGCGCCACGCCGCACGCCACCCCCGCGGCGTCCGCGCCCAGGTCCGCCCAATCGAATATCCGCCCGAACAGCGGCTGCGTGGTCTCGTCCAGCGCGGCGAAGGCCAGGCCGATCGCCATACACCGGGCCACCGCCCGGCCCCGGGGCCACGCCTTGGGCGTCGCCAGCACGCACAGCACGCCCCAGGCGAAGAACACCCCGAAATGGATGATCAGGTCGGTCCGCGACACCGGCCCGTGGACGGTCAGCCCGGGCCAGTGCGTGGCCGTGAGCAGGGCGGCGGTGTAGACCGCCAGGGCGGCCCGGGCGATCGGCGGCGGGAGCATCGGGCTATTCAATCGGCTCGGGCTGCCCGCGCAGGATACGGATCTCGGCCTCGGACAACGCCGCCCGGCGCACCGCCCGGTCCCACTCGGCCACGACCGACTCGGCCAGCTCCCGGTAGTCCAGGGCGCCGGGCGCCCACGGGGCGTACTGGAAGATCGTCTGACCGAAGCTGGGGCACTCGGCGAGCTTGATGTTCCGCCGGATCGGCGGGCGGTAGACCCGGGCGTGGGCCCAAGGAAGCCCGGTCTGGCGCTGGCTCTCGAAAAACCCCGTCAGGTCGTCGACCACCTCGCGCGAGTGGCTGACCTGGGTGTCGTGCATGCACAGCACCACGCCGGCGACCCGCAGTTCGGGGTTCACCTGATCGCGGACCACCCGCACGGTCTCCAGCAGCTTGCCCACCCCCTGCAGCGCCAGGAAATGGGCCTGCATGGGGATGATCACCTCCTGGGCCGCCGCGAGCGCGTTGAGCGTCAGCAGGCCCAAGCCGGGGGGGCAATCCAGCAGCACGAACTCGAACCGCCCGTGGGCCTCCTCCAAGGCGGCCGCCAGGCGTCGGTTCCGGTCGGGCACGCCCGCCAGCTCGGACTCGGCGGCCGCCAGGTCCGTCTCCGCGGGGACGACCGCCAGGCGGTCCGACACCGGACGCACACAGGCGTCGAGCCCGATGGACGGGTCCAGCAGCAGGTCGTAGACGGTGGGGGAGGGCTCGCTTCCGTCTTGGCCCGCCCCGGGTTCAACCCCCAGGTGCAGCGTCGCGTGGGCCTGCGGGTCCATGTCCACCACCAGGACGGACCGCCCGAGCTCGGCGATGCCCGCGGCAAGATTGACGGTCGTCGTGGTCTTGCCCACGCCGCCCTTCTGGTTCATCAGGGCGATCACACGGACGGGCTGGGCTGCGCCGGACGGCATGCGGGCAGTATAGAGAACCGGGCCCGGATCAGCCATGACGTTGGCCCCGGCCGCTCCGGGTTACGACGCGCGCGTGCCCGTGGCTTCCGGCACCGGCGGCTCGGAGGAGGGGCGGGCGGCGGCTGCGTGGTCCGCTTCCTCCACGCCGCCCAGGCTCAGGAGCATCTGCTCCTCGAGGTGCTTTCGCCGGGCGATCTTGATGGCGTACACCGCGATGTACGAGGCGAACACCAGGGCCAACGCGTACACGAAGCGCCCGCGGACCAGCGACAGCACCACGCCCAGCGTCGCGAACACCGCCCCGATCCCGTACAGCACCAGCACGGCCCCCTTCACCCCCGCCCAGCGGCTGAGCATGTGGTGCAGGTGGTCCGCGTCCGGGTCCGACAGGCGCTTGCCCGCGAGCTTGCGGCGCACGATCGCCAGCATCGTGTCGATGATCGGGACGGCGTAGATGATCAGCCCCGCCGCGACCAGCGAGGTCCGGCCGGTGTCGCCCAGCGAGAGGATCATCACCGCCGCGCAGTACCCCAGCAGCAGCGAGCCGGCGTCCCCCAGAAAGATCGTCGCGGGGTTGAAGTTGTGCGGCAGGAAGCCCAGGCACGCCCCCAGCACCGCCAGGCAGATCACCACGCGCGGGCCGTCCAGGGGGCCGTCGTCCGCGATCGCCAGGCCCAACGCGATGATGAGGAACCCGATCGTCGCGATCGCGGTCGTCCCTGTCAGCAGCCCGTCGAGCCCGTCCAGGAAGTTCGCCGCGTTGCACGCCCCGAGGACGAACGCCGCGATCACCGCCGTGCCCGTCCAGTAGATCAGGTCCACCGTCACGGTGTCGCCCATCCCGGGCAGCGTCACCGGCAAGGGGAATGTGTACACCAGCTCCGGGTTGTCCAGCAATCGCCCGAGCGTCGGCGTGAGCACGCCCTTGGCCACCTTGACGCCGATGTCGCCGATCGCCAGCGCCGCCGCGGCGAACAGCTGCCCGCCCAGTTTCACCCGGGGCGAGATGCCGTGCACGTCGTCGATGAACCCGACCAGCACGATGACCGTCATGCCCAGCGCCAGCCAGGGCGGCACGATGTTGGGGAACACCCCGTCGAGCAGGTGCGTGGTGGGATGAAAATCCATCAGGCCGGGGAAACGCATCGCCACGTAGGAGTAGAAGATCCCCGCCATCAGGCCCAGGTACACCGCGACACCGCCCAGGTAGGCGATCGGCATCGCGTGCAGCTTCCGCGTCCGGTCCGGCCGGTCGATCACGCCCTGTGAGATCGCCATCCGTCGCACCAGCGGCGTGGCGAGCATCGTGACCAGGAAGGCCGAGATGAACACCCCGATGTAGCCCTGGAACACCGAGAGGCGGTCGACGGTCTGGGGGGAGCTCGCGCCGCGGGTCAGGTCCAGCAGCACGTCCTGCTGGGCGGCCAGCTCGGCCAGCCCCTCGCCGAAGCGCACAACCCGCTCGATCACCTCCGGCGGCAGCACGATGGCGTCGTTCGGCGTCACGCCTTGCCCCCCGCGCCGTTGGCCGCCCGTTGGCCGGGGTTCCGGCCGGCACGCAGGCGGGCCGCGACGTCCGCGATGGTCCGCTCCAGCGGGATCCGGGCCTCGAACCCGCACGCAGCCCGCACCCGGGTCAGGTCCGGCCGGCGGTGGCGCAGGTCCTCAAAACCGGGCGGGTACGCGTCCGCGTACGGCACGCACTCGACGACGCTGGGGCTGCCCAGGACCGCGATGACCGTCTCGGCGAGCTCCATGATCGAGACCGGCCGGTCCGAGCCGATGTTGAACACCCGCCCGTGGTTGGCGGGGTCTCCGAGCAGCGCCGGCAGGACCGGCGCCACGTCACGCACGTCGCAGAAGCACCGCGTCTGGCGTCCGTCGCCGAACACGCGCAGCGGGCGGCCCTGCAGCGCGGCCTCGACGAATCGGGGCAGCACCATGCCGTACGAGCCGCGCTGGCCCGGCCCGACCGTGTTGAAGAACCGCGCGACGACCGTGGGCAGACGCCCGGAGGCGTGGTAGCCCAGCGCCAGGTGCTCGTCGAGCGCCTTGGCGTGGGCGTACGACCAGCGCGAGACGGTCGTCGGCCCGTAGAGCGCGTCGTCCTGCTCGCTGAACACGCCCGTGCCCGGGCGTCCGTACACCTCGGACGAAGAGGCGATCAGAGTGGGGGGGCGGCCGTGCGCCGCCAGGTGGCGCAGGAGGGCCGAGGTCCCCTCGACGTTCACCTCGATGGCCCGAACGGGGTCCGCCAGCACCAGGTCCACGCCCACCGCGGCCGCGAGGTGGTACGCCGCGTCGAACGGCTCGGCCGCGGCCAGGCGCGGCAGGGCCGCCTGGAGGTCGGCCTCGATGAACTCGATGTTGTCCGACACCGCGTCCAGGTTCGACGCCAGCCCCGTCGACAGGTCGTCCACCACGGTGACGCGGTGGCCTTGTTCGACCAGCAGCCCGACCAGGTGGGAGCCGATGAAGCCCGCGCCGCCCGTCACCAGCACGCGCCGGGAGCCGGCCGGGTCACGCGGTGCTGGGGGGGCTTCGCCCATCGGCCGGTCCTCCGTGCGCCCGCCCGATCAGGCGGGCTGTCCGACCGGGTCGGCCGAGTAGCTGGCCGAGGTGCGGATGTTCTTGCGCATGTACCCGCCGGCGGAGGAGCGGACGGCGTTGACCATCGCGCCCAGGAACTCGGCGCGGCTGTCGGCCAGCTCGTTGCGCAGGCGGGCGACCATGCCGCGCTTCTCGTGCAGAGCACGGACGACCAGCATGGACGCGTCGCACCGGTTGGCGAGCGAGTGGGCATCGCCGGCCACCAGGGCGGGGGCCACGTCCAGCAGGATGTAGTCGTAGCGGTCGCGCAGCTCGCTCAGCAGGGCGGCCATGCCGTCAGAGCCGAGCATCTCGACCATCCGGTGGTGGGCGGAGCCGGCGCTGAGCAGGTCGGGCCCGGACGAGCCGGAGATCACCGCCGCCTGCGCGGTCGTCCTGCCCGCGAGCACGTCGGCCAGGCCGGGCGCCTCGGGGGCGTCGAAGGCGGCGTGCAGGCGGGGGCGGCGGAAGTTGGCGTCGATCAGCAGCACGCGCTGGCCGGCGGAGACCATGGCGCTGCCCAGGTTGGACACCGTGCTGGTCGCGCCGGAGCCGGGCGTGGCGCCGACGATCAGCAGTGTCTTGTGGTTGCCGCGGGCCATCGCTTTGGAGACCCGCGTGCGGATCTGGCGGTAGTGCTCGGCCATCACGCTGCCCGGGGCGTCGCGGAAGACCGACTCGGGGTGCTCCGGCTGGGAGGGGTCCTCAGCGGAGTCCGGCACCAGGCCGAGCACGGGCACGCGCCCGAGGGCCGCCACGTCGGACGGGCCCTTGACGCGCTGGTCGAGGATCTCGACCACCACGATGGTCGCCGTCACCAGGCCGGTCAGCAGGATGACGCCCAGCGGGATCATGATGATCAGCTTGGGGAACGAGGGCAGGTCCGGCACCGTCTCCGGCTGGATCAGCCGGACGCGGACGGCCGAGGTGAGCTGGGACGCCGCGTCGAGCTCGGCCAGCGACTTTTGGTGCTCGGCGATCATCTCGATGGTGGTCTGGATGGAGCGGTCGATGTCGATCACCTCGCCGACGATGCGGGTCAGCTCGATGTTCTTGTTCGCCAGGGCCTCGGCCTGGGCCAGCAGGTCGGCCTCCTGGGCGCGGAACTGCTGGATAGCCAGGCGGTACTGGTCCACGCGCGACTCGAACGCCTCGCGGAGCAGCCGCTCGCGGGTCTGCTCGATCTGCTGGTTCGTGCCGTCGATCTCGGCCTGGAGCAGGCGGAACTCGCGGTGCGAGGGCTTGACCCCGCTGGCCCGCAGCGACGACAGCCGGCTTTCCAGGGCGTTGATCTGCTGCTGCAGGGCCAGCACCTGGGGGGACGCGTCCACCTGCAGGCGCAGGGTGTTGTCGTACTGGATGCCGGTGCCGCGGCGGAGCTGGGCCTCGTCCTGCTCGAGGTTGACCTTCGCCGCCTCGATGTTCTGCTGCACGTTGAGGAGTTGGAAGCTGACGACGCGCAGCGACTCGGCCACCTGCGAGCGCTGCCCGTCCAGGGTGTCCAGGCGCTGGTCCCGCACCAGGTTGCCGCGGCGCGTGTTCAGGTCGGCGAGCTGACGCTCCGCGTCCGAGATGCTCCGACGGATGACCTCCTTGCGCTGGTTGATGTCCCGGGTGCTCTCCTTGGTCAGGTGCTCCATGTAGTTCTCCCGCACCAGGCGCAGGATGCCGGCCGTGTCGTTGCGGTAGGTCGAGGACACCGACAGGCGGATGAGATAGGTGTTCGTGATCGTGCCGGCCTTGACGAGGTCCCGAAGGTCCTCCAAGGCGTTGATGAGGTCGAAACCTCCGGTCTTCTGGTAAGGACGCACCCAGCTCTGGGCTTCCGCGGCCAGTCGGGGGTCACGCACCACCCGGCTGAGCACGAAGTCGGACTTCATGCGGTCCACCTGGGTGGCCATGAACATCTCGATCTCGCGCTCGTCGATCTGGGGCTTGGCGATCTGGGCGGTGTCCACCTCGGGGGGCAGACACTCGAAGACCGCCTCGGCGGTATAGATCGGGTACACCCGCAGCAGCACGAAGTGGGCCACGGTGCCGAACAGGACCCCTGCCACGGCCGCCCCGACCAGCAACCACTTGTACTTCAGCAGCAGCTTGACCGGGTCGATCGCCATGGCGGTCGCGGCCGCGGCGGGCTGGGGGCCACGCGCGGGGGGCGGCGTCGGGGTCGGTCTGCCGGGGGTCTGGTTGGGGGTCATCACGCCGCTCCATGGTCCGCCCCGCTCCTCCGGGCCCGGCCTCGGGCCGGAAGGTGGGGGGCTCATTGTTGTATCTCTCGGCCGCCCGGTTCAGCCTTCTGAACCGATCTGCGACTCCACCGCTTGGATCTCGGCCTCCATGGCCGCATCACGCCCCGCCACCGACCGCAGCACCGCGCGGGCGTTGGACACCTGGTGGGCCGCCTCCGTCCGCCGGCCTTGGGCCAGCTCCAAGCGGGCCCTGGTCAGGGCGACCGCCACCCGGGCCGCGTAGGTCCTAGAACGCGGCTCGGCCATGTCCAGCATCTGCTCGGCCTCGCTGTACTTGCCCAGGCGGATGTAGATGCCCGCCAGGGTGTCGTACGGCTCGCTGCGGTCCGGGTCCGAGGACAGGGCCTTCTCCGCGAGGGGCAGGGCCTCCTCGGGACGGTTGAGCTTGGCCGACAGCACGTACGCGATGTTGTTGTTCAGGTCCCACTCGTCCGGCGACAGCGCCAGGACGCCGCGCCAGGCGGCGACGGCCTCCTCGAACCGATCCGCGTTGTACAGATGGTTGCCGAGCTGGCGCATCGCGAAGCGACGGACCGAGCCGGGGGCCGATTCGGACGCGCCGATGCGGCGTAGGCCGTCGATCGCCTGCTCGGTGTCGATGCCGTGGTCCAGGCGGCGGAAGGCCAGCAGCAGGTCCAGCCACGCCTGGGCCCGCGCCTCGGTGTAGCGCGTGCGCAGCGAACGCAGGTAGCCCAACTCCGCGTCGGGGGCCATGCCGTGGTAGAACCGCGCCAGGTTGGAGGCCCAGCCCATCAGCGCGGCGTCGTCTTTCAGCGAGGCCTCGAACGCCTTGGTCATCTGCTGCTGGGCGAAGTCCTCACGCCCGCGGGCCCGCAGGACCAGCGCCTGGGCGGCCAGCAGGCCGGGGTTCGCGTCGATGTTCCCGCCGGCCATCTGCACCAGGGCGTTGATGACGTCGTTGGCGGTGGCGGCGTCCGGTGGCGACCGGCGGAGCAGCGCGTCGATGTACTTGGCGCCGTCCGCGGGGCCCCGGCGCGTGTTCCAGGCCATCCCGTAGAACTCGGAGGCGCGGTCCCACATGTCGCGGGACTCAAACAGGCGGCCCAGCTCGAACATGAGCGGGGCGTCCTGCGTCCGCCGTCCCACGACCTCGCGGGCCACGCTGGCCGCCTCGCCCGCCTGGCCGGCGTTGAGGTACTCGTTGATCACGCCGAACACCGCGTCGTCCATCGACGGGTTCGCGCGCACGGCCTGGCGCAGGTCCGTTAGGGCCTCGTCCGTGCGGCCGTCCTCGAAGCGCATCGCCGCACGCACCCGCAGGGCACGCCAGTCCGTCGGGTTCAGGGCCAGGGCGGCCTGCAGGTCGGCCAGCGCGTCGCCGCGCATGCCCGGCTCGTTCGCCATCGACTGGGCCCGCTTGATGAACACCAGCGGATCCTGCGGGAAGCGGGAGACCGCCTCGTCCAGGATGCGCCGCTCCGCCGCCCGATCGCCCGTGCCCGCGGCCACCTCGGCCCGCTGGAACAGGTTGGTCAGCGTGCCGCGTGCCGCGGCCGGGAGCTTCTCCAGTTGCCCGGCGGCCTCCTGGTGCCGGCCCACGCGGATCAGGGTCTCGATCAGGCGCTGGCGGTACTGGGCGTCTTCCGTGTCCGCGCCAGCCTCGACCACCTTCTGGAAGGCCTCGAGCGCCGGGGCGTTCTGGTTCAGCGACATCAGGACCTCGCCCTTGAACTTGGTGGCGAGCATCGTGGCCGCCTCCTCGAGCTCGACGGCCCGGTCGGCCGCCGCCAGGGCCAGGTCGCCGCGCCCGCGTCCGAGCATGAAGCGGGCCATGTTCAGGTAGCCGCGGGTCTTGGCCGCGGACTCACTCAGGCCGTCGATGTAGCGTTGGAACTCCTCCTGGGCCAGCGTCAGGCCGTCGCGGGCGCCCACGCGGCCCTGGTCGGCGCTCCAGCGGGCCGCGAGGTCGACCAGCTCGATCGCGTCGCCCTCGGCTCGGAGCTGGTCGATGAGCGTCTTGGCCGCGGGCCAGCGCTTCTGGTCCATGTACATGCGCGCCAGCGCCGCCCGGTTGGCCCGGTCGCCCGGGTTGATCTCCAGCAGGCGCTCGCGCTGGCTCACGGCCCGCGCCAGGCCCTCGGCCCCGCCGGCCGCGGCCTCCAGGTTGAGCCACAGCTCGGTGAAGCGCGGGCTGGCCAGGCCGAAGCGCTGGTGCCGCCGCGCCGTCTCCAGTGCGGACTCCAGGCGGTTGGCCTGGGCCAGGGTCAGCACGTACTCATAGATGCTCTGCACGTCGTCCGGGCGGATCTGCAGCGACCGCTCGAACGCCTGCACCGCCTCGTCCACGCGCCCGATCTGGCGCAGCTCGATGGCCAGCAGGCGGAACACGCCCGCGTCGGCCGTGCCCAGCGCCGTCGCCTGGCGTAGGGCCTCGACGGCCCGGGCGTGGTCGCCCTTCATCGCCGCGATCCGGGCCCTGTAGCTCAGGCCGCGCACGCGGTCCAAGTTCGCCTCCTCGGCTTTGGCGGCCAGGGCCTCGGCGCGGGCCTCGTCGTTGCGCTGGGTGGCCCGGACGAACGCGAACTCGATGTACGACGGGTGGTCCGGGGCCATCCCCGCCAGCCGCTCCAGCGCCGCGTCCAGCTCGATCTGCATGCCGCGGCCCATCGCGACGCCGGCGATGGCCAGCAGCTTGTCCACCTCGCTCTGGTCGGACAGCTCGATCATCCGGATCACCGCCCGGTTCGGGTCGGGCTCGGACAGCGCCTCGCTCAGCCGGGCCAACTGCGGGTCCTGGGGATGGCGACGCATCGCCTCGGCCACGATGGACCGGCCGCCCGCGATGTCGCCCATGTCGACCCGCATGCCCGCCAGCTCCGCCGCGACGCGCGGGTCGAAGTTGAGCTGGGACAGCTTCGACTCGATCAGGCGGGCCGCCGCGGCGGGGTCGCCCGCGCGGTCCTCGCGGCCGAACCGCAGGCCGCGGGCCTCGGTCAGCAGCGCCACCACGGGGTCCTCGATCGAGCGGGGGTCGCGGATCGACTGGATCCGCTCCAGACCCGCCAGCGCCACGCCGTTGTTCGGGTCCGCGTCGAGCACGCGCTTAAACAGCTCCTCCGCCTTGCGGAACTCCTGCAGGCGCAGCTGCACCTGGCCGAGCATCAGCAGGGCGCGCATGTTGTTCGGCTCGGCCTCCAGCAGCCGGTCCAGCGCCGTGCGCGTGGTCCCGATCTGGTCCAGCTCTAGGCCGACGCGGGCCTCGTAGAACAGGCCCTCGGTGTCCTGGTTCTGGGTCTGCCCGTTGTAGCGCTGGAACAGCCGGAGCGCTTCGGGGAAGCGGTTCTCGGCCACCGCGATGCGCCCGTCGAGCATGGTCAGGTCCGTGCTGTCCTCGGAGACCTGTGTTGCGAACTCGTCCCGGAGCCGCTTGGCCGTCTCCAGCAGCGACGCCGCGTCCGCCGCGTTGTCGCCCCCCTGCGCCGCTTCGGCCATTGCGCGCTGGTGCAGGTCCAGCATCACCCCCGCCCGCGTCAGCACCGCGGAACGCTTGAGGTTGTGCCGGAACAGCCCCTCCATGCTCACCGGCAGCGAGGGCAGCGCCGAGACCTTCTCCAGCAGTTCCGAAGACCGGTCCAGCTCGCCCGCGAGCTGGGCCATCCGGGCCGAGACCATCAGCAGCTCGGCGTCCTCGGGCCGGCGCGACAGGAACTCCTCGGTCAGGGCCAGCGACCGGCGCAGGCGCGCCGCGCCGTCCATGAACATCTCGAGCCGCTGGAACCGCACGAGGTGCGTCACGTCCACCCGCCCCGGCTCCGCCTCGCGCAGCAGCCGCGCCACGCGGTCCAGCTCCGGGTGGAACGCCTCCAGCGCCGCCAGGATCGACGGCATCCGCGCCGACTCGTCCGGGATCTGCAGCGCCTTGGTGTATTCCAGGTCCCCCTTGAGCGACAGGATCGCCAGCTCGACGTCCGGGTCGTTGGGATGCTCGGCGAGGTACGCCTCGCCCATCCCCAAGGCCTCCCGCCGCGCCTCGGCCGACACGCGCGCCGCGTCCGTCCGCGCCGCCCGCGTCTGCGTCACCACCGTCCAGCGCATCAGCGCCGCCATCGACGCCCCGTCGCCGGGGTCCGCGTCCAGCGCCGCCCGCAGGTCCTCGGCGATCTGCGCAATCTGCTCGTCGTCCAGCACCCCGTTGGCCGACAGCACGGCCTCCATCGCCAGCCCGCGGTAGCGCAGCAGGCGACGCCACTCCCCGTCCGGCGAGCCGGTGAAGTACGACGCCGCGTTGCGCGCCATGTCCGCCACCGCGTCGGCCGACGGCCGGCTGTACTGCCGCGTCAGGGGGACGTAGAACTGCCGGATCAGCCGCTCGTGCGCCGCGACGTCCGTCCGCTGGGCCATCGCCAGCTGGTTCAGAGCGCCCAGGTAGTTTTTCTGGTACGCGTCCCGGTACGCCGTCTCGGTGCCGGGCGTCCAGGCCTCCATGGCCTGCACCCACTTGTCCAGCCACACGCGGTTCGTCGTGTCGTGGGCCACCGCGCGACCGTACATCCGGTGCGCCCGGTAGTAGTCGCCCTGCTGCATCGCCTGGTCGCCCAGCCGCTCGTAGTCGCCGCCGCTCTTGAACGCCAGGGTCACAAAGCCCCACGCGAGCAGGCCGAACACCGCGACCAGCCCCACGCTCAACAGAACGACGAACTTCGTGTTCACCTTGCCAGCCATTCAGCTCTCCCCCGCCCCGCCGAAGCGCGGGCGGCACACCAGCCCCGTCAGGCGCCCTCGCCCGGGTACGCGCCGGTCTCCACGTCGACCCAGTCAGGAACGCAACGCATGATCTCGCCGATCAGCTCGTCCAACAGCAAGGACGCCTCGTTCACGAGCTCCTCCGCCGAACCGACCGTCGCGCTGTTCACCTGAACCTTCAGGTAGTACGCGTAGTCGTCCGTCAGATTGAACGCCAGCGTACGCACGTCGTTCGCGTTCGGCACCGTGCCGCCGTTCGCGATGAAGAAGTACCCCGCGTAATACGCCTGGCCCCCCGGCAGCAGATACTCGCTCACGCGGATCCGGAACGGGCTGTCGGGCCCCACGTCCCGCGGCAGGCGCACCCGCCGGCCCGGCGAATCCGTGTACGCCGAGTCGTTGCTCAGGCGCACCGTGTAGATCGTCCCGCTCCGCCCCGCGAACTCCGCCGGCACCGACCGGTCCGGCGCCCAGCTCGCCCCCGGCATCCGCAGGTCCATCACCCGCGACGCCTTGGACTGCTGCAGGCCGCCGCCCACGAAGCACCGCTCCGGCACGTGGGGCACCGTGTCGATCATCCCCGTGTAGTACGCGGCGTGGAACTCAAGCAGCATCGGCATGCCGCCGTTCTCGCCAGTCCCCTTCTTCAGGTAGGTCCGCGTGACGTAGTTCTTCGTGTCGAGAACCTCGAGCACCTCGGCCGATTCGGTGCGGTCCGTCCCCATCCGCACCCACCCCGGCGTCTCCGCGGGGATCGCCGAGAGCTGCCGGTCGCCCGGCGCGTAGATCGGCGTCTTGCGCAGGTGGATCCCCCCCGCGCGGATCACCGCCCCCATGCCCAGGGCGCCCAGCGCCAGCACCGCCAGCGCCCCCGCGCGCACCGCCGTCGAAGCGTTCACGAGCCACCCCCCGCCGCCTGGGCCCCGGCCGGGCGGACCACCCGGTTCAGCGCCCACACGATCCCCATGAACAGCAGCAGCGAGGGGAACAGCAGCAGCGTCCCGATCAGCATGTGCGCGTCGCCCGCAGCCAGGTCCGGGTCGATCAGCATCAGCAGCCCCAGCACCGTCACCCGCACGATGTTCATCAGCACGGCCACCGGGCCCGCCAGCAGCATCAGCGCGATCCGCTGCCACCACTCCCGCGTGCCCAGGAGCGCCACCGCCCCCGCCAGCGCGTAGAACGCGACCACCATGCGCATCCCGCTGCACGCCTCGGCCACGTTCATCGGCAGCGTCTTGCCCGACGCGGTGATCATCTCCAGCGTGTTCCCCTCCAGCTCCACCAGGAACCAGTTGAACGGCTGGCCGATCAGGTTCAGCATCAGCCACGCCCCGCGGCTGGCCACCAGCTGAAGCCGGAACGTCACGTCCAGCATGATCGCCTCGGAGATCGTGATCGACAGCAGCAGGTACGCCACCGGCAGGAACACGTGCCGCAGCATCCGCGGCCCCGTCAGCAGCAGCACCACCGACCCCAGCGTCAGCACCAGGCTGAACCCTTGGAGCATGTGGTTCCGCACGTTCAGCACGCAGTAGGCGTAACTGACCACCCCCAGCACGAACGGCGCCGCCGCGGGCCAGAACACCCGCGCCGGCTCACGCGCGATCGCCTCCCGGTTCCGCCACAGCAGGTACCCCGCGATCCCCGGGATCGCGAAGGCGTGCCCCCAGTCCTGCATGTACGCCCAGCTCATCAACGCCTGGGCCCGGATCCACGGCGTGAACAACGCCACGAACGCCACGCCCAGCGCGCCGCACCACGCCAGCCCCGCCGGCGTAAACAGCCCGAGCACCCGCGCTCCGTGAGCACGAGCCTCCGCCGATGATGGTTGTGCCGAAACCGTGCTCATGGCCTGCGATCAGATCGTCACCAGACGGGGCCCACTTCGACCCGTTTGCGGAACCACGCCCAGAGACCGGCGCCCCGCCGCGAACGCGGCAAGCACGGATCCCTCCTCCAGGCCATCCGGTGACCGATGTACGACCCGCCGTCCGTGCGGGTTCGAACGCCCCGACCGCGCGGCCAGAATCAGGCCGCCCGGCCCGTCACTGGCCGAAACGATTCGTCGGCGGAGCGCCGAAGACGTCGTTGCCGAAGTTCCGGTCCAGCAGGAAGCCGAAGCCGTAGCTCGTCCGGAAACCACCCCGGACCACCGCCAGCGGCGTCGCCCAGAAGCTCGTGCCCACGTTGATCACGTCGTCCCGACGCACGTACACGTCGGGCTGCGTCCCCTCGCGGATCGCCCGGAAATCCAGCATGATCGTCGCCTGCTCGTTCGGACCGACCATCCGCGTCAGGTCCACCCGCTCCGGCACCGCCACCGGGCCGAGCCCGCCGGCCGTCGCGATCGCACGCGTCAGCGTCATCTTGCCGACCTGCGGCAGGGCGTACACGCCCGGGCGGACGACCTGGCCGTCCATGTAGAACATGCCGATCTCGCTCGACGGCACGTGCACCAGGTCGCCCGGACGCACCACGATGTTGTACCGCGCGTCGCCCGCCGCCAGCGGCCTGGTGGGCACGCGGATCACACGCTGCGTGAACAGCTCCCCGCGCACGTCACGCGGGCCGCCCTCCTGCCGACGCTCGATCGGCCGCCGCGTCGCCGCGGCCACCGCTTCGCGCGTCCACCGGCCGTCGCGGTAGCGCCAGCGCGGCTCGAGCGACCGCTCGACCGCGGGCGTCTCCCCGGCCTGACGCTCCGCCGCGGGCTGCGTCGGGGCGGGCGTGTCGATCAGGTCGATCGGCGGCTCCTCGCCAGCGGGCTGCGCCAGCGCCGGGACCACCCCGCCCATCCGCCCGCTCAGGGCGCCGGGGGCGGACAGCTGGTCGATCACGTCCAGCAGGCTCTCGCCCTCACGCGGCTCCTGGGCCGGGGGCGTGCCCCGGAAAACGTCGTCCGGGCTCTCGGGGCCGAGCCGCCCCGTCTGGTCCGACAGCGGGATCTGCCGGATCACGTAGATCTCGTCCACGTACTGCGGCACGCCGACCCCCGCCAGCGTCAGCGCCTCCAGCAGCCGGAAGTCCGCGCTCGGCACCGGGAACGCGCCCGAGCCGTTGGACCCCATCAGGTGGAACAACTGCTGCCGCCGCTGCTCGACCACCACCGACACCAGAGGCTCGGCCACCAGCGACCGCATCCGGTCCGAGATCGCCGCGGCGACCTCCGCCTCCGTCAGCCCGCTGATGAACACCCGCCCCAGCACCGGGATCTCGACGTACCCGTTCTGGTCGACCTGGCGCACCACCTGCTCGGCGGCGTTCCGGGCCACGAGGTCCCAGATCGTCATCGCCACGATGTCGCCGGCCCCCACCCGGTAAGGATCCGCCTGGGCCATCAGGTCCTCGGGCGTGATCTCCGACCGCTCGACCCACTGCTCCTCGGGGTCCTCGATCGCCGCCAGGTGCGTCAGGATCGGCACGCGCGTCGGCGTCCGCTCCCACCGCCCGGTGATCGACGGGTTCATGTACGAGTCCCAGTTCGAGCACCCGACAAGCCCCGCGGCCGACAGCGCCCCCAGCGCCAACCCCGCGATACGAACCACCGATCGGCGAACTTCATCTCTGCGCATGCCACCCTCCTGCGGGGAGACGGGATCCGGGGGGTACGAGCCGTCCGTGCCGCCCGTTCGCCAAACCTCGGGCGAATGGCCGACCCGTGCGGCCCCAAGCATAGACGGTGTGCCGAATCCCGTGAACCGGCCTCCCGCGCACCGTCTGCGCGTTCCACCATCGTCCACCGGAACGACCCCGGTTGATTCTCGGTCCCCACAATTCCGGCACAATCCGCACCCCCCGCGCATACGATGCCGCCCGGAGCCCCCTCCGGCCCCGACCCCCAGCCCCGCCGCCCGCGCTCCCCGGGCCCGCGCCGGCCCCAGCCGAGCCTTATCTATGACCACCCCGCCGACCGCCGATCCCGGCACCGCCCACGCCAAAGCCCCTCGGCCCGGCGCCGACCCTCTATCCCGCACCCTCGCACGCCACCCCCGCCCCCTCGGCGGCGACCCCATCCGCAACGCCCGACCGACCGTCTCCCTCACCGGGATGGTCCTCAACAACGCCGAGAACGCCCTCCAGCAACTCGCCCCCAAACGCAAGCCCGAATGGCTCCGCGCCCGCATGCCCGGTGGCCAAGCCTTCAACTCCACCCGCGCCAACATGCGCGCCAACGGCCTCCACACCGTCTGCGAAGAGGCCGCATGCCCCAATATCGGGGAGTGCTGGGGCCGCGGCGTCGCCACCATCATGATCCTCGGCGACACCTGCACCCGCGCCTGCGGCTTCTGCAACGTGAAGACCGGAAAACCCCCCATCACGGACCGCGACGAGCCCCGCCGCGTCGCCGAGTCCCTCCGCGGCCTCGGACTCCGGCACGTGGTCATCACCTCCGTCGACCGCGACGACCTCCCCGACGGCGGGGCCTCCATCTGGGCCGAAACCATCATCCGCGTCCGCGACGCCTGCCCGGACATGTCCCTGGAGGTCCTCATCGGCGACTTCAAGGGCGACGAGGCCGCCCTCCAGATGGTCATCGACGCCAAGCCGACCATCATCGCCCACAACCTGGAGACCGTGAAGCGCTGCCACCCCGCCGTGCGGCCCTCCGCCCGCTACGAGCGCACCATGGAGCTGCTCCGGCGCGTCAAAGCCAACGGCGCCATCGCCAAGACCGGCATCATGGTCGGCATCGGCGAGAAGAAGCAGGAAGTGCTCGACCTCTTCGAGGACCTGGTCCGCATCACCAGCGACCACGACGGTCCCCGCGACCCCCGCGACCCCGCCCGCGGCGACCCCTGCGACATCATCACCATCGGTCAGTACCTCCAGCCGACCCGCAACCACCTCCCCCTCGACCGCTGGGTCCACCCCGACGAGTTCGCCGAGTACGAGGCCGCGGGCAAGGCCGCCGGCATCAAAACCGTCTTCTCCGGCCCCCTCGTCCGCTCCTCCTACCTCGCGGACAAACAGGCCGAGGACATCCTCGCGGTCCTCCGCTCCTGAGCCCGCGTCCAGACAGCCCGCAATAACCCAAACCAAATAGTCCCGAACGAAGTGGGGGACGGCCAAACCGCGTCGGCGGACAACATGCGTTGCATCGCCAAGCCCGCGGGCGTGCCGGTCGACATCGTGATCTTTGCCGGCTGGTGCGACGAGCCCGAAACCCCGACGGCCCCGCGTCGTCATGCTCGACATGGCGCTCGGCGAGTACGACGTGATGTGCATCGTGGGCAGCATCGAGATGCACCCGCTCGTCGAAGCGCCAGACGATGCCCAGCCGTGGAGCGCGGTGCGCCGGTGTTCGACCAACCGGCCGACCAGCGGTAGCCGCTCACGCCGCCCGTTCCCCCTGCCCCGTCCCGTCCGCGGCGGCCCCGCGCCAGAACGCGCCGTCCCGGGCCCCGGCCGCCGCCTCCGCGGCCCGCCGGGCCGCCCTCCGCCGCCCGAACGCCCGCACGCGCCCGCCCACCGCCACCAGCAGCAGCGACGGCGGCACGGTCACCACCATCAGCAACCCCGGGCCCACCGCCGTGCTCGACGGGTCCACCACGGCCACCACCAGCAGCGGCAGGATCCCGACCGCCAGCCCCAGCGCCCCCAGCCACACCATCGCCCGGCCCAGCCGCTCCATCCGCCGCCTCCCTTCGGGCGCTCCGGCCGCCCCCTCCGTCCATCGGCCGGCTCGGCCCCGGGCTCCCGCCCGCCCTGCCACTTTGGCACCTCCCCAGGGCCCCCGACCCCAACCCGGCAGCACGCCGCACCCCTCAACCCGCGTCCGAGCCTCCGTTTGCGGCATGCGCCGACCGGCACGCCCTTTGCCTCTCGGTCCGCCGAGATGTTCTCCCTGCGCCGCCATCCCGCGCACCAGGACCCCACCGGCGCCCCCGCCGGCCGGACGCCCCCCGGGATCCCTGTGAACGGCGGCGGTGCCGGCGGTGGGGGGGCCGAGCCCGGCCCGGCCCACAACCGGCTCAACCTCCTCCTCTCCACCGGGGCCTGGCAGCCCGACCCCTGGGTCCAGCGGCTCCCCCGCATGCTCGACCCCATCGGGGTCCGCTCCCACGTGGCCGCCTCCGCCCGCTCGGCCGAGCGCGTGATCCAGTCCAA
Source organism: uncultured Phycisphaeraceae bacterium (assembly GCA_964464165.1). GTDB lineage: Bacteria > Planctomycetota > Phycisphaerae > Phycisphaerales > UBA1924 > UBA6054. The sequence continues at coordinate 5,214 of CAYXFA010000018.1, read as the reverse complement.
CCCCATCCACATCGCCGTCGTCGACCTGGCCCTGCCGCTCGACGAGGCCTCCACCTTCGACGAGGAAGCCGGCGTGCAGCTCCTCCAGCTGCTCGCCCGCATGCCCGTCCCCCCGCCCACCGTCGTCATCAAGCGTCGCCGGAGCATCCGCGACGACCGGCGTGAGATCGCCGCCGCCCTCCGGGCCGGCGCCTTCGCCGTCGTCGACCGCCCGAACGCCCAGCCCGAACTCGAATCCCTGCTCGAGGTGCTGCGTCGGTGCCTCGCGCGTCATTACGCGGGCCGCTGGCCCCATCTCGCCTGACCCCGGGCCGCCAGGCCCGATCCACGAAACCCCGGGCCGCGCCCGGAACCGTTCATAAGAAAGAGGAGTCCGACATGGCCGCCAAGACCAAGAAGAAAGTCAACCTCCGCCCCATCCACGACAAGATCCTCGTCGAGCGCGACGAGCCCACCGCCCAGACCGCCGCGGGCATCTACCTCCCCGAGTCCTCCAAGGAGAAGCCGACCACCGCCACCGTCCTGGCCGTCGGCGACGGGACCCTCAACGACAAGACCGGCGAGCGCATCCCCCTGGACGTCAAGGTCGGCGACCGCATCATCCTCAGCAAGTGGGGCGGCACCGAGATCAAGCTCGACGGCGAGGAGTACCTCATCATCAACGCCAGCGACGTCCTGGCGATCGTGGAGTGAGGAGCCATCAGCGATCGGCCAACGGGGATCAGACGGATCCCCCGCCATCCCTGATGGCCGATGGCCGATCCCTGATCCCTTCTTCATCATCATGAACCAGGACCAACTCCGGCAAGCCCTCAAGGAACTCAACGGCGAGCGCGACGCACACTTCGCACTCGCCGGCCTCCACGAGAGCGCCACCATCCTCACCATCCACAAGGCCATGCTCATCCCCGAGGAAACCGACCACCTGGTCAAACTCACCGACGGAAAGAGCGTGTTCATCCTCGAAGCCGACCGGATCGCCTACATCCGCATCGGCCTGTAAGCAAGCCCGAATCGCCCCAGCCCCCGCGGCTGACGGCCGATCCCAAATCCCTGGAGCATCCCCATGGCAGCCAAGCAGATCGCCTTCAACACCGACGCCCGCGAGCGCATCCTCAAGGGCGTCCAGAAACTCGCCCACGCCGTCAAGGTCACCCTCGGCCCCTCCGGCCGCGTCGTCGTCCTCGAGAAGTCCTTCGGTGCGCCCACCGTCACCAAGGACGGCGTCACCGTCGCCAAGGAGATCACCCTCGACGACCCCTACGAGAACATGGGCGCCCAGATGGTCAAGGAAGTCGCCTCCAAGGCCTCCAAGGAGGCCGGCGACGGCACCACCACCGCCACCATCTACGCCGAGTCCATCTTCGCCGAGGGCCTCAAGAACATCACCTCCGGCGCCAACCCCAACCAGATCAAGCGCGGCATCGACAAGGCCGTCGCCGCCATCGTCGAGGAACTCGGCAAGATGTCCAAGCCCGTCTCCGGCTCCAAGGAGATCGCCCAGGTCGGCACCTGCTCGGCCAACCAGGACGAGGAGATCGGCAAGATCATCGCCCAGGCCATGGACAAGGTCGGCAAGGACGGCGTCATCACCGTCGAGGAAGGCAAGTCCCTCGAGACCGAGGTCGAGCTCGTTGAGGGCATGCAGTTCGACAAGGGCTACCTCAGCCCCCACTTCGTGACCAACCCCGCCCTCATGGAGGCCGAGCTCGACAAGCCCTACGTCCTCATCCACGAGAAGAAGATCTCCTCCGCCAAGGACCTCCTCCCCATCCTCGGCAAGATCGCCGAGTCCGGCTCGCAACTCCTCATCATCGCCGAGGACATCGACGGCGAGGCCCTCGCCACCCTCGTCGTCAACAAGCTCCGCGGCGTCCTCAAGGTCGCCGCCGTCAAGGCCCCCGGCTTCGGCGACCGGCGCAAGGAGATGCTCCAGGACATCGCCGTCCTCACCGGCGGCACCGCCATCATGGAGGAGCTCGGCATCGACCTGGAGAAGATCGACCTCAAGGAACTCGGCCGCGCCAAGAAGGTCACCATCACCAAGGACAACACCACCATCGTCGAGGGCGCCGGCGCCTCCGCCGACATCAAGGGCCGCATCGACATGATCCGCGCCCAGATCGAGTCCGCCTCGTCCGACTACGACCGCGAGAAGCTCGAGGAGCGCCTCGCCAAGCTCGCCGGCGGCGTCGCCCAGGTCAACGTCGGGGCCGCCACCGAGGTCGAGATGAAGGAGAAGAAGGCCCGCGTCGAGGACGCCCTCCACGCCTGCCGCGCCGCGGTCGAGGAAGGCATCCTCCCCGGCGGCGGCACCGCCATCCTCCGCGCCCGCCGCGGCCTGGACAAGCTCCGCAAGTCCGTCACCGGCGACGAGCGCATCGGCGTCGACATCGTCCACCGCGCCGTGTCCGCCCCCATCAAGCAGATCGCCGCCAACTGCGGCCTCGACGGCTCGGTCATCGCCGCCAAGGTCGAGGAAAACGCCGAGACCAACTTCGGCTACAACGCCCTCACCCACGAGTACGGCGACCTGGTCAAGATGGGCGTCATCGTCCCCACCAAGGTCGAACGCGTCGCCCTTCAGAACGCCGCGTCCATCGCCGGCCTCCTCCTGACCACCGAGGCCGCGATCGTGGAGATCAAGGACAAGAAGACCGCCGGGGTTGCCGCTGGCGGGGATGATTTCGATTATTGATGCGAACTTCGCTAGTGGACCGAGAAATCGGCTCACTAGCCTTTGGCCCACCCTGCATTCTCAAACTCGGAGAGATCGCCAGGGATCGCCACGCGCATTACGAATTTTGCAAGCGACTGCGCAATGGCTTCGCGATAAGGAGATGCCATTCTGAAATGGCAATCCCTTGCTCCAGGGACAACCTGTTGCAGATAACTGGCTGGAACTAGTCGGAGCTGGCGAAAATCCGCTACACACCATCCAAAGTGCGGTCGATTCGGATGTAGGAGCGCGAGATGAGTTTCGTATCCGCGGGCTATGCTTTTTCTTTTTCTGGCTATATCTTTGGCCGTGCCGTCCACTGACCCGGTCGCCTCCAAGCGCTCCCAGTCATTTATCGGTGCGACGATAACTGAGTCGATCTTCCTGTGGACAAGATCACAAGTTTGAGATACAAGTACGACATTCGTTTCTACGAGATCAACTTCAATTTTGCCTGGTCCGCGAGCTCCGGGTGCGAACGACTCGCCAACTACCACTGGGATTTGCAATCCAAGAACTACATCCCCTTGATGCAGCGTGCCATCCTCCACTCGCTGATAAATTGTGGTCATCATGACTACTATGGTGAGTTAGAAACCGAGAGCCCTGTGCTGGATAATCTGTCGAATCGACGCGGACTTCCTCGTGCTCTTCTGGGGCAGCGGAGTAAAGTCGACATGTGCGTCGCCTGCGTCGAACGAGGTGGGAAAAATTTGCATTATCGAGGCGAAAAGTGGGTCTCCGGTTTGCGGCATTACTACCGGGCACTCGTAGGAAATTGCTCCAATGGCTGGCGTCGAGGCCATTGCCGTTGCAGAAAGCAACATTGCTGCAACTCCGCGCCGATCGGATATCCCAAATGTCGACGAGTTAGGTTGAGTACGAACGGATGGAGTGCAATCAGTAGGCCGTTCTTGCATAGTCATCGATGGCGTCGTCATTGGAATAGCTCTCGACATGGTTGCTTTATGGCGCCTTCAAATGCGTTGCGCTGCAAAGTCTTCATGGCATCGACGATGGTCATTCTTTGGGCGGGTGGAATCGGCTGGGTGCCCGCGTTCAGCACGATGTCTATGTCCAAAACTACTGCAGGTCCGCCAAAGTTCGTGCCATAGCTAAGAGGATCGCCTAGCGTCGTGTTCACTAGGCAAGTCCTCTTGTCCTCAATGTCTACCCTTGACGTCGTGCGGAACAAGAACTGATGAACAGGCTGATTCTGCAGCGATGATCGTTGTGGTGCAATTGTAAAATAGTCGGTGAGATCTGGCAGCTTGGGGAGAATGATGCTATTGATGTATCGCAGTCCAATCCTCTCGAGAGCGGGGGACCCGATAATGTCAAAATACATTTCTGAGTCAGAATCAATCCGAGTACGAAATTTGTCCCAGCCGCAATATGGCCTCAGGCAATGCACGCCAAATCCATTAGGCCTTACTGCCGCGAGCATTGATCTGTCGGCGCGGTACATTAATGTTCTCGTTCCGCTGGGCGGAGATCCGATTTGCAATTCGCCAGCAGGCGAAACCTTTACCTGCGCCTGCAGCTGGTGTTGCTCTTCAACCGACCCGTTGTAGAAATCCTTTACCCGATCATGGAATTTGCCCGGAACAGTCGAATTCCATTTCCCTCGATCTGCGAGCCCGAAGTCACAGATGGCTTCGACAATCGGAGGGTTGGAATACTTCATCGGCGTTGCGTCCCTGGCACTTGTACTCGGGTGTCTGTCAGTGTACGCACACTGCGTAGAAAAGTTCTCGCATGGCGTCGGGTCGATCAGCCAGCATTTTTGTACGGCAAAGTCCCCATGGAAGGCGGGCCCGTTGGCCAAGGCCTTCTCTTTCTGTCTCCTCACCCCCCCCTCAAAACCTTCTCCATCTTCCGCCCCTTCGCCAACTCGTCCACCAACTTGTCCAGGTACCGCACCTGCCGCGTCAGCGGGTTCTCGATCGCCTCGATCCGGTAGCCGCAGATCGTCCCCGTGATCAGCTCGGCCTTCGGGTTCAGCTTCGCCTTCTTGAAGAACGCCTCGAAGGTCACACCCTCCTCGATCATCCGCTCGATCCGCGGCCCGTCGAACCCCGTCAGCCACCCGATCACCGCGTCCAACTCCGCCCGCGTCCGCCCCTTCCGCTCCACCTTCGTCACGTAGAGCGGATACACCGACGCAAACGTGATCTTCGCAACCCGCGCATCATGCTCCGGAGTCGTCGCCGCCACCACCAGCCTCCTTTTCCCCCTCCTCTCCCGTCCGGGGGGGCGACGGGAGAGGGGTGAGGGCTCCTCCTTGCTCCCACCACCCTACCCGCCCCCAGCCCCAGGGCACAACCTCTCCCGCCGACTCTTGCCCCCCCCTCCCCCGCGACATACCACCGGCGCGCGCCAAAGCCCGCACCTACCCAACAACCCCCTTCCATCTTCGCCCACCCCGCGGTAAGGTCGGCCCCATGACCACCACCCCAGCCGACTCCGTCTCTTCGTCTCTTCCCCCAGGCTCT
>CAYXFA010000017.1:9747-52446 GCA_964464165.1 uncultured Phycisphaeraceae bacterium | reverse complement strand
GACGCGGTCCTGCGGGCGGCGCGGGCCGGCGAGCGAGGGCCGGACCTCGGAGAGGTCCAGCTCCAGCACGCTGGTGAAGTGGGGGTCGGGCGTGCCGGGCTCCCAGAAGAAGCCCGCGGCCCGGGCCCAGGCCTCGGTCAGGGCCAGCTCCTCGGGGGTCTTGGCGGTCAGGCGGAAGTAGTCGAGGGTCTTGGCGTCGATCGGGAAGAAGCCGCAGGTCGCGCCGTATTCGGGGGCCATGTTGGCGATGGTCGCGCGGTCGGGCACGCTGAGTTCGGCCATGCCGGGGCCGAAGAACTCGACGAACTTCTCGACCACGCCGTGGGCGCGGAGCATCTGCGTGATGGTCAGCACGAGGTCGGTGGCGGTGGCGCCCTCGGGCATCTTGCCGGTGATCTTGAAGCCGACGACCTCGGGCGTGAGCATGTAGACCGGCTGGCCGAGCATGACGGCCTCCGCCTCGATCCCGCCGACGCCCCAGCCCAGCACGCCGACGGCGTTGATCATGGTGGTGTGGCTGTCGGTGCCGACCAGCGAGTCGGGGTAGACCCAGGGGGCGTCGTGCTCGGCGTTGGCGTCCCGGCGGGTCAGGCAGCCGCGCGCGAGGTACTCGAGGTTGACCTGGTGCACGATGCCGGTGGCGGGGGGGACGACGCGGAAGTTGTCCAGGCTCTCCTGGCCCCACTTGAGGAAGGTGTAGCGCTCGTTGTTGCGCTCGAACTCCTTCTCTGCGTTGATGGTCAGGGCCACGCGGGAGGCGAAGTCGTCCACCTGCACGGAGTGGTCGATGACGAGGTCGCAGGCGACGGCGGGGTTGATCTGGGCGGGGTCGCCGCCGAGGTTGCGCATCGCGTCGCGCATCGCCGCAAGGTCCACCACGCAGGGCACGCCCGTGAAGTCCTGCAGGACCACGCGCCCGGGCATGAAGGGCATCTCGACGGGGTGGACCGACGCGGGGTCGTACGCGGCGAGGCGGCGGACGTCGTCCTCGGTCACCACGAACCCGTCGAGGTTGCGGATCATGGCCTCCAGCAGCACCCGGACGGAGTAAGGCATGCGGTCCACGTTGGCCAGGCCCGCCTCCTGGAGGGCGCGGAGCCGGACGTAGCGGAACGCGCGGTTCCCGACGGTGAGCGTGGCGTGGGCGTTGAAGGGGTCGGCGGTCATGCTGGTTCTCCTCGCGGGATGGTCGGACACTGGTAGGATGGGCGCACGGGCGGCATGAATCAAATCGATCTACATTACGGGATCGATCAATGTTATGGATGAAGTGGCCGGCGGGCCCGGAGCCCACGGGCGGCCCGACGCCGACGCCGGCCCGGCTTTCGCCCGGAAAGCGGGGGTTGTGCCGGGGGCCCGTGTCGGGTAAACCGGGGGACTCGGAGGGTGCAGAGATGTTCAAGATTCGCAGCGCGGCGGAGCGGGACGGGGAGCGCATGGACGCTGAGATTCGCCACGCCCTGGGCAAGTCCGGCATCATCGCCCAGAACACCGACGATGCCGCCGCGATCCTTCGTGGCGTCCTGGAGGTGAAGGAAGGCCGGGTGGTGACGAAGGCAGCGCCCAACGTGGTCCCTGGGCAGACGGTTGAACAGTTCATTGTCGGCCAACTGCGAAGCCTTCGCCCGCACTACTGGCCCGCGAGCGCAGGAGCCGGGGCCAAGGGCGGCGGACCCATCCCGAGTGCCGGGGCCGACGTATCTTGCTTCAAACCGGGCGGGACGTTGACGGATCAAATGGCCGTGGTCGCCCGCGTGGGGGAAAGGGCCGTGATTGACTCTCTGCGCCGCGCCGGGATCGTGCCGCCCGCATGGTTGACGAAAGGGGGCGGCCGATGAACGACGCGCAACGCATCCTGTCACGCCAGAACAGCCGTACCAATGCCATCGCCCGCGCCGTGACCGAGCGGTACTACCGCTCCGCCGTCCGCGCCGTCTGCCAGTACGTCGAAGACGCGGGCGGGCAGTTCTCTGGGCTGGTGGCGCTCACGGCCCAATCCAAAGTCCGGGCGACGCTGAATGAGCACGCCAGCATTGTCGACTATCACGCGACGCAGGCGGCAAGCGATTGGGGTTCTGGCCCCGCCGACGACGAACTGCGCCGGGCCGTCCGCCGCGTGACCCGGAGCATCGGGACGCTGCTGCCACGGCACGCCGTGCGGCTGTCCCTAGACCTGCTGTTGGAGATTGCCGCGAGCGGGCACCCCGAGGCGTTGCCGCCCGAGGTGGCGGAGAACATCAGGGCGAGGGTCGGGCGGTAGTGGCGCGCAGCCCTGAGCTACCCGACCCTGCCGCTTCGACGGTTAGACCAGAGAATGGAGAACGAATGACAACGCGAATATTTGGGCGCTTGCGGTCATAGATGTTGACAAATCGAGCCGATCTGCTATACTCCCGCCCCTGCGGGGGAAGGTGCGCACATGCCAAAATGGCAGCGTGGCAGCACGATGGGGCGCTTTCTGGCAGCCCCAACAGAACGCGGCCATGAAGCTAGCGTGAGCTATAAATGAAGCCGTTTTCAGGAGTTGCGACAAGCACGGGTGGCCGTGGCGGTTTGGCATGGGCCTTGTAACCCGTCCTCAGGTACGCACAGGCACAGTGCCTGCGCTGGCGGCTGCCCTGGACGGCACCGCAGCGGGTTCGGTCTAGCGCCTCGGTGGGGCCCTTGAACCGTCGCTTGGGTACATGGATCGTCCTCAAGGGCCTCGTAGCATGAGATTCTCTGACCAGTTCAACCTCAACCGCGCTCAATCAGAACTCGACTTCGTGGATGTTCCGCTCGACACGGACATCCGGGTGTTCATCGACCCCTACGCGCTGGCGACTACGAAGACGCCCTGGTGCGCCGCGGGCCACGCGCTGGCCTACGACTTTTTCCAGCAGGTGCTGAATAAGCTGCGGGCAGGTGACCGAGCCGGTGCTCTGGTCCTGCTCGGGCGTCTCCGGGAAGATAACCGGACCCGCCTTGGGTACTCGGAAGACGAGCCGCAGGGTTCTGGGCTGGGCGACGATCGCGCCGGGCCGTTTCTGGATGCGCTGGAGAGCAGCGAGGCGTTCCAGACAGGCCGCATCGAGGACATCGAAGACGCCGCCCTGTTCGTCGAGGGAATCGGCTTTGACATCGTGTCGGACATGGTGACGAACGTCCTGCGGGAACACCTTGCCGCCTACACGCAGGACCAGTGCCGCCTTCTCGGAATCCCGATGGCCAAGCGCGAGACGTTCGAGGCGTGGCGCGCCGGCACCGGATGGACGACGGTGACGATGGACCTGCCGACGGACGGGGTTCGTGCGATCCTGCTCGTGCCACGGGCGGTCGTGAGGAAGGACCTGTCGCTGGAGCCCAACCAGTACCTGACCGACTTCCTGGATCATTACTACGAGAACGGCAACCCGCGTGCGGTCACCGCGCTGGAGCAGATGCTTCAGAACGTCCCGACGAAGAACAACGGGAAGCAGGTGCATCGCGGCAAACTGCGCGACGACTTGAAGAAGAAGGGGTCGCGCAAGAACGTCATGGCGAAAATCACCAACGCCTTCCCGGAGGCGCTGAGGGGGTACAAGGGCCGCGCCCGTGAGAACCGCCCCGTCCTGACGCCCGGCGAGCTGGAGAGCATCCACCCGCAAGGGCGGGAGGATGACATCTCCAACCTGATCGCCGAGCTGCGGGGCGCGGCCCGGAACGCAAACGACGTGATGGCGCTGGCGCAGCGAATCACCGCCGGTCTGGTCTCGGCGTTCCATCCCGTGCTCCAACACCCGCGCCCGCTCGACGGGAGCGTCAACGGGTTCGCGGGGGTGGTGATGTCGAACGTCGCGCCAAAGGGCCTGCTCTGGAACGCCCGCCACAATGGCGGTCCGGGCGAACGCCCGAACGTCGTCGTCCTCGCGTCCAACGTCCCGATCACGGCCGCGGCGCTGAGCCACGTCGATGCAAGGGCCCTTTGCGCGAACACGTCCTCGGGAGTCGTGATGCTCGTCGGGCCCAGCATCGACGCCGCCACGCAGGCCCGCCGCCGGGAACTTGCGCGGACCGGCGTGTTCGTGATGTCCACGCCGGAGTTGGCCGCCATCGCTGAGGTGGAGGCCGGGGCGGACGTCGCTCTGGACGCCTTGGACGCGCTCGTCGCCGCCTGAACTGAACCCCTCGCACGTTCCCTGGAGATCAAGATGGCAGCCAAACCCAAGACGAAGACGATCTACCGCAGTTCCGTCACCGGCGAACTGGTGACGAAGGCGTATGCCGAAGCCCACCCCCGCACGACGGAGAAGGAGCGGGTGAAGGTCGTGCCGCGCGGCAAGTCGAAGAAGAAGTAGCCCGACCCTGTGACCCCACTGTGACCCACCAAAGGAAAAGGGCCCATAAAAGGGCCCTTTTTCAACGAGGCGGACGGGACTCGAACCCGCAACCACCGGATCGACAGTCCATTTTGAACGCTTGTCGGAGCAGCGCGCCCACGGGCCGGGGGCATGAGCGCTCGTTCCGGCTCGGCACTCTGCCGCATCCATGCAGTCCGCCGACCGAGGTGCCTCGGGGGTCGCTCCGCTGCTCCGTGACCGTCTGAATCGGCGGCTCCCTTCCCCGCAGTGGAGGGCGTGTGCGCACCCTTCCCATGATCGGGCCCAGGCCACGTCCATCCCCTTTATCACCCCCGCCACGCGTTTCACGGCGATGTTTCACAGGGTTCCGACGATGTTTGCCATGGCTCCGACGACCTTTCACAGGGTTCCGGCGATGTTTTCCATGGCTCCGACGACCTTTCACAGGGTTCCGATGATGTTTTCCATGGCTCCGACGACCTTTCACAGGGTTTCGACGATGTTTTCCATGGCTCCGACGACCGTTCACAGGGTTCCGGCGATGTTTTCCATGGCTTCGGCGACCTTTCACAGGGTTCCGACGATGTTTTCCAGGGCTCCGGCGGCCGTGCGCAGGGATTCGGCGGTATTTGCCATGGGTTCGGTCGTCGGGCGCGGGGGGGCCGGAGCCCGGGGTTCGGCGGTCGCGGACTTGTTCGGGAACCTCGGGGTCCACCCCATCCCCTCACTTGCGTGAGGGGCTATCCGGTGCCCGGCGGTCGTCCCTTTCCCTCGGCCGCCCCTTCGCGCCCTTCGCGATCTTCGCGTTGAAGTCCCCCCCCGATCCTTCCTCTGCGTGATCTCTGCACCTCTGCGTACCTCTTCCTCCTGATCCCAGCGCCCAGGGCCGGCGCGGCGACCGCGCGGGCTGAAGCCCGCGGCTCATGGTGGGGGGTGGGGTGGTGTTCCTTCTTCTACCGGTTCCCCCCCCGGGCCTTCCTCTGCGTCCTCTGCGTGATCTCTGCACCTCTGCGTACCTCTTCCGTCGTCCGCCGGACGGGCCGGTCCCCACGGTCGGGGCCCGTTATCATCCCCCCATGCCCGCCCGACCGACGCTCGCCGCCGCTCTCGCCGCCGCCCTCTGGGCGGGTCCGGCCTTGGCCCAGGCCACCGAGTTCACGCTCGACGGCGACGGCGGGTGGACCCAGACCGCCGCGCCGGAGCCGGGCACGGACGAATACACCCTCTGGCAGGCCCGGCGTCTGCTGGCCGAGGGCCGCCCCTCCAGGGCCGTCGAGGTCCTCACCGACTGGCTGGACGACCACGCCCGGACCCGCAGCCCGCACCTGGCCGAGGCCTACTTCCTCCGCGCCGAGGCCCGCCTGGCCAACGACCGCGAGTACGACGCGCTGTTCGACTACGAGACCGTCATCCGCGACTTCTCGGCCACGCCGTTTTACGCCCGGGCCGTGCAGCGCGAGTACGAGATCGGCATGGCCTACCTCGGGGGCCTGCGCCGGCGTTTCCTGGGCTTCCGCATGGAGAACGCCCGGACCACGGGCGAGGAGCTCCTGCTCCGCACCCAGGAGCGCGTGCCGGGGTCGGAGCTCGCCGAGCGGGCGGCCCTGGACCTCGCCCAGCACTACTACAACCGGCGGGAGCTCAAGCTGGCCGCGGAGATGTACTCGATCTTCCGGGCCAACTACCCGGATTCCGAGCACATCCGGTTCGCCCTGCTCCGGGAGATCGAGTGCAGCGTGGCGCGGTTCAAGGGGCCGCGTTACGACGGCTCCGGGCTGATCGACGCCAAGATCCTCATCGACCGCTACCGGCGCACCTACCCCGGCGAGTCCGCCCGCACCGGCGTGATGGACGGCCTGGAGTCCTGGGTGGACGAGTCCGCGGCACAACAGATGCTCGAAACCGCCATCTGGTACGTCAAGACCGGGGACGAACCGAGCGCCCGCTTCCTGCTCGCCCGCCTGATCAACCGGCACCCGGGCTCGGACGCCGCGTCCCGGGCCGCCCGGCTCATGCAGGAGAAGGGGTGGCTGCGGGCCGTGCCCGCCCCCGAGCCGCGCCCGCAGGACGCGGACGAGCTGGCCGAGCCGCGCGACGAGACCAGCCGGCCCCGCCCCGGCACGGACCCGGAGGCGGCCCCGTGAGCCGGGTCGCTTCCGACGGCCGGCGTCCGTCCGGCGCTCGCCCCGCCCGGGCGGCGTGGAGCGCGGCCGTCCTGGGCGCCGTGGTCCTGGGCGTCGCGGCCTGCTCGTCCGACCCCACCCGCGGCTACGCCTTCACCGAGCCCTACGACCCCTCCGTCCGCACGGTCGGCGTGCCCATCTTCGCCAACCACACCTTCGCCCGCGGCACGGAGCTGACGCTCACCGAGGCCGTCGTCAAGCAGATTCAGCAGCAGACCCCCTGGCGCGTGGTCAGCCCCGAACGGGCCGACACCGTCATCGAGGGCGTCATCACCGACGCGGAGCTCGACGTGCTCTCCAACGACCCGGCCACCGGGCTGACCGAGGAGCAGGTCTACCGCCTGACCATCCGCTTCTCCTGGCGCGACAACCGCACCGGCGAGACCCGCGTGGCCCGCGAACAGTTCTCCGCCACCGGCGTGTTCGCCCCCGCCCGCGGCGCCGGCGAGCGCATCGAGGTCGGCCAGCGCGACGCCATCGACGAGCTCGCCCGCGGCATCGTCGCCGAGATGCGCTCGGCGTGGTGATGAACGGCGGGTTCCCCCGCCCGTGTGGCGAAGCGCAGGGGTCTGAGTTCAGGCTGGCCGCGTAAAGCGGAGGTTGCCCGTGATCTCGATACCCCAGCTGTGGTACCGATCCACCACGGCGACCGTGAGGCATCCCAGGTTGGGGAGATTGACCACCTCACAGCGGACCACCCAGTCGCAGTCATCTTCGGGCTTTGCCCGCCCGAAGCTGACGCGGTGCACGGCGCCGTTCCGGGTTTCCAGAGGCAACGCTTCGAATCCGTCCGGGATCGAGAGCGAGTTCAGAAGACGCTCCGGGGTATCATCGGAACGGATCTTGTATGACGAGAACCGCACGGTCCGATCGTTGTCGTACGCGATCCAGGTGTCGTCTTCGACGATAACCGCAAAGTGGCCGGGCAGGGTGATCGACCAGCCGTGGGAGATCAAGTGCGTAGCCGGGAGTCGCCGGTAGCCGATGGCGCCGCCTCCGGCACGGTTGGCAAAGTGGCACTCGTACGTTCCTCCCTCGGCCCGCGACAGGTCCGCGAGGTCGGCGGACATGGGGCCAAGATCCGCCCCGTCCGTCACGAGCGCGGCCGCGTGCCGCAGTACCAGTTGCTGCAAATTTGCTTCTTCCTGGTTCTGGGGCTCCTCGAAACTTGTCACGTTCCACAACGCCGCGTGCAGCCACCTGACGCGATCGGGCACGCCCCATCCCTGGTCCCACCAGGCAAAGAACTCGTTTCCGTCGGACTGCTTGGCGGCGACCGAACGCAGCCAACCCGATGGACGTGGTCCCATTGGCATGGCGACCATGCCGGGCTGGAGTTCCGGCCGGGGGCCGATCGGCATCGAGAGGGCGAGGGGTGCGCCGTCGGACATCTGCTCGACGCAGAACGTCGCGAGATGTCGCAGCCAGTTGGTCATCACCTGGCGCAGCCGAGCAAAGTCGCGATGATCAAAGAACCCGGTCTCGTCCTCGACACCGGACCACTTCACTTTCAGTTCTGCGCCGACGGCATCGACCGTGTCGCAGACGAAGGCGTGAAAACCCGGGCCGACCGGGTTTGTCGTTGATTCGAGCGTCACTCGGCCGTGCGTGTCGACCCGCACGACGATATGGCCCCCGGCCGGGTGGACGAAGGCGACAACTTCGAAGCTGTCTCCATCCCGCGTCACGGCGGCGGGGCGGACCCGAAGGTGCTCGCACCGGTGATCCAGCCAAGCCCGCGTCGTCTCCGCGAACGCCTCCGCCGAAGGCTTCGTGCCGAAAACGCCGTGCCTGCGGATTACTCCTTCGGCGCGTATTTCGAGGCTCATCCAGTCTCCACATCTTCAAGAGTCGCGGGGTTCGAGGCGGATCGTACAGCACCGCGCCCGCCAGAAGAATAAAAAAACCGGCACGAAGCCGGTTGATGGGAACAGTTGTCAAGAACCCTTACGCCGGGTCCGGCAGCGTTTCGGGGGCGTCGGGGCCCTGGAGTTCGGGGGCGTGGGTGACGCCCTTGGGCTTGCCGGCGTTGCGGGCCCGGTCGGCGCTGAGCAGGTCGGCGACGGTCGGCTTGGAGAGCTCCTCGCCGCGCATGAGCCGGTGGACCTCGTCGGCGGTGAGGGTCTCGTGGCGGAGCAGGGCCTCCGCGACGGCGACGACCTTGTCCCAGTTGGCGTCGAGCAGGCGCGTCGCGTCGCTGTAGGCCTCGCTGGTCAGGCGCTTGATCTCCTCGTCGATGAGGCGGGCGGTCTCCTCGGAGTAGTCCTTCTCCGGCTGGTACATCTCGCGGGTGTCGGCCCCGGCGTAGTTGATGAAGCCGAGCTTGGGAGACATGCCCCACTCGAGGACCATGGCCCGGGCGATCGCGGTGATCTGGCGGATGTCCTGGCTGGCGCCGCTGGACACGTCGTTCATCGCCTTCTCTTCCGCGATGCGTCCGCCGCACACGACGCGCATGGTCGCCAGGAGCCACTTGAGGCTGTAGCCCATGCGGTCCTTCTCGGGGAGCGAGAAGGTGGCGCCGCCGGCGTCGCCGCGGGGGATGATCGTGACCTTGTGGAGGGGGTCGGCGTCCTTGAGCAGGGCCTGGAGGACGGCGTGGCCGGCCTCGTGGTAGGCGACGAGCTTGTTCTCGTCCTTCTCGCGGACGCGGGACTTCTTGGCGCGGCCGAACTTGACCTTGTCGCGGGCCTCCTCGAGGTCCTCGTGCTCGATGAAATCCTTGTTCTCCATCGTGGCGCCGATGGCGGCCTCGTTGATGATGGCGGCCAGGTCGGCGCCGGAGAACATGGGCGTGCCGCGGGCGATCTTCTCCAGCTCCACGTTCGGGCCGAGCTTGACCTTCTTGGAGTGGACCTTGAGGATCTCGAGGCGCCCCTTGACGTCCGGGAGCGGCACCGCGATCTGGCGGTCGAAGCGCCCGGGCCGGATCAGGGCCGGGTCGAGCACGTCCGGCCGGTTGGTCGCGGCGATGACGATCACGCCGTCGCCCGAGCCGAAGCCGTCCATCTCGACGAGGATGGCGTTGAGGGTCTGCTCACGCTCGTCGTGGCCGCCCTGGTTGAAGCCCGCGCCGCGCCGGCGCCCGACGGCGTCGATCTCGTCGAGGAAGATGATGCAGGGCGAGTTCTCTTTCGCCTGCTTGAACAGGTCGCGGACGCGGCTGGCGCCGACGCCGACAAACATCTCGACGAAGTCAGAGCCGGAGATCGAGAAGAAGGGCACGTCGGCCTCGCCGGCGATGGCCTTGGCCAGCAAGGTCTTGCCGCAGCCGGGGGCGCCGGAGAGGAGCACGCCGCGGGGGATGCGTCCGCCCAGGCGGGTGAAGCGCTTGGGGTTCTTGAGGAACTCGATGATCTCGGTGACCTCGTCCTTGGCCTCGTCGATGCCGGCGACGTCCTTGAAGGTGATGCCGGTCATCTCCTTGGTCAGGGTGCGGTGGCGGGACTTGCCGAACGAACCGAGCATGCCGCCGGGCCCGCCCCCCGCGGCACGCATGCCCCGGGCGATGACGAACCAGAGGATCACCATGACCAGGACGACCGGGCCGAAGAAGTAGACCAGGTTGACCCAGCCCGGCTGGGGGCGCTGCTTGACGCGTCCCTTGGTCAGCTCCATGACGCGCTCGGCGACCGCCTCGCGGGCCAGCCCGGTGACGGGGACGCGGACGAGCCGGGCGCGGTCGGACACCTCGGTCTGGACCAGCGACGCGAGGATGGCGTTGTCCCGCAGGACCACGCTGTCCTTGTCGATCTGGTCGGAGGCGTAGTAGCTCTCGAACTGCTGGAAGGTGATCTCACGGCCCGACTGGGACGAGGTCATGAACAGGGCGAGCAGCGCCACCATCAGCAGCGCGACCACCACGCCCATGGCCCCCCTGGACCCGGGGGGCTGGGACGGCCCGCCGGTCTTCCCGGGGCCGGGCCCCTTCGAGGACGGCTTTCCGGATCCCTTGGCGTCCTTGGCCGGACCGGGGCTCTTGGTTTCGTTCTCCGACATGTGGCTCAAAGCCTCCTTGACCAATGGATCGGCCCAACCCGCCCCTCTGTTCCGTCCGAGCCCGATCGACCGGCTGATTCGCCCGCCCGGGGCCCGCCGGCCCGGAACGGGCGGCACGGGATGCTAGGGATACCCCTCCCCGACCGCCCGAACGGTTTTCATACGAGATCGCGGAATGGTGGGATCTTCACACGGGCCGGAATGCACGGTTCGCCCTAGATGGCCCCCGGAGACTGCGACCGCCGTCTCACGCTTCGCCTTCACCCGCCAGCAGGGCCCGCGGTTCGACCACCACCGGCTGGGCCTCCGCCAGCGCCTTGCCGCTGCCAGCGCCAGCGGACTCGAACCGTTTGAGCGTGGGCACCAGCCGGGAATCGATCGAACCGACGAGTTTGTTGTACCGCTCCACGCTCTGCCGGATCGAGTCGCCCAGCTTGGCCGCGTGGTCGAACGCAGTCGCCGCACGGTCATGCAACTCTTTGCCGAGGGCGAGCAACTCGTGGGCTTCCTCGGCCAGGCGGTGCTCGCGCCAGCCCACGGCCACCGCTCGTAGCAGCCCGATCAGAGTGCTGGGGCTGGCGAGGATCACGCCGTCCTGGGCCGCGCGGTCGATGAGGTCCGGGCGGCGGGCCAGGGCGGCGTCGATGAACTGGTCGCCCGGCACGAACATCACCACGAACTCCGGCGAGCCATCGAAGGCCGCCCAGTACTTCTTGTCCGCCAGTTTCTTCGCCTGCTCGCCCACGTGCCGGGCGAAGCGCTCCAGGTGGGCCTCGCGCTCGACGTCGTCGGCGCAGTTGACCGCCTCCAGGTAGGCGTGGATGTTGGTCTTGGCGTCGACCGCGATGACCCGGTTGTTGGGCAGCGTGACGACCATGTCGGGACGCTGGAGCCGGCCCTCGTCGTCCCGGCTGGACACCTGCTCGCAGAAGTCGCAGTAGCTGGTCATGCCGGCCAGCTCCGCCACCCGCCGGAGCTGGATCTCGCCGTACTGGCCGCGGATCTCGGGGCGCGAGAGCGCCTTGGCGAGGCGAGCGGTCTGTTCCTTGAGTTGCTCGGCGGACTCGCTGGAGGCCCGGACGCGCTCGTCGAGCTGGTTGAGCTGGGCGTTGGTGCGGGCGAGGCTCTCGCCGATGGGCTTGACCATCGCCTCGACCGCCGCGCGGCGCTGCTCGTGCTCGGCCCGGGCCTTCTCGTCGGCCGCCGCGAGCCGGTCCCCGATCACCTTGGCCAGGACCTCCTGGCTGGCCTGGACGGTGCGGGCGCCGATGGCCTCGAAAGCCTCGCGCATCCGCTGCTCGTTGGCCTGGAGTTCCTGGCGGATCTTCTCGGCGTTGTCCAGGCGTTCGCGCAGGGCGGCGTTCTCCTGCGAGAGGGCCAGCACACGGGCGCCCGATTCGCCCTCGCGGAGCCGCGCCTCGGCCAGCTCGGCGCGGGCCCGCTCCAAGTCCCGGCCCGCGGCGTCCGACGCGAGCCGGGCGTGCTCGGCCTCGGCCCGGCGTGCGTCCGCCTCGCGGGCGAGACCCTCCGCCCGGGCCTCGGCGGCCTTCCACCCGCGACGGCACACCCACAGGGCCGCCGCCAGGCCGGCCGCGACCGCCCCCAACACGCCGAGGATCGCTTCCATCCCTAGTAGTGTATGACAAGTTCGGTCGGATTTCGGGTCGGGGCGGGGCGCGGTGGGGGCTCGCTGACAGGGCGCCGTCAGCCCGCGGCTGAGCGCGGTGGGGGGGCGGGGGGCTTGTCCCCTCCCGGGCGGGACCGGCGGTCAAGGATGGATGATGGACCCGGCCACGGTGCAGCGTCTCGTGCGCGAGATCGAGCGGAAGGACCTCTCGACCGCGGCCCACACCTGGCGGGTCGTGCTCTACACGCGGGCGATGCTGGAGCACTTCGGGGCGGACCGTGAGCGGATCGGGCTGCTGACCCAGGCCGCGGCGCTGCACGACGTGGGCAAGCTGGACATCCCGGACGCGGTGCTCCAGAAGCCGGGGCGGTTGACGCCCGAGGAGTTCGAGATCATCAAGCTGCACCCGGTGACGGGCAACGCGCGGATGATCGGCCTGGACGTGACGGAGGAGCCCATCCTCGACCTTGTCCGGTACCACCACGAGCGGTGGGACGGCCTGGGATACCCGCACCAGCTGCGCGGGGAGACGATCCCGACCGCGGCGCGGGTCTTCGCCGTGATCGACGCCTTCGACGCGATGACCTCGGTCCGCCCCTACCGGCCCAAGCCCGGGCCGGACGCCGCCGACCGGGCCCTGGTCGAGCTGCAGGCGGGGATGGGCAGTCTCTACTGGCCTGAAGCGGTCGAGGCCTTCACCGGGCTGTACCGGACGGGGGCCCTGGACCACATCCTTCATTACTTCAACGACGGCGTGACCCTGCCCGCGTTCGAGCACGCCCTGGACGAGCAGTTCGACGCCATCCGCCGGCGCTGCAACCGCGCCCGCGGCGGGCCGTGACCCCCGGGTCCGGGGAATCGTGTCAGTGGGCCCGGGGGCGGGCGGTTGCTATCTTGAAGGATCGGCCCCGCCCGTCGAGGCGGGGCGGGGGGGCCGGATCCAGGACGGGAGGAAGCCGTGATTCGAACCAGCCTGTGGATCGTGCGCGTGATCGCCGCGATGGCCCTGTTCGCCGCCGCGCCCGCGACGGCCCAGGACGCCGCGGAAAAACCCCGCGTGGCGGTGCGCTCGATCGACGCGACGGACGGCGTCGTGCGTGCGGCCCGCGCCAACGGCCAGGCCGAGGCGCTCCAGCAGATCCTGGAGGCCGCGGACGGGCAGCTGATCCGGGCCCTGTCGGACTCGCGGCGCTTCGACGTGGTCGCCCGGTCGGACCTTGCCGAGGTCTTGAAGGAACAGGGCCTGGCCGATTCGGGCCTGGTCGACCCGTCCGACCCGCAGACGGCCCGGGCCTACGCCCTGGCCGGGGCGCGGTACGTGGTGACGGTCCGCGTGGACAACTTCCAGGACGCGGTGGCCAAGGCGGACTTCGACGGCGGGCTTGGCCGGACCACGATCGAACGCCGCACGGTGCAACTGCTGGGCACGCTGCGGATCTACGACACGACCACCGGCGTGCTGCTGGAGACCGTGGGCCTGCGGCTCGAGGAGTCCGACGTGCGCGAGACGCTGCCCGGCGCCCGCCACGAGGGCCGGCTGACCAACGCCCTGCTGGGCTCCGTCGCCGAGACGCTGGCGCGCCGCGCGGCCAACGCGGTGCTCGACCGGCTCGCGCCGGCCCGGGTGCTGGCGTACACCTTCGGCCAGGTCACGCTCAACCGGGCGGAGGGCACGGGCATCGAGCCCGGCCAGTACTGGCGGGTCTACCACGCGGGGCGCGAACTGGTCGACCCCGAGACCGGCGAGGTGCTCGGGGCGGAGGAGGTGCCGGTCGGCTGGGTGCGCATCACCGAGGTCACGCCCCGGTTCTCCAAGGCCCAGGCCATCGAGGACGACGGGATCGACGTGGGGGCCGTGCTCCGCCTGGCCCCGGACGGCCTGCCGCCGGGCGTGGACCCGAACGGGCGCGTGCGCAACTCGGCCGGATCGGCCGCGCCCGCCCGGGAGCGCGGGCCGGGCGTCGCCAACGAGGCGCCGTCCCGAGCGCCCGAGATCGCCGACGCGGACCCGGAGCCCGCCGGCACGACGCGCCTGGCGATCTTCGTGCGCCTGGCCGACCCGGACCTGCGCCCGGAGCACGCCGACGCGATCGAGAGCTGGGTGACGGCCGGGCTGGCCGGGCCGGGGATCGAGGTGATCAGCCGCTCGGTGGTGCTCAGCGCGGTCGCGGCCCTGGGCTCGACGCCCGGCGAGGCCGACGACGCGTCGGCCCGGGCGGCCCGCCTGCTCGACGATCAGGCCTCCGCCGCGGCGTTGGCCCGCACGCTCGGCGCCGACGGCATCCTCATCGCCACGGCGGCGGACCTGTCCGAGTCCCGGCGTCAGTTCGCCGACCCGGACCTGGGCGTCGAGTCGGACCTGACCGAGACGGAGCTGTCGATGACCTGGACGCTGATCTCCGGCGCGACGGGGGGCGCGGTCGCGTCCGGCCACGCCGAGGCGGCGGCCAAGGAGCGCCTGTCGGCGACCAGCCGCCAGTCCCGGCCGGACCTGGGCCCGCTGCTGCGCGACGCGGGGATGCGCCTCGGGCGCTCGGCCCGGGCCTCCGCGCTGGCCGAGGCCGGACGCACGCGGGCCCCCGCGGAGGGTGAGGTGAGGGTGACGGTCCGCGTGAGCATGGAGGAGCTGAGCGTCCCCGAGATCCGGAAGATCGACGGCGCGTGGGTCGTGACGGGCGCGAGCCTGCCCCTGACGCCGAGCGCGACGGACGTGCTGGTGGACGGCTTCCTAGTCGGCACCGCGCCGGGCGAGATCACGCTGACGCCCGGCCCGCACCGGCTGCGCCTGGAGGGCCCCGGGCTGGAACCGGCGGACCGGTTCGTCGTGGCCCGCGAGGGGATGACGCTGACGGTGCCGGTCCGCCTGAGCGAGGAGGGCCGGGCGCGCTGGATGCAGCACGCGGCGTTCCTCGAAGGGCTGAAGGACGGCGCCGCCCTGCGTGAGAACGAGCAGGCGCTGGCCCACGGCCTGGCCCAGTTCGTCCGGTCGAGCCGGCTGACCATCGACACCTCGGCGCTCCGGTCGCTCACCGTGTCGCCCGAGACGCACTTCTGGGCGGACCTGATCCGGCGATGAGGACGCGGCGTCTGCGACCCCTGCTGACCGCGTGCGCGCTGGCCGCGCCGGTGATGACCGGGCTGACGGCGTGCCAGAGCGGGTACCGGGCGTTCGAGGAACAGCTCGACCAGCGCATCGCCGCGGGCGACTACGCGGGCGCGAGAGACCTCGCGGTGGCCCGGGCGGAGCGGCGGGCGGGAGACGAGATCAACCGCGTGATCTACAACCTCGAGGCGGCGCGGGCGGCCCAGATGGCCGGCGACCTGGAGACCAGCCGCGAGTTCTTCGCACGCGTCCACGCCGACGTGCGCCCGTACCTGGACGAGAAGGCCGAGGCGAAGGTGACCGAGGCCCTCGCGACGACCGCGGTCAACCAGACAACCGCCACTTTCCGCGGCACGCCGGTGGATCGTGTCATGGCCACCGCCCTGGACGCGGTGAACGCCATCGGGCTGGGCGACTTCGAGGGGGCGCGCGTGCGCCTCAACCTGGCCCGCGAATGGCAGGAGGACGCGGTGCGTCGGTACGCCGGGCGGATCGAGCGGTCCGAGGAGCGCCTCGCCGAGGACGCGCGGCGTCGCGGCGTGAACCTCGACGCCGGACGCATCGAGAGCATCATGGGCACGCACTACGCCGACCTGGCCGACCTGCGTGCGTACGGCGAGTTCCGCAACCCGTTCGCCTCGCACCTGCGCGGGGTGTTCCTGATGGCCGCGGGCGGGGACGCGACCGACCTGGAGCGGGCCCGCTTCGAGTTGCGACAGGTCCTCGCCATGGAGCCCGGGGTCGCGCCCGCGGTGCTGCCGGACCTGGACCGCCTGGAGGGGCTCGCCGAGCCGGGGCCGACGACGTGGGTGTACGTGATGGCCGGGCGCGCCCCGCGGCTGGAGGAGTTCGCGCTGCACGTGCCCATCCCCGTGGGCGACGTGAACTACGTGGCCGCCGCGTTCCCCGTGCTGCGCTTCCAGGACGGCGTGCCAGGGCCGGTGCGGGTCGAGGCCGGCGGGACTGTCGCGGAGGCGGCCCTGCTCGCCGACGTGGACACGATGGTCGCGGCCGAGTTCCGGGACCGGCTGCCGACGATCATCGCCCAGGAGCTGCTCAGCGCCGGGCTGAAGGCCGGCGCGACCTACGCCGCCCGGGAGTCCGGCGGGAGCCTGGCGCAGCTCATCGGCATCATCTATCAGGCGGCGACCGCCAACGCGGACACACGCTCGTGGCGGACCCTGCCGAAACGGATCCTGCTGGCCCGGGCGCCCACGCCCGAGGACGGCCTGCTCCGCGTGCGGATCGGCGCGTCGTCGTGGCCCGTGACGGTCGATCCGGCGCGCAGTCATATCATCGTTTTCACGCTCCCGCACCCCCTGGCGGCCGGGCCGTCGGTGGTGCGGGCGGCGCTCGCACCACCAGCCCGGGAGATGGCCCGTGAACCTTGAACGCGCCGTGCCGACCGCCTGTCTGAGCCTGTGCCTCTGCCTGGGTCTCCAGGCCTGCGGCACGGTCAACACCACCAGCACGCGGGGCGGGCCCGGCGAGGACGCCGTCGCCGTGCGCGAGGACGTCAACGACGCCCTGTCCCGCCTGTTCCTGCACGCCACCGAGGTCCGCGTGTTCCGGAACGACGCCGGCACGCTCGAAGCCCAGGTCGACGTGGCCAACGACGACTTCCGCACCCGCCGGTTCCTCTACCGCTTCGAATGGCTGGACGACCGGGGCAACGTGATCTCGTCCCGCAACGCCGTGTGGCACAGCGCTTCGGCCCCCGCGGGCGGGTCGACCGTGCTCCGCTCGACCGCCCTGACGCCCGAGGCCACCGATTTCCGCCTGCAGGTCCGCCGCTACTGACCGCGTCGGGGCGTGAGGCCCCGCAGAAAGGACACCCATGCGTTCCGTGATCGCACTCTCCGCCGCGTTGCTCCTCCTGCAGGCGTGCTCCCAGCCCGCCCGCGTCATCGAGACCGGCGGCCACGAGTCCGTGGTGAGCGTCGGCGAGGTGGACATCCAGGACCTCCAGGTCGCCGCGGCGGGGATGCTCGAGTCCCTGATCGCCTCCGGCGTGCTCGACACCGGCCAGAACCGCCCGGCCCGCCTGACCATCGACCGGGTGGTCAACGACACCGCGTCGTCCTTCAGCGTGGACGAGCTGCTCTACCGCATGCGGGAGCAGCTGGTGAACACCGGTCGCGTGCAGGTGATCACCGCCCGCGGGGACAACCCCGAGTCCCGCGAGGCGCAGGAGGAGCTGCGCCGCCGGGCCATGCTGGAGGGCCGCTCGGACTTCGAGACGCTCACGCCCGACTTCACCCTCACCGGGCGGGTCACCCAGCTCGCCCGCGCCGCCGGCCGCACCCGCCAGACGACCTACACCTTCCGGCTGACGCTGACCGACGTGCGCACCGGCCTGGAGGCGTGGACCAAGGTCGAGGACGTGACCAAGCAGGGCACGAAGAACGCGGTCGGGTTCTGATGCCCGCGCCGAGCGTCATGATGGGCGCCGTCGAGGTGCCCGTGTCCGACCTGCGCCGGGCCGTCGGCTGGTACGTCCAAGCCCTCGGGTTCGAGGAGGCATGGACCGACGAGCATCACGCGCTGCTTGAAGCACGCGAGGGGCCCGGCCTGCTGCTCGTGGCGACCGGGCCCGGCGTGCGTCTCGGTTTCGATTGCCCCGCGACCGGGCTGCGGCACGGCGTCATCGATTTTCGCACCGACGATCTCGACGCCCTGCACGCCCGCCTGACGGCGATGGGCACGCCTGTTGATCCGCTCGATGAACCGGGCAACGACTGGGCGCCCCGCGGTTTCGGCTTCGAGGATTCGGAGGGCAACCGGCTGGCCGCGTTCTCCTACCCGCCGGCGCGGTGAGTCACGCCTTGATGCCCGCCCGCGACTTGATGCGTTTGGCGATCGCGGCGGGCACGGGCATGGCGCTCAGGCGGGGCAGGCGGACGATCTCGAAGCCGTCGGCCTGCAGGTCCGCGTCCGATTTGAAGTCGGCGAGCGTGAGGGGCTTGGTGGCCGGGGCAACCGGTTCGAGATCGACCACGGGCCGGGCCACGTCGCCCTTGCCGTTCAGGCCCGGGTGTTTGGGGTCCTCGTACGGCGCGGACACGGCCTTCGCCAGGCCCGCGACGCGTTTCTCGTCGCCGGTGTGGTAGATGAACGCCGTGTCCCCCGGCTTGATCGAGCGGAGGTGGATGCACGCCGCGGGGTTGGTCACGCCGTCCCACACCGTGCGTCCGTCGCGGGCGAGGTCGTCGTAGCTGTAATCGTCGGGTTCGGTCTTCAGCAGCCAGGTCGCCATGGGGCCCTCCGCGTGAATGGTCAGATCTCGTCCACCCGGAAACGCACCCGCGTGTCGAGGCGCTCCCCCGGCCGGAGCACGCGGACGCCGGTTCCCGGCACGCCCGCCGCGGTCAGATTGAACCCGTCGTTCACCATCGTGCACGGCTCGACGCAGAACCAGGGCAGGGGGGGCGCGGCCGGGTCGGCCGGGTCCAGGCGCGGCGTGAACACGACCAGGTGCGTGAACGCCTCCGAGCAGTCCATCGTCAGGCGCACCCGCGACTGCGGCCAGGTGATGACGGCCCGGCCCCCGAAGCCCGCGAACACGTCGTCCAGCCCGGGGTTGCCCAGCGGGCCCCCCGCCCGGAGGGCGGCGCTCGCGTCGTCGTCCGCGGCCGGTCCGGTGGGCAGGCGCCGCTCCGCGGGGTACCGCCCGGTCACGGGCGCGCACAGCTCGACCCGTTCGTCCGCCGCCAGCAGGGCGCGGGGGAAGTGGGGGTGGTGCCCGCACCCGGCGGGCATGGGGCGCTCGTCGAGGTTAACGACCGTGAGGTCGAGCGTCAGTTCCTCCGGGGCCAGCTCGGCCCGGAAGACCGCGCCGAAGGCGAACGGGAAGTTGGCGTTCTCGTCGGCCCGGGCGTCGTAGACGAACCGCGCGGAGACCGGGCTGCGGTCGGTCAGCCGCCAGCGGGCGTCGCGGACCACGCCGTGGATGGCGGTGGCGTCGGGGAAGTTGGGCCGGAGCCGGTGCTCGGCCCCGTCGAAGGCGAAGCGGGCGTCGCGGACGCGGTTGGTCCACGGCGCCATGAGAAAAGACGCGCACTGGCCCGGGGTGGCCGGGTCCGGCGCGCGTCGCATCAGCGGATAGCGGTCGTCGCAGGGGCCCCTGAGGGAAAACTCCGTCAGGCAACAGCCCAGGGCGGGGTCGATCCCCGCACGCAGCCGCCCCGCGTCGAGTGTGATGCGGCCCACGGCGTAATCGACTGATCGATCAGGGGTTCGCCGGCTTCTCGGCCAGGCCGTAGTTCTCGATGCAGCAGGGCTTGGTGCTGTCGCACGGCTCGGGCAGGCCCTTGTCGGCGCAGCACTCGCCCTTGGGGGCGCTGGTCGAGGCGACCGGGATGACCTGGGCGACCTGCTCGGCGACCTTGTCGCCCGCGCAGCAGGCCTTGGTCTCGGCGACCTCCTGCTTGGCCTTGTCGGAGCAGCAGCCCTTCTCCTGGCCCACGCAGGCCTCGGCCTCGACACCGCAGGCGGACTTGCCGCTCTCGGCCATCAGGGCGCAGCAGGAGCCCTCGGCGCCGGCGACGTGCGCGGCGGGGGTGATCTCGACCTGGGCGGCCTTGTCCGTGCGGCAGACGCCGGTCGGGCAGCCGGTGGTGATCCAGTTGAAGCCGAGGACGGCGGCCGCGCCGACGCCCACAACACCCGCGACAAACTTGGCCGCACAGATTCCGGAGACGCACGCCATGGTTTCTCTCCTTGGGTCTCGGCCGCCGCGGCCGGAGGTTTCGGTGTTTCGGGGCCGAACGGTCGCTCCCCCCGAGCCGCCGGCCACGGGGCCGACCGACCCGGCACTGCATCCATCATATCGGGGATGGTCTTGGGATGCACCCCCCTTGAGCGAGGTCTTTTTTGAGCCAAGCGGCCGATATGGGACCTTCGGGTCTCCGGCAGGGTCGGGACGACCGATACAGGCGGGAGGTTCCGGAAAGAAGGGCTGGTCTGTGAAGGGAACCCCCGGTTCCTGGGGCGGGGCGGAATCCGAAGTTGGTGTGTTGGGCGTGCCCCGTGGCCCGGAGCGCGCCGGCGTCGGAGCAGAGCCGGAGGTCGTCGTATGGATGCGAAAACCCGCAACGCGAACAAGCAGGCGGATCCAATGAAGGATCTGCCCGCGGACACGGGTCCGGAGATGAAGCTCCCCAAGGCCGAGGACGAGGTCCTGGGGGCCATCGCCGGGGTCGAGCAGCAGCTCAGCGCCCTGCGCAAGGCCCACGCCGAGCACCGCCAGGCCATGGTCGAGCTGGCCGAGAAGCGCCGGGAGCTGGCCGAGGCGGCCGAGGCGGCCCGGCTCCGGGCGGCCCAGCTGGAAGAGCGGAGCGAGGAGCTCGAGTCCAGGGAGGGGGAACTCACCAGCCGCGAGGTCGAGCTGGCGGAGATGCGCCAGGAGATCGAGTCCCGCGAGTCGGACGTGGCCCAGCGCGCGGCCCGGATCGAGCAGCGCGAGTCGAAGATCGCCCAGCAGGCCGAGCTGCTCGAGCGCAAGGAGGCCCAGGTCGAGTCCCGGGCCGAGGAGCTCGAGGCCGAGCTCCAGAACGTCCAGCGCGAACGTCAGAAGATCGAGATCACCGCCCGCGAGCTGCAGGAGCGGGCCGGGGCCCTCGAAACCCTCAGCCAGGACCTCGGCCGGCGCGAGGCGCTGCTCGTCGAGCGCGAGGCGGAGATCGAGGAGAAGCTCGCCCGCGAGAACGCCGCCGAGGCCAAGCTGGCCGCGGTCGAGAAGTCCATGCGGGTGCTCGAGGGCAAGCTGAAGGGGCGCGAGCTGGAGCTCGGCGAGCGGACCCGGGCCCTGGAGGAGATGGCCGAACGGGCCGGCGCGATCGAGGCCGAGCTGAACCAGACCCGCGAGCGCCTCGAAGCGGCCCTCCAGGCCGCGGAGGACAAGCTCGTCCGCGAGCGGAAGGTCTCCGAGGGCCTCCGCGCCCAGATGGAGGTCGCCGAGGAGGAGGCCCGCAACGCCAGCGGCGCGGTGGTCCGCGTGGCCGAGCTGGAGACCCTCCTGACGGCCGCCCGCGCCGAGCTGGAGGCCGTGCGCGAGGAAGCCCACGCGACCATGGCCGCCGAGACGGCCCGGGCCGGGTCGGTCGCGGCCGAGCTGCGGAGCGAGCGGGAGCGCGTCGAGGCGCTGGGCAAGGAGCTGGCCGCGGAGCGTGAGCGTGCGGCCCGGGCCGAGTCCGAGCTGGCCCGCGTCAAGGAGTCGCTGGCGACGGCCCAGGCCCGCCTGGAGAGCGCGGCCGAGCCGGAGGCGGTCGCCGCGGCCCAGGCCGAGGTCGAGTCGCTGCGTCGCCGGCTCAACGAGCTGGCCGCGTCCGCGGACGAGGAGATCACCGCGGCCCGGCGTCAGGCCGAGGCCGCCGAGGCGCGTTTGACCGAGCTGACCACGCGCTCCGAGCAGGCCGCGCAGGAGGCCCGGGAGGCCTCGCAGCGGGCCCAGGCCGCCGGGGCGAAGGCGAGCGAGCTCGGGGCCAGGCTGCGCGACGTGGAGGCGGAGCTGATCGCGGCCGTGCGCGAACGCGACGAGGCCCGCGCGAACCTCGAGTCCGTCGGCGAGCGTTCGGAGGAGGCCGACCGGCTGCGCGATGCGCTGACCGCGGCCGTGGACCGCATCGCGGAGGCCGAGAAGGGCGCCGCGGAGCTGCGCGAGCGCTTCGACGCGGCCCAGGCCGAGGCCGAGGCCCTGCGCGCCGAGGTCGAGCAGACGAGCGCGTCGCTCGCCAAGACGGAGCAGGCCGCGCTGGAGGCCGAGGGCGAGAACCGGGACCTGAAGGCCCGGGTGCAGGAGCTGGAGATCGAGCTGGAGGTGGCCAGCGCCAAGCCGCGGGCCGACGCCGACGAGTTCCAGGTCTCGCGCCGGCGTCGCCTGGCCCGCCAGCGTCGGATGCTGCGCGACCATTCGCTGAAGATCCGCCGGGCGACCGAGGCCTTGCGCGACCGGCTGGAGCAGTGCGACAAGGTGCTGCAGAAGCGGGTCGAGCTGGCGGAGGCCTACCACGCCATCGTGGAGATGCGTCAGCGCAACGCCAAACGCGAGGTGCGGGGCGGCGTGGTCTTCGGCGTCATCGGGATGATGGCGGTGCTCGGGATGGTCGCGGCGGTGTCGTGGTTCGTCGCCGGGCGGGTCGCCCCGGGCGAGTACGCCGCCAGCGTGATCATCACGGCCGAGGGCGGCCCGCGCGAGAAGCTCTCCCGGGAGGACGCCGAGTCGTGGCAGGCCTACCTGACCGCGCTGGCGACCGACCCCAGGTTCCTGGAGCAGGCGGCCGACCGCATGAAGCGGCGCGGCATCACCACGCTCGGCACGGCCGGCGAGCTGGGACGCGAGGCCCGCGAGCGGCTGGTCATCGAGACGCCCAGCCCCGCCCAGGTGCGCCTGGAGTGGCGCGGCGAGGGCGCCGAACGGACGCGTCGGATCCTCGACACCTACGCGGTGGCCCTGTCCAGCGCGGCCAACAACGCCCGCGCCCGGCGCACCGACGGCGCGATCACCGTCATCTCGGCGGAGGCAACGGCGTCGAGCGAGCCCCTGGACAACACCCGCATCGAGACCGCCGGCATGGTCTTCGGCGGGACCACCGTGTTCACGCTGGCGTTCGGCGGCTTCCTGTGGCGCCGCCTGTCCGCGGCGAAGAGCCGGTTCGAGCGTGACAGCCGCATCGACCCGCTGATGGACGATTCGCAGTGGGAGCTGCCGCGGAGCTGACCGAGCGGTGTGAAGGCAACGAAAACGGCCCGGGGTTAAACCCGGGCCGTTGTCTTTGGGTCGTCGATCGCGGAGCGGGTCAGAGGCCGACTTCGGGGCTGCGCAGGACCGGCTGGGCGTCGAGGGCCTCGCGCACGCTCTGGTAGATGGCCAGGCGGGACTCGGTGGCGAGGTTGACGGTGACGCTGATGTCCTGGATCTCGCCCGTGGGGCGGAACTGGGCGACCTCGCGGACCACGTTGCCCTCGGCGTCGAGCACCACGAGGCGGTAGGGCTCCTGGCCGGGCTGGGGCTTGAGGTTCTTGACGAACAGGCGGGCCGTCGGGCCCCAGTCGGGATTGTGCCAGACGGAGGCCGCGGCGTTGGTGTCCGACGAGGCGGGGGTCAGGATGACCCGGCGCGTGTTGGCGTCGAAGAGGGCCGCGTCGAGGAAGCCGGGGCCGGTGGCGTCGTAGACGCCGGCGATGCGGGCGCCCTCGGTGGCGTTCTGGTAGTAGGTGCGGCTGCGGGCCGAATCGATGGTCAGCACGATCGTGGCGGCGATGAAGCCGATGGCGGCGGCGCGCCACACGGGGTGCACCCGGCGGGAACGGGGCAGGGCCGGCTGGGAGTAGCGCCGGGGAGCGGGCGTCTCGGGCGTGATGCGCCCGGCGACGATGCGCTGCTCGACCTCCTGCTCGCGCATGCCGGCGCGCACCGCGGCGAGCACCATCTCACGCACCTCCGGGCCAGGGTTCTCGTCCGGGAGCAGGTCGCCCAGGTCGGCCATCCGGGCGGCCTCGGCACGGACGCACGCGCGGATCTCGGCCGGGGCCGCGGCCAGGGCGGCCTCGTACGCCGCCTCTTCGTCGGCGTCCAGGAAGCCGAGCGTGTAGAGAACGGTCTGCTCGATGAGGGTCTGGGTGTTCATAGGGATGCCTCTTCCCCGGTTCGTTCGCGGAGTCGCACGAGGGCCCGCGAGAGTGCGGACTTGATGGTCCCGAGCGGGATGTCCATTTCCTCGCTGATCTGTCGGAGTGTCTGGCCGCCGAGATACGCCCGGAGGACGACGGTTCGCTGCAGTTCGGGGAGGGTGTCGATGCGGATCATCAGCGCGGCGAAGTGCTCGTCGCGTTCGATGCGTTCGGAGATGGCCTGCCGGTCGGCGGGCCCGGCGAGCTGGGCGTCCTCGAGCGAGCCCGAGCGGATGCGGGAGCGCTTGCGGCGCAGCTTGTCCACGAGGTGGCGGCGGGTGAGCAGCATGACCCAGGTGACCAGGGCCGCCTTGCGGGGGTCGTACCGGTCGGCGGTGCGCCACAGGCGGACGAAGACCTCCTGCACCGCGTCCTCGGCCTCGGCCCGCGTGGGCATGGCCTGGAGCGCCATGCGGTACACCAGCGACCCGAACCGGTCGTAGAGCTCCGCGACGGCGGCTTCCGAGTTGGACGCGATGCGCTGCATGAGGTCGTAATCCACGCGCTCCTGCGAGGGCAGGTCGTTGGCTCCGGGACCGGGTTGGCTCCCCCGCTCGGGCGCCTGGTCCGGGTCGGGCCGGGCGTTCCGGGGGGAGTTGGGGATATCCGTCATGGCTCGCCGGGTTCACGAGAGGCCCGGGGCGGTCGGCGTACACAGCCGTCGCCTCGGACTGATACGCACGAGAAGCCGGGAGGATGCCGGGGTTTGCGCCGGAATCGACAAGACCCGGCAATTTTGGTTTGCATTTAGTTAGGTATAGGTCAAAATGGGTCGAACCCCGGCCAAAGCCGGAAAAGGGGGTGGTTGCATCATGAAGGCTTTTCCGGTACGCTGATTCAGTCGTGGCGGCCGTGGGGGTCGTCCGCGGTGCGGAGCGCCGAGGGAACCCGGTACACAATGGGCCAACCGAGACCATCACACCGGACAGTCGTCTTGGACGCGACCGCTCTGGGCGTGGACGCCCGGCGGCCGCCGTGCCGGCGTGCCTTCACGCTGGTGGACGTGCTCGTCTCGCTCGCGGTGATCGCGCTGCTGATCGGCATCCTGCTGCCGTCGTTCACGATGGTGCGGGAGTCGGCCCGACGGGTGATCTGCTCCTCCAATATGCGTCAGGTCGGGCTCGGGTTGCACATGTACGCCCAGAGTTCCGGCGAATGGCTGCCCCCCAGCGTGTACCTGCCCGGCCCGGCGTCGCGTTCCAACGTCACGCCCCGTCCCGAGCTGATGGACACGCTGCGGACCGAGCGGGGCGAGTTCATCGACCGGCCCTGGGGCCAGTGGGACGGGCTCGGCCTGCTGTACCACGCCCAGATCCTGTCGGCCCCCCAGGTGTATTACTGCCCGTCGCACCCAGGCAACCATCCCTTCAGCCGGTATGAAGAAGCCTGGGGCGGCGAGGAAGGCCTCATCGTTTCGAACTATCAGTTCCGGGGCGCCGGCCCGACGGGCCAGCGCCGGCTGTACCAGATCCCGTCCGACGCCGCGCTGGTCACCGACACGCTGCGGTCGTACAACGATCTGAACCACAAGGGCGGCTTCAACCTGCTGCAGGCGGGCCTGTCCGTCGCGTGGTACGAGGACACGGGCGACGAGGTCGCCGAGATCGTGCTGCGCATCTCCAGCGGGGCCGGCTCCACCACGCAGGCCGTGGCGGACGCGTGGGCCAGCCTGGACGGCGCGACGACCGGCGCCGCGGCGGGCTCGTCGCAGAGCGTCGGCGGTCCCTGACCGCGTGCAACCTTCCCCGTGACGGCGTACGCTGTGCGCATGCGAAGCACGCGGCTTGCGGTTCTCGGTTTCGTGTCGTGTCTGGCCGGGTGGGGGGCGAACGCCGCGGCGCAGATCGTCCCGGAGCGTCTGTACTACGGCGTGGGCCGGCGCGTGCCCGTGCGCGTCGAAGCCCCGGAGGACTTCGCCGGGGAGCTGACGATCCGCCTGCACGAGATCGCCAACGGCGCGGTCGTGGCCGAGTGCGCGGCCGCCGAGGGGCGGGCCGACCTGGCGGGGCTGCTGCCCGTCCTGTGGGAGGGGGGCGTGACGCGGGCCCGGCTGGCGCAGTTGTACGCGGACGAACGGCCGCTGGGCCCGCCCGTCGTGGTCCAGCCCATGGTGACGCCCCGGTCGGCGTCGCTGGTCGACCCGGCGACCGGGCGTCCGTCGGACGCACCCGGCGCGGTCCCGGTGTTCCCCGCGCGGGAGGGGGAGAAGCCGGTATTCACCGGCCTGCGTCTGTGGGTGCACCGCGACGTGGTGTTCGAGACGGACAAGGGGGAACTGGTGTTCCGCCTGCGCCCCGACGAGGCGCCCAACACGGCGTTCAACCTGCTGCACCTGGTGGACGGCGGGTTCTACACGGACATCGCGATCCACCGCGTGGTGGCCGCGTTGCCGGACGGCCGCCCGTTCGTGGTGCAGTTCGGCGACCCCTCGGGCGAGGGGTCCGGCGGGCCGGGGTACCACGTGGACCTGGAGCCCTCGGCCCTCGGGCACGACTTCGGCGTCCTGTCGATGGCCCGGGCCCAGGACCCCGATTCGAACGGCTCGCAGGTGTTCGTCTGCCTGAGCCGGGAGGGCACCTCGTTCCTCGACGGGCGGTACACCGCGTTCGGGGAGCTGGTGTCGGGGGCCGAGGCGCTGCGGGCGATCGCGTCCGAGCAGGTCGACGGCGCGGGCCGGCCGGTGCGCCCGGTCATGGTCCGCCGCGCGTACACGCGCCCCGCCCCGGCGGGCGTGGCGCGGGCCATCGCCGCGTCGGCCGGCGAGTGATCAGAAGGCGATGCGGGCGTTGATCGAGAGGAACAACGCCGGGTCCAGGTCGTCGTCGGCGAGGTCGTCGCCGTCGGCGTCGAGCAGCTCGATGTTGCTGTAGACGGACGCGCCGATCGCGGCGCCGATCGAGACCGCCTTGCTGGGCTGGTACTCGGCGAACACGGAAACCGGGACGCGCCGGTCTGTGGCCATGCCGTCGGGGATCGGGCCGTCCTCGTCGAGGCGGAAGGAGCGGCTGAGGTACTCGCCCTGCACGCCGTAGGTCAGCGTGTCGGAGTGGGCGTAGCCCAGCCGGAGGCCCGCGCGGCGGGATTCCAGCGTCCAGCGTTCGTCGATGGACCAGCGGATCTGCGGGATCGGCACGACCAGCGGGTCGTCTTCCAGGCGGGAGCGCACGACGACGCCCAGGCCCCAGCTGAAGGACTCGGACGCCTTGGTGATGAACCCGCCGCCCCCGGTGTAGACGACCGAGTCGGACAGGTCGGCCCCGTCCTCGGCGGCCAGGCCGATGGCGCCCAGCAGGAACCACGAGGTGTCCGCGTTGAGGGGGGCGGTATAGCGCAGGGTCAGCTCGGTGTCGGTCACGTCGCCGAAGGGGTCGCCGCCGGGGTCGAGCGAGGCGGCGTTGTCGAAGTCGTACCACGAGCGTTCGATGCCGAGGCCGACGGCCAGTGAGCGGCGCTCGCCCAGGGGGAAGGCGGCCTCCAGGAGGGCCCCGGCGCGGGCCAGACTGAGGTCGCCGTCGCCGGTGTCCGTATCAGCGCCGGCGTGCAGCGAGCCGGAGAGACGCAGGGACACGGTGGGCCCGGCGGGGGCCGGTTTGACGACCTCCGCGGGCGGGGCATCGTCCCGGGTGTTGTCGGCGGGCGCGGCGTCCTGGGCCAGGGCGGGGGCCTGCACCGCCGCGAGGGACGCGAGCAGGGCGAGGGCGTGCGTGGCGGCGCGGGTCTGCGGCATCGGCGTGTTTCCGTTGGGCGGATGGGGACGGGGAAGGGCCGGGGCGTATAGTACTGGCCGCGGACGACCCGTGCGTCCGCGTCGGGGCGCTAACTCAACTGGTAGAGTGCCAGCTTTGCAAGCTGGAAGTTAGGGGTTCGAGTCCCCTGCGCTCCACTGCGCCCGCACGGGGCGTTCTGCGTCGTGCGGCCTGGGCTCGCACGCGGCGCGACGCCGGGCGGCAGGCTTTGGCCTGCTCGGCGCGGGCGGGTCGGCGTCGTCCGGCCCGGCGTGTTCCTCCGCGTAGGCGAGGATGGCCTCGGCGATGCGGTCGAAGTAGGGCGGTTGCCAGAACGTCTTGTGGCCGGCGCCGGGCACGAGGACTTCGTCGACCGGCCCGGTGAGCACGCGGCGCCAGGAGGGAAGCCGGGCCATGCGGGGCGAGCGGTCCGAGACGATCAGCGTGGCCGGGCCGGCGTAGCGCACCGGGGTGTGGCGGAAGAGCGCGCGGAGCGTCGCGGTGGCGACGTCGCGCTGCTCGCCCTCGTACAGCTCGGGGGTGTACCGGTGCGTGCCGGGGGCCCAGAAGGGGACGAACCGCGCCGGGATGCGCCAGTGGACCTTGCGGTACAGGTTCATCCACCGCTCGGGGGGCGGGGGGCGGTGGCAGGGCAGGCCGTCGATCAGGAAGACGCGGCCGACCGTTACGCCCTGGCTTGACAGCCGTCCGGCCAGTTCGAGCGTGAGGGTCGCGCCGCTGGAGAAACCCAGCAGGTGGACCCGCGGCCAGCCCTGCGCGCGGACCAGGTCGGCGTAACCACGGACCATGGCGTCGACCGAGTCGAGGGGCGTCTCGCCGGCCATCAGGCCGGCCGGAGTGACGGCGTGGAGCGCGTACCGGCCCTGCAACGCGTCGGGAAGGGGGGCGAGGAAACCGATGGTGCCGGCCAGATGCGGGAGCGCGACGAGCGGTTCGCGTCCGTCCGCGAGCCGGATGAGGTGGCCGGCGCGGTTGGCGCGCACCTCCTGGCCGGGGGCCGGGTCGTGGTCCGCCGAGCCGTTGCGTTCGAAGGCGGCGAGCACGTCGGCGGGGGTGGGGTCCCGCGTGGAGGGGAAGACGCGCAGACGGGCGCCGAGCTCGGTCTCCAGCAGCAGGTACAGGCGCAGCAGGGCGAGCGAGTTGCCGCCGGCCTGGATGAAGCTGGTGGTCGGGGAGGCGGGCGGGCGTCCGAGCACGCGGCGCCAGACCTCGACGACGGCGGCCATGCCGGCCCCGACGCCGGGCCCGTCCGCGGCGCGTTCGGCCAGGCGGGCGACGGCGGAGCGGTCGACCTTGCCGCTGGGCAGGCGGGGCAGGGCGTCTGCCCAGACGAACCGCGTTGGGACGGCGTGGGGCTCGAGCCGCTCGCGGAGGCGGGCGTTGAGGCGGTCGGCGTGGAGCGCGGCGTCGTCCGGGGCGGGGGCGCACACGGCGACGAGTTCACGCCATTGGTCGTCGCCGGTGACGCAGACGGCGGCCTCGCGGGCGCCGCCCTCCCCGAGGATGGCGGCCTCGATCTCGCCCGCCTCGACGCGGAACCCCATGATCTTGAGCTGGTGGTCGGCCCGCCCGTCGAAGAGGATGGCCCCGTCCTCACGCCAGCGGGCCAGGTCGCCCGTGCGGTACTCGGTCCACCGGGCGTCGGGGGGCGTGACGAAGCGCTCGTCGGACGGCGACGCGTTGAGGTAGCGGCGGGAGACCTGCACGCCCGCGATCCGGACTTCGCCCGCGACGCCCGCGGGGCAGGGCCTGCCGGCCGGGTCGGTGATGGTCACGCGGCAGTTTGCGCCGGGGCGCCCGATCGGGACCTCGTCGAAGGCCGGGGGCGCCTTCCACCAGGTGGTCACGACGGCGGTCTCGGTGGGGCCGTAGAAGTTGTACAGGTCCGCGGCGTGGGCCCGTCGGAAGGCGCGCGCCGTGCGCGGGTGCAGCTTCTCGCCCACGCAGATGACGGCCCGGAGCGAGGGGGAGGGGCTGTCCTCCAGCAGGCCCCCGAACCGCGCGAGCAGCGACGGGACGAGGTGCGTGATCGAGATCGAGAAGCGGTCGACGTCGCGCTTGAGTTCGGCCACGCCCGCGCACGCCACGACGACGCACGGGCGGGCGTTGAACATCGGCCAGAGGCATTCGAGGATCGAGCAGTCCCACGCCAGCGAGCTGCGCTGGGCCACGCGGTCGTCCGGGCCGAGCGGCACCGTCAGGCCGTGCCAGCGCATGGTATTCACGATGGACTCGTGGCGCAGGGCGACGGCCTTCGGCTCGCCGGTCGAGCCCGAGGTGAACAGCACGTAGGCGTCGTCGCCCGGCGCGGGGCCGGACGGCGGCGGGTCGTCGGACTCGGCCTGCGTGGGTGCGTGGGCGCCCGGGGTGGCCGCCGCGGGGTCGAGCGTGAGCACGGGCCCGGCGATGCGCAGGGCCTGCTCGGCGCGGGACCCGGGCGCATCGGGGTTGAGCGGCACGCACACCGCCCCGGCGTGCAGCACGCCGAGGGCGGCCACCACGCTCTCGGTCGAGCGGCGGTCGACGACCGCGACGCGGTCGCCGGGCTTGACGCCGTGCCCGCGGAGCTGGGCCGCGACGGCGTTCAGACGGCGGAGGAGCGTGCGGAAGGTCAGCGTGCCGGACTCGGAGATGATCGCGGCGCTGTCGGGGTGCTCACCGGCGACGCGCGCGAGCAGCTCGGGGATGCTCGCGGGCTCGCCGAGGTCCGCGGCGTGCTCGGCCCAGCGCCCGGCGACGGCGTCACGCTCGTCGTCGCCCATGAGCTCGGTTTCGCCGATGGGCGTCCGGCGGCGTTCGAGCACCGCCTCGGCGATGCGTCGGACCTGCTCGCGGCGCCAGCGACGCAGAGTCTCGCTTGCGCCGGGATGCAGGCGCAGGCGGAGGCCGCCGTCGAGCAGGAACGCCGCGGGCTCGCCCTCGGGGTCCTTGATGATGATGGTTTCGGCCCGGTCCGTGCGCGACTCGGCCGCCCGGACGACCTCTTCGAAGGTCTGCCCGGGGTCGGGGCGAGGGAGGGGCTCGGCGTGCGCCGGGTCGGGCACCTCGGCGGCTTCGCCCGGGGCCCAGGGGTGCCAGAGCAGCCCGGCGATCGCGGCGATGGCCGCCAGGTCGGCGGGCGTCGGGACCGCGGCGGTGGGGACGGGCTCGCCGCGGACGATCAAGGTTTCGAGTTGGGTGCGGTCGGCCTTGCCGGACGCGTTGAGCGGGATGCGGTCGAGGCGGGCGAGCGACGCGGGGACGAGGTAGTCGGGCAGCGTCTCGGCCAGACGCTCGGCGATGGCGGCGCGGTGGTCTGGCCAGGTTTCGGGCCGGTCGGTGGTGACGAAGGCGTGCAGGCTCGCGGAGTCCCCGGTGCGCACGGTCACCACGGCGGCGTCCAGGACGCCGGGGCAGTGGCGCAGCACGGTCTCGACCTCCGCGGGCTCGACGCGGAAGCCGCGGATCTTGACCTGCCGGTCCGCGCGGCCGAGGAACTCGATCTCGCCGTCGGGCCGGGCGCGGGCGAGGTCGCCGGTGCGGTAGGCCCGCGTGCCGTCCGGCAGCACGGGGAACCGCTCGGCGGTGAGGCGGTCGTCGTCGAGGTAGCCGAGGGCCAGGCCGTCGCCGGTGGCGAGCAGCTCGCCCGTTTCGCCGACGGGGACGGGGCGGAGGTCCTCGTCCGCGATGATGACCCCCGTGCCCGCGATCGGCCTGCCGATGGGCAGGGGGCGCGCCGGGTCGGGCTTCGCCGCGTGGTGGCAGGTGGTGAAGGTGGTGTTCTCGGTGGGCCCGTAGCCGTTGATCAGGACGAGGTGCGGGTGGCGGGCGAGGAGGCGTGCGGCGTGGGCGGGCGAGACCACGTCGCCGCCGGTGATGACGTGACGCAGCGTGCCGAACAGGTCCGGCTGGGTGTCCACGCAGAGGTGGAAGAGCGCGGCGGTCATCCAGGCGGTGGTGACGCGGTGGCGGCGCAGGGTCTCGGCGAGCACGGCCAGGTTGAGCGTGCCCGGGACTACGACGGTCGCGCCGCCGTTGAGCAGCGGGGCCCAGATCTCGAGCGTGGAGGCATCGAACGCGAGGGAGGAGGCCTGGAGGAAACGGTGCCCGGGCCCGGCGGGGAGGATGCCCGCGCCCGCGAGGCGCACGATGGCCCGGTGCGGGATGACCACGCCCTTGGGCTCGCCGGTGGACCCGGAGGTGAACATCACGCTGGCGGGGTCGTCGGGGCCGAGCGGCGTGGGCGTCGCGAGCGGGCCGGG
The DNA here is from genome assembly GCA_964464165.1 of uncultured Phycisphaeraceae bacterium. GTDB lineage: Bacteria > Planctomycetota > Phycisphaerae > Phycisphaerales > UBA1924 > UBA6054. The sequence goes on along the minus strand of CAYXFA010000017.1, from coordinate 20,558 downwards.
GGCGCACAGGCCGGCGAGGTCGATGGCCTGGTCGGGGCGTCGCGCGACTGGCAGGTTGGTGATGACCGCCCGGCAGGCCGCCCGGGCCATGACGCGGGCCTGGCGTTCGGCCGGGGCGTCGGTCTCGACGGGCACGAAGACCGCGCCCGCGGCCATGACGCCGAGCATGGCGGCGGGGACCAGCGGGTGGCGCTCGCAGAGGAAGGCCACGCGGTCGCCGGGCCGGACCCCGACGGCCCGCAGACGCGCCGCCGCGGCGAGCGCGGCGTCACGGACCTGGGCGTGGGTCATCTCGCCCGCGTCGGACACGACGGCGACGGCGTCCGGGGCCGCGCGCACGGCGGCCGCGTACGCGGAGAAGACCGTAGCGTCTCGGTCGTGGGTTCCCGGCGTCCGGAAGATGGAGCGCGTGCTGTCGGACGCCGGTTGGTCGGCCACCCCGGATGCCTCCGCTGTTTCGGGGATCGCGTGCGATGCTCCGCGTGCGGAGCGTTATCCTAGCCGGGGGATATCGGATCCCCGGGCGGCACGCTTGGGCCGAAACAGCGATCCGGGGTGGTCCAAAACCCCCGCGGGGCGGGTCAGTTGGTCACTTTGTGGACCCCGGTCGCCCGGATGGTCAGGATCTCCGGGGAAGGCCGGGCCGCGACCGTGCCGATCACGATCACCTCGTCCAGGGGTTTCAGGCCGGCCTGCGCCAGGTCGCCGGCGACCGGCGAGCCGTCCGGCCCGACGACCTGGACGGTCGCGGAGTGGGCGGTGAGGCTCTCGCGGGGCTCGCAGCAGTAGTCCCAGGGCGTGGGGCAGTTATCGCCGGGGATCTCCGAGCAAGCGGGCACCGAGCGGTCGATCACCACGAAAACGGGGGCGCCCGGCGTGATCGGTTCGAGCCGGCCCCCGATCCGGGCCCGCAGGACGACCGCGTCGCCCTCGGCGGCGGTGGGCTTGATCTCCGCGACGGTGCGGGCCCCGGCGGGGGCTTCCGTCAGCAGCCAGGCGGCCGAGGCGTTGGGGGCCACGGCGACCGGATTGTTGTTCTTCTCGGAGCAGGCGTTCAGGGGAAGGAAGGCGAGCAACGCGGGCAAAGCGAGCAGGGCTGGTTTCACGGATGGCTCCTTGCGTGGATGGGGGTCAGTGGGATCGGAGGGCGGCGGCGATCGGCAGCCGCAAACAACGGACGGCGGGAGGGATGGCCCCGATGAGGCCGACGACCAGGCCGGTGGCCAGGCCGGCGAGGACAACGGGCGGGTCGATGGTCAGGGCGAAAGCGCCCATCGAGAAGCGCACGGCCAGCCCGTCGAGCAGGACGAGGGCGACGGCGCAGGCGATGAGCGCCCCGCACGCGGCGATGAAGACGGACTCCTCGGCAAGGCTGGCGACGATGGCCCGCCTGGTGTAGCCGAGCGCCTGCAGCATGCCGACCTCGCGGATGCGTGAGGCGAACGAGGCGTACATGGTGTTCAGCCCGCCCAGCACGCCGCCGGTGGCGACGAGGCCCGCCGTGACGAGGATCATGACGCGGATCGGCCGGAAAAAGGCGCCGATGGACGCGTAGTACTCGGCCTCGGGGATGGCGGCGATCTCCAGGTCCAGCCGGCTTTTCGCGAACAGGTCGACGTCCGCGAAGGTGGCCCTGTCGAGCGTGAGGACCACGGTGGACAGGGTGTTCTCGCGCTTGGTGGCGATCTGCAGGTCGCCGAGCGGGATCCAGACCTCGGCGTCCATCACCGTGCCCGGCGCGGTGAAGCGGCCGGAGACGGTCCACGCCCGGTTGTCGAACCAGATGGTCTTCCCGACGGCGAGGCGGTCGTCGGGCAGGCCGAGCTGGGCGGGGGCGAGGGCCCCGACCATGATCTCGTCGGCCCCCGCCCGGGGGGCGCGGCCCTGGGTGATCTCGATCTCGGGGTGGACGAGCAGGGCCACGGGGCGCACGCCGCGCATGACGGCGTTGCGCTCGGGGGCGCCCTCTTCGGTGCGGATGGGCAGGGCGGCGTGGATCTCCGGCGAGGCGAAGACCACGCCCCGTTCGGTGCGCAGGCCGGGGATGCTGGCGGCGGCCTGGCCCTCGACGGTCGCGTCGATCTGGGAGCGCTCGACGCCCTCCTCGCTGCCCGTGCCGAGCAGCATGACGTTGCGGTGCAGGCTCTCGTGCTGGGAGAGGGTGCGCTGCATGCCGCGGACGAACCCGGCGGCGGCGAGGACGAGCAGCACGACCAGCGCCGACCCGAGCAGGGTGGCGGCGAGGCGGGTGCGGCTGCGCGACAGGTTGCGCAGGGCGTATTCCAGCGGGAGTTGGCGGATCTTGAAGGGCATGCGGCCTCACACGGCTCGGAAACAGGCGGCGATCTCGCGGCGGGAGGCCTGCCAGGCGGGGGCGAGCCCGGCGATCAGGCCGAGCGCCAGGCAGATGAGCAGGCCGGTCCCGAGCAGCAGGGGGGTGGCGACGATGGGGATGGTCTGGCCCTCGACGGACAGGGCGAAGTTGCCGAAGCGGGCCACGGCGAGCGCTGCGGCCGCGCCGAGCAGGCCGCCGGCGAGCGCGACGAGCACGCCCTCGCCCACGATCAGCACGCCGATCATCCAGCCGCGGAAGCCCAGGGTCTGGAGGACGGCGTGCTCGGCGATGCGGCTCTGCACGCTGAGGATGATGGCGTTGGCGATCAGGGCCAGGACGGCCACGAGGCAGCCGATGCCCAGCCAGCGGGCGAAGGCGACGATTTCGAGGATGTCGGCGGCGACGCGTCCGATGAAGGCCTTCTCGGTGAAGGTGGCCGTCGGGTCCTGGGCCGAGCGGAACGTGTCGTCGATGGCCTCGGCCACGCGGTCGAGCATGGAGGAGTCGGCGACCTTCACGTTGAACTGGGTCACGATGCCGAGCTGGTCGCGCCCGGCGAGCTGGACGAACTCCAGGGCGGTGTAGGCGACGTTCTGGTCCTGCGGGTCGTCCGAGCGGATCACGCCCGCGACGTAGGCGGTGATGCCCGCGGCGTCGAAGGTCATGCCCGGCCTGAGGCCGCGCCGGTTGGCGAGGGTCTCGCCGACGAGGGCGGCGTCGGTGCGGCGTTTCCACTCGTCGGCCGAGCCGGCGATGATCTCGAACCCGCCACGCCGGGCGGCGAGGAAGTCGTCCTTGGGCACGCCGCGGAAGGTCACCACGTCGAGGCTGGTGCGGCAGTTGGAGACGACGACCTTGATGGGGGTGGCGGAGACGACGCCCTCGATGGACTCGATGCGCCGCTGGTAGTCCTGGGGCAGGGTGCTGGTGGCGGGGCAGAAGCGGTCCTTGCGGTACACGACCAGGGTGGTGTCGTTGGCGCTGGCCTGGGTGGCGCGCGTGACGCCCGCCTGCATGGCCTGGACGGCGGTGAAGAGGAACATGGCGATGGCCACGCCGAAGAGGGTCAGCGCCGTGCGGACGCGGTGGCGTGTGACCTGCTTGACGACGTACGGCGGGAAGCGGATGAGCACGTTCATGCCACGGCCTCCGGGGCTGGGGTTTCCGGGGCCCCCACGGGCTCGTCGCGGACGAGGCGGCCCTTCTCGAGGTGCAGCGTGCGACGGGCGTAGCGGGTGGTCGCGGGGTCGTGGGTGACCATGATGACCGTGGTGCTGCGCCGCTCGTTGATGTCCTGCATGAGGCGCATGATGGCGTGGGCGCTGGACTTGTCGAGGTCGCCCGTCGGCTCGTCGGCGACGACGATGGTGGGGCGGGTGACGATGGCGCGGGCGATGGCGACGCGTTGCTCCTGCCCGCCGGAGAGCTGGCGGGGGTAGTGGTCGTGCCGGTCGGCGATGCCCACCATCTCCAATGCCTCGGCCACCCGCCGGTGGCGTTCCCTGCGGCTCAGGGGGTGGATGAGCAGGGGCAGCTCGACGTTCTCGTACGCGGTCAGGACCGGCACGAGGTTGTAGAGCTGGAACACGTAGCCCACGTGGGCGGATCGCCACGCGGCGAGGGCGTTGCGCGACATCGACGAGATCGCGTCCGGGCCCACGGTCAGCGTGCCGGAGGTGGGCGTGTCGATGCCCGCGATGCAGTTGAGCAGGGTCGTCTTGCCGCTGCCGGACGGGCCCATGAGCGCGAGGAACTCGCCGGCCTCGATGTCCAGGTCGAGCCCGTCGAGCGGGCGGATGACGTTGTCGCCCTTGCGGAACTCGCGGGTGAGCCCGCGACATCGGATGAGTGGGGCGTCGTTCACGAGGGTTCCTCCGCGAGGGCGAGGCGGACGCGTCCGGCGTCCGCGGGCGGGTCGAGCGCGAGGAGGTCGCCGGGGCGCAGGTCGGCCCGGACGCTGGCCCAGCCGTCGGCCGTGCCGAGCACCGTGACGGGCACGAGTGTCAGCCGCCCGCGTCCGGCCCGGCGTTCTCGCACGGCGTGGACGGCCGTGCCCTGCGCCGTCGAGACGAGGGCCCGGTCGGGGACGAGCACGGCCGGCTCGTCGGCCCGGGCCGCCTCGCCCTCGCGTGCGGGGGCGGACCCCAGGAACTTGACGCGGGTGAGCATGTCCGGTTTGAGCAGCGGGCTCGGATCGAGCAGACGCACCTTGATCTGGAGCGTGTTCTTCTGCAGGTCGGCCTGGTGGGTGATGCGCGTCACCTCGCCCCGGAAACGCCGGTCGGGCAGGATCTCGACGACGACCTCGCACGGCTGGCCCGGCTCGATCTCCGCGGCGTCGGCCAGGGGCACGTCGACACGGACCTGCAGCTTGCCCGGGTCGAAGATCCGGAGGATCTGCGCCGACTCGGGGTTGTCCATCGCGAGCATCACCTTGTCGCCGGGCGATTTGTACCGGCGCTGCACGGCGCCGCCGATCGGGGCGCGGATCTCGGTGCGCTCCAGGCGGAGCGCGGCCTCGTCCCGCGCGGCGACGGCCCCGGCGTGGGCGGCGCGGGCGGCGGCGAGGGCCGCGCGGGCGTCGTCGAGCGCCAGACGCTCGGGCGTGCGCAGGCGGGCGAGGCGTTCGGCCGCGGCCAGCTCGGCCGCCGCGAGGTCACGCTCGGCGTGCAGCACGGCCGCCTGAAGCTCGAGCGATTGGACGGTGGCCTGCGAGGCCTCCAGCCGCTTGCGGGCGACCAGGGCCTCGATCTCGTTGGCCGCGCCGGACCGGTGGGCGAGCTCGGTGCGCTCGAGCTCCTCGGCGAGCTGCTCGGCCAGGGCCCGCTCGGCCGCGATCAGCGCGGGGAGCTGGGCGATGAGGGCCCGCACCCGGTCGAGCCCGGCCTTGGCCGTCGCGACGGCCCGGGTCCGCTCGACCGGCTCGTTCCAGTCGGTCTCGGCGGCGTGCAGGGCGGCCTCGGCGGCGGTGACCGCGGCCTCGGCGGCCAGCAGGTCCGCCTCGGCCCGTGCCAGGGCCAGCTCGGCGTCCCGGCGCACGAGACGGGCGACGACCTGGCCTTCCTGGACCGACTCGCCCTCCAGCACCAGCACCTCGGCGACCACGCCGTCGGTCAGGGCGGTGGCGGCCACGCTGTAGGGGTCGGCCTCCAGCCAGCCGGGCGCCTGGACGGTGCGTTTGGCGGGCGTCCCCGGGCGGGAGGCCTGGCCCGCGTCGGCCTCGGCGCTCGCCGGGGCGAAGAGGACGGGACGGACGGAAACGGTGGGCACGGGGCGCAGCGACGACCCGGCGGCGGCGAGCAGCAGCCCGCCGGTGACGAGCGCGACGCCCGCGACGAGCAGCACGCCGCGGCGACGCCGGCGCGGGGGCGGGATCCGGCCGTCGGGGCCGGACGCCGTGTTGTCTTGATCGGCCATGGGGATGGGTCCCGGCTTACGGGGTGACGGTGAACCGGCCGACCGGGCCGCGGGGGTCCGGACGGCACGCGCGGGGGCGCGGGTTCAGCGTCGTGGAGGCCGGCGCGGGCCTTCGGTGCCGGGGTTGCGACGGGCGGGGTCGGGGAGCACGTCCCAGACGTGGTCCGGGGCGGGCGCGATCAGGCCCGGGCCGCCGGGGGTGATCGCCTTGGCGAAGACCGGGGCGCAGCAGCCCAGGGGGCAGTCGCAGCCGGAGCCGTCGTTCGAGCGGTCGTCGGGGGCCTCGGTCGGGGCCTCCGGCTCGGCGGAGCAGCAGGCGTGGTGGTGGGCGTCGGTCAGCGCGGGGGCGGGGTCGCCGACCGGGCGGCAGTCCGGGCACGCCCGGCCCGACAGCGGCCCGCCCGCGAGGAGCAGGAGCGTGAGCAGCAGGGCCTGGACCTGACGCAGGAACATCCGTGACAGTGTATTCGGTCGGAGGGGGCCGGCGGTTCGGGAAGAGGGCCCAAGGATGAAAGGCCCGGTTTCTCGGGCCGGTGGCCGGGGTTGAGCCACTGGATCTGGGGATCGTTGCGCCTTGGTTCTGGGCGAATACGCCCGCTCGCCCCCGAATTGGCGGGATGGGGTCAACCGGCGGGGCGGAGGACGCGATACGGCGGAGTACGGAGCGAACCGCTCGCTGGAGTACCCCACCCATGAACCTCATCAACCGCATGTCCATCGGCGCCAAGATCTGGCTTCTCGCCGCGGTGATTTTCGGCCTGGCCATCGTCGCGACCGCGGCGGGCGGGCTGCTGTCGTTCAAGGTCGAGCGGGTCGGCCTCGAGGCGGTGCACCAGGCCATGATGGAGGGCCACCGCAGCAAGCTGCTGTCGGTCGTCCAGGCCCAGACCGCCGACCTCGGCAAGGCCTTCGAGACGATGGGGTCGGAGCAGGAGAAGCTCGACGCGATGCGCCGGCGCTTCGCCAACAGCTGGTTCAAGATCACCCTGGAAGAGGATGAGCCCACGGGCTACTTCTTCTCGTACGACCTGGACGGCGTGAACGTGGCCCACGGCGCGATGCCGGACAAGCACGGCAAGCCCCACTGGAACGAGCAGGACCCCAACGGCACCTACACCTACCGCGAGTTCGCCGCCGCCGCCAAGGCGGGCGGCGGGTTCGTCGAATACGTGCAGAAGAAGCCCGGCGGCGGGATGGCGCCCAAGCTGTCCTACGTCGAGCTGATCCCCGGCACCGACTGGTACGTGGGCACCGGCGTCTACATCGACGACGTGGAGGAGCGGATGGCCCAGATCCGGGCCGAGACCGGGGCGCAGGCGGGGGCGTACGCCATGACCGCCGGCGCCGTGATGCTGGCCTACGCGGGCCTGATCGTGGTCCCGGCGACGCTGCTGCTGATCCGCCGGGCCATCGTCGGCCCGATCCGTCGCACCGCGGAGATCATGCGTGACATCGCCGAGGGCGAGGGCGACCTGACGAAGCGGATCGAGGTCACCAGCAAGGACGAGATGGGCCAGCTGGCCGAGCGGTTCAACGCCTTCGTGAGCAAGGTCCACGACCTGGTGTGCGAGGTTGTGCAGGCGACGCACGACGTGGCCAGCGCATCGACCCAGATCGCGGCCAGCAGCGAGGAGATGGCCCGCGGCATGAGCGAGCAGAAGGACCAGGTGCTGCAGATCTCCGCCGCGGTGGAGGAGATGAGCGCGAGCATCGTGGAGGTCGCCGGCCAGTCCACGGACGCGGCGATGGCGGCCGAGGAGAGCGGTCGCGTCGCCGAGGAGGGCGGCTCGGTCGTGGCCGAGACCGTCAACACGATGCGTCACATCCGCGAATCCGTCGGCGACGCCTCGCGCATCGTGGCCGAGCTGGGTCGCCGCGGCGAGGAGATCGGTGAGATCATCGCGGTCATCAACGACATCGCCGACCAGACCAACCTGCTGGCCCTGAACGCGGCGATCGAGGCCGCCCGGGCCGGCGAGCACGGGCGCGGCTTCGCGGTCGTCGCCGACGAGGTCCGCAAGCTGGCCGACCGCACGACCCAGGCGACCGAGGAGGTGGCCAAGACCATCCGCGCGATCCAGTCCGAGACCAAGGTCGCGGTGGAGCGCATGGAAGGCGGCAGCCAGCAGGTCGAGCAGGGCGTGGCCCGGGCTGGTGAGGCCGGCGAGAGCCTGGGACGCATCATGTCCCGCGCCCGCGATGTGGCGGCGATGATCCGGTCGATCGCGGCCGCGGCCGAGGAGCAGTCCGCGGCGGGCACGCAGATCAGCCGGGGCGTCGAAGGCATCAGCGCCGTGACGGCCGAGGCCGCCACCGGCGCCGGCCAGGCGGCGTCCGCGGCCGAGGAACTGTCGCACAAGGCCGAGGAGCTGCGGGCGCTGGTCGGCCAGTTCAAGGTCGACTCGTCGGGCCGGACCGCCAAGCGCGCGCCGTCAGGCGTTCGCTGAGGCGGGCTCGGCGGGGATCGGGGCCTCCGGGCGCGGCCCGGGGGCCGCCATGCAGGCGGCGCCCACGCCGGCCAGGAGCACGAGCGCCCCGAGCAGCGGGCCGCCCGCGCCCAGGGCGATCAGGGCGACGAGCAGGCCGATGGCCAGGGCCAGAGGGCCCGTCCACGGTTCGGTCCGGATAGGCTCGGCGGTTTCCACGGCTCAGTCCCGTTCCTGGCTGCGGAGCGCCGACGCCCACATGACCGGGTTCGCCCCCACGGCGAGGGCCCCGCCGAGGAACACGACCACCAGGGCGCCCCACGGCCCGATCAGCAGCAGTGTGATCAGGGCGAGGGTGAGCACCGCGGCGATGGCCGCGATGATCATCCAGATGATCGAGGCGCGGGGGGTGTGGTCGCCGGGGATCCCCTCGGGCGAACGGTCGTGGGTCGTTTCGCCGTCGATGTGCTCGAACCCGTCCTCGTCGATGACGCGCTGGTGCGGGTGTTTCACGGCGTGGGTGTTTGGTTGCTGCATCATTCCGGTGAGCCTCGGCTCGAAGCGCCCGCCCGTGCGTTGGCACCGGCGGGCGTGGGGAGGTTCGTCGGGCGAAGAGAGGCCGTCGCCCGACTTGGGGGGGCTTACGGGTTGCCGGTGCCGCGGGGGCGGTCCTGGCGGTTGTCGCGGTCGCGGTCGTTGGTGCGGTCACGCTCGTTCAGGCGCTCCCGCTCGTTCATGCGGTTGGCGTCGTCCCGGTTGTGCATCCGGTCGTTCCGCATGGAACGCTCACGCATGGCGTCCGGGCGGGTGTTGAAGGCGCTATAGGCCGCGGCGAGGGCGGCGGAGGAGCGGATGTCCTCGAAGTTGTCGGGGGCCTTCATGGCGTTGGAGAAGTCGCTGGCGTCCGCGTCGATGTTGACGGTGCTGTCCGCCGACACGTAAGCGACCTTCCAGGGCACCAGGGTCAGGTCGTCGCCGATGCCCATGAAGTTCTCGTTGGCGTCGAAGAGCAGGAAGCAGGCCTTGCCCGAGCCGCTCTCGATCACCACGTCCTGGATCTCGCCGCTGCTGATGCCGCGGGCGGTGGCGTCGGCGCCGATGAGGTCGGACATCAGGACGTAGCGGGAGGTCGTCAGACCGCCGTACGCCCCGGCGGGGGTGCGATCGTTCTGGCGGGTGCGGTCCGCCTGGTTGTCCCGGCCGGTCTGACGCTCGCGGTCGGTGGTCCGGGCGGGCTGGGTCGTGCGGCGGGAATCGGTGGCGTCGGCCGGGTTGGTCGAGCGCGTGCCGATGTTGCTGTTGCGGGTCGTCGGGCTCTCGTTCTCGACGCGGTTTGGGTTGTCCTGGTTGGTCTGGGCCGGGCGGGTTCCGCTCTCGCCGCCGGCGGGGTTGGTGGAACGGGTGCCCACGTTGCTGTTGCGCGTGGTGGGGCTGTCGTTCTCGGTGGCGCCGGTCCGGGTGCCGGTGGTGGTCGTGGTGTTAGTGTTGGTCGTGGTGTTGATGGGGCGGGTGCCGCGGTTGCTGTCCGTGGTGGTCGGGCTGTCGCCGCGGTCGCGCTCGGCGCCGGAGCGGTTGTCGCGGCGCTGGGTGTCGTCGTGACGCTCGTTGGCGTCGCGCTCGGAGCGCCAGGCGGGGCTGCCGTCCTCGTTGCGGAGCATCAGCTCGTTGCCGCGCTCGCCGGCGGACCAGCCGTACCAGGTGCCGTTGTATTCCTTGGCCTTCAGCACGACGGTCTGCCCGCGGAGGGGGGCGGACTGGTGGCCGGAGACGAACCACGACGGGCCGAGCACGACTTCCTTGCGGTCGCCGTCCTCGGTCTCGATCTCGACGACCACGTTCTCGCTGCCGAAGCGCTCGGAGTCGCGGTCGATGCTCACGATGCGGCCGCGGATCTCCTCGGCCTGGGCGCGGCTAGTGGCGGCGGCGATGGCCTCGTCGGTGGCGTAGGTGCTGTCACGGTCGCCGCCCCAGCCGGTGATGTTGCGCATCCAGCTGGTGTCGCGGAGGTTGTTCCAGTCGTCCGGCAGGGCCGTGCGGCTCTGGAGCTGCTCCTTGGTCATGGAGGTGCGGAAGGCGTCGTCGTTCTCCGACCAGACGAGCTGCTCGAAGGGGATGGCGTACTGCGTGCCGCCCATGCCCATCACGCCGCCCGAGCCAACGACGGCGAAGACGATCTCGCCCGAGCCGCGGTCGACGATGAAGTCGCGGATGGCGCCGATGCTCTTGTTGTCGGTGCCGTTCAGGTCCGAGCCCATCAGGTCCTTGGCCCGGTGCAGGCGCAGGTTGGTGCGCTGCGTCATGGCGCGGTCCTGCCCCTGCAGGGTCCGGTGCTCACGGTCCTGCTGCTGCTGGTTCTGTCGCCGGTTGTCGTCCGTGCGCACCTGCGCAACAACGGAGCCGGCACAGAGGGAAATCGTCATGGCGGTGATGCCCACGATGGCGTTGCGTGTCATGTTCAAGGTTCTCCCGGGACGGATGGATCTAGGTCGCTCGGGATCCGTCCCCCTTCGCACGAACGACGCCACAACTCTCCCGGTCCAGGGTGATGCGCCGGTGACGACACGATGAATCCTCATTTATTCTGGCCCCCTCTTCCGGTTATTACGCTTTTCGGGCTTACAGGTCCGAAAATG
>CAYXFA010000017.1:0-9737 GCA_964464165.1 uncultured Phycisphaeraceae bacterium | reverse complement strand
CTCATTCCGGCGGGCGGAACGACCCGACGATCTCGGCGCGCCCGATCGGATCGGCAGGATCGAGCTCGAGCGCGACGGCCCGGGCGGTCTCGTGACGCCGCGGCACGCCGGTCGGCCCCTCGGCCAGCAGGCTGACAAACCCCGCGCACATCGGGTTATGCCCGATGATCACCGCGCAGCGCGCGCCGGCGAGGTCGGCGACCACGTCGAGGTAGTCCGCCAGCGTCCGGTCCGCGCCCAGGCGGTCGTCCACCTGCGGCTCCAGGCCCAGGGCGGCCCAGACCCGCTCGGCCGTCTCGCGGGCCCGGCGGTAGGGGCTCGAGAGCACCACGGTCGGGGCGGGGTCTTCGCCCGCAAAGAACGTGCCGAGCGCCTCGGCCTGGCGCCGCCCGCGGGGACGGAGCGGGCGTCCGGCGTCGCCGTCCGGCGAGTCGGGCTCGGCCTTGGCGTGGCGGACGACGTGGAGGTGCATGCGGGTCACGGCCCCATTGTGCCACCGATCCGGTGGCCGATCCAGGCCAGCGTCCACCCGAGCAGGAGGGAGGCCGCCGCATAGGCGACCGCCAGGGCCGGGTGGCCCCTGTCGGTCAGGGTGAGCGTCTCCCAGCCGAGGGCGCTGAAGGTGGTGAAGCCGCCGAGGAAGCCCACGACCAGGGCCAGACGCAGCTCTTCACGCATTACCGGCCCGAAGCGTCCCCACGCGAGCCCGATCAGCAGGCAGCCGATCAGGTTCACGGCCAGCGTGCCCGCGAGGGCCTCCCACGGCACGGACCGCGCTCCGGCGGGCGCGGGGCGGGCCGCCAGCCGGAGCGCGCCGAGAGCCACGAGGTACCTGCAGAGCGAACCGGCCCCGCCTCCGAGGAACACGAGCAGCATCGGGTGCATCAGCGGCTCCCGGGTCGGGCGGAGGGCATGGGCAGGCCGTCGCGGGTCCAGAGGATGCCCAGGGCGGAACGCATCCGGGGCGGCAGCGCGATGGTGACGGCGAGCCGGCTCAGGCGTCGGCCCTGCCACGCGCCGAAGGCCGTGCCCAGCAGCAGCACGCCGGCCGCGGCGGCGAGCGTCGGGGTTCGCATCTCGGCCCGCGCCACGTCCCGGGCGTAGGTCACCATGCCGCCGAGATCGACCGCCGACACGCCGTACGCGAAGCACAGCGCGATGATGGATGGGATGCAGGCGACGAGGAAGGCGACCCGGCGCCGGGCCCCCAGCAGGCAGGTCGACCAGAACACCCCGCCCGCCCCGGCGATCACGAAGAGCGGCAGGGCGAACCACACGAGCCGGAAATCGGTCGGCCCGCGCCGGCCCGCGAAGGACGCGAGCGCGGCCGGACCGTGCTCCTCCCACCAGCTCACGTCGATCAGGGTCCACGCCATGTTGCCCGGCGAGTAGGGGGGCGGGGCCTGCTCGCCCTTGGTCTCTGTGACCCACGCGAGGTACGAGGCGCCCACGTGGTGGGACAGCTCCTCCGCCGCGGTGTCCACCGCCCCGAGGGAGAAACCCATCGTCGGGCCGAACTGGCACATGATCGCCGCGACGAGCACCGCGACCCACGACCCGGCGATCAGCTTCGCCCACCGGTCGGCCCAGCGTCCGAGCAGCGGGTACTCCTGGAGGGCGGCGAGCTGGCCGCACTCGGGGCAGCGGGCGGCCAGCAGGCCGTAGTGCGGCTCGCGCACGATGGGCTGGTTGAACAGGTTGAACCCGCAGCGCGCGCAGGGACGGTCGGTGCGGATGCTGTGGCCGGTTGGCGTGTCGGTCATCGGTCCTCCCGCAGTCGTCTGCGGCGTCGGCGGATCCTGCCGTGGCGGAGGGTGGCCCGGGCCCGCCAGGCGTCGCGGGCGGTCCGCCCGAGCGGGAAGCCGAATGGCACGAACGCCGCGTACATCAGCCCGGCGGTGAGCGTGTGGGTGACGCGCCGGGCGTGATCGATCGAGGCCCAGGGCGTGCCCGGCCGGCCCGCGGCGTGCCAGGCGTGGTACGCCCCCACGGGGATCAGGGCGAGGACGAGGGGCGCGGCGGACCACACCAGCCACGCGGCCCAGGCCCGGTTGTGCGACAGCGCCGAGCGTATCCACACCCCGGAGAACAGCCCCAGGAGCAGCATCGCGCCGGTCACAATGAGCAGGAACGGGCCCTCCGCGTCCGGGTGGAAGCTGTCCGGGCTGAGCAGCAGCACGCGCAGCGGGTTGTCCCCATGGTCGTGGTAGGCCGAGGCCGACACGGCCCGGATCGAGAACAGCGCGGCCAGGGAGCACAGGGCGAAGACCACGCCCTGGACGAACACCGTCCAGAGGGCCCCGACGGTCCGGCGCGCCCGGCGCCAACCCGCGACGCCGGGGTCACGCCGGCGCACGACGCTCGTCCCGCACGACGGGCAGGTGACGACCGGCAGACCGTAGTGGGGGTCCGGGAGTGCCCGGAGCCGCGTCAGGTCGAGGCCGCAGCCGTGGCAGGGGTGGTGCACGCGGAGAGGATACGGGTTCGGGCGTGAGGAGTTTCAGGCCGGAGCGCCGGATGGGCGGGGCGAACCGGCCCGGCGCGTCACGCCACCCGCCAGTCTTTCCCCTCGCGCACCACGCGCCGGTAGAGCGTGTCGCGCTCGACGGGCTCGAAGCCTGCCTCGCGGATGGCGCGTTGGAGGTCGGTGACGGACTTCTCCTGGTGGGTGGAGGCCCCGCCGACCTTGGTGATGTCGTACCAGACGACGGTGCCGTCGATGTCGTCCGCCCCCGCTTCGAGCATGAGCTGGGCCATCGGGAGCGTCTGCATGATCCAGAACGCCTTGACGTGCGGGAAGTTGTCCAGCATGAGGCGTGCGACGGCGATCGTGCGGAGGTTCTCCAGCCCGGTGGGGCCGGGCAGGTGCTCGAGGTCCGAGCCGTCGGGGAAGAAGGGCAGGGGGATGATGGTCTGGTAGTACCCGCCCCTGACGCCCGTGCCGTTGGAGCGGGGAGCCTCCGGCCCCCCGGCGGGGTTCGTGGTCGGGCTGGAAGCCCCCGGCAGGCCCTCCGGCGACGGAAGAACGGCCCCCTCGCCCGAGAGGGTGATCACGGGGGCGGTGATGCCCGCCGTCTGGGGGACGCCCGCGGCCACGAATCCATCCGGATCTCCGGTGTAGCCGAGCCGGGCCAGGGCCATGTCCTGGCTGCGCCGGAGAATCTCCAGGTGGTTCAGGCGTTCGCGCCGGCCGTCGATGTGGCCGTAGAGCATCGTGCAGTTGGTGTTCAGGCCGAGCTCGTGGGCGACGAGGTGCACGTCGAGCCACTCGTCGGCGCCGATCTTGGTCTTCCAGGCTTCCTTCTGGATGCGCTCGTCGAAGACCTCGGCCCCGCCGCCGGGCAGTGACCCCAGCCCCGCCTCCATGAGCCGTTCGAGCACCCAGCGGACGCCGGAGCGGGGGTCGTCCCGCTTGTAGACCTTGGCGATGCGGGCGAGGTGGACGAGCTCGACCGCGGTGAAGGCCTTGAGGTGCAGGCTCGGGGCGACCTCGCGGATGGCCCGGAGCATGTCGGTGTAGTAGTCGAAGGGCAGGTAGGGGTTGAGCCCGCCGACGATGTGCATCTCGGTGGCGCCCAGCTCGACCGCCTTGCGGGCCTCGTCGCGGACGAAGCCCAGGTCGCGGGTGTACGCGCCCTCGTCGTCCTTCTTGCGGTAGAACTCGCAGAACTTGCACGACAGGGCGCACACGTTCGAGTAGTTGAGGTGCTTGTTGACGTTGTAGTAGGCGACGGACCCGTGCATGCGCCGGCGCACGAGGTCGGCCAGGGCGATCACGCCCCACACGTCGGGCGTGTCGTAGAGCACGGCGCCGTCGTCGAGGCTCAGTCGCCGGCCGACGAGGACCTTCTCGCGGATGGGTTCGAGGCGCGGGTCGGCGCCCGGGGCGCGGGCCGGGGCCCCGGGGATGGCGGGTGCGAGGGTGGGCATGACGGATAATACCCGGCGGGCCGAACTTTCAGGAATTGTTGAAAGCCGACCCCGCCAGTTCCCGGATCCGCTCGACCATCGCGCGGACCGCGGCCCCGCGGTGGGACAGGCGGTTCTTCTCCTCTTTGGCCAGCTCGGCGCTGGTCCGGGCGAAGTCCGGCCCGACCAGGAACAAGGGGTCGTACCCGAACCCGCCGGCCCCCCGGGGCACGACGCCCCGGGGACCGATGCGGCCTTCGAAGGTTCCCCGGGTGACGGCCCACACTCCGGGGCCGACTTCCCGTCGGCCTTCTCCCGTGGGGCCGACGTCCTCGATCCGCCCGTCGCGGCTCGGATACATCGGGGAAGGCCGACTGAAAGTCGGCCCCACGCCCGCCAGCACCATCACGCACACGAAGCGGGCGGTGCGGGCGGGGTCGGGGACGGCGTCGAGTTCGCGGAGGAGGCGTTCGTTGTTGGCCGCGTCGCGTTGTTCGCGGGTCAGGGAGGCGGCCTCGCCGTCCGTGCGCCCGTCGAAGGCGAAGTGGCTGGAGATGACGCCGGGTCGGCCGCCGAGGGCGTCGACTTCCAGGCCAGAGTCGTCGGCCAGGCACACCCGGCCCGTGGCGGCGGCGTAGGCCATGGCCTTGATCGTGGCGTTGGCCTCGAAGGTGCCCCCGGTCTCCTCCGGCTCGGGGGGCACGGCGCCCAGGTCGGACAGGCCCAGCACTTCGAGGCCCGTCGGGGCGAGCAGGGCGCGCAGCTCGGCCACCTTGCCGGGGTTCTGGGTCGCGAGCACGAGTTCGGTCATCCGGGGGTCTCCGGCGGAAGGGCGCGGGCCGGGTGGCGGCGCGGGCGCGGGGTGGGATCATTGTCCCTCATGAGCCCCACGCAGCGCACACGCCGTGAGATCGCCTCGTCCGCCGCGGACGCCCTCGCCGGCCTGTCGCCCGGCCGGCTCGGCTCGCTGCGGGCGGTGGTGGGGTTCGACGGGTTCGTGGACTCGATCATCCACGTGGTCGACAAACGCCACTCGATGGAGCGGGACGACTTCGACCGGATCCTGACCATCCCGCAGTTCGCGGCACGCTGCGGGGCCGCGGCGGGCCGGAGCGCGAACCTGGAGATGGTGGTCCAGGACGAGCGTTTCGGCGGCAACGGGCCGCTGTTCTCCTCCGCGCTGGGGGCGCTGGGCGCGAAGGTGACCTACATCGGCGCGGTCGGGCTGCCCGACGACCACGCCACGCTCGACCCGGTGTTCCGGACCTTCGTCGACCGCTGCGAGCGGGTGATCCCGATCTGCGCGCCCGGGCGCACGGACGCCCTGGAGTTCGAAGACGGCAAGCTGATGTTCGGCAAGCCGGAGGCCGTGCGGGCGGCCACCTGGGAGCGGGCCAAGGAGGCCGTGGGGGCCGAGGAGCTCCGCAAGCTCTACGAGGGGGCGTCGCTGGTCAGCGTGGTGAACTGGACGATGTGCGCCGGGGTGGAGGGCATCTGGGAGGGCTTGCGCGATGAGGTGCTGCCCGGCCTGCCCCCGAACCCGGAGCGTTGGCTGTTCATCGACCTGTCCGACCCCGCCAAGCGGACAGACGAAGACGTGCGCCGGGCCATGGAGCTGCTGGGCACGCTCCAGCCGCTGATCCCGGTCACGCTCGGGCTGAACCTGGCCGAGTCCGCCCGGGTGGCGTCGGTGATGGGGATCCGAACGCCCGACGACTCGGGCAACGAGAGCCTGGAGGAGGTCATCCCCGCCACGGCCCGACGGCTCCGCGAAGCGCTCGGCCTGGCCTGCGTGGTGATCCACCGGCACACCGGGGCGGGGGCGGCGGACGCCGAGGGGGAGGTCTGGTTCACCGGGCCGTACACCCGCAAGCCCCGGATCTCGACCGGGGCCGGGGACCACTTCGGGGGCGGGTTCAGCTTCGCCCGGTGCGCGGGGCTGGGCCTGGCGGAGTCCCTCGCCGCGGCGTGCGCGGTGGCGGGGGCCTACGTCCGGGACGCCAAGAGCCCGTCGCTGGACCGGGTGGTCGGCTTCCTGCGGGACCTGCCCGGGCCGGAGTGAGCGGCGGAAGAGTCCGGGAACGGGCCGCGGCGCGGGCCGGGGCTGGGGGTATTTCCAGAAATTTGGGGCCCGGGCCCGTGACCGGTCGCATCCGTGGGCCGCTGGATGGTGTATTGGTGGGGATGGAGCCGTCGGCCGGGGGATGAATAGGATCGTCGGGGGTGGGGTTGTTCGGGTCCCCGTCGGCCATTCGGTCGTGGGGTCCAGCCCGGGCGTTCGTCCCGGACGGCATGTGGGGTGCATTGAGGTTCCAGACAGGAGAGGCGCGATGATCAGCTTGCACGGCGCAATGGCGTTGACTGTTTCCTTCCTGATGGCCTCCGCCGGCGCGCCGGCCCTGGCCCAGCTCGTGGCCCCGAGCGAGAACACCGCTCCCGCCGCCACGACGGCCAGCCCGGACACCGGCGAGCAGCCCGTGGTCGGGGCGGGCAAGCTGATGTTCGTGAACGACACGGCGGACACGGGCGAGATCCTCGACCTGGAGCCCGCGACGGTGGAGTTCAAGTTCCGCAACGTCGGGCCCGGGCCGCTGACGATCACCCGCGTGCAGGCCTCCTGCGGCTGCACGGTGCCCGAGCTGGACAAGACGGTCTACGAGCCGAACGAGTACGGCACGATCACCGCCCGCTTCGACCCCAAGGGTCTGCAGGGCGTCGTGTCCCGGTCCGTGCAGGTCTTCACGGACTCGACCCTCACGCCCAGCGCGACGATCACGGTCAAGTCGTTCGTCAAGCCCGTGGTGCTGGCCGTCCCGAAAGACATCCTGAACTTCGAGACCGTCGGCAAGGGCGAGCCCGCGGTGCGTGAGCTGCGCGTCTTCGGGCGCATCCCGGACTTCGAGGTGACCCGCGCGAGCACCACCGACCCGCTGCTCTACGACGTGGAGGTCATCAAGAAGGGCGAGTCCGAGGTGCTCGACGAGATGCTGCCCGAGTACGTGGTCCGCGTCACGCTCAAGCCGGGCGCCACGCCGGGCCAGCACACCGGCAGCCTGACCGTCCGCACCAACGACGAGCGCCGGTCGATCTTCTCCGTCGCGCTGATGGCCCGCGTCATCGGCGACCTGGAGATGAGCCCCGTCCGCATGACCCTCGGCCGCCTGGCGCTGGGCGACACCTTCGAGCGTGAGATCCGCGTGCGCAACCGCAAGGCCGAGCCGTTCGAGGTCAAGGGCGTCACGCTGGCCAACCAGGCGGTGGACGTGGAGTTCACCTACGAGCCGGTCGACTCCGAGAACCCGACCGAGTGGGTCATCCGCGCCAAGGGCACCGTCCGCAGCGCGGCCCCGCGTTTCAACGCGACGGTCAACATCCTGACCGACCTGCCGGGCGAGGAGATCACGCCGTTCTTCCTGACCGGCGTGCTGCGCCCCTGAGGCCGCCTTGACCGCCGCCGGCTCCACACTGACCCGCCTGCTCGCCATCGCGGGCGCCGGCTCCGTGCTCGCCACGGGCCACGCCCTGGTGCGGACCGCGTGGTTCGGCCGGCCCCCGGTGTCGGTCGAGCCGTGGAGGCCGTCCACGCCCGGCGACGCTCCGGCTCCGGCCCGGCCCGCGCCGAGCGCGGACCCGGAGGGAACGGCGCCCCCCGCGGATCCCGCGGCCGGCGATCCCGCCGACCCCCTGGATGCGCCCGTCAAGCCCGGCTCGATCACGCTGCGCCGGGCCTACGAGCTGTTCCAGCAGGGCGCGTTCTTCCTCGACGCCCGGTACGAGGACGCCTACCTCGCCGGGCACGTGGAGGGCGCGTTCTGGATGCCCGCCGCCCGCGTGCCCACGCCCGCGGGGCTGGCCGACCTGAACATCATCGACCCGGGGGGCACGGTGGTCATCTACTGCACCGGCGGCGACTGCGACGCCTCGGAGAACACCGCCCGCCGGCTCGAGCAGGCCGGTTTCAGCTTTGAGGTGCACATCCTCGGCAAGGGCTACACCGACTGGGAGGAAGCGGGCCTGCCCACCTCGGCCGGCGCGGACGGGGGGACGCCGTGAGGTGCGGGGCGCCCGGCCGGGCCGAGTCCGTCGTGCTGGCCCTGCTGCGCCTGCTGCTGGGCGGGCTATTCGTGCTGGCGGCGACGATGAAGCTCCAGGACCCCCAGTCCTTCGCGGAAGCGATCAAGGGCTTCCGCATCGTGGACAACGCCCGCCTGCCGCACCTGATCGTCAACGCCGCGTTCGTGATCCCGTGGGTCGAGCTGCTGGCCGGGCTCGCCCTGGTGCTGGGCTTCTGGACCCGTGCGGCGGCCCTGGCGATCGCCCTGGCCCTGCTGGCGTTCATCGGCGGGCTGGTCTCGGTCATCGCCCGGGGGATCGACGCGAGCTGCTCGTGCTTCGGGGACCTGGACCTGTTCTGCTCCGGCGGGGTGGGCTGGTGCCAGGTGATCCGCAACACCGTCATGCTGGTCCCGGCGGTCGCCCTGGTCTGGCGGGGCGGGGGCCGCCTGGCCTTGGACGCGGCGGGGTCCTGCCCCTGCCGGTGTTCACCCCCGGACGCCCCCGCGGGCGGCTGCTGCCCCGGCCAGTAAGGCCCGCCCCTCCGGCCCCCCGGCCGATCCCTCGGCTCGACGCCCCGGCGAATTCGGCCTACCCTTCCTCCCTGTCCAGCGTCCGTCGCCGGGACCCGGGCCGCGTCGGCCCCGTCCCCGGCCGATCAGCCCAAGACGGAGACACCCATGGCCCGCCAGTCCTACGAAGCCCCCGCCACCCAGCCCAAGAGCGCCTTCGTCCGCGTGTCGGGCAAGGGCGTCGAGTACGTCGACTACAAGGATGTCGAGACCCTGCGCCGCATGATGACGCCCAACGGCAAGATCCACGGCCGCAAGCGCAACGGCACCACCGCCCGCCAGCAGCGCATGGTCGCCAGCGCCATCAAGCAGGCCCGCTTCATCGGCCTCCTGCCCTTCACCGACGCGACCCTCTGACGCTCTCGGAGCAGGGGGCTCCCAGGCCCCGGCGGAGGGCCGACTTTGAGTCGGCCTTCGTATCCTCTGGAACGGGCACACTCGGAGCGGGGGGCTTCCAGCCCCCCGGCGTATAGGGCCGACTCCCAGTCGGCCTTCTTCCTTCCATCCCCGCCCCATGCCCACCCACGAGCGCGAGTACGAGCCGATCTTCCTGGCGCTCAACCACGTCGCCGGCGACCGCGCCCGACGCATGCGCGAGGCCGCGGACGTGCTCTGGCGCTTCCTCAAGGACCACGGCGTCTCCTGGGTCGGCTTCTACACCCACGCCGAGGGTTCCGACGAACTCCGCCTGGGCCCCTCGCGCGACAAGCCCGCCTGCGACCCCATCGGCCTGCACGGCGCCTGCGGCCAGGCGGTGCGCAAGAAGCGCCCCCTCATCGTCAACGACGTGCGCAACCTCGGGCCGGACTACGTCTCCTGCGACCCCCGCGACCTGTCCGAACTGGTCATCCCCCTGTTCGACGAGACAGGCCGCTGCCACGCCGTGCTGGACCTGGACAGTTTCGAGCGCTCCGCCTTCGGCGAGCACGACGTGATCAACCTCCGCCGCCTGATGGAGTCGACGGGCATCTCCTGGCCCGCCCCGCACCTGCCCGCGCTGGTGTACTGACGATGTGGGGCCGACTTTCAGTCGGCCTCTCCTCTCTCCTCGGAGCGAGGGGCACCCTGCCGCCCGTCGGCCCATGTGGGGCCGACTTTCAGTCGGCCTCCTCCCCGGTGGCACAGGCGTCCCGCCTGTGCGCATCGCACCCCAAACCCCACCAACATCCACTCCTGCGCGCCAAATGCGCGACCTGCGCGCAC
>CAYXFA010000016.1:0-53322 GCA_964464165.1 uncultured Phycisphaeraceae bacterium | reverse complement strand
GCGACGGTTACACCTACACCCTGGAGGAGGTCGGCCGCATCTTCAAGGTCACCCGCGAACGCGTCCGCCAGGTCGAGGCCAAGGCCATCCGCAAGCTCCAACACCCCGTGCGGGCCCGAAAACTCCGGGGATTCGTGCAGGACGAGGAGCGGGGGGAGTAGAAAGGTGGCCCGGTTCATCGCCGACTTCAACGCCGGTTGCCCGTGATCCGGCCGCGCGGCCCGTCCGGCCGGCCGCCCCTCACCCCCGCCGCGCCGCCGCCGCGTCGAACTCCATCAGCACCGTCGTCGGCACCGCCGGGTACGCCACCGTGACCCTGAACACGTCGAACGACTCCGGCGACCAGTCCAGCGCCGACAGCGTCTCGTCCACCGCGTCCGCCCAGCGCGGGGCGGCGTCGACCCCCATCCGGTCCGGCGACGCCCGCAGCACCTCCAGCTCCGGCGGGTTCGGCAGCTCGTCCGCGGGCTGGTGACCGCTGCCAAGCTCGGACGCGAACAGGTCCGACAGCATCGACACCCGCGGCGTCGCCCGGTGGAACATGTCCCGGTGCATCAGCACGTCCAGCACCGCGAGCTGCGCCGGGATGCGCACGCCGAACCGCGTCCGCAACGGCGGGTCGCCCGCCTCGGCGTACCGCGGCTGGATCGCCCGCACCACCTCGCCCGTCACCAGGTCGAACCGGCCGCGCTTGCCCACCGGGCCCGGCCCGAGCTGGAACTCCACCGCCCCGTGCGGCCCCGGCACGCGGTTGATCGGCGGCAGCGGGTCCGAGCAGTAGGCCCGCATCACCGGCAGCCCGTCCCCCGCGGGCATGCTGCCCAGCGCCGGGTCCACCGGCTCGCGCTTGAAGTCCGAGTGCACGCCGTCCGGCCGGTGCATCGTCGTCCGGCCCACGCGCCAGGGCACGTGGGCGCGCAGGCGCTGGCACCCGATGATGCCGCGCATGGTGGCCACGTCCATCGTGTCGCCGTTGGCCGAGGGGTGCACGATGTAGGCCAGGAGGTTCGCCCGGCACTCGATGCCCCACACGTAGCGCGAGCCCTGGTACGCCAGCCGGCGGTGCTCCAGGGCGCTCCGCTCGTCGCTGTTGTGGGCCGCCAGCAGGGTGTCGAAGCTGGCCCGGTTTTCCGCGTGCCGTGTCACGCACCGGTGGAACGCCTCGCCCGCCGCCTCGACCGCCCGCACCACGGCCTCGTCCGCCCCGGCCCGGGCCAGCCCGGCCGCGATGATGCGGATACCCCCCCGGCCCGGCACGAACAACGCGGCGGAGAACGGGTCCGTGTTGGACAGCAGCCAGTGGAGCTTCCAGCCGAGCTTGGTGTCCAGCCCCAGGTCGCGTGAAAGCTCCGCCGGGGCCCGGGCGGGGTCCGTCTCGCTCTCGCCGAGGGCCGCTCGGATCGTCCGCCGGAGCTCGCCGACGACCGCCCGCACCTCGGACTGGAAACTGTTGTCGTCGCCCGGCGACACCGGGCCCTCGCGGCGGCTCATGGTCGCAGAGCGTATCAGGACGCCGGCCCGCGGTCAGGTGATCACCTCGAAACCGGTCTCGGACGCCACCGGCCCGATCTCCACGCCAAACTCCCGCTCGACCAGCCCGGACACCTTGCGCCGCAGGTCCGCCAGGTAGGCCCGCACGGCCTCGTGTTCGCCCTGCACCTCCAGGCAAACCGTCCCGTCCGGCTCGTTGCGCACCCAGCCCGTCACAGCGTGCGAACGCGCCGTGTCGCGCGCCCGCCCGCGGAAGCCAACCCCCTGCACCCGGCCCTGGAAGATCACCCGCCGACGCGTCATGCCATGGTTGTACCACCCCGGCGGCGCGCGGGCCACCCGGCGGGCGCGGCGCCCACCCCACCCGGGGGTGAACCCGCCACGATCAACGGGGAGAACGCTCCAGATTCCGGGCGCTGCGCTTGCATCACGGGCCGGAGGGTCACACGATTCTTCGGGTTCCGGTACACTGCGCCGGCGACAAGGAGGTCCGCGATATGACGATGAGTTACGGGGCGCTTTGTTCGGACTTTTACGTGAACATGAAGCTCGGCGTGCGCATGGAACTGCCGCGTTCGCGCGAGCCCGTCCTCGAACTCTTCGAACGCATCCGGCGTGAATACCCCCGCATGGCGGCCTTCCGGCGCTACAAGGACGAGCTGGCCCTCGAGTCCGGCCCGGACGACACCCCGCACCGCTGGATGGCCATCCGGTCCAACTCCGTGCGCACCGGCGTGGTCAACCCGCCCGACGAGCACGACATGCACGCCCTCCACCGCACCGCCGCGGAGGTCTGCCCGTACTACCTGTCCATCTCCCCCCTCGATCTGGAGTCCGTCGAGCTGCTCTACGGCTTCGACCTGGCCGCCAGCGGCAATCACGACGAGATCGTCGCCGAGGCCCTGCTCGCCGGGTCGCCCCTGGCCGGCCTGCTCGACGCGTCCGAGGCGACTGTGCACGACTGCCAGCCGGTGCTCGGTCTGACCCTCGATTCGGGCCGCATCCAGTCCACCATCGAGGTCAAGACCCGCAGCCGCAAGGGGGACAACCCCGGCGAACGCCCCGGCGAGCCGATCTCGCTGTACGTCACGGTCCGCTCCACCGAGCCGCTCACCGACCTGAAGACGCTGGTCGAGCGCGTGGTCGAGCTGGGCGAGCGCGGGCGCACGCTCGTCGACTCCCTGGCCATCCCCAACCTGCTCATCCCGCTCCGCGACGAGATCTCCTCGGGCAGCCTCTGACCCCGGGCCGCGCGGTACACTGCACCCGATGCCGACCCTGGCCAACTCCCCGGTGTCCTCGATCCTCGTCTGGGTCATCGTGCTTATCGGGCTCTTGCTCGCGGGCACGCTGCTCGTGTTCAGGCTGCGCCGATCGATGCTGGCCAACGACGCCCAGGGCCCGGACCACGCGGGCCTGATGGACCAGATGCGGCGCATGGTCGATCAGGGGCAAATGACCCAGGAAGAGTTCGACAAGGCCCGGCGTGCGATCGTCGAACGCGCCGCGGTGAAGCGCGAAAAAACGGACCCGTCCTGACGCCGACCGTTCAATCTGGGGGGCGTGATCGGGCCACGATCGGGTGAATGGGGCGGTATCCGGTTTGGTGAGCCCGCCCGCGGGGGCATACCCTTCAAGATAGGAAAACCGCCCGATCAATGGGCCGGTTCGCCCGGTTTCGGGTTGAGCCGGCCCTGTCGGTTGACCGATACCCTCGTGGCGCCCTCGGGGCGTCCACACTGCCAGCCCGCACCGAAGAGGCCGCGATGACCAATCCCCGCCAAGGCGCTTCCGTTCCGCCCACCCCCGTCAACGCGACCCGTTCCGGGTCGGGCGGCGGCTCCGAAGGGGGGGCCGGCTCCGGCGGCGGCGCGTCCGGAGGCGGTGGGGGGGGCAGCGGCGGCGGCTTCCGCGGACGCAAGGTCACCACCTGCTCGTTCTGCGGCAAGACCAGCCGGGACGTCGGCCCCATGGTCGAGGGCCCGGGCGAGGTCTACATCTGCTCGAACTGCGTCGACCTCTGCCAGAACATCTTCCGCCAGGAGCGCCGGCGCGTCTCGTCGGTCTCCGCCCAGCTCAGCGAGATCCCGACCCCCCGGGAGATCGTCGAGTTCATGGACCAGTACGTCATCGGCCAGCGCAACGCCAAGCGGTCGCTGTCCGTCGCGGTGCACAACCACTACAAGCGCCTGCTCCACGCCGAGAGCGACGACGCCAAGTCGATCGAGCTGGACAAGTCCAACATCCTGCTCATCGGCCCCACCGGCTCGGGCAAGACGCTGCTGGCCCAGACCATGGCCCGCCTGCTCAAGGTGCCCTTCGCCATCGGCGACGCCACCACGCTGACCGAGGCCGGCTACGTGGGCGAGGACGTGGAGAACCTGCTGCTCAAGCTGCTGCAGGCCGCGGACTTCGACATCGAGGCGGCCCAGCGCGGCATCATCTACATCGACGAGGTCGACAAGGTCGGCAAGACCTCCAACAACGTCTCCATCACCCGCGACGTGTCCGGCGAGGGCGTCCAGCAGTCCCTGCTCAAGATGCTCGAGGGCACCGTCGCCAACGTGCCCCCGCAGGGCGGGCGCAAGCACCCCGAGCAGCAGTACATCCAGTTCGACACCCGGAACGTGCTCTTCATCGTCGGCGGCACCTTCGTCGGCATGGAGGACATCATCCGCCGCCGACTGGGCAAGACCCGCATCGGCTTCACCAGCCACGAGAACGACCCATCCCGCCCCCTCGGCGACGAGAAGGCCGAGCGCGAGTGGCTGCTCAGCCAGGTCACGAACTCCGACGTGGTCGAGTTCGGCCTGATCCCCGAGCTCGTCGGCCGCCTGCCCGTCATCACGCCACTGATGCCGCTGACCGACGAGGCGCTGGTCCAGATCCTCACCGAGCCCAAGAACGCCATCGTCCGGCAGTACCAGCACCTGTTCAGCCTGGAGGGGGCCAAGCTCACCTTCACGGACGACGCGCTGCTGGCCATCGCCCGGAAGGCCGCGACGCGATCCACCGGCGCCCGCGCCCTCCGCGCGGTCATGGAAGAGATCATGACCGACCTGATGTACGACCTGCCCGACATGGACAACACCAACGCCGAGTACGTCGTCGACGCGGACCACGTCCTCAACCCGCGCAGCCTCAAGGAGCTCCGCGTGGCCAAGGCCCACACCGCCTGACGCGGCCCGATCCGCGGCACAAGAAAACCCCGCCGGCCCGGCGGGGTTTTTCGTTGGTCGTCGCAAGCCCGCCGGGGCGGCCCGGCTCAGTCGTTCAGCGGCGTGGCCACGAGCGCTTCCTCGCCGCCCACGCGGGCCGAGGCCAGGGCGTAGACCAGCACGCCCGTCTCCAGCACGGAGCGGGCCACGCTCGGACGCCGCGCCAGCAGGTGCAGCACCGCGTCGTGGTCCTCGTCCGGATCGGGCGATGGCATCGCCACGCCCGGCTCGGCGCGGATCAGCAGCGCCAGGTTGGACCGGGCCCACGCGCTCGCCGTGAGCAGCGAGGCCACGGCCTCGCCGGCCCCGTTCGCGTCGGTCGCCAGGGCGTGCAGGCGGCCGTCCGCGTCGCAGGCCAGCTCCACCCCGGGCGCCGCCGGGCAGCGGGACTCGATCGGCGTCAAGCCCTCAACCAGCCCCGCCAACGACCGCGGCATGCGCACACCGGCGGGCTCGGCGATCGCGCTCGGCGCCTGGGCCGGGGCACGCTCCGCTTCGGACCGGCGCTCGGCGCCCGCGCCGTGCGCGCCCAACCTCACGACCACTTCCGGCGCGGCCGGGATCTCCTGCACGGGCGCGGGGATCGGCTCGTCGGCCAGACGCAGCGGGGCGGGCGGGGCGAAGGAACCGTCGCCCAGCAGGGCCTCCAACGCCGCCTCGGCCGCGTGGGGCTCGTCGCTGCGGCAGACCGTCACGGTCCCGGTCGCGTCGAGCCGGCCGGACGCGTCCAGGATCTCGATCGGCCGGTCCAGGAACGCCTTGCAGGCCTTGGCGATCTTCTGACGCGCCGCCTCGATGTCCGGCCCGGGCGTGCCCATCAGGGCCAGGCGCAGACGCGGCCCGGACTCGGGGTCCAGCCGGTCGTCCAGCGCCGCCGCGAGCGTCTTGATCAGCCGGTACGACGCGACCACCGCGGCCTCGTCCGTGCCCGTCAGGATCGTCACCTCGTCCACGCCGGGGCGTTCGAGCAGTTCCGGTTCGGCGGTCTCGTCCACCCGCAGCACCACCCGCGACGCCGCGTGCCGGGCGATGGTCACGCCCGTCTCCACGTCGGACACGGGGTGGATCCGGGCCGCGTCGCGCCCGGTGATCACGTCCACCGCCACCGAGCCGCCGGTCGCGCGGACCAGGGCCACGGTCTCGTTGCGCTTGCGGGCCGACAGGCACGCGTACTGTCGGACCCAGAGCGAGGCCCGCACCGGCAAATGCCCGAGGACGACCAGCTCGATCAGCGGGCGCCCTTCCTCCGCGTCCTCGACCGAGCGTGCGGCACGCACGGCGGTGCCCTCGAACCGCGGCCGGGGGGGCTCGGCCCCGCGGGCCGGCTCGGGCCGCGCTTCCATCGGGGCCGGCGCGAACGCCGCATCGCCGAGGAACAGCTCGGCCAGCGCGTCGTGCTCGGATTGCTCGGTCCCCGCCAGTCGGATGCTCGGGCGGGCCGGGGTGGGCGCTTCGTTTCGGTCCATCGGTCGAGCCTCCGCTCGCTTGACGCCGGCCGTCCGGGGCCGGCGGCGATGGCCTAGGTGACCACCGCCACGTTGTTCTCGCCGCCCAGCCCGTTCGTCACGCGGGCGGGGTTGTACGGGTCGCACTGCCAGACCCCGTCGATGACCAGACGGTACTCATACCGCCCGGCCGGGGCCTCGATCCGGCACTCGAAGATACCCATGTCACTCCGCCGGGTCATCTCCCCCGCCGCCGGATTCCACCCGTTGAACGACCCGGCCACCGCCACCGTCCGCGCCCCGGCGCAGGGCTGGACGAACAGCAGCCCCCCGGTCACCGGCCGGCAGCCCCACCGGTGTCGCAACGCTCCCGGGTCCGGCTCGGGCGCGGCCGGGGCGGGCTCCGGCTCGACCAGCTCGATCGCCACGGCCTTGTGCGGCATCACGGTCCGGCGAGCGCTCGGCGGACGCTGGGCGACCATGCTCGCCGCCTTCATCGCCAGCTCCCGGGCCCGGGACATCGGGGCGGCCCCGTCGGCCCCCTCGCCGGACGCCGCCCCGGCGAGGACGGGCGCGGGCTCGTTCCCCGGCCCGGCCCGCTCGGACGGCTCGGAGCCCGGCTCTGGCCGTTCCAGCTCGGCGTGCTCGATGACCCATTCGCACAGCGAGCCGTAGTCCTCCGCCCCGGTCGACTCCGGCGCGTGGTCCTCCACCGGCCGGCCGAAGGACGACGATTCCTTCACGGAGGGGTCCAGCCGGATGACCGTGGGGATCACCGCCGCGCCGAACCGGTCGCGCAGGTCGTCCAGCAGGTCTCGGGCCAGCGGCAGGCGCGGGTCGTACATCGTCGCCAGCAGGCGGACGCGCGAGTCCGACCCGACGTGCCGCGTCACCGAGCGGGCCGTCTGGATCTGCTTGGCCGCGCCGCGCAGCGAGAAGAAGCTCGTCTCGACAGGCACGATCACCTCGCTCGACGCGGCCAGGGCGTTGTAGCTCAGCAGGCCGATCGACGGGGGACAGTCGATGACCACCGCGTCGTACCGGCGTTCGGGCGTCTCGCCGGTCGCGCCCGGCGCCCGGGTGAGCCGGTCCAGCACGCCGGCCAGGCGGTTCTGCGGGTTCTCCATGTCCGCCAGCCCGCCACGGGCGGCCTCGAGGCCGGCGAGCTTCATGCGGCTGGGCAGCAGGTCGAAGCCCCGCCCGACGTGCCAGACCAGCCGGTCGCGGTCGAGCGGCGCGCCGTCCGGCATGCGGAGCGCATCCGACACGTCCAGGTCGATCCGCTCCTCCGGCACGCCCAGCCCCGCCGCGCAGTGGGCCTGGGGGTCCAAGTCCACCAGCAGCGTCCGGAACCCGCGCTTGGCCAGGCCGGCGGCGAGGTTCAGCGCGGTCGTGGTCTTGCCGCACCCCCCCTTTTGATTGATGATCGCGATGATGCGCATCACAGGGTGCCCCACACGGGTGTCGAACGACGCCCGAACCCTTGTCGGCTCCGATAACGCTCGCGCTTCAAGTTTCGATGGGCACACGACTTGACTGCCGGAATCGGGGGCGGTATCCCCCCTAAAACCGGCCCGCCGTTCAAGTCCCGGTCAGCGTCGGATCGCCGCGATCCCGGCCCGGATCGCCTCGCGTTCCGGGGCCCGAACGACCTCGCATTTGCCCCGTCCGACGGGCAGAACCAGCCGGAGCGTCCCGCCCGCGGCCTTCTTGTCCGCCCCCATGCGGGCCAGGATCTCGTCGTCTTCGGGCAGCCCGGCGACGCCCGTGGGCAGGCCGATGGTGTCCAGCAGCGACAGCACCTCGTCCCCCACGCCGGACGGGCACAGGCCCAGATGTTCGGCGCACCGGCAGGCCGCGATCAGGCCCAGCGCCACCGCCTCGCCGTGGAGCAGGGGGGCCAGCTCGGGATAGGCGGTGTCGGGCGTCAGGTCCGGGATGGTCTCCACCGCGTGGCCGAAGGTGTGCCCCAGGTTGAGCAGCATCCGCACGCCCCCGGTCTCGGTAAGCGATTCACGCTCGTCGCGTCGGACGACCTCGCCTTTGAGGGTCACGGAACGCTCGATGAGCCGGTCCGTCGCGTCGCGGTCCCCGGCCAGGGCCCGCGGGAGCGCGGCGTGGGTCTCGGACATCAGGTCCGCGCCCACGATCCCCTCGGCGATCATCGCGTGCTTGACGCACTCGGCCAGGCCCGCGCGGAACTGCCGGTCGGGCAGGGACGCCAGCGCCCGCGTGTCGGCGGCCACCGCCAGGGGCTGGTGGAACGCGCCCACCTGGTTCTTCAGCAGGCGATCGCCCGCGGGCCCGGGGACGAGCAGGTTCACGCCGGTCTTGCCGCCGACCGAGGCGTCGACCATCGCCAGGAGCGTGGTGGGGCACTGGACGACCGGCACGCCGCGCTGGTACGCGCTGGCCGCGAACCCCGCCAGGTCGCCGACGATGCCGCCGCCGACGGCCACCACCGGGTCCGCGCGGGAGTGCCCGGACGCGGCCATCTCGGTGAGCAGCCGCCCGAGCGTGTCCAGCGACTTGTCGCGTTCGGACGGCGTCACGGCGGAAACGGTGGGGGCCAGGCCGCGCGTGCGCAGGGACTCGGCGAGTTCCTCGACCAGCACGGCGGGCACGCCGGCGTCGGCGACGACGAACGCCCGCTTGGGCGCCTCGCCCAGCGCGTTGCGGATCTCCATCGGCACGCTGAGCAGCGCCGCCGGCCCGATGTGGACCGTGTAGGAGCGCGCCCCCAGGTCGACTCGGACGGTCCGCGCGTTCATGACGGGCGCGGGGGTTCGGGGCGCGGGCGGGGCGGCGCCGGTTCCAGACGCGGCGCGTCCGACCACATCGATTCCAGGTCGTAGTACGCCCGGGCGTTGGGCTCGAAGAGGTGGACGACCACGTCCACGAAGTCCGCCAGCAGCCAGGTGGCGTTGTCGTCCGCCGACACGTGCAGCGCCCGCGTGCCGAAGAGGTCCGCGGTCTCGCCGAGGTTCTTCAGCGCCGACCGCATCTGACGCTCGGAGGTGCCCGAGCCGATGACCAGGCAGCCCGTGACGGTCGTCAGGTCGCCCACGTCGAGCACCACCACGTCCTCGCACTTGTCGTCGAGGAGCGAGCGGGCCAGGGCCGCGGCGAAGGCCCGGGCCCCGTCGCGGTCGAGCACGCCCGGCTGGTCCGAGGCGCTGGCGCCCGGTCTCGGGGTCCGTGCGGGGGAGTTGGGGTGCGGCTCGGAGCTTGGCATGCGCAACCCTAGGGACGCTCGCCCCGCCCGGGGCGCGCCGGGCCAGGGGCACGCCACAGGCTCGCCCGCCAGGACCCGGCCCGGCGCGGCGGGCCCGCCGGATCCAGGGCCCGCTCGGCGAGCAGCCGCCGGGCCACCTCGGCCGACTCGTCCGACGGGCCGATGCACAGCAGGTGCCCGCCGGGGCGGAGCACCCGCACGATCTCGTCCAGGGTGCGCCGGCGTTCGTCCGGGGTGTCGTCGCGGAACGGGTCGGTGGCGACGATCGCCTCGAACGAGTCGTCCAGCTCGCCCGACAGGGTCTCCACCCACCCCAGCTCGAAGCCGAGCTGCGCGGGCGTGTAGCGCTGGCGTGCGAAGCGGATCGACTCGCCGTCCCGGTCCAGCGCGACCACGCCGCCGGAGGGCCCGACCAGGTACGCCAGGTGGCGCGAGCCCGCCCCCGTGCCGCAGCCCAGCTCGAGCACCCGGTCGCCGGGGCGCACCACCGCGTCGAGCGCCCGCACCAGCTCGGCGCGGGGGTCGGGCGTCAGGTCGTCGTAGATGCGGGTCGGCGTCGCCCGGATGCGCAGGGGGCGTTTGCGCCCGTCGGCGTCCGGGAAGCGCACCTCGTACTCCCGCACGCCCGAGGCCGGCGCCCCGAACGCCGATCGCAGGGCACGCCCCCGGCGTTCGCGGTACTGCACGCCCTCGACGGTCACCACACGGCCCGGCCCGAGCGCCAGGACGGGGCCGAGCAGGCGTCCGACCAGCCGGGCCAGCACGCCCGCGGGCGCCGCCGGGGTCCGCGCCCGGACCGCGCGGGACATCAGGCCGTCCCCGCCGCCAGCGCGTCGAACAGGGTCCGCGGGAAGGCGACCCTTGTCGCGGGGCGACCGGACCCGGGCCGCGCGCTGATCCAGCCCGTCGCCCGGTCCTGGGCCGTCACCACCACGCGGCACGCCGCGCCCGCGTGCGCCGCCCGCGCCCGCTCTGGCGTGTTGCACTCGCGCGAGAGGTGCAGCAGCACCAGCGTGCCGCAGGGGTTGATCTCGCCGGAGGCCTCCGCGGACTCCTCGTTGCTCAGGTGGCCGGCCCCGCCCATGATGCGCCGCTTGAGGAACTCCGGCCGCGCCGAGGCCCGCTGCATGCGTGGGCAGTAGTTCGACTCGATCGCCAGCAGGTCGACGCCCGCCAGCAGGGCGGTCAGGTCGTTGGTCACGTGCCCGAGGTCGGTCGCGTAGCCCAGGTGGTGCTCCCCGGCCTCGCCCCTGCCCACGAAGCGGAACGCCGCGACGCCCAGGTCGTCGTGCGACATGGTGCACACGCGGGCGGACAGCCCGTCGTCGACCCGCAGCTCGTCGTCGAAGGGCTCGGTGTGGCGGAACAGCAGCCCCAGCCGCTCGGCCCGGCGCAGGTGGCGCCGGTGCACGCGGAAACGCGCCCGCCAGCCGCCGGGCCGGATCGCCGCGGGCCAACCCGTGTGGCAGTGGTCGGTGTCCAGGTGGGTGAAGACGATGTCGTCCACCTCGTCCGGCCGGATGCCCCGGTCGAGCAGCATCGCCGCGGTGCGCCGGGGGGAGAGGCCCGCGTCCAGCAGCACCACCCGCCTCGGGGCGTTCGGCCCGGCCCGATGCACCAGCACGGCGCAGTTGCCCGCCGAACCGCTCGCCAGCACGCACAGCGACACCCCGGACGCCGGGGGCACGCCGGGCTCGCGGGCCGTGGCGGTCACTCGGCGAACTCCTCGGGGGCGTTGGAAATCAGCCGGTGGCGGCGCCCGCCGACCGGCGTGATCGACCGCTTCGAGGCGACCACAAAGTCGTGCATCAGCATCACCGCCGGGCTCTGCTCGCCACGCTCGCGCAGCTGCTCCAGCAGCTCGGCCCGCGGCGGGTTGCGCCGGAACACCTCCCGGTACGCCGAGCGGACGGCGTCGATCTCCGACCGGGGCATGCCCGCCCGGCGCATGCCGACCAGGTTCAGCCCGACCAGCATGTTCCGCTGGGCCGCCATGCAGAACGGCGGCACGTCGTTGGTCAGCACCGAGCCGCCCGAGCACATCGCCAGCCGGCCGATCCGGCCGTGCTGGTGCATCACCACCCCGCCGGACATGATCGCCCGCTCGTGCAGCTCGGTGTGGCCGGCCATCGCCGAGTTGTTGACCAGGATCGCGTCGTCCCGCACCTCGGCGTCGTGCGCCACGTGCGCGTTGACCATCATGAACACCCGGTCGCCCAGGCGGGTGGGCTTCTGCAGGCTCGTCGCCGCGTGGACCGTCGCGTGCTCGCGGATGAGGCACCCTTCGCCGATCACCACGCCGGCCGTCGGCGAGCCGGGCTTGAACTTGTAGTCCTGCGGCTCGAAGCCGATGCACGCGTTGGGGTAGATCACCGTGCCCGCCCCGACCGTCAGCGGGCCTTGGAGGCTCACGCGAGTCAGCAGGCGCACCCCCGGCCCCAGCGTCACGTCCCCCGTCACGATGCAGTACGGGCCGATCTCGACGCCTTCGCCCAGCCGGGCCCGCTCGTCGACCGTCGCGGTGGGATGCACTTTCGGCATGGGCCAACTCTAGCACGAGGCCCGTAAGATTCCGCCATGCCCGAGGCCCCCGCCAGCCCGTTCACCGTCCTCCGGGCGGGCCGAACCGACTACGACGCGGGCTACGCGCTCCAGCAGGCCTGCCACGACGCCGTCCTCGCCGCCCGCCGGGCCGGGTCGCCCGAGATCGGACGCATCATCCTCACCGAGCACGACCCGGTCGTGACCGTCACCCGCCGGCCCGGCGCCCCGGACCACGTGCTCCTGCCCGCCGACGCCCTGGCCGCCCGCGGCGTGCAGCTGCGCGAGACCGACCGGGGCGGCGACGTGACCTACCACGGCCCGGGCCAGATCGTCTGCTACCCGGTGGTCGATCTCAACCGGCTCAACCTCCGCATCCACGCCTACATGCGCGCCCTGGAGGAGGCCGTCATCCGCACCCTGGCGGTCTTCGGCGTCCCGTCCGAACGCGACCCCGGGGCCACCGGCGTCTGGGTGCCCACCCCCGGGGGGGCGAGCGCCAAGATCGCCGCCATGGGCGTCCGCGTCCGGCGCTGGGTGTCCATGCACGGCCTGGCTCTGAACGTCGACCCCGACATGTCGCACTTCGGCCTGATCGTGCCGTGCGGGCTGGCGGGCCGGCCGGTCGTGTCCCTCCGCCAAATCAAAGGCGACGCGTGCCCGTCGATGGACCGCGTCGCCGAGGTGCTGGTCGCCGAGTTGACCGGGGTGCTGCTCGAAGCGGCCCGGACCGCCCCCGGGCCGAGCCCCGAAGCGGACGGGCCGGCGGTTTAGTCGCCGCTCTCGCCGCCCGCGTCGGTCCCGGCGTCGGGGGCCGAGCCGTCACGCGGGGCCGGGGCGCTCAGGTTGAGCTTCTCGCGGACCTTGGCGGTCAGGTCGAGCGCTTCCGGCGGGGCGATCAGTGGCCGGGCCAGGATCTCCTGGGCCACGCCGGTGATCGAGTCGACCTGCTCGAGGTCCGCGCCCGGGCGGGTCGCGAACACGAAGTGGACGCTCTCCGCCGCGGCGACCGCGCGGGTCGCGTCGTACACCTTCTTGTACGCATCGGCGATCTGGCCGGCGATCAGGGTCTGCAGGTCCTGCTGGTAGGTCTGGAACAGGTTCTGCAGGGCCTGGTTGTTCTGCTGGAACTCGATCGAGAGCGTCTGGATGTCGGGGCTGTCCGGGTCGGCCAGCTGGGCCTGCTCCTGGATCTCCCGGTTCCGGGCCTGGAGCGTCTCGGCCTGCTGCTGGACCTGGGCCTCGAACTCGACCCGGGCCGCGGTGGGCTCCTCGCTCATCACGATGGCGTCGACCAGCCCGAACACGTCCACGAACGCGATGCCGCGGTCGGCCGGCTGGACGGCCCGCTCCGCCTCGGCGCGGCCCACGAAGGTCGCCCCCGCCAACCCGGCCGCGCCGAGCGCCACGCCGAGCGTGAGTGTCTGGATCGTCCGGGACATCAATGCACCTCCTGGGTCTGCCGATTCCACCGGCCTGGGCCGTCCGCGGCGGGCCGGGGCCGTACTGTACGGTCCCATCCCACCCCGACGCGCCGGCCTCCCCGGCGTTCCACCTCCGCTCAACGCCCCGCACCGAGATGCCCATGCGTGACCCGCGGCTCGACCGACTCGCCGAAGTGCTCGTCACCTATTCGACCCGGCTCAAGCCCGGCGACCTGGTGATGATCGAGTCCGACCCCATCGGCCTCCCCCTGGTCGAGGCCGTCTACGAGCGCGCCCTGCGGGCCGGGGCCCACCCCTTCTGGAAACCCTCCAGCGAAGCGCTCAACGACATCTTCATGGAGACCGCCGAGAAGGCCCAGCTCGAATACTGCTCGCCCCTCGACCGCCACGCCGTCGAGACCATCGACGCCCGCATCGTCTTCTGGGCCGAGCGGAACACCAAGCGGTCCTCGGCCGTCCCCGCGGACCGGCTGGCCGCGGCCCGCCTCGCCCGCCGCCCGGTCTCGATGCGCTTCCTCGAGCGGTGCGCCGAGGGGGCGCTCCGCTGGTGCGGCACCCTGTTCCCCACCGAGGCCTCCGCCCAGGACGCCGAGATGTCCCTCCGCCAGTACGAACGCTTCGTGTTCGAGGCAGGGCTGCTCCACCTGCCCGACCCCGTCGCGGCGTGGCGGGCCGTCCACGAGCGCCAGGAACGCGTCCGGGCCTTCCTCCAGTCCGCCCGCACCCTGCGCTTCACCGCGCCCCCGACCGACGACCACGACGGCACCGACCTGACCGTCGACGTCGACCCGGCCCGTTCGGTCTGGATCAACTGCGCCGGCACGGAGAACTTCCCCGACGGCGAGGTCTTCTGCGGCCCGCAGGGGGCCGACGGCCACGTCAACTACACCTTCCCCGCCGTTTACAACGGGCGCGAGGTCGAGGGCGTCCGCCTCGTCTTCAAGGGAGGCCGCGTGGTCGACGCCAGCGCCACCAAGAACGAGGACTTCCTCTTCGCCATGCTCGACCAGGACCCAGGCGCCCGCGTCATGGGCGAGATCGCCGTCGGGACCAACTACGCCATCCGCGACTTCACCCGCAACACCCTGTTCGACGAGAAGATCGGCGGCACCTTCCACGCGGCGGTGGGGGCGGGCTACCCCGAATCGGGCAACGCCAACGAGTCCGCCCTGCACTGGGACATGGTCTGCGACCTCCGCGCCGGGGGCACGATCGAGGCCGACGGCAAGCCCTTCCACCGCGACGGTCGCTTCCTGATCGACGGGGCCCCCTCGGCCTGACCGGCCCGGCTCAGGCCGAGTCCAGCGGCTCGCCGAAGATCAGACCCATCAGTGGCTCGTCCTGCGGCTTGCAGAACACGTACACGTGGTCCCCGTTGAGCAGTTTCGTGGGCCCGCGCGCCGCGAGGAGCTGGTCCCCGCGCATCACCAGAATCACCGAGGCGCCGGGCGGGAAGCTGATCTCCGCCAGCGTGGCGTCGCACGCGATCACGCTCGGGCGGATCCGGTAGACCAGGATGTCCCCGTCGAGCTGCTTGAGCGAGTTGAGCTCCAGCGCCGCCGCCGGGTCCGGCCCGCCCGTCTGCTCCAGGCGCAGACGCCGGGCCAGAGGCAGGATCGAGGCCCCCGGGACCAGGGCGCTGAAGACCACGATGAAGAAGACGATGTGGAACACCCGCCCGCCCTCGGGAAGGCCGGCCATCGTCGGGAAGGTCGCCAGGATAATCGGCACCGCACCGCGCAGACCCACCCAGGCCGTGAAGCCCATCTCCTTCTTGGGCCCGCCGAACGGCAGCATGCACAAGGCCACCACCAGCGGCCGGGCGACCGCCGCCAGGATCAGGCCCAGCAGGATGCCGATCTTCGCCACCGGCACCAGGTCCGACGGCGTGACCAGCAGACCCAGCATGAGGAACATGCCCACCTGGCTCATCCAGGCCAGCGCGTCGTGGATGCGGCGCAGGCCCGGCTTGTAGGGCAGCGCCCCGTTGCCCACCATCAGCCCGCTGACGAACACCGCCAGGATGCCGCTGCCCATCAGCAGCGTGGCCGCCCCGTACGCCAGCAGGGCGCAGCCGATCGTTACTACGGGGAACAGCCCGCCCGTCCCGAGCCTGGCCCGGAT
This sequence comes from uncultured Phycisphaeraceae bacterium, assembly GCA_964464165.1. Taxonomy (GTDB): domain Bacteria; phylum Planctomycetota; class Phycisphaerae; order Phycisphaerales; family UBA1924; genus UBA6054. Next base: position 37,823 of record CAYXFA010000016.1, on the reverse strand, counting down.
CAGGATGAACCGCGTCACGTACCCGAACCCCACCCCGACCGCGGCCCCGACCACGAGCTGGATCGGGATGGACACGGCGAGCAGCCACAGCGAGACCGGCTCATCCGACAGGAACACCTGCACCGCCCCGAGCGTCAGGATCACCGCCATCGGGTCGTTCAGGCAGGACTCGACCTCGATGATGCTGCCCACGCGCTCCTTGAGCTTCAGGCTCCCGCCCCGGAGCACGGCGAAGACCGCCGCCGCGTCCGTGGACGAGACAATCGCCCCGACCAGGATCGCCTCGCGCCAGGACAGCCCGAGGGCCCGCCCCGCCGCGGCCAGCGCGCCGGCCGTGCCGACCACGCCCACCGTCGCGAGCACGCCCGCGGGTCCGGCGCTGATCCGGATCGACCGCCAGGTCGTGTTCATCCCGCCGTCGAACAGGATCATCACCAGGGCCACCGTGCCGAGCCGGTAGGCCATGTCGAAGTTGTTGAACTCGATCCGCCCCAAACCCTCCGAGCCCCCGACGATCCCCATCACCATGAAGATCAGCACCACGGGGATGCCCACCCGGTCGAGCCCGCGTGTGAACACGGCGCACGCCGCCAGGAGCAGGCCGAGAACCGCCAGCAGGGCGGCCGTCGCGTTGGGTTCGAGGGAGGCCAGAATCACGCGGGCATTGTTGGCACACCGATCGCAGTTCTCGCAGGACGGCGCTCGACAACACGCGAGAAACTTGCTACAACTCGCGGGGGGTCCGGTCGCCCGCCGTGCACCACACGGGGGCCCGGAGATTTCGTCGTGGGGATCCACGCGAACGAGCGCCGGACAGCCGCGGCAAACCCGGACGGCCTCATCGCAGAGGAACGCCCGCCTCACTCCGCGGTCGCGCGGCGTCCGTCCGTCCGCCCGGCCGTGACGCCCCGGCGGTCGGTCGACCGTTCGGCCTCGGCGTCCCGGCCCAACGCGTTGCCCGCGTGCCGCCCCGGCGCCTCGATCCCGAAGTCGATCGGCAGGAAGGACAGCTTCTCGGGCAGGGCGCAGACGAACTCGGTCAGAAGCGCCGCCGCGGCCTCGCTGTCCGACAGGTCCGTCACCTCGACCTGCGTGTGCATGTTGCGGATCGGGATGCCGACCGACCCGGTCGCCGCGCCGACGCCCGCCACCTGCAGCGACCGGGCGTCGTTGCTGGCCAGCTCGGCGCTCGGCTCGGCCTGCACGTTGATGTTCGCCGCCTTGGCGGCCTTCATCAGCCGGCGGACCACCTCCCGGTTGTGGTTCGGCCCGAAGGCCACGGACGGCCCGCCGCCCAGGCACACCCAGGGGTCGGTCTGCTTCTTCGAATGCCCGGGGTCGTCCAGCGCCGGCGTGGTGTCCACCGCGATGGCCACGTGCGGGCGGATCCGCGCCGCGGCGGTCTCCGCCCCGCGCGACCCGACCTCCTCCTGCACCGTGCTGACGCAATGCAGCGCCACCGCGATCCCCCGGTCGGCGCAGCGCCTGGCCACCTCCATCACGGTCCACACGCCCAGCGCGTTGTCCAAGCCGGGTGCGGCGATCCGCCCGCCCGGGAACGACACCACGGAGGGATGGAACGCCGCGTAGTCGCCCACGGCCACGAGCCGCTCCGCTTCCTCTTTCGAACCGGCGCCGACGTCGATCCACAGCGTGTCGAGCTTGGAGATCCGCGTCTGCTCGTCCGCGCCCTCGTTGTGTACGGCCGTCTTCCCGAACACCCCGTCCACGAACCCGTCGCGACCGCGGATCCGGACCCGGGCCCCCGGCAGCGTCGCCTCGTCCACCCCGCCAAGGGCGTCGACCTTGACGAACCCGCCCTCGCTGATCTGCATCACGAGGAACCCGATCCGGTCGCAGTGCCCCGCGAGCATCACGCGCAGCGGCGCGTCCGGGTTGACCACGACCGCCAGGTTCCCGTGCGAGTCGGGCACGATCTCGTCCGCGAAAGACTCCGCCCGGCCCCGCAGCATCCGCTGCAGCTCCTGCTCGTCGCCGGTCGGCGCGTGGCAGGCGAGGATGTCGCACAAAAAAGCCCGCCCGTCGTCACGCATCGCACGCCTCCGAAAAAACGGCGCCCGCCCCGTTGAGGGCGGGCGCCGACCGATCCGAATCAGCGCTGCTGCTGCTGCTTCTGACCCTGCTGACGACGCTGCTCGTCCTGCTGGTTCTGCTGATTCTGTTCCTGGTTCCGGTTTTCGGCCCGGTTCTCGTTCCGGTTCTGGTTCTGGTTCTGGTTCTCGTTGCGGCGATTCTCTTCGCGGTTCTGTTCGCGGCGTTCCATGACGAAACTCCATGTCGTTCGAGCGTTTTCCGCGCCGCGGGCCGACGGCCCCGTCCGGCGTGGAGATGCCAGATGGTGCGACCGCCGTGTGAACGCCCGATGACCCGTGCATGAGCCGCTTTTATTGTCGGGCCGTGCGAGCGCCGGCCGGACGCCCCGCCGGCCTCAGCCGGGCCGGCGTCCGAGCCCCCGTTTGACCCCCGCCCCGTCCCGGAAGGCCCTCCGGGCCTCGATGGAGCGCAGGTCCACCCCGCATTCCGGGCAGGGGTGGTCGTCCGGCACCCCCAGCACGGAGTACCCGCAGAAAGGGCACTTCCCCTCCTCCGTCACCGCCCGCGCCGACTCGAACACCGCGTCCCACACCACCCCGATCGCGGCGTGGGCCCGCGCGGCGAACTCCGGGTCTGTCACGACCTCCCACGGGTCCCGCGTGCCGCGCCGGGCCGGGCGCGCCGTCGCCGGGATGCCCCGCAGACGCAGCCCGTACAGGATCATCCGGACGTCCTCGCTCCGGTCCGCCGTCGTCACCACCACCGGTTCGTCGCCCACGGCCCGAGCATATCCCCGGCCGGGAACCGCACACCAGGGCGCGTATCCTCACCCCCGTGACCCCCGCCCACGTCCCCGTGCTGCTCGAACAGGTCGTCGAGCTGCTCGGCCCAAAGCCCGGTGAAACCCTCATCGACTGCACCGCCGGCCTCGGCGGCCACGCGGCGGCCGTCGCCCAGCGCCTCGGCCCCGACGGCCGGGTCGTCCTCTTCGACCTCGACCCGAACAACCTGGAAAAGGCCGAGGCCCGCGTCCGCGCCGCCCTGCGCCCGGACGACCCCGGCTCAGCCCGGGTCCACGCCGTCCGGGCCAACTTCGCCCGGGCCCCCGCCTGGGCGGTCGAGGCCGGCGTCCGCGCCGACATGCTCCTGGCCGACCTGGGCTTCGCCAGCACCCAGGTCGACGACCCCGCCCGCGGCCTGAGCTTCCGCCAGCCCGGCCCCCTCGACATGCGCCTGGACCCCGACGCGCCGGTCACCGCCGCCGAGCTCGTCAACACCCTGAACGAGCGGGACCTGGCCGACCTGATCTTCCGCTACGGCGAGGAACGCCATGCCCGGCGGGTCGCGGCCAAACTTGCAGCCGAACGCCGCCGAGCGCCGATTGACACCACGGATCGCTTGGCGTCGATCGTCCGATCGGTCGTCCCCCGCAACGCCGGCTCCATCGATGGCGCGACCCGCACCTTCCAGGCCCTGCGGATCGCGACCAACGACGAGATCGGCTCGCTGGAGGCGCTGCTCGGCTCGATCGAACGCGCGGGCGGGCGGACGGACGAGCAGGCACGCTGGCTGAACCCCGGCGCCAGGGTGGCGATCATCAGCTTCCACTCGCTCGAGGACCGCCCGGTCAAGCGGGCCTTCGCCGGACTCGCCGGCGCCGGCCACGCCTCGCCGGTCACGCGCAAGCCCGTCGTCCCCACGGACGACGAGCAACGCGCCAACCCGCGTTCGCGCTCGGCGAAACTGCGGGTCATCAGGCTCGACGGCGGGAACGCCGGCGGGAACGATTGAACGGCACGCCAAGGACTCGGCGCGCCAGGGCCTCAAGCGCAGGGACGACGCCGTGACCCGAGAAAGCAAACTCGCGCTGATGATCGCCGTGACCCTGGTCCTCCTGGTCGGGGTCCTTGTCTCCGACCACCTCTCCGGCGCCCGCGTCGCCGAGTTCGACGCCCCGGCCCAGCCCGCGCCCAGCCCCGTCGCCAGCCTGCCCGGCGCCGAGCGGGCCGCCGAGATCCCCTTCCCCGAGCCCCAGCGCACCGCACAGTCCGAAGCGACCGCGCCGGTGGTCCCCTTCGACTCCGAGCCCGTCGAGATCCACCAGGGCCCCGCCCTCGCCGACGCGGGCGAGCGGAGCCTCATCCACCGCGCCCTCGAAGGCGTCGACGACGCCCTCGGGCGCGTCGACTGGGCCGGAGCCCCCGCCCTGGTCGCCCAGCAGCCGCAGCGCGCCGCCCCCGAGGAGCGCGCCCCGACCCTCCATGATCTGTTCGTGCCCGTCGATCCCGGCCGCGTCACGATCGCCGCCGTCCCATCGAACCCCTCCGGCCCGGTCAAGCCCGTCGCCGAGCCCAAGGCCAACACCCGGACCGAGACCAAGCCCGAGCCCCGCTCCGCGTCCGCCGCCGCCTGGCGCACCCACACCGTCGCAGAGGGCGACAGCCTCTACCGCCTCGCCGCCCACTACCTGGGCGACGGCAACCGCTGGACCGAGCTGCGCAAGCTCAACGCCGACGTGCTCGGCGACTCGGACACCCTCCTCGTCGGCATGGTCCTCAAGATCGCCCCCGAGCGGTCCGCGGCGCCCGCCCCCCGTTCCGAGCCCGCCGCCGCCCCCGCGGTCACCCGGACCTACGTCGTCCTCAAGGGCGACTCCCTGGGCCGCATCGCCCAGAAGCTGCTCGGCTCGTCCAAGCGCACGGACGAGATCGTCAAACTCAACAACCTGAAGGACCCCGACGACATCCGCGTCGGCCAGACCCTCAAGATCCCCGCGAAGTGACGCAGTGAGCGCCGGCATGTTCGCCAAGCTGGTGGTCCTCGTGCTCGGCGTCGGCGGGTCCGCCGTCGGCATGCTCGCGCTCCGCCAGTCCCGCCTGCAGGCCGCCCACGAGGCCGCCGAGGCCCGCCTGCGCATGCGCATCCACGCCGAACGCACCCGCAACCTCCGCGCCGAGATCGCCGCCCGCGTCACGCCCGAGGCCCTCGCCGAGTTCGCCCGGGACCCCGACCTCGTGCCCGCCATCGACGCCCGCTACCGCGCCTCCGACGCCCTCGTCGGCCAGCGCGAGCAGCCCGACACGCCCCCGCCGAGGTTCGTCCCGTGAGCACCGCGCGTCACGCCGACCGGGCCGCCGCGTGGCTCCGCGTGCTCTCCCTCCTCGCGCTCGTCGCCGTCGCCGCCCGCGTCGTCCAGCTCCAGGCCTTCCCGGGGGCCGACCTCCGCGCCGCCATCGACGCCCGCACCAGCGGCTCACGCCTCGAGCCCGTCCGCGGCGACCTGCTCGACCGGCGCGGGCGCGTCCTGGCCACCTCCCGCACCGGCTGGCGCGTCATCGTCGACCCCGTCGCCGCGGGCAACCAGACCGACCGCGTCATCGTCGAGCTCGCCGCCCGCCTGGGCGCGAACGCCGACCAGGTCGGCGCCCGCGTGATGCGCGCCGCCGTGGAGAACCTGCGCCGGCGCGAGTCACGCGATCCGGCCGAACCCGCCGAGCCCGCCCGGGCCGACGCCGGCTCCGGCCTGCGCGCCTGGCTGGCCGACGTCGGCCTCGTCCGCCCCCGCACCCGCGAGGACGCCGCCCGCGGCCTGATCCGCTACGTCCCGGTCTCGGGCCTGATCGACCACGACCAGGCCGAGGCCGTCCGCGCCCTCCGCCTGCCCGGCGTGTTCCTTGAACGCCGCACCGTGCGCGACATCGTCGGCGGCCCGGCCGTCGCCCCGCTGATCGGCAAGGTCGGCTACCGCGACTACTCCAACGACCGCCTCGGCCTCATGGGCGCCGAGATGCTCTACCAGGACCGGCTCGAAGGCCGGCCCGGCTCGCTCCGCTACGTCCGCGACGCCTCCGGCCGGCCCCTCTGGGTCGAACGCGGCGCCTGGAACGACGCGGACCCCGGCCGCGACGTCCGCCTGAGCATCGACGCAGAGATCCAGCGCATCGTCGTCGCCGAGCTCGACCGCGGCCTGCTCGAGGCCGACGCCGCGGGCGCCCGGGCCATCGTGCTCGACCCGCACACCGGCGAGATCCTCGCCATGGCGGACCTCGTCCGCGAGGTCCCCGGCGCGGTCGAAGTCCCCTGGCACGACCCCGCCTCCGGCGCGCCCCGCCCCGACATACCCACGGGCGTGCGCTTCCGCGTCCTCCGCGACGACCCCGCCCGCGCCGTCGAGCCCGCCCTCGCCCGCAACCGCTGCGTCGAGGACCTCTACGAGCCCGGCTCGACCTTCAAGCCCTTCGTCTGGGCCGCCGCCCACGAGCGCGGCCGCCTCCCCGCCGACGAGATCATCCGCACCGAGACCCGCACCATCCGCACCTGGTACGGCCGGCCCATCACCGACGTGACCTTCCGCAAGGAGCTCACCTGGGACGAGGTCCTCAAGTTCTCGTCCAACATCGGCATGTACCACGCCACCGAGCGCCTCTCGCACGACGAGCTGCACGACACGGTCCGCCGCCTCGGCTTCGGCGCGCCCACGGGCCTGGGCCTGCCCGGCGAGACCGCCGGCCGCGTCACCCCCCGGCGCGACTGGACCAAGTACACCCAGACCTCCGTCGGCATGGGCTACGAGGTCGGCGCCACCATGCTCCAGATGGTCCGCGCCTACGCCGTCTTCGCCCGCCGCGCCGACCAGGCCGGCACGCTCCCGGGCGTCCGCCTCACCGCCGCCGGCCCGCAGGACGACCCCCGCCCCGGCCTGGTCGGCGAGGAGATCTTCGTCGAGCGTGTCTTCTCCCCCGAGGCCGCCGTCGCCGTACGCGAGCCCCTCAAGGCGGTCGTCGAACGCATGGACGCCGCCCGCCTGCGCCGCAACCCGGACGACGTCCCCGCCCGCTACACCATGTTCGGCAAGTCGGGCACGGCCTACATCGCCTGCACCCCGCCCCCCGGCATGCGCCGCCCCCGCGGGGCCACCGGCTACTTCAAGCAGTACACATCCAGCTTCCTCGTCGCCGCCCCCGCCGAGGACCCCGAGATCGTCATCCTCGTCGTGATCGACGACCCCGGCCCCGAGCGTATCTCCCGGCTGGAGCACTACGGCAGCAGCGTCGCGGGCCCCGTCGTCCGCCGGATCGCCGAGCGCGTCCTGCCCTACCTCGGCGTCCCGCCCCCGGCCGAGGCCCCCGCCCCGGCCGCGCCCCGGACCGCCGCCCGCTGAAACCCAAGAACACCCGCCCGGCCCCGCGTTCGGCTTTGTGCTCCCCGGCGAAGGCGTGTCACGCCGCCCCGCCCGGCTCCCGCAGGTCCAGCTCCACCCCGCCCTCCCGCGCCCGGAAGCCCACCCGCTGGTCGCGCACCAGCACCAGCAGCGCCAGGAACAGGCCGACCATCTCCGGCCGGCTCCGCCCCTCCATCACGTCGCGCAGCGTTAGCCGGTGCGACGGCGCCGCCGCCAGCCGCTCCACGATGTCCTCGGCGTGCAGCTCCAGCGGCGTGTCGTCCGACACCACCGAGTGCTCGCCCAGCCGGTCGAAGTTCACGCTCGCCACGATCTGGCGGAACGCCTCGACCAGGTCGCCCAGGTCCAGGTCCTCCATCTCCAGCTCGCCCAGCTCCGCCAGCGCCGAGCGGACCGAATCGCTGTCGATCCCCGCGGGCTTGGCCGGGAAGCGCGCCGACCACGCCTCACGCCGCCGGTCCAGCGCGTCCGCCGCGTCGCGGTAGCGCTTGTACTCCAGCAACTGGCGCACCAGCTCCGCGCGCGGGTCGACCCGCTCCTTCGACGGCTTCTCCGCCCCCTCGGCGGCCTCCTCCCCGCGCACGTTTTCCGCCGCCAGCATCCGCGACTTGATCTCCATCAGCGTCGCCGCCATGACCAGGAACTCGCCGGCCATGTCGATGTCCACGCGGTCGATGTCGTCCATCGAGGCCATGAACTGGTCCGCGATCGACGCGATGGGGATGTCGTGCAGGTCGACCTCGTCCTTGCGGATCAGGTAGAGCAGCAGGTCGAGCGGGCCGTCGAAGGCCTCGAGATGGACGCGGTAGGTCCCTGACATGAACGAAAGTTTATCCGTTCGGGGGGGATGGCATCATCCCGCGCCTTCACCATGCTCCAAACCGGGGGGTGATCCTCCACACTCTCAAGGAGAAACACATGCTCGCACGTATCCTCCGCATCACCGCCGCCTGCACCCTCGCCGCCGCCCCGATGGGCTGCGCCGGCGACTCCGGGGCCCGGCGGATCGACGACACCACCTCCACCATGGCCCAGATCGAGGCCCTGCTCGACGAGGGCGAGTCCCGCGTCGACACCCTCATGGCCACGATCAGCGGCATGGAGGAGGCCGAGAACCTCGACCGTTCCTTCCGCGAGTACGACCGCAACGTCCGAGCCATCCAGGATACCGCGGACAAGATCCGCCAGCGCCGCGTCGCCCTCCAGGCCCGCGCCTCCGAGCACGCCGTCCAGTGGGAGGCCGAGGCCCGCAACCTCTCCGGTCGCCGGGCCCAGGAAATCTCCCAGGAACGCCGGCGCGAGTTCGAACGCTCCGTCGTCAGCGTGGGCGAGTCCCTCGACGACCTCAACGAGGCGTACCAGCCCTTCCTCACCCGCCTGCGCGACCTTCGTGTCCTCCTGGCCAACGACCTGACCCGCCAGGGCGTCCAGGAAGCCCGCCCCGTGCGTGACAGCGTGGCCGACGCCGCGGAAGACCTCCGCGCCCAGTCGGGCCAGACCCGCCAGACCCTCGAACAGGCCCGGTCCAGCTTCCAGCGCTGAGCCCGGAACCCCCGCGGGGACGCGGGGCGCGGGCGGGCCCGTCATATACTGACGCATGCCCACCCACGCCCCGCGCCCCGGCGCCGGTACCACCCCCGCCGACCCCGACCGTCTCGCCGAGCGGGACTTCGTCGCGCGGGCCCTGCGCCACGAGGCCGCCGCCATCGCGGCCCTGGCCGAGGCCGCGGACGACCGCTACGTCAAGGCCGTCGACCTCATCGTCGCCTGCGCGGACGCCGGCGGCACGGTGCTCGTCTCCGGCCTGGGCAAGTCCGGCCTGATCGGCGCCAAAATCTCGGCCACGCTCGCCTCCCTGGGCATCACCTCGCACCACGTGCACCCCACCGAGGCCGCCCACGGCGATCTCGGCCGCTTCCGGCCCCAGGACCTCGCCCTCTGCCTCTCGCACTCGGGCGAGACCGAGGAGGTCGTCGCCCTCGCCGCCGTCCTCCGCCAGGACGGCCTGCCCGTCATCGCCATCACCCGCGGCTCCGGCCACGGCCGTGACCCCTCGTCGCTCGAACGCCTCGCCACGGTCGTGCTGCCCGCCCTCGTCACCGAGGAGGCCGGCGACGGCGACTTCCTCGCCCCGACCTCCTCGACCACCGCCGCCCTGGCCATCGGCGACGCCTTGGCCCTCGCCGCCGCCCGGCGCCGCGCCTTCACCGAGGCCGACTTCCGCCGCCGCCACCCCGGCGGCCAGCTCGGCGGGCTGCTGCGTCCCGTGATCGACCTCATCCGCTTCCGCGCCGGCGAGAACCTCCCGCTCGTTCCCGAGCACGCCACCGTCCGCGAAGCGCTGGCCGACGCCGCGCGCGTCGTGCGCCGCCCCGGCGCGTTGCTCGTCACCGCCGCGGACGGACGGCTCGCGGGCATCTTCACCGACTCGGACCTCCGCCGGCTCGTCCTCCGCGACCCCGCCGACATGGACCGACCGATCGGCCGGGTCATGACGCGCGCCCCGCGCACGCTGCCCGACACCGCGCTCACCCGCGACGCCGTCGCCATGTTCCGCGAGCACCGCCAGGACGAGATCCCCGTCCTCGACGACGCCGGGAAGCCCGTCGGCCTCCTCGACGTGCAGGACCTCATCACCATGCGCCTCGTCCGCGACGACGCCTGACGCCGGCCCACCGGCGCACCAACCGCGAGCCACGCCATGCCCGGACCGACCGGACTGTCGCCCAGAACCCTCGGCCGCGTCGCCGCGCTCGTCCTCGCGCTGATCTTCATCGGCGTCGTCTGGCTCACCGCGTCGCGCCGCCCCCCGGCCCCGCAGCAGCGCCCGCGCACCGACTTCTCCGATGCGCCAGACATCTCCCAGGTCGAAACCGGTGAATCCATCGTCCTCACCCTCGTCGACCGCGAGAACCCCGGCCGCCTCGCAGGCGTCATCGAGGCCGACCGCCTCGACCCCGTCGGCGGCGGCGAACGCCTCCTCACAAACCCCCGCGCCTGGCTCTACCCCCAGGACGGCCGCGCCGTGCTCGTCACCGCCGATCGCGCCCGCCTGCTCATGCCCCTCAACGAGACGCCCGAGTCCGGAACCCTGGAAGGCGACGTCCGCGTGCGCGTCTTCACTTCCGACACCCCGGGCGTGCCCCCCGACGACACCAGCAACCCCGTCTTGGTCGCCGAGTTCCGCGACCCCGTCCGCTTCGAACGCCGCTACATGCGCCTCTCTACCGCCGGCGCGTTCACCGTCGAATCCGACCGGCTCCGCTTCGCCGGGGAGGAGATGACCGTCATGCTCAACGAGGTCCGCCGCCGGCTCGAAAGCCTCGACGTCGCCCGCGGCGGCCGCCTCGAGATCGCCGTCGGCCCGACCGACCGCCCCGACCCAACCCCCGCGTCGGACGGGCACGCCCCCCAAACCCCCCGCCCCGAAGCCCCCGCCCCCGCGGGCCCCGTCGACCCGGTCGAGCCCCCGGCCCCGCGCTTCGACCTCTACCGCACGCTCCTCGACGACGCCGTCGTCGCCACGCTCGGCGAGACCCGCGTCGAGTCCGACCGCCTGGAACTCTTCACCCGCCTGACCGACAACGCCCTGCCCGACGACGCCATCGCCCGCGTCGCCTTCGCCCGTTCGACCCCGCGCGAGGACCAGCCGCGCGTGGTCCCGCCGGACCCCGACCGGACGCTGCTCCCCAACCCCGACACCGCCCCCGAAGTCGAGGGCCCCCTCCCGCCCCCGACCACCACGACCAACGAGCCCGATCCTGAACCCGACGCCGAGCCCGCGCCCGAACCCGCCCCCCGCGCCCCCGCGGACCGCCTCATCCTCACCTGGACCGGCCCGATGTCCATCCGGCCCATCGACGCCGACGCCTCCGACGCACTCGCCGCCGACGACGCGGCCATGATCCTCCACGCCGACGACGGCGCTTCCGTCCGCATCACCGACGAGCACGCCGGCGTCCGCGGCAACGCCCACACCGTCGCCTACTACGCCACCCGCGCCCGCCTCCGCATGGACCCCGCCCCCGCGCCGCCCGACGGCCCCGCCGAGCCGGTCCGCCTCGCGATGGCCGACACCGGCGAGGGCCGGTTTGCCGCCCTCGAAGCCGACCTCCGCACCGGCCGCATCGACCTCCCCGGCCCCGGGCGTCTGCGCACCAAGGACACCGTGCTCGAATGGTCCGACCAGGCCCTTCTCGCCCTCGCCGTCAACGACGCCGACGAGCTGACCGACCGCCTCACCCACGCCGAGTTCGCCGGCGCCGTCGACGCCCTCGCAGACGACGGCCGCGTCCTCGCCGAGGCCCTCAGCGTCGACTTCGCCGAGGTCGACGGCCGCTCCGCCCTCAGCGCCGCCGTCATCACCCGCGGCTCGATCGAGGCCGATGCGCCCGACGCCGCCAACGCCCGCGCCCTCGCCGCCGACCTGATACACGCCGACTTCCGCCCGGCCCCCGGCCGCGCCGACCCCGCCCGCGTCGAGGCCTCCGGTTCAGTCCGCGCCCGCGCCGACGGCGCCGACCTGACCGCCGACCACGCCGTGGCCGATTTCGAGCCCGACGACGCCGGGCGCGCCGCCCTCCGCGCCGCCCACGCCTCAGGCGCCGTCCGCTACGACGCCGCCGACGACACCCACGCCGCGGGCGACGAGCTCGCCGTCGACGCGCTCAACGAAACCCTCCGCCTCACCGGCCCCGAGGCGTTCGTGGCCCAGGGCGATTCGACCGTCCACGGCGCCGACATCAACCTCGACGCCCGCGCCCGACGCATGACCGTCGCCGGCGCCGGACGCTTCGAGCACGTGCTCCGCGACGCCGAAGGCCTGCCCGCCGGCCGTGTCCTCGCCCGCTGGTCGGAGTCCATGCGTTTCGACGACGCCCCCGGACGCCTCGCCGCCCTCGGCGAGGTCTCCGTCGTCTCGACGCCCGACGCCTTCACCCGCGACACCCTCTCCGCCCACCGCGTCGAGGTCGAGCTCACCCCCGCGCCCACCCGCGACGCCATCGACGCCAAGCCCGCCCGGCGCGAGCTGGAGATCGCCCGCGCCTACGGCCACGAGCGCCCCGCGACCGTCGAGACCCGCCGCTACGACCCCGACGACCCCGAACGCGTCACCGGCCTGCTCTACCTCGAGGGCGACCAGGTCGTCGCCGACGCCCGCGCCCAGACCCTCCGCGTCCCCGGCGCGGGCACCCTGCTCGTCATGGACCGCCGCCCGGAGGACGCCGCCCCCGAGCCCCGCGCCCCGGACGCCGACCCCGCCCCCCTCGGCCCCGGCCTGACCCGCTTCACCTGGCGCGGCGCCTTCGACCTCGACCGCGCCGCCGGCGTCGCCGTCATGGACGATCGCGTCATGGTCCGCCACAAGACCATCGGCCCCCCCGGCAACGCCGCCCCCCAGATCGCCGAGCTCCAGACCGACCTGCTCACCGCCACCTTCTCCGAGTCCGACGCCGCCGGCAACCCCTTCGCCCTCCGCGCCGCCGACGCCCGCGGCACGGTCATCTTCCACGCCTCCGGACGCACCCTCCGCGCCGACGGCGCCCGCTACGAAGCCGCCTCCGGCGTCCTCCACGCCCTCGCCCTGCCCGGACGCCTCGTCGAACTCACAGAGCCCGGCCGCCCCGCCCCCCTCGGCGCCCGTTCCATCACCTGGGACCTCGCCCGCGACCGGATCGAGATCAACCGCCCCAGCCCCGTCACCCTACCGAACTAAACAAGCGGGCCCGACTTTCAGTCGGCCACCCCCGTGGGGCCGACTTCCGGTCGGCCTTCCTCTCGATATCCCCGAAGACTCAGGACGAAGTCCGGTCCACGATCCGGTAGTTCTCCCGCTCGCCCCGCCCGCGCAGCGGGTAGTCCTTCCGCAGCGGGTGCGCCGGGAAGCTCTCCCAGGTCAGGATCCGCCGCAGGTCCGGGTGGTTGCGGAAGCGGATGCCGAACATGTCGAACACCTCACGCTCCGGCCACTCCGCGCCCGGCCACAGGTCGGTCATGGAGTCCACGTACAGCGCCGGGTCCTCCTCGATCCCATCCGTCGGGATCGAGGGGTTCAGGAAGGTCTTCACGAAGAACCGGTCGTCCTTCGAATAGTCGCACAGGATGTACACCACCGCGAACCGCCCCGGCATCTGCGCCGGGTAGTTCAGGTAGTCGATCCCCAGCACGTCCGACAGGAAGTTGTACCCCTCCCCGCGCAGGAACTTCATCACCGCGTGCAGGTGCTCCGGCTCGACCACCAGCGTCGACTGCCCCCGGAACTCCGTCGCCCGCAGCGACAGGCCGGGGAACGCCGCCTTGACCTTCTTGAAGGTCGGATGGTCCAGCGTCGGGACGGGAGTGGGGGTGGTCATCGCTGCGGCTCCTGCAAACCGGACCGTCGCCCGAGGGCGCGCCGAAACAAGCCCCCGATCGTAGCCGAACGACCCCGAACCCGCCCCCCGCCGACGCCGTAGACGTGACCGCCCCGGCCTGGTAGGCTGGGGAGATCGCCCGGGACGCACAAGCCCAAAGGAGCCGCCATGATCTCGATGATCGCCGCCGCCTGCCTCGCCTCCGCGCCCGCGTTGAAAACCGCCGCCCCGGACGCGACGACGAACCCGCACGACCGCGCCCGCACGATCATCGTCTGCCCGGGCGGTCTCGTGTTCCCCGCCGAGCACCGGGGCCTGGCCCAGGCCGCCCCAGGCGTCGCCGTCCAAGTGTTCGAGCCGGACGCCGAGGTCGACTTCGGCCCCATCGCGGCCCTTTCCCACCTCGTGACTCTCCACGAACTGCACTTCGACCGGGACGGCTCGGTACGCTCCCTGACCTTCGATCTTCCCGGTTCGGTCAGGTTCGAGGGCGACGCCCTGGCGCGGTACCTGACGATCGCCCCCGGCGGGGCCGCGGAGTTCGCCGTCGCGAGCAACCCGAAACCCGGAGAGGCCCTGATCCTGCGCACCGACGCCGACACCGGCGCCCTGAAGGTGCTCGCGTCGCCGGACGAGCCGGGAACCGCTTCGGTCCGCATGGAGCTGCAGGACGACGGGTCGGTCCGCTTCACCTTCGCGCCCGCCGACTGACCAACGCCGACCCCCAAAACGCAACGGCCCGGGCCGCCCTCAACAGGCGGCCCGGGCCTTGTTCCTTGGAAGAACCGAGAGCCTTACGCCGTCGCGCCCAGCGTCGGCTCCGCGTCGGACATACCCGCCACGCCGCGCCGGCCGGCCGCCGTGTCACGCCGCGACACGATCAGGTCGCGCAGCACCGCCGCCGCGACGCTGCCGGGGTGGTGCAGCCGCCCGCTGGCGCGCAGCGTGCCGCCGTCGCCCGTCTCGACCACCGCCTCCACCGCGCCCGCGTCCACGCAGACCAGCGAGTCGTCCTCGCGCAGCGGCACCGGCCCGACCCGCAGCGCGATCCGGTCGCCCACCCGCTCGGCCGTCGCCACCACGCGGTACCGCCGTCCCTGCGACTTCGCCCGCGCCAGGTCCGTGTCGGTCACGTGCGCCGGCCCGCGGACCGACGCCCGCGTCGCCGCCGGCGCCCCGAACGCCAGCCACGCCACCGCGCCCAGCGTCGATAGCGCGTCCGACCCGTCCCGGGCCATCACCGCGTCCTCCTCCCGCACGCCCAGCTCCGCCGCCGCGGCACGCTCGGCCTCCTCGGCGTCCATGCCCTGCGCCCGCAGGTCCAGCACACGGTCGCCCAGGGGCGAGAACGAGCCCTGCACCCGCCGGACGCCCGGCCACCCGCACGCCCGCTCGAGCACCAGCGCCAGCGCCGGGCAGCCCCTGATCGCGCCGGACGCCCGCAGCGTCCCGCCACCGACCAGCGCGGACACGCCCAGCCCCGGCCCGCGCTCGGCCAGCAGCGCCGTGTTCGTCGAGATCACGGTCTTCCCCGCCCGCAACGCCCACGTCGCCAGGTCGTACGAGTCCGACGCCGCGCCCGAGAAGTCCACCAGCACGTCCGGAGACCAGGCACGCACCGCCGCCGCGCCCGCCGCGTCCGCGGCGAAACGCTCGTACACCAGCCCGGACGACAGGGAAGCGCTCCACGCGCCGACCAGCCCCGCGACCGGCCCGCCCCCGAAGGTCGCCACCCGCGCCGGACGCAGGCTCGCGAACCCGACGGGCTCCGCCGCCGCGCCGCTCCGCTCGGCGAAGCGGGCCGCCTTGCGACCGCCCACGTCGCCACGGTCGACCGGCGTGTCGGTCTCGCCGTCCGCCGGCCGCTCGACCGGCAGCGCCAGCCGATCGCCCACGAACAGCGCGCTCAGCGACGCCGTGTTCGCCCCCAGCGAGGTCACGCGCCCGTCCTCGCCCAGGCCCACGCCGCCCGCCAGCACCACGACCCGGCCGCTCGCCAGGGCGTGCCCGTACGCCGCGGCGGACACCCGGCGCGGCTCGGCGTCCAGCGCGTGCCCGCGCGTCACGGGCCACAGCGCCGGCTCCGCCTCGACCGCGGGGATGCCCGCGTCGCGCAGGAGCGCCGCGAAATGCCCCGCCGCGTCGATGGGGCCCGAGGCCAGGACCGCCGCCCGCTCGTGCGCCTCCGCCGTCGCCCCCAGCCGGTTCGCCGCCGCCAGGTCCCGCGCCGAGCGTTCCGCCGACGCCGAGACCACCGCCACGACGCTCCGGCCCGAGGACAAGCAACGCTGCACGTGCGCCATCGCCCGACCCGCCATGGCGAGCGAGCCGGTCTCAAGGCCCGTCAGGTCAAGAACAACGCCTTCGTGCAGTGTCATCGTCGGTTCCTTCCGGGCCGACCGGGGAAGCGTCCCCGCGCCGGCCTCAATGCCCGGGCCGGGCCGTTCAGGCCCGCCCGGCTCCAACGCCCCGCGGCCTCGTGCCGTGGAGCAAACGAATCAAACCCGGTCTTCGTGAAATCAGTCTGAAACCAACCCTCGAAACGAGTTCGAACTCGCGTTCAGGCGTCCCCGCGACGCCTTGAAACGAAACGCCAAACGAAAACAGCCGCCGGTTCTCCGGCGGCTGGTCCTGGTTCTCCGTGCTCGTCCGGGTTTTACCCCGACATCTCGCACGCGTCCGGCCAGCCGCCATCAGGCACACAGACAAGGTTCATCCAGCACGGCTGGATGCCTTTGGTCTGATGCATGGTGGGAATGGTCCGGTTCATTTTTCTTCCCTCGCGGCGAGGAGCCGCGTCCATCAACGGTACTGGATTCGTTTCCCGAGTCAAGCGGGTTCGCGCTCTTTCAAAAAACCGGCCGTCCCCGAACCCCGAAAGCCGTTTCCGGGCGCAAATCTACAATCAACCCGTGCCGTCCGACCGCGTCCCGCCCAGATCGCCGCGCCACAACCCGCCCGCGCGGGACGCCGACGCCGCGCACCGCGACCTCACGACGCTCCTGGACAAGGCCCTCCCCGCCGAGCGCCCGCGCCTCCGCGCCCGCCTCCGCCGGCTCGGCCCGGACCTCCGCGCCCGCGAGGCCCTCCGCGACGAGATCCTCCGCTCCGCCGAGCGCTTCGACGCCCGCCGCGCCTCCGTCCCGAGAATCGAATATCCGGACCTTCCGGTCAGCGCCCGACGCGACGACCTCCTCGCCGCCATCCGCGACCACCAGGTCGTCGTCGTCAGCGGCCAGACCGGCTCGGGCAAGACCACCCAGCTCCCCAAGATCTGCCTGGAGCTCGGCCGCGGCGTCGGCGCGATGATCGGCCACACCCAGCCCCGGCGCATCGCCGCGCGCACCGTCGCCGCGCGCATCGCCGAGGAGCTCGGCGCCCCGGCCCTCGTCGCGTCCAAGATGCGCTTCGACGACCGCACCGACGACCGCACGCTCGTCAAGGTCATGACCGACGGCGTGCTCCTCGCCGAAACCCGCTCGGACCCGCTCCTGCGCCGCTACGACACCATCATCGTCGACGAGGCCCACGAGCGCAGTCTCAACATCGACTTCCTCCTCGGCATCCTCCGGCGCATCCTCCCGCGCCGCCCCGACCTCAAGCTCATCGTCACCTCCGCCACCATCGACGCCGCCCGCTTCGCCGACCACTTCGCCGGCCCGGACGGCCCCGCCCCCGTGATCGAGGTCGAGGGCCGCACCTACCCCGTCGGGATCCGCTACGAGCCGCGCGACGCCCAGGACGAAACCACGCCCGAGGAGCACGCCGCCGACGCCGCCGTCCGCCTCATCCACCAGAACCAGGCCGACGTGCTCGTCTTCATGCCCGGCGAGCGCGAGATCCGCCTGACCGCCCACGCCCTCCGCCACCACCCGCACCTGCCCGAACGCGCCGAGATCGTGCCGCTCTACGCCCGCCTCTCCCCCCAGGAGCAGCAGCGCGTCTTCCGCCCCTCGGGCAACCCGCGCATCGTCATCGCCACCAACGTCGCCGAGACATCCCTCACCGTCCCCAACGTCCGCTCCGTCGTCGACCCCGGCACGGCCCGCATCAAACGCTACAACGCCCGCGCCAAGATCGACCAGCTCCTCGTCGAGCCCGTCTCCCAGGCCTCCGCCAACCAGCGCGCCGGCCGCTGCGGCCGCGTCGCGCCCGGCGTCTGCGTCCGCCTCTACGACGAGGCCGACTTCAACGCCCGCGAGCCCTTCACCCCGCCCGAGCTGCTCCGCAGCGACCTCGCCGGCGTCATCCTCCAGATGACCGACCTCGGCCTCGGAGACCCCGCCGAGTTCCCCTTCATCGACGCCCCCGTCCGCTCGCGCTGGCGCGACGGCTACGACACCCTCCGCGAGCTGGCCGCCATCGACGAGGAGCAGCGCCTCACCGCCACCGGCAAGCGCATGGCCCGCCTGCCCGTCGACCCGCGCATCGCCCGCATGATCCTCGCCGGGCACGACGCCCACTGCCTGCACGACGTGCTCGTCATCGCCGCGGCCATGTCCGTGCAGGACCCCCGCGTCCGCCCCCACGAGAAGCGCGAGGCCGCCGACCAGGCCCACGCCCGCTTCCGCGTGCCCGGCTCGGACTTCCTGACCATCCGCGCCGTCTGGGACTTCTACCACGAGCAGGCCAAGGACCTCTCCCGCCGCCGCCTCGCCCGCGAGTGCGAGAAGAACTACCTCTCCCCGCGCCGCATCGACGAGTGGCGCGAGGTCTACCGCCAGCTCGCCCGCCTCTGCCGCGACATGGGCCTCGACCCATCGCCCCCCCGCGAGCCCGCCCCGCCCGACGAGGTGCACCGCGCCATCCTCACCGGCCTGCTCATCAACGTCGGACGCAAGGGCGAGCAACGCGAGTACCAGGGCACCCGCAACACCCGCTTCGAGATCGCCCCCGGCTCGGCCTGCGTGGACCCAAGACCCCGCTGGGTCATGGCCGCCGAGATCGTCCGCACCACCCGCGTCCTGGCGCGCACCGTCGCCGCCGTCCGCCCGGACTGGATCGAGCGCGCCGCCGAGCACCTCGTCAAACGCACCTGGACCGACCCCCGCTGGGACGAGCACACCCAGCGCGTCGTCGCCGACGAGAAGGTCACCTTCGAGGGCCTCGAACTCGTCCCCAAACGCACCGTCCACTACGGCCCGATCGACCCGGTCGAATCCCGGCGCATCTTCATCCACCACGCCCTCGTCGAGGGCGAGCTCGACACCGCCTCCCGCGGCGTGCGCGACAACCGCCGCCTCGAAGCCCGCCTGAACACCCTCGCCGCCAAGGCCCGCCGAGCCGACTTCCTCGCCGAGTCCGAGGCCCGCTTCGCCTTCTACGACGCCCGCGTGCCTCCCGACGTCTACACCGCCCGCGCCTTCGAACGCTGGGCCGCAAAGGCCGAGGCCGCCGACCCCGACGCCCTCCGCATGCGCGAGGAGGACCTCCTCCTCGCCCCGCCCGCGGAGATCACGCCCGAGGCCTTCCCCGACCGGGCCGAGATCTTCGGCGCCCGCCTGGAAGTCCGCTACGCCCTCGCCCCCGGCGCCGACGACGACGGCGCCACCGTCCGCGTCACGCCCGCCGAGCTCCAACGCATCACCCCCGACCGCGCCGAATGGCTCGTCCCCGGCTTCGTCCCGCACCGCGTCCGCGCCGCCGTGCGAACCCTGCCCCGCGACGTCCGCCGCCGCTTCGACCTCGACGCCCTCGCCGACCGCGTCGCCGCACGCCTCGCGCCCGACCAGGGCCCCGTCCTGCACCAGGTCGCCCGCCTGGTCTCCGCCGAGGCCGGCGTCGCCATCACGCCCGACCAGCTCCGCGAAACCGCCGTGCCGGACCACCTCCGCCCGCGCTTCGAGATCATCGGGCCGGACGGCGCGGTCATCGACGCCGGGCGCGACCTCGAAACCCTCCGCGCCCGCCACGCCGCCGCCGCGCAAGCCGCCGTCCGCACCGCCTCCACCGGCCACGAGGCCGACGCCGTCACCCCCGACACCTTCACCGACCTGCCCGAGTCCGTCGAGATCGCCGGCCCAGCCGGGCGCGGCAAGCCGCAGACCCCCGTCGTCGCCTTCCCCGCGCTCGTGCTCGAAGGTACCGCCGTCGCCCGCCGCCTCCGACCCAACCCCTGGCAGGCGAGCCGCGAGACCCGCGTCGGCCTCGCCGCCCTGTTCGGCCAGGCCCTCAAACGCGACACGAAAATCCGCGTCCGCCAGCTCCCCGGCTACGAGCGCCTCGCCGTCCACGCCGGCGCGGCCGGCCTGTCCGACCGCCCCGAATCCGTCATCCTCACCCGCGCCGCCGCCATCCTCTGCGTCGACGACCGCCCGCCCGTCCGCACACGCACCGACTTCCAGCGCCGACGCGCCGGCGCCTGGGACCAGGCCGTGCCCGTCACGCAGGAAGTCATCAACCTGCTCGGCCAGACCCTCGAAGGCCTCGCCCGCGTCCGCGCCCGCCTCGACCGCGGCCTGCCCGACCCCTGGCGCCACGCCCAGGCCGACGTCGACCAGCAGCTCCGCCTGCTCACCCCGCCCGGCTGGGAGACCGCCGTCCCCACCCGCTGGCTCCGCTGCTACCCGCGCTACGTCCGCGCCGTCGAGGTCCGTCTCGAACGCCTGCGCGCCATCGGCCCCGCCCGGGACCTCCAGCAGACCCGCGCCGTCTATGCCTGGTTGGAAAAGCTCGCAGCCCTCGCCCGCGCCGGCGTCGAACAGTCGCCCGCGGCGGACGCCTTCGAGGACCTCCGCTGGGCCGTCGAGGAGTTCCGCGTCGCGACCTTCGCACAGGAACTCGGCACCGCCGTCAAGGTGTCGCAGCGACGCCTCGAAGAGATGCACGAAGCGGTCTGTCTGCGCAGGGTGACGGCGGGCGCCGCCTCGTAAGGCTACACCCGCCGTCGGGGGGGGCTTGGGATGAATCCGGACCACCCGAAGCGGGCATCCGGAAAGTGGATCGGTCAAACATCCTGATCCGCATGAACAATACGCGACCCCGCGTAAACAAGTCGATGGTTTCGTCCGGAATGGGCAAAAACTGGGCTACTCGCCCGAGTACGAGCCCCGGATGTGGTCCCGAAACCGGCCGCGATGTGGATAACCAAGGCCCGGCCCCGGCTCAGACCTTGCCGCCCCGACCGCCGGACTGCTCGCCCCGGGTGAACACCCCCGCGATCCGGCCGCCGGTCTGCTCGGCGTCCGCGCCCGGATCCACCAGCGCCGCCCGCGCCGACGAGCCCTTCCGTCCGCCCGACTGCTCCCCGCCCTCCGCCGGCGCCGCCGCCAACAGCAGCACCCCGCCCACGACCAGCATCAGCGGCAGCCGGATCGCGTGGCCCAGCGCCTCCGCCGCGTACCGCCGCGCCCTCGACCGCATCTGCTGCACGGTGTTCTCCTTCACGCCGCCCCCGTCGATCCTGTCCATCAACGCCTCGTCCTCCGCGCGCGTCACGCCCAAAGCCATCGCCGCGCGCCGCCGCTCCGTCCCGTCCGCCATCGACGCCGCCAGCTTCTGACGCACCGCCAGCGGCAGCGCCTCGCGCACTTTCTCCAGCGCCGCGTCGACCTCTTCGCGCCGTTCCAGCTCGCACGCCGCACGGCGCGTCACCGACAGCCGCTCGACCCGTTCAGACCCGACCGCGGCCTCGCGCTCCATGGACCGCCAGTGCCGGCGCGAGAGCGCCAGGTACGACCACCGCGCCAGCGTCGGCGCGTGCGCGATCAGCCGGGCCACCGCCTCGCCCACCGACGGGTCGTCGTGGAACGCGGGGTACGCCGAACGCTCCAGCATCCGCCACACACGCGTGTGGACCCACGACGCCATGTCGCCCGGTTCCATCGTGCCCGAGGCCCGCAGGCGCGAGACCCGCCGGCACGCACGCTCGACCGCCGGACGCACCGCGCGGTCGTACTCGGCCCAGAACGCTCCATGCTCGGACGGTTTCACGACGCGCCCCCTTCCTGCCGGCTCGCCCGCGCTTCCCACGCCGCGTACAGCGCGTCCAGCCCGGGCAGGCTCCCGCGCATCGCCCGCGTCGCCGGGTCGAACGCCAGGTAGGCCGAAAGCTCGCTCCCCTCGTCCAGCAGGCCCGGCGTCCCGAGCACCGCGCGGTAGATCGCGTCCGCCTCCTCCCGGTGCCCCGCGCGGAACAGCGCGCCCGCCCCCGTCAGCAGCACCGGCACCGACCCCGGGTTCACCGCGATCGCCTCCAGGAAGTAGCCCACCGCCAGCTCCGCGTCCCCCAGACGCAGGCAGCGGTCCGCCAGGTTGCCCAGCGAGATCTCGCGACGCCGCGGCGTGTCGGCGTACTTCAACGCCGCCAGCTCCGCCCGAACCGCCTCGTTCAGCCGGCCCATCGCGCTCAGCGCCAGCGCCCGCTGGCTCGGCCGCGCCCACGCCGGGTTGGGATGGTTCTCCCCGTCCGTCGCGTCGTACCGCTCCAGCAGCTCGAACAGCGCCGCCGTGTACGCCCCGACCGATTCCTCGTCCCCGGCCTCGCGCGACTCGTGCAGCGCGTTGCACGCGTCCATGATCGCCGCCTCGATCGGCGACAGCTCCGCCGGGTTCGAGGCCGTCACGATCGTCCCGCGGTCCGCCCCCGTCCCCGTGCCGCTCTTCGCTTGGCTCCGCTGCATGGCCTGTCCTCCGTCCCCCCAACCCATACCGCCCGGCCCAACGCCCGGCTGACGCCGGCTTTGCACACACGCCCAAAATTCCCGCCCCGCAAGCCCCCAAGGCCCCGTTCGGACGCACGATGACCATCCTGGTGCGCCGTTTTGGTGACCTCTCCACGCGACCCTTGCTCCCCCGCCCGGCCGCGTGGTACCGTCGGCGCCATGAACATCACCCAAACAAATCCGACCCTGAATCTCGTCCCCTCCCTGCCCGACGACCCCTGGCCGGACCCCGCGCACCGCCACGACGCCCACCCCCTCGACGACCTGCCCTCCGGCCGGCTCGAAGAGCTGATCCCCGTCCTGCTCACCCATTGGGACTCCCCGACCATGACCGAGCTGGGCCTCTGCCGCCAGCACCGCATCACGCTGGCCCAGCTCCGCGCCATCGCCGAGCTGCCCCGGTTCCGCGAGGCCCTCGAAGACCTCCGGGCCCTCCGCGAGGCCCGACGCCCCGCCGTCGAGGCCCGCGCCCGGGCGACGGCGGTCGACCGCCTGCTCTACCTCGCCAACCACGCGCCCACCAGCGCGTCCTTCGCCCGCGAGATCCGCGGCGCCGTCAAGCTGGCCCTCACGCTTCTCGGCGACGCCGCCGGCACGGCCCCCGAGCCCCGGCCCGCGCCCGAGCCCGAGCCGACCACGCCCGCACGCGCCGAGAACGGTGGGGGACCGGAAGCGGAGCCGCGCACGCCCACGCCCGCCCGCGTCAACAGCGGCCCCGAACCGACCATGCCCATCGCTTTACCCCAGGCCCCCGACCGGCCCGGCCCGCACGCGGGCCCGCCCGTCACGCCCCCCCGTGCGGCTCGTACCGGATCACTTCCCGAACCGTGTTGTCCGGGTTCATGACCAGCACCGTCGGACGGTTCGCCTCGTACTCCTCGTCCGTCATCAGCGCATAGTGCATGATGATCGCCCGGTCGCCCACCTCGAACAGGTGCGCCGCGGCCCCGTTGAGCTCGATGATTCCGGATCCCGGCGCCCCGCGGAAGATGTACGTCTCCAACCGGTTGCCGTTGCGGCAGTTGGTCACCAGCACCCGGTCGTTCACCCGCATCCCGCACGCGACCAGCAGGTCCGCGTCGATCGTGATCGATCCCACGTAATCGGGCTTGGCGCCGGTCACCGTCGCCATGTGGATCTTGCTGTGCAGCACTTCTCTGAGCATGGCGGCTCCGGGCGGGCGGGGGTCGGCGCCCGCGGGAAGGGATCGTAGGAACCCCCCCCAGGCCCCTTCCGCCGTACCATCCCGGGCCGGGGCCATTTTCCGGGCCCCCAGACACCCAGATCCGGGAGCCACTATGCCCAAGCCCGTTCGCGTCGCGGTCATCTCCGGCAGCCTGCGCCGGGATTCCTACAACACCCGCCTGGCCCGCGCCGTCGCCGCCGCCATGCGAGCCGACGGCGCCGAGATCGACGAGATCTCCCTCCTCGACCTCGACCTGCCCGTGCTGAACGAGGACCGCGAACGCGAGCAGGGCCACCCGCCCGCCGTGCTCGACCTCAAGCGCCGCATGATCGGCGCCGACGCGCTGCTCTTCGCTTCCCCCGAGTACAACGGCTCGCTCACCGGCGCCCTGAAGAACGCCATCGATTGGGCCAGCCGCCCCAGGGAGGGCGAGGCCCCCCTCGCCTGCTTCAAGGGCAAGGTCACCGGCCTCCTCTCCGCCTCCCCCGGCAAGCTCGGCGGCCTCCGCGGCCTGCGCCACCTCCGCCTCATCCTCAACCAGGTCGGCGCCCTCGTCCTGCCCACCGAGTTCGCCCTCGCGAGTTCCCACGAGGCCTTCGACGAATCCGGCGCAATCCGCGACCCCGCCACCGCGTCCGCCGCCAACGCCGTCGGCGCCGCCGTGCTCGCCACCGCACGCGCCCTCAAACAGTCCTGACGACCAAGGAGCGAACCATGAAGATCGGTGTCATCCTCTCCGGCTGCGGCTTCCTCGACGGGGCCGAGATCCACGAGGCCACCAGCGTCCTCATCGCCCTCGCCCGCCACGGCGTGGCCTACCGCTGCCTCGCACCCGACAAGCCCTTCGAGGTCGTCGACCACCGCACCGGCAAGCCCACCGGCGAGGCCCGCAACGTCCTCACCGAGGCCGCCCGCATCGCCCGCGGCGAGATCGACGACCTCGCCGCCGTCTCCGGGCGCGACTACGACGCCTTCATCCTCCCCGGCGGCTTCGGCGCGGCCAAAAACCTCTGCACCTTCGCGACCCAGGGCCCCGACTGCAGCGTCGACCCCGAGGTCGAGCGCGTGCTCCGCGAGGCCCACGAGGCCGGCCGCCCCATCGGCTTCGCCTGCATCGCCCCGGCGCTGGGCGCCCGCGTCTTCGGCGACCTCCGCCCCCTCCTGACCATCGGCCACGACAAGGGAACCGCAGCCGCCATCGAGAAGACCGGCGCCCGCCACAAGGCGGTCGACGTCACCGACGTCGTCACCGACGAGGCGCAGCGCTTCGTCTGCACCCCGGCCTACATGGAGGAAACCGACCCCGGCGCGGTCTTCGAGGGCGTCTCCAAGATGGTCGCCAAGGTGCTCGAGCTCTGCTCGGCCCCGGCCCGCTGAGCCCCGCCCGGCGCCGCATGACCACCCCCCATACCCAGCCCGGCGCGTGGCCCGACGCGATCCCCGCCGCGCGCTTCGCGTCGCGCGTGCGCCGCGACGGCCCGGACGGGTGCCGCGTCGCCCTCCTGGGCATCCCCGACGACACCGGCGTGCGAATGAACAACGGACGCCCGGGCGCGGCCCAGGGGCCCACAGCGTTCCGCGCGGCGCTTGCCGCGTACGGCGTGGCCGAGCCCCCCGGCCCGGCCTGGCCCGGCGTGTTCGACGCCGGCGACGTGGTCCCGTCCCACGACCTCGACGAGACCCACCGCCGCGTCACCGAGACCGCGGCCCACCTCCTGGAACGCGGGCTGTTCCCGGTCGCCGTCGGCGGCGGGCACGACCTCACCTTCCCATTCGTCCGCGCCGTGGCGGCCCACGCCGGGCCGGTCCACGCGGTCTACTTCGACCCGCACCTCGACGTGCGCGCCGAGCCGGGCTCCGGCATGCCCTTCCGCCGGCTCGTCGAGTCCGGCTGCGCCAACGCCCTGACCATCCACGGCTACCAGCCGCTCGTCAACGCCGACGCCCACGACCGCTGGTTCCGCGCCAACGGCGGACGCGTCGGCGACGCCGCCCCCGAAGACCCCTGGCCCGCCGGCCCGACCGCCGTCTCCCTCGACATGGACGTGATCGACCAGGCCTACGCCCCCGGCGTGTCCGCGATGAACCCCTGCGGCTGGACGCCGGAGCTGGCCGCACGCTGGGTGCGCGCCGCCGGACGCCGGCCCACCGTCCGCTGCTTCGACGTCATGGAACTCAGCCCGCCCAACGACCCATCCGGACGCACCGCCCGGCTCGCGGCGTTCCTGTTCCTGAGCTTCCTGCGCGGCTTCTCGGAGCGCCCGTCGTGAGCGGCGCCCTGCTGATCCGCGGCGCGCGCGTGCTGACGCTGGCCGACGGCCCGCGCCCCCGACGCGGCGGGGCCCTCGCGGAGCTGTCCGCGATCGACGACGCCTCCGTGCTGGTGGAGAACGGCGTCATCGCCGCCGTCGGCCCGGGCTTGGACGCGCCGGAGGGCGCCCGCGTCGTCGAGGCCGGCGGGCGCGTGCTGATGCCCGCCTTCGTGGACTGCCACACCCACGCCTGCTGGGCCGGCGACCGGCTGGACGAGTGGGAGATGAAGCGGGCCGGCGCTTCCTACCTGGACATCCTCGCCTCGGGCGGCGGGATCATGTCCACCGTGCGCGCCGTGCGGGCCGCGTCGCGGGCGGAGCTGGCCGCGTCACTCGCCGAGCGCCTGGACGCGATGCTTGGCGAGGGGACCACCGCCGTCGAGGTCAAGTCCGGCTACGGCCTGTCCACGCCGGACGAGCTGAAGATGCTCGGCGCCATCGCCGACGCCGCGGCGGCCTGGCCCGGTCGCGTGCGCTTGACGGCCTGCATCGGCCACGCCAAGGACCCGGACGACCCGGATTTCGTCGCCCGCACCATCGCCGAGACCCTCCCGGCGGTGCACGCCGCGTACCCCGGCTGCGCCGTGGACGCGTACTGCGAGAACGGGGCGTGGTCGCTCGACGAGACCGTCCGCCTGTTCGAGGCCGCGGCGGCGCTCGGGCACCCGCTGCGTGTCCACGCGGACCAGTTCAACGAACTCGGCATGCTCGACGCGGCGATCGGCCTGGGCGCCGTCTCGGTCGACCACCTCGAGGCGACTTCCCCCGACGCCCTGGTGCGCCTGGCCGAGTCGGAGACGATGGGGGTGATGCTGCCGTGCTCGGGCTTCCATGTGGACGGGCGGTACGCGGACGGGCGGGGGTTCGTGGATGCGGGGGGAGCGGTGGCGATTGCGACGAACTGCAACCCGGGGTCGGCGCCGTGCCATTCGATGCCGATGGCAATCGCGCTGGCGGTGCGGCACCTGGGGCTGACCGCAGCCGAGGCGATCGCGGCGTGCACGGTCAACGGGGCGGCGCTGCTCGGCTTGCGTGATGCGGGGACGATCGAGCCGGGCAAGCGGGCGGATCTGGTCCTGCTTCGCCACACGGACGAGCGGCAGTTGGGGTACGAGTTCGGGGGGCGGCACGCCGATCTGGTGGTGTGCGCGGGGCGGGTGGTGTTCGATGCCGGGTCGCCCGGGGAGCGGGGTTGAGCGCATGCCGCGGGTGTTTCTGACGGCAGAGTGGCGGGACCTGATGATCGCCAGTTACGCGGTGGATCCGGGGCTCTTGGAAAAGCGGCTGCCGCCGGGATTGGAGCTGGATCTGTTCGAGGGTCGGGCGGTGTGCAGTCTGGTGGGGTTCCGGTTTCTGAACACGCGGGTGCTCGGGGTGACGTGGCCGGGGTATGTGAACTTCCCGGAGATCAACCTGCGGTTTTACGTACGGGAGAAAGGTTCGGAGAAGCGGGGCGTGGTCTTCGTGCGCGAGCTGGTGACCAGCGGGTTCGTGGCGGCGGTGGCGCGGGGGTTGTACAACGAGCCGTATTCGAAGGCGCGGATCTCGGAGCGAATCGAGCGGGGTGGGGATTCGGTGCGGGTGGGGTATGAGTTTGCGATCGACGGGGGCGTGGGGCGGATGTCGGTGGTGGCGGACGCGGCGGCGGCGGTGCCGGGGGCCGACTCGGCCGAGCACTGGTTCAAAGAGCACCAGTGGGGGTACGGGGTGACGCGGCGCGGGAGGGCGCTGCGCTACGAGGTTCGCCACCCGGTGTGGGCGTGCCACCGGGTGCGGTCGGCGGCGATCGATGTGGACTGGGGGCGGGTGTACGGCGCGGAGTGGGCAGGGATGCGGAGCGTGGAGCCGTTGAGCGTGGTGCTGGCAGTTGGGTCGGAGATTGCGGTGTTGGGGGCGGAGGGGATGTAAGGGGGGCGGGGGATGTGCGTGGGCATCACCCCTTCGGGGTGAAGGACTTTGGGTGTGTGATGAACCACGGGTTGCGCGGCGAAGCGCCGCTCCACCCGTGGCAACTCACTGTCGCCCCTTCGGGGCTCAAGATCGATTCGACGCCTTTGTCACGCCATCGGGATGTCTACACCCTGTTCGCGACCGCACTGTTGGGCTTCTTCGTAGCCGGCGTCAGCGTGGCGGAGGATGCCCATCAGGGGGTCGTTGCGGAGGACGCGGGCGAGGCGGTCGGCGGCTTCGGGGGTGCCGTCGGCGACGATGACCTGGCCGGCGTGCTGGGAGAAGCCGATGCCGACGCCGCCGCCGTGGTGGAAGCTGACCCAGGAGGCGCCCCCGGCGATGTTGACCATGGCGTTGAGGATGGCCCAGTCGGAGACGGCGTCGGTGCCGTCCTTCATCGCTTCGGTCTCGCGGTTGGGGCTGGCGACGGAGCCGCAGTCGAGGTGGTCGCGCCCGATGACGATCGGGGCCGAGACCGCGCCCGCCTGGACCATGTTGTTGAACAGCAGCCCGGCCCTGTCGCGCTCGCCCAGGCCGAACCAGCAGATCCGGGCGGGCAGGCCCTGGAACGCGAAGCGGGGCTGGCAGTTCCTGAAGTCGCCGGCGAGCAGGGCCTCGGGGTTCTTGTGGCAGCCCAGGATCCACTTGTGCAGGCGTTCGTTGTAGCCGCCGTCCTCGCGGGGGAAGAGTTTGAGCAGGGCGTGGTCGGTCTTGTAGATGTCCGTGGGATCGCCCGAGAGGGCCACCCAGCGGAACGGCCCGCGCCCCAGGCAGAACTGGGGCCGGATGTACGCCGGCACGAAGCCGGGGAACGCGAAGGCGTCGGCGAAGCCCTCCTCCCTGGCCCGCTGGCGGATGTTGTTGCCGTAGTCGAAGGTCTTCGCGCCGCGGGACTGCAGTTCGACCATCGCCTCGACGTGCCGGCGCATGGAGGCCAGGGCGCGGCGCTGGTAGTCGGCCGGGTCGGCGTCGCGGGCGGCGGCCGCCTGGTCGTGCGCGTACTCGACCGGGCAGTAGCCGTGCAGGGGGTCGTGGGCGCTGGTCTGGTCGGTCAGCACGTCCGGCGTGACGCCCCGCTCGATGAGCCGTTCGAGCAGCGTGACGGCGTTGCCGTGCCAGCCGACGGAGACGGCGGCCTTGCGCTGCTTGAGTTCCAGGGCGCGGTCGATGGCCCCGTCGAGGTCGTCGGCGAGCTCGTCGAGGTAGTGGTCGTCCAGCCGGCGCTGCAGGCGGGTGCGGTCGACGTCGGCGATCAGGCAGGTCCCGCCCGCGAGGGTGACGGCCAGGGGCTGGGCGCCGCCCATGCCGCCGCAGCCGGCGGTGACCGAGAGGGTGCCGGCGAGGGTGCCGCCGAAGTGGGCGTTGGCGCACTCGGCGAAGGTCTCGTAGGTGCCCTGGAGGATGCCCTGGGTGCCGATGTAGATCCAGGACCCGGCGGTCATCTGGCCGTACATCATCAGGCCCTTGGCGGCCAGCTCGTCGAAGTGCTCCTGGGTGGCCCAGTGGGGGACGAGGTTGGAGTTGGCGATGAGCACGCGGGGGGCGTCGGCGTGGGTGCGGACGACGCCGACGGGCTTGCCGGACTGGACGAGGAGGGTCTCGTCGGGTTCGAGCCTCTGGAGGGTGGCGACGATGGCGTCGAAGGCCTCCCAGGAGCGGGCGGCCTGGCCGCGCCCGCCGTAGACGATCAGCGACTCGGGGTGCTCGGCGACCTCGGGGTCGAGGTTGTTCATGAGCATGCGGAGGGCGGCCTCGGCCTGCCAGGTCTTGCAGGTCCGCTCCGGCCCGCGCGGGGCCCGGATGGTGCGCTGCTGGGGGGCGGGGACGAGTCGGGGTGCGCCGGCGGTCGCGGTCATCGGGGGGCCTCCGGCCAAGTGTACGGGGTCGATCGGCCCACCGGCCCGGCTTACAGTGGACGGTTCCCCCCGGGAGGAGTGCTCATGCGCACCGTGCTTGCTGGCGTGTTCGCGATCGGTTCCGTGGTGCTGGCGTCCGCGGCGGCCGAGCCGATGCTCGACCTGCGGATGATCGGGCTGCACGAGTGGCGCCCGCACGAGAAGGACCGGGCCCTGCTGGACGCGGCGGGCAAGCTCGGCGAGCGTCTGGCGGACCTGTCGGCGGAGATGGAGCTGGACCCGACCGGGGCCGACGGGCTGGCGCTGGGCTGGGACGTGCTGAGCGGCGGGCTGACGCTGCGGGTGGACGGCATCGACGATCGCGGGGCGCACGCCGTGCTGGTGACCCGGCCCGGGCGGACCGACCCGGCGGCGGTGTACGAGCGCCTGGGGCGGTTGATGGGGGCGTGGGGGCTGCCGGTCGAGCGGATCGCGCCGGACATGATGTCGGTGGAGTCGCCGGCCGGGGTGCTGACGGTAACGACGGACCGGCTGGGGGTGACGGCTCGGCTCGGCGAGCCCGCGCCGGTGGAGGCGGGGATCGGCCGGGGCGACCTGCCCGCTGACGTGCGCCCGGTGGCGTCGCTGAGCGTCGAGACCGGCGCGTGGATGTCGCTGATCGGCCCGCACATCGCCGAGGCTCTGGGGGACCTGCCGCCCGGGCTGGGCCTCGGGGCCTGGCTCGGCCCGGACGCGCCGTCGCTGCGGATGGCGGTGGGGGTGGGCGACCAGCGGATGCACACGACGCTCCGGTGGGTGGACGCCCTCGGGGCGATGTCGGGGACCGGTCTGGACCCCGCGGTGACGTTCAACAGCACGCACCTGCGCAAGGCGCCGCGGGACACGGTGCGCCTGTACGCGGCGCCGGTGATGACCGGGCAGTACCTCGGGCTGCTGGACCTCGCGTCGGAGCGGATGGGCGGGGACGTGCTCGCGGAGGTGAACGCGGCGCTGGGGATCGACCTGCGCGCCGACCTGCTGGAGAACATCGGCCCGCGGGCGATGGTGTACCAGTCGGAGACGACGGGCGGCGGGGGGCTGACCTCGACGGTGCTGGTGCTGGGCTTCAAGGACGCGGCGCGGTTCAAGGCCGTGCACGCGCGGCTGGTCGAGCGGGCCAACCTGGCGGGCGAGCGGGACATGGGCGGACGCCTGCGCGTGCGGGCGTGGAACGCCGGTGGCCTGGAGGCGTGGTCGCTGACGCTGCTGGGCCTGCCGATCCCGGTGGAGCCCTCGTGGGCGCTGGTGGGGACGGATCTTGTGGTGGCCCTGACGCCGGGGGCGCTGCGTGCGGCGGCGGCGCAGGCGATGGGGGCGACTTCGAGCGTGTTGGACAACCCGCGGTTCGCGCGGGCGGTGATGGAGCGGATGCCGCAGGGCGGGGCGGCTCAGATCAAGTTCGCGGATTCGGAGCGTCTGGCGCGGCGCGGGTACGGGCTGGCGAGCCTCGCGACGGCGGCGTTGGCCAACGCGGTGCGGTCGCCCGCGTCGCCGGACCGCGTGGGGGGCGAGCTGCTGCCGCCGTTCGCGGACCTGGTCGCGGGCGTGGAGCCCGCGGCGACGATCGGCTGGTGGGACGGGAACGACTACCGCCTGCACGCGGTGGGCGACGCCTCGCTGGCGGTGGGCGTGGCCTCGGCGCTGGGCTCCGTGGCGGACGTGCATGCGGCGATGCCGGCGCTGGCCGCGGGCGTGGTGCTGCCGGCGATCGGCAAGGCGCGGCAGACCGCCATGGAGCTGCGGGCCACGGCGAACATCCGGATGATCGGGCTGGCGGTGCACACGTACGCCGCGGACAACGACGACCGGCTTCCGGAGTCGGTCGAGGAGCTGCTGGAGGCCGGGTTGCTGTCGGAGGAGCTGCTCAGGTCCGCGTACGGCCCGGCCCCGGACGGCGGGGCCGAGATCGCGGTCGTGCTCGGCGGGGGGCGGTTCGACTGGGACGCGACCGGGATCCTTGCGGTGGACCGGTCGATGCTGCTGCGGACGGGCGTGACGCACGTGCTGTTCGGGGACGGCCACGTCGAGCGGCTGACCTGGACCGAGCTGAGCGCGGCGTTGCTGCGGCCCGGCAACGAGCGCGCGATCGAGGCCGTGGGTTTCCCGGGGTTTGAAGGGCCGTAACGGCGCCGGCTCACCAGTGCGGCGCGGTGAAGTGGCCGAGCCGGATGAGGTCCTCGATGGAGGCCACGTCCGGCGACGGGCTGCGGTCCTCGGTGAGGGGGGCGACACGGTCGCGGATGGTGGCGATGGTGCGTTCGAGGATCGCGCCGGTCGTGTGGGGCCGGTGGGCCTCGACGGCCTGGGCGGCGCAGAGCAGCTCGATGGCGACGACCGAGCGGCAGAGGTCCACGGCGCGTGCGGCCTTGGCGGCCGAGCGGGGCCCGAAGGAGTTGTAGTCCTCCATGCCGGCGCAGGTGGAGAGGTTGGCGACGCTGGCGGGCGCGGCCAGGCCGATGATCTCGTTGCACATCGCGGCGGCGGCGTACTGGACGATCATGTAGCCGCTCTGGAGCCCGGGGCGCGGGCTGAGGAAGGGCGGCAGCCCGGCGTGCGGGTCGAAGGCGCTGAGCAGGTGGTAGACCCGGCGCTCGGCGATGCCCGCGACGTGGGCGACGGCGATGGTCAACGCGTCCAGGGGCAGGGCGACGGGCATGCCGTGGAAGCAGCCCGCGGACACCAGGTCGGTGCGCCCGTTCTCGTCGAAGACGAGCGGGTTGTCGGTGACGGCCCCGAGCTCGTCGCGGAGGCGGGACTCGCAGTACTCGATGGCGTCGAGGGCGGCCCCGAGGACGATGGGGGCGCAGCGGAAGGAGTAGGGGTCCTGGACGCGGGGGTCGTTGGCGCGGTGGGACTCGGCGATGGTGCCGCCGTCGAGCAGGCCGCGGAGGGCGGCGGCGACGCGGGCGGGGCCGGGCTGGTTGCGGGCCTCGTAGACGCGTGGGTCGAGGAAGCCGTGGCTGGCGCGGACGGCGTCGATGGACATGGCGGCGGCGTGGAGGGCGCCCTTGACGACCCGGTGGAGGTCCTGGGTGATCAGGGCGAAGCGGCCGGCCATGAGGTGGGTGCCGTTGATGAGGGCGAGGCCCTCCTTGGCGGCGGGCTCGACGGGGCCGAGGCCGGCTTGGCGGAGCGCGTCGGCGCCGGGGAGGCGCTTGCCGCGGACGAGGGCCTCGCCCTCGCCCATGAGGACGAGGGCGACGTGGGCGAGGGGGGCGAGGTCGCCGGAGGCGCCGACGGAGCCGGACTCGGGGACGACGGGCGTGACGCCGGCGTTGAGGAGGGCGACGAGGTGCTCGACGAGTTCGGGGCGGACGCCGGAGCGGCCCCGGGCGAGCGAGGCCGCCAGGACGACCATCATGGCGCGGACGGCGTCCTCGGGGAGCGGATCACCGACGCCGGCGGCGTGGGAGCGGATGAGGTTGCGCTGGAGGGTGGCGAGGTCGTCGCGGCCGATGCGCTGGTTGGCGAGCGAGCCGAAGCCGGTATTGACCCCGTAATGGGGTTGGCCGTCGTCGAGCGAGCGTTCGAGGGCGGCCCGGCCCGCGGCGAGGGCTTGGCGTGCCGCGGGGGAGAGCTCGACGCGCGCGTTGGCCCGGGCGACGTCGGCCACCTGGGCGGGGGTGAGAACGGCGTCCGGGCGGAGCTCGACGGGGTGGATGGCGTGCGTGGGGTCCATGGGGGGATTGTTCCCGTCGCGGGGGCGGCAAGAATCCGGGCATGCCGAACCGGGCGCACCCCCTGAATCTGGTCGAGCCCCGGCAGTGCGCCTCGCGCGTGCTGCTGGTGCGGCCGCACGGCTTCGCTCGGAACGAGGCGGCGGCGCGGTCCAACGCCTTCATGCGCGCGGTGGAGGACCCGGCGGAGGCGGTGGCGCGGGCGGCGACGGCGGAGTTCGACGGGCTGGCGGCGGGGCTGCACGCGGCGGGGGTGGAGGTGGTGCTGGTCGAGGACGACCTGCGTCTGCCGGACTCGGTGTTCCCGAACAACTGGATCTCGTACCACGAGCCGGCGGGGGGCGACCCGGTGGTGGTGACCTACCCGATGGCGACGCCGGCGCGGCGTTTGGAGCGGCGGGAGTCGATCATCGACCGGGTGCGGGAGCTCGCCGGGGGGCGGCTGGAACGGGTGGCGCTGGAGGGGCTGGAGGAGGAGGGGGTCTATCTGGAGGGGACGGGCAGCCTGGTGCTGGACCGGGTGGCGGGGGTGGCCTTCGCGTGCCGGTCGGTGCGGACGATGGACCGGGCGCTGGACGCGTGGTCGGCGGCGACGGGGTACGGGGTGGTGCGTTTCGACGCCGACGACGGGCGGGGCGTGCCGGTGTACCACACGAACGTGGTGATGGCGCTGGGGGCGCGGTTCGCGGTGGTGTGCGCGGAGGCGATCTCGGACGCGGGGCAGCGGGGGATGGTGCTGGAGCGCTTGCGCGGGCTGCGGGAGGTCGTGCTTGAGATCTCGCGGGCGCAGATGGCGGGGATGGCGGGGAACGTGATCGAGCTGCGGTCGGCGTCCGGGGGGGCGGTGCTGGCGGCGTCGGAGCGGGCGTGGGGCTCGTTCACGCCGGGGCAGCGGTCGGTGCTGGAGGGTCTGGCGCGGCCGGTGGTGGCGTCGATCCCGACGATCGAGCGGGTGGGCGGGGGGAGCGTGCGGTGCATGATCGCGGAGCTGGGGTCCGGGGCGGGGTGAGCCGGGGGGGCGGGGGCGGGCGAGGGGGCGGCGCTAGGATCCGCCCGGCCCGGGGCCCGGGCCGAGTGCGGAGGACGCGGATGAACGGGTATTTGCGGATCGCGGCCGCGGGCGCGGCGGTGCTGGCGGGTTGTGCGTCGGCCCAACAGGTCGAGCCGATCGAGTTCCGGCTTGACAACGGGATGACCTTTCTGCTGCTGCCGCGGGACGAGCAGCCGAACGTGGTGACGGCGGGGTGGATCACGCCGGCGGGCTCGACGAGCGAGCGTCCGGGGATCACCGGGGTGTCGCACCTGCTGGAGCATCTGCTGTTTAAGGGAACGGACACGATCGGGACGCGGGACCCGGAGGCGGACCGCGCGTTCCGGGAGCGTCTGGCGGAGGTGCGTCGGCGGATGCGGGCGTACACGCTGGAGGTCCAGTACGAGCGGTTCCGCAAGGGGGAGATCGACGACCCGTGGGACCCGGCGAACGACACGCCGGAGCTGCGTGCGATGCGCGCGGAGATGACGGCGCTGCAGGACGAGCAGCGTGAGATCACGGTGCAGAACGAGTTCGACAAGATCTACACCGGGCACGGCGCGTCGGGGATGAACGCTGGGACGGCGCAGGACTTTACGATCTATTACATCAACCTGCCGAGCAACAAGCTCGAGCTGTGGGCGTGGATGGAGTCCGACCGGCTGGACAACCCGAGCTTCCGGGAGCTGGACGCGGAGCGTTTCGTGGTGATCGAGGAGCGTCGCCAGCGCCTGGAGGCGACGCCGACCGGGATGCTCGACGAGCGTTTCGACTCGATGTTCTGGGTGTCGTCGGCGTACTCGTGGCCGGTGATCGGGTGGATGAGCGACCTGATGTCGTACACGGGCGAGGACGTGCTGGGGTACTTCGAGACGCACTACCAGCCGGCGAACCTGACGGGCGTGATCGTGGGGGACTTCGACCCGGACGAGGCGCGGGCGCTGGTGGAGCGGTACTTCGGGCGGCTGGAGAACAAGCGCCCGGGCCCGGACCCGGTGGTGACCTACGAGGTGCCGCTGATGGGCGAGCTGCGTTTCAGCGGCGAGTGCGACTGCCAGGACCAGATCGAGGTGCGGTACCGGACGGTCCCGGCGGGGCACCCTGACGCGCCGGCGCTGGACCTGCTGGAGGACATCCTCAACGGCCGGACGGGGCGTCTGTACCGGTCGCTGATCGAGGACCTTGGCATCGCGGCCACGGCGGCGGCGCAGCAGCAGGTGCAGCGGTCGGTGGGCAGCTTCTCGTTCTACGCGACGCCGAAGGGCGGGGCGGGGCTGGGCGAGCTGGAACAGGCCTGGTACGAGCAGGTCGAGCGGCTGAAGAGCGAGCCGGTGGGCGAGCGCGAGCTGCAGAAGGTCAAGAACCAGGCGGCGGCGGACTCGTTCCGGGAGCTGCAGGGCAACTCGAACCTGTTCTTCCAGCTGGCGATCCTGGAGGCGTGGCTGGGGTGGGAGGAGATCAACGAGTACCCGCGCCGGCTGCAGGAGGTCACGGCGGAGGACATCCGGCGCGTGGCGCGGGAGTACCTGACGGCGGACCGGCGTGGCGTGGCGCTCTACACGCGGAAGAAGGGGGGGGCGGTGAGGGAGATCACGCTGGACGACGTGGAGGCCTCCCTGCCGGAGGAGCTGCGTGAGATGGTGATGGAGCAGTTCCGCGGGCAGCTGGCCCAGCTGGAGGCCGAGACGGACGCGGAGACGCTGCGTGAGTCGAGGCGGCGGCTGGACGAGCAGTCCTCGGCGATGCCCCCGATGTTCAAGACGATGTTCGACTACGTCCGCCAGGAGATCGACCGGCGGATCGCGGAGATCGAGGGAGGTGCGGAGTGAGGCGAGCATGGACGACGAGGGCGTGCGCGGCGGTCGGGCTGATGCTCGGTGCGGGCGCGGTGGCGGCGGGCGACCTGCCGGCGCACCCGCGTGAGATCACCTTCCGGGAGCTGGTGTTCGAGCCGCCGTCCCCGGCGGATTACCGGCACGAGCTGTCGAACGGGGTGCCGGTGTACATGGCGCCGTCGAGCGAGTTCCCGCTGGTGACGATCACGCTGAGCTTCAAGGGCGGGGAGTACCTCGAGCCCGAGGGCATGGCGGGGCTGGCGGCGATGACCGGGGCGATGATGCGTCAGGGCGGGACGGAGACGATGTCGCCGCGCGAGTTCGACGAGGAGGTGGACTTCCTCGCGGCGAACATCTGGGCGTCGATCGGGCCGACGACCTCGCAGGCGTCGCTGAACACGCTGACGGCGAACCTGGACGAGGCGTTCGCGCTATTCCTGTCGATGGTGCGTGAGCCCGGGTTCGACGCGAACCGGCTGGAGGTGCTGCGGGCGCAGCAGCTGGAGGACATCAAGACGCGGGACGACAACGGGCTGCAGATCGCGATCCGCGAGCTGAGCTTCCTGCTGTGGGGGGAGGACCACTTCGAGGCCCGCGAGCCGACGAAGGCGTCGCTGGAGTCGATCACCATCCCGGACATGCGGGCGTTGCACCGGCGGATCTTCCACCCCGGGAACCTGATGATCGCGGTGACGGGCGACTTCGAGCCCGACGCGATGCTGGCCCGGCTGGAGGAGGCGGTGGCGGGCTGGGAGTCCGGCGAGCCGGCGCCCGAGGTGCCCGCGCCCAAGGCGCGTCCGGAGCCGGGCGTGTACTACTACGAGAAGGACCAGAACCAGGTGCAGGTGCTGGTGGCGCACCGCGGGATCACGCGGGACCACCCCGACGCGATCGCGGTGCAGGTGATGAACGACCTGCTGGGCGGGTCGGGGTTCACCAGCCGGATCACCAACCGGGTGCGGACGCAGGAGGGCCTGGCGTACACGGCGGGCTCGGCGTACTCCAACCGCGTGGAGTACCCCGGCGCGTTCATGGCGTATTTCTTCACGAAGACGCCGACGACGGCGCTGGCGACGCGGCTGGTGCTCGACGAGATCCGTTCGATGCGCGACGCGGACGTGACCCCGGCGGAGCTGGAGACGATCCAGAACAGCCTGATCGAGACGTTCCCGCGGAACTTCGAATCCAAGAGCGCGATGCTCAACCTGTTCATCAACGACGAGCGGACGGGGCGCGACCCGGACTTCTGGCGGAACTACCGCGACGCGGTGCGCTCGGTGACGCCGGCGGACGTGCGCCGGGTGGCGGGCCAGCACCTGCGCCCGGACGAGGCGGTGATCGTGGTGGTCGGGCCGTGGGAGGCGATCCGGGCGGGCAACGCCGGCTCGGAGGCCGACCAGAAGCGGGTGGCGACCATGGACGAGTTCGGGGAGGCGCGGGCGCTGCCGCGGCGCGACCCGGAGACGCTCAAGCCGCTCCCCTGATCTTGATCGACCTTGATGCAGCGCCCGCGCCGGCCACCGGCGCGGGCGTTGTCGTTTCCCGGGCGTTCGTGCGGCGGCGGTTTTTGCTACCATCGCACCGTGCCGCAGGACGCGGCCTGAGGAGTCGAGCGATGCGGCATGGGGCGGTCGTGGGGGCGTTGCTGGGAGCGCTGGTGGTGGGCGGGGCGTCCGGGGGGGCGG
>CAYXFA010000015.1:0-54523 GCA_964464165.1 uncultured Phycisphaeraceae bacterium | reverse complement strand
GCGCCGCCCGCAACACCGAGGAGGCCGGCAGCCTGACGATCATCGCCACCTGCCTGGTCGACACCGGCAGCCAGGGCGACCAGCTCATCTTCGAGGAGTTCAAGGGCACCGGCAACATGGAACTGATCCTCGACCGCAAGATCGCGGAGAAGCGCCTGTTCCCGGCCATCAACCTCGCCGCCAGCGGCACGCGCAAGGAGGAGCTGCTCCTCGACCCGCAGGCCGTCAAGACGATCACCGCCCTGCGCCGGCGCATGCTCCAGATGCCACCGCCCGTCCAGGTCGAACAGCTCCTCACCGCCCTCAAGCGGTTCGAGACCAACGACAAGCTCGTCGGCTCGGCGGGCTGATCCCACTCGCGAGCGGGCATCGACCCACGCCCCGCGAACCCTTCGATTGCGGGGATGGACTCCAGCCCCGCGGAACGCGACCGGATCGATCAGGCGTGGCGGAAGGTCGAGGAAGAGCTCCGCTGGTGCGAAGCGCAGTAGGCCCGCCGGCTCACTCGTCCCGCAGGGCCCGCTCCCGCAGGCCCGCCGCGCGGTCGATCAGCTCCGTACGGACGTCCTCCGGGTCGCCGGTCGATTCCGGCGTCGGGGTCAGCTCCACGTGCCACTCGACGGTGTGGGACACCCGGCCGGGCCACGCCGCGGCCAGCAGGTCCGGACCGGGATGCTCGTGGATCGGGGCGCGGGCCGTGCGCCGGGCGTGGTAGGGCTCGTGCCCTTCCAGCTCCACGCGCAGGTCGTAGTGCCCGTAGAAGGTGAACCGGGCCTCCGTCGGCGTGCGGCCGATCTCCTCGTCGTTCAGCCACACCCGGGCCCCGGCCGGCTCGCTGGTCACGCGGATCCGGCGCTCGGCGCAGCCCAGCAGCGCCAGCGGCAGGAGGATCAGCACGGCCCTACGCATCGGCACGCTCCCGGCCCGCGGCGGGCGCCTCGTCGAACTCGTCGCCCCGGAACAGCGACCCCAGGTACACCCGGCGCACCATCGGGTCGTTGATGAGGTCCCGCGGCGTGCCCTCGGCCAGAACCCGCCCCGAATCGATGATGTACGCCCGGTCGCACACGCGCAGGGTCTGCTGCACGTTGTGGTCCGTGATCAGGATGGAGATGCCCCGCTGCGTCAGCGCCCGGATCTCGTCCTGCAGGTCCTCCACCGCGATCGGGTCCACGCCGGAGAACGGCTCGTCGAGCAGGATCAGCTTCGGGTTGGTCACCAGCGCCCGGGCGATCTCCAGCTTGCGGCGCTCGCCGCCCGAGCAGGTCCGGGCCTGATCCTTGGCCTTGTGGCTCAGCCCGAACTGGGCCAGCAGCTCGGCCGCCCGGCGACGCCGCGCCGACCGGGACAGGTCCAGCGTCTCCAGGATGGCCAGCAGGTTCTGCTCGCAGGTCAGGCGCTGGAAGACCGAGGGCTCCTGGCTGAGGTACCCCATGCCCAGCCGGGCGTGTCGGTACATCGGCAGGCCCGTCACCTCCGTGCCGTTGAAGATCACCCGCCCCCCGTCCCGCTCGATCATCCCGATCGTCATGCGGAAGGTGGTGGTCTTGCCCGCCCCGTTGCGCCCCAGAAGGCCCACGATCTCGGCGTGCTCCACGTCGAACGACACGCCGTTGACGACCACCCGGTCGTTGTAGGACTTCCTCAGGTCGAAGGCTTCGAGCAGCGGCACGGACGAGTCTAGGAACCCGCCCCGCGCACCGGTCGCCCCCGGCGCCCCCCGGCCTCCCCGCCCGACCGATACCATCCATCCCATGCTCTGGACGCTCTGGCGGGCCATCCTGATCGAGTTCTGGCGCCTGCTGCTGCTGTCCGCCGCCGTCCTCGTCACGGTCATGGCCTTCGCCGCCACGGTCAAGCCCCTGGCCGACGGCCGCCTGACCGCCGACCAGGCCGTCCGCTTCATGCGCTACGCCGCCCTCCCCATGCTCGCCTACACCCTGCCGTTCGCGTCGGGGTTCGCGGCCACGCTGGCCTACCACCGCATGGTCGACGACAACGAGGTCACCGCCGCCCACGCCGGCGGCGTCAGCCACGCCCGCCTGCTCGCCCCCGCCCTGGCCAGCGGCGTGCTGCTCGGCGCGGCCCTCTGGTTCATCAACGACCGCCTCATCCCCCGCGACCTGATGAGCATGGAGCGCCTGGTCACCCGCGACTTCGCCCGCCTCATGGTCGGCAGCCTCCGCCAGGGCGAGGCCGCCCGCATCGGCAACACCGAGATCCACGCCGACTTCGTCGAGTCCGTCGAGCCCCCCGCGGACTCCCCCGTCCGCGAGCGCTACCTGCTGGCCGGCGTGGCCGTCGTCGAGACCGACGCCTCCGGGCGCGTCGTCATCGACGGCACGGCCAAGCACGCCTGGATCCAGCTCCTGCCCGTCTGGGCCCTGAACGAGGCCGACCGCGAGCGCATCGGCGACCAGGCCGACACCGCCGTCATCATCAGCCTGACCGAGGTGACCATCCACCGCGACGGCGCCCCGATGTCCGCCGACCCCCTCGTCCTGCCCGCCATCCCCATCGCCAACGTCTTCCGCGACAACCCCAAGTTCCGCTCCGGGGCCGAGCTGCGGGAGATCTACGACGACCCCGACCGCATCAACGTGGTCGACCGCCACCGCCTCGCCCTGGCCCGGGTCCTGGCCGCGCACCGCGCCTACGCCGACTTCGGGCGCGAGCTGGCCGCCCGCCGCCCGATCGTGTTCCGCTCCCCGGACGGCTCGGAGATCCGCGTCCTGGGCGCCGGGCTCGGCGCGGGCGACGGCTGGGGCGTGCGCCCCCTGCCCGAGACCGGCCTGGTCGAGATCGAGGTCGTCGGGCCCGACGGCCGGCGCGACCGCCTGACCGCCGCCCGGGCCGACCTGGACCTGCAGACCCCCGCCGAGAACGACCCCCTCGCCGACCGCTCCGGCGCCGGCCTCTCCCGTTTCGCCCTCGAACTGGGCGCGGTCCGCATCCTCGGCGCGGGCGCCGGCGCCGGCACCGAGATCGCCCAGACCGCCTACCGCGACCTCTGGCCCGCCGACGACCCCATGCCCGAGTACCTCGGCCTGGACAGCGGCAGCCTGCTCCAACTCGTCGACGAGCGCTACCCGGAGGCCTCCGCGCCCGATTCGGTCAACGCCGCCGCCCGCCAGCTCCGCCACGAGATCCGACGCCTGCGGAACAAGATCGTGGCCAAGCGCCACGAGCGATGGGCCATGTCCGTCTCCTGCGTGGTCATGATCGGCCTGGGCGCGGTCATGGCCCTCCACCTGCGCCACGCCACGCCGCTGATCATCTATCTCTGGTCGTTCTTCCCCGCGCTCGCCTCCGTGCTGATGCTCGAGGTGGGCGGGCAGACCATCGCCTCACGCGGCCCGGGCGCGGTCCCCGTGCTCTGGAGCGGCGTCGCCGCGCTGACCGTCCTCGCCGTCGTCGTGTACCGGCGCACGGCACGGCTGTGAGCGCGCCATGCCGCCCCCGCACGCCGCCCGCCGACCCTGGTGGCTCGCCCTCGCCGAGCGTCCCGAGGCCCCCTGGGCCGTCGCCGTGGCGCTGCTCGCCCTCCGGGCGGCGTGGCTCTTCCTGTTCTCCGACCTGACCCTCTCCGAGGACGAGGCCCACTACTGGGCCTGGTCGCTCCACCCCGACTGGGCCTACTACACCAAACCGCCCGGCGTCGCCTGGCTCGTCCGCGCCTCCACCCGGGCCTTCGGCCACACCGAGGCCGCCGTCCGCCTGCCCGCCGCCGTCTCGATCGCGGTCGCCACGCTCGGAGCGGCCGCCGCGGCTCGCTGGACCTTCCCCGACCGGCCCGCCCTGCCCGCCGTCGCCGCCCTGCTCTTCGCCTGCGTCCCCGCCTTCGCGGTCGCCTCGGTCCTCATGACCATCGACGCCCCCCTGATCGCCTGCTGGTCGTGGGGCGTCGCGTTCGCGGCACGCGCCGTCCTCACCGGCCGCGCCCGCGACTGGGCCGCCCTCGGGGCCTGCGTCGGGCTCGGCCTGCTCTTCAAGCACACGGCCCTGCTCCTGCCCGTCAGCGCCGCCTGCGCCCTGCTCGCGACCCGGGGACACCGGCCCCCCGCGCCCCGCGCCGCGCTCGCGATCGGCGCCGCGATCGCCCTGCTCGGCCTGGTCCCCACCCTCGCCTGGAACGCCGCCCACGGCTGGCCGACCGCCCGCCACCTGCTCGGCCACCTCGGCCTGCCCGGCGGCGACGTCACCCCCAACGCCGCCCCCCGGTCCCCGCGCTTCGTGACCGAGTACCTCGCGATCCTGCCCCCGGTGATCGGCGCCGTCCTGCCCCTGGCCCTGTTCACCCTCCGTCGGGCCCGCGCGACCCCCGGCCTGCGCCTCCACATGGCGATCGCCGCCCCCGTCCTAGCCTTCTACCTGCTCGTGGCCTTCCGCACGCGGGTCGAGGGCAACTGGCCCATCGCCGCCGCCTGCTCGATGACCGTCGCGGCCGCGTGGTGCGTGCTCGACGGCGTCTCCCGGCGCAGCCTGCCCGTCCGGACCCTGTGGGGCCTGGCCCTGCTGATCGGCCTGCTGGTCACCGCCGCCCCCGCCATGCTGCCCTTCCTCAGCACCCGGCGCGTGTTCGGCCCCTCCATCCCCATCGCCCGCGTCAGCGGCATGCGCGAGCACGCCGCCGCCGCACGGGCCCACCTCGACCGCCTGCGCGACCAGACCGGGCGCACGCCCTTCGTCATGGCCGACCACTACGGGCGCGCTTCGCTCCTGGCGTTCTACCTGCCCGGGACCGAGGTGCTCTCCGCCTCCGCCGCGCTCGGCGGCAGGCCGTCCCAGTTCGACCTGTGGCCCGAGACCAACCCCCGCCACCCCGCCACCGCCGCCCGGCTCGAAGGCCGCCCCGCCCTGCTGTTCGGCGCCCCGCCCGAACGCTGGGCCCCCGCCTTCGACGCGG
Organism: uncultured Phycisphaeraceae bacterium; assembly: GCA_964464165.1. Lineage (GTDB taxonomy): Bacteria > Planctomycetota > Phycisphaerae > Phycisphaerales > UBA1924 > UBA6054. Next base: position 49,617 of record CAYXFA010000015.1, on the reverse strand, counting down.
TCGCCCTCATCGGCCCCCTGCCCGGCGAGCCCGACCCCGCCACGCGCACGACCAGCGCCGGGGTCGGCTATAAAGGATTCCCGACGGGAGCGCGGTGATGGGCAGCGAACGCAAGGACAATCTCGTTCGCTACTTCGGCCCCGCCGAGCGGCGCGCGCACCGGCGGGCCTGGTGGCGCAACGCCGCCCTGCTCGCCGCGGGCTTCTGCCTGCTCACGCTCGCCGACGTGCCGCTGACCCGGCTGCTGTTCATCTCCGACCGCGAGCCGATCCAGAACTCCGACCTCTACCGCCTGCTCCGCGTCACCGGCACGCTGTGGGTCTGGTTCCTGTTGGGGTGGATCCTCCGCCGCCACGACCGCGTGTGGGACCGCGCCGGCTCGCTCTTCCTCGCCCCGGTCATCGCCGGCTTCTGCTGCGAGAGCCTCAAGCTCATCATCGCCCGCGAGCGCCCCACCATCGACACCGAGACGCTCCGCCAGGGCGGCTACTCCTTCCGCGGCCTGTTCTCCGGCTTCTCCGAGGCGGCCAACCTGGGCTTCCCCTCCAGCCACGCCGCCGTCGCCTTCGCGGGCTGCGTCTGCCTGGCCGCGTGGATGCCCCGCGCCAAGTGGATCCTCGTCCTGCTCGCCATCGGCTGCGGCCTGGTCCGCGTGGTCATCGGCGCCCACTACCCCACCGACGTCTACGTCGGCGCCCTCATCGGCTGGGGCTGGGCCCGCTTCTTCGAGCCGGTCGCCAGGCCGAGGCGGTATGGGTAGGGGGGCAGAAGGGATCAGCCATCGGGGATCAGGGATCAGGGATCAGGGGGGGATGCCGGGCGGAGCCCGGCGAGAATCTTGGGCTGATGGCTGATGGCTGATGGCTGATGGCTGATGGCTGATGGCTGATGGCTGATGCCTCTCCTCCCCCTCCCCCTACCATCCCCCGATGACCCTCCTCGACCGCTACATCGCGCGCCAGTTCCTGGTGAACGCGCTGGCGTTGTTCGTCATCCTCTGCGCCTTCGTCGTGGTCATCGACGTCATCATGAACATGGACCGCTTCCTCCGCATGGCGGCCGACCTCGGCGCCCGCGACGGCCAGCCCGCCGGCGGCCTGCGCCGGGTGCTGGTCGCGGCGGTCCTCATCGCCGACCTGTGGTGGCCCAAGCTGCTCCAGCTCTACAACTTCCTTCTGGGCATGGTCATGGTGGCCGCGATGGGCTTCACCTGCTCGCAGCTCACCCGCCACCGCGAGTTCATCGCCATGATGGCCGCGGGCATCGGCCTGCACCGCGTCATGCGCCCGATCCTGGTCGTCGCGCTCGGCCTGACGGGCCTGCAGGTGATCAACCAGGAGCTGGTCATCCCCCGCATCGCCCCGCTCCTCGTGCGCGAGCACCGCGACGCCGGCAACCACAGCCTCGGCGTCGCCAGCGTCTCGCTGACCGAGGACGGCCAGGGCCGCCTCTTCCGCGCCGGGGCGTTCGACGCCGACACCGGCGAGCTGCGCGACCTCTACGTCATGGAACGCGACGCCGACCGCCACGCCGCCCGCGCCATCCACGCCGAGAGCGCCACCTACCGCAACGGCGGCTGGGACCTGGTCAACGCCGTCGCCGAGCCGCGGGGCCGCGCCGCCGCCGGCCGCCCCGAGCCCATCGCCCGCATCGAGTCCTCGCTCGACCCCGACCGGCTCCGCATGAACCGCTTCGAGTCCTACAAGCAGGCCCTGAGCTTCCGCCAGGTCGGCGAGATGCTCGCCCGCGACACCCTAGCCGACCCCGAGCAGCGCGACGCCCTCCATCGCATCCGCTGGGGCCGCTTCGCCATGATGCTCTCCGGCCTGCTCTCCCTGGCCATCGCCATGCCCTTCTACGTGCGCCGCGAGCCGACCAACATGGTCGTCCAGTCCCTCAAATGCGCCCCCGTGGCCATCACCGCCCTGATCGGCGGGGTGCTGGGCGCCTCCGCCGCCATCCCGGGCGTCCCCGCCGCCCTGGGGGTCTTCCTCCCGGTCATGATCCTCTCCGTCGTCGCCGTCGCCCAGGTCAGCGGCCTGCGCACCTGAGCGTGAGAACCCTTTCACGCGCTTGCCAAACCACCCCCGCGTACGCCACAATGGGCCGTCCGCCGTCCACGAGCCGAGGTGACCCATGGCGTCCGTCGTCTTCTACTTCGAAGTCCACCAGCCCCACCGGCTCAAGCCCTACTCGGTCTTCCACACCGACCCGTTCTACTTCGACGAGGACAAGAACGGCGCCATCTGCCGCAAGGTCGCCGACAAGTGCTACCGCCCGGCCACCAAGCTCATCCTCGACCTCGTCCGCCGCCACGAGGGCAACTTCCGCGTCTCCTTCGCCCTGACCGGCACCGTCATCGACCAGTGGAAGAAGTTCACCCCGGACGTGGTCGATCTGTTCGCCGACCTCGCCGAGACCGGCTGCTGCGAGTTCGTCGGCGAGACCGACTACCACTCACTCTCGTTCATCTACTCCAAGGAAGAGTTCGTCGAACAGGTCGACGCCCACACCCGGCGCATCGAGAACCTCTTCGGCCAACGCCCGCGCGTCTTCCGCAACACCGAGCTGATCTACTCCAACGAACTGGCCCGCTTCCTCGCCGGCCTGACCAACCCCGACGGCACGCCACGGTTCCTCGGCGCCCTCTGCGAGGGCGTCGACCGCCACCTCGGCTACCGCAGCCCCAACTACCTCTACGCCCCGCCCGGCGAGAACGGCGGCCCCCTCACCCGCGCCGACGGCACGCCCTTCGGCCTGCTCCTCAAGAACTACCGCCTCTCCGACGACGTCGCCTTCCGCTTCTCCAACCGCGGCTGGTCCGAGTGGCCCCTCTCCGCCGAGCGCTTCGCCCAGTGGGTCCACCAGATCAACGGGGACGGCTACCTCTGCAACCTCTTCATGGACTACGAGACCTTCGGCGAGCACCAGTGGGCCGAGACCGGCATCTTCGAGTTCCTCAGCCACCTGCCCCAGGCCGTGTTCGACGTGGCCAAGAAAGCCGACGGCACCACCGAGAACCACTTCATCACGCCCACGATGGCCCTCACACAGTTCCGGCCGGTCGGCCTCTACGACGTGCCCGAGTTCATCTCGTGGGCCGACACCGAGCGCGACCTGACCGCGTGGCGCGGCAACGCCATGCAGTGGAACGCCCTCGAGGAAACCTACCGCGTCGAGAAGGTCCTCAAGGACCGGCTCACCGAGGTCAAGGCCTCCGGCGACCCCGAGCGCCAGAAGAACGCCGCCTACGTGCTGGAGGACTGGCGCAAGCTCACCACCAGCGACCACTTCTACTACATGTGCACCAAGTACTGGGCCGACGGCGACGTCCACAAGTACTTCAGCCCCTACGACTCGCCCTACGACGGCTACATCAACTTCATGAACGTCCTCGACAACGTCAAGACCCGCCTGACCCAGCTCTGAAACCTCTGGGGAGCCGGGTGCCCCCGTCCCCCGCGGGGCCGATTTGCACTCGGCGTGCTCCTTGTCTCGGAGCTGGGGCTTTCCAGGCCCCGTCCTTTCAACACCCGGAGCGGCGGCCTTCCAGGCACCGTCTTCTCAACAGTTGGGACGGCCGCCTTCCGGGCCACCGGCCGCCGACCTCACCCGCCCCCAATCCCACGCACCACAAACCCCCCCGCCTCCGCCTCCCGGCGCAGCGCCGCCGCGGACACGCCCTCCCCCGTCACCACCGCCCGCCCCGCCGCGCGGTCCACGCGCACCGAGCGCACGCCCGCCACCGAGCCCAGCCGCCGCTCCAGCAGGTCCGCGCACACCGGGCAGTCCACCTTCTCGATCGACACCACCAGCGACCCCGCCGGCGCGCTCGGCCCCCCCGGCCCCGACGACGCCGGCGCGTCCGCGCCCGGCACGCTCGCCCGCGGCCCGCGCTCCTCCGGCGGCAGGGGCTCGATCTCCCACCCGCCGCAACCGCACAACCACACCGCCGCGACCAGCAACGCCCTCTTCATGCGCCCAGTCTATCCGACCGGCCCGCCGCGCCACCCCCGATCCGCGCGCACGAAAGCGGCCCGCGTTCTGGGACGCGGGCCGCGGGAAAAGCGTCGGGTGCGAGGCTCGGATCCGGGCTAGAACAGCACGCGCAGCCCCAGGGCCAGGCCCCAGTCCGTCTCAGCCCGGTCGTCGATGCTCCGGGCCACCGGCAGGATCACGGACGCCTCGGCCGCCCACCGCCGCGCCTCCCAGAGCAGCCCGGGCGCCAGGCGCCACTCGGCGTCGCCGTTCGTCTCGTAATCCACGAACGACTCCACCACCGCGTACCACGCCCCGACGGTGTCCGGGCCGTACGAGCCCGGGCTGAGCCGGTAGAGATAGCTCGTCTCCAGCGTCAGCAGGTCCGCGTCGCCCATGCCCGCGCTGAGCGGGTCGTCCCGCCCGTCGGTGGTCACGAGGTACCGCGCCGAGGCGTTCAGCCCGTGCCGCCCCTGCACCCGCGTGAACACCAGGCCCAGGTACGGGTCCAACCCGCCGGACGACAGGTCGCCCTCGCCGCTGGGCAGGCGCACCCCGCCCAGCAGCGCCAGCCGGTTGGTCTCGATGGCCCCGGTGTCGTGCTGCCAGAAGCGCCACTTCAGGCTCAGCGACGCGTCGCCGAGCCCGGACGTGCGCTCGCTGCCGTCCGTCGCACGCTCGCTGACCATCGGCAGGTCGAGCGAGGCCGACAGACGCCCCGACAGCCCGAGCGACAGCCGCGTGTTGACCGCGAACCGCTCGGCGTCCGCCCCGTTCCGCTCGTAGCGGGTGTAGGTGAACGACTCCCGCCAGGTGATGCGCCCCCGGGCCGGCTGCGTGGCCGCCCAGGACAGCGGGGCCTCCTGCGCGCTCGCGCCGGCCGCGCACAGCCCCAGCCCGGCGAGCCCGATCGCCCGCCGGGCCAGCTTCAGGTCCGCCATGGCGTCACTCCTTGGCCCGCAGGCCGCGGAAGGTGAACCCGCCGTCCGTCACCGCGCGGGCCAGCGACGCCTCGGGCACGGCGGCCCCCGGCTTGAACGCCACGTCCACCGTGCCGTTCTCCAGGTTGACCTTCGACGACGCCACGCCCTCCACGTCGCTCAGCAGCGCCGTGATCGACTCAGCGCACATCGGGCAGCCGAGCCCCTCCACGGTCAGGATCGCGCCCGAGCCGCGGACGACCTCGGACGACGCGTCGGCCCGCGTCTGCGTGGCGCCGCAAGCGCCGGCCAGAAGAGCGAACGACACACAGACCGCGCCCACGGCGCGGGAAATCATGGGATGCATGGTGCTTTCCTTTCGAAGCCCGCGGCGGCGCCGGGGGCCATGGATGTTCCTGATCGAGACGAAAAAAACGGGCGCGCAACGGGGGCGCGAAAACCCGTTTCAGATCGTCCAGACGCACACCACCGAAAGGAACGCGTTGACCGGCCCCGGCACGCCCGCCGGCGGACGCGAGCGCGCCACCTTCGGGGCCCGCGCGACCGAGGGCTCCAGGCCGACCTCCGCCGTGGCGTCGCCCGGCGCGGCGCGGGCCGCGTCCGGCTTCGCGGGCAGCGTCAGCGGCTCGGGCGGGTCGCCCGGCTCCGGCGCCGCCGAGCACGGGCACGCAGGCGCCGCGGCGCACAGCGGGCAGCAGCCGTCGGCCGTGCAAGCGGGGCCGGGCCCGGCCGGTTCCGGCCACGCCGCCATCGCCCCGCGCAACGGGTGCAACAGCAGCAACAGGGCCAGCATCCAACGGGCCGCGATCACGCCTGACGACCTCCCGTCAACCCCGCATTATTCCGGGGCGTCGTCGCCCTGCTTGCGAGATAGGCCCAACGCCCGACGCACCGCCCGGCGTTCGGCCCGGGCCAGATGCACCGCCCGCAGGCCCAGGCGGGCCGCCACCGCCGCCAGCGTCTCCGGGGCCGACCCGTCCAGCCCGAAGCGGCGCTCCAGCAGGGCCCGCTCGTCCGGGGCCAGCCGGGCGAGCATCCCCGGCACCCGCGGGTCGCACGCCAACCAGGCCTGCCAGGGCGCCACCCGGCGCGTCCAGTCCGGCGCCGGCACGCCCGCCGGCATCCGCCGGGCCGCCCGACCGGGCTCGGCGGCATGGGCCGCGTCCGGCACCCGGGCGCACCAGCGCCCCAGGGCCAGCGACACCGGGGCCGCCAACCGGCCGCCGCGGGACGGGTCGAACCGGTCGACGCCCTCCCCGATCACCCCGATCAACCCCATGGCCAACTCCGATGCCCGCGCCGGCGCGAGGCTCTCCAAAGGCCCGCCCAGACGCTGCTCCAGCGTGTCGATCCCCAGCCGGAGCTGCGACGCCACCAGGCAGACCTTCAGCATCGCCGCCCAGCGCAGCATCGTCTCGATCTCGTCCAGGTCCGGGCCCGCGGCCGACGCCGGCGGCAGGGCGGCGATCCGCGCGCCCGTCGCCCCGACCAGCGCCCGATACGCCGCGGCACGGGCCCGTTCCTCCACCGCGACCGGCGCCGCCCGCTCCCGCATCCGCGAGATCAACCCGCCCAGGTCGCCCGGCGCGTCCACGCCCAGGCCCTCCCGCGCCGGGGCGGCGTGAACCGCCGGGCCCGGGTCCGGCGACGAACCGTCCGGCAGCTCCAGCGAGCGCAGCAGGTCCGCCCGGCCCTCGTGCAGGGCGCGCAGCACGGCGCTCTTCCGCCGGCCCCAGCGCCGGGCCAGCAGCGCGGGCTCCACGCCCCGGCGCACGGCCCGCACCGCGAGCAAACGCTCGCGGGCCGTCGGCGGCCCCGGCTCGGGGAACACCGGGTCCGCCCGGCCCCGGTCCGCGCGGCGCAGGAGCTGGCGCACGCCCTCCGGGCTCCGGCCCGTGCGGCTGGCGAGCCGGTGGGCCACCCGGTTCAGCGACCAGCCCAGCCGGGCCCGGTACCGCGCCGCCCGCCGGGCCATCCGTTCCGCCTCCGCCCCGCTCACCCGGGTGAACCGGGCCGCCCGGCCCAGGCGCTCCGTGTGCCGGCGCTCGAACGCCTCGACCACCGCCCGGCCGAACACCAGCGCCCGGCGTCCCGAGCCCAGGTCCACCCGGCGCGCCACCAGGCCCAGCCGGCGGTACCGCTCGATCGTTTTGCGGGTGACCCCCCAGCGGTCCATCAGCGTGGCCACCGTCTCGCAACCCTCGCCAAGATCGGCCTCGGTTAGCCCGGCCGACTCGCTCAGGCGCTCGGCCAGCGCCGACAGGTCCCCCCGCAGCGCCGCCCCGGCGAGCATCCGCCCGGCGCTCGTCTCCGGCCGGTACCCCGACACCCGGAACACCACGAAATCCTCGGGGTATACCCCATCGTCCTCGATCTGGACGGCCAGCTCCTCGATCCGGTCCAGGTGGCGCAGCAGCGTCCGGCGCGACCCGAACCGCAACTGCTCGCCCAGCTCGGCGATCACGTCCGTCCTTGGTGTGCTGACCTTGGGCATGGTGGGTCCGTCCGCGGCGCGGCCCGCCCGGCCGCGCCCGGCCCAGATACGACGCGCCCCCGCCCGCGGATTGCGGAGGCGCAGCAGCCCGCCCGGAGTTGGACGAAACCCCGCAATCGCCGGGGATCAGCCCGCCCAGCGCGGCTCGGCCGGCGGCAGCAGTCCCACCCCGGCGGCCTTGGCCAGGAAGGCCGCCACCCCCTGGCGTGCCCGGTCGTCGACCTCGAAGCGGAGCAGCTCGCCCACGTAGCACCGGGCCAGGTCCGCCGGCCAGCCCTTCCGGGGCGCCTCGGCCGTGATCACGCTGTCCAGGCGGAGGCCGTTGCGCCGGCGCTGGCGGTCGATCATCGCCGCCGCGCTCCGCACGGCCGGGTCGTCCGCCCGGTCGGCCCGGCACATCCACACGGCGTACACGAACGGCAGGCCGGTCATGGCCTTCCAGGCCTCGCCCAGGTCGATCTGGTACGGGTACCGCACCGCCGGCGGCGAGTCGCTCACCACCTTGTCGCCGATCAGCAGCACCGACTCCGGCCAGCCCTCGGGCGCGTCCGATCCGCCCGCGAGGCGTTCGCGCACATGGAAGGCCTCCAGCCTGGGCCGAACCCCGAAGCGCTCGGCCAGCACCACCTGGGCCAGCACGACCGAGGTGTGCGAGTCGGTGTCGGCGTGGAGGGTGGTGATGCGTTCCGGGGGGACGGCGGAGTAGACGCGGACGGTCATGGTCGGGCCGTCGCAGCCGATCATGCCGCAGGGCACGAGCAGCAACCCGGGTTTTCCGCCCAGCCCTTCGGCCCCGCCAGCCCGGGCGTAGTCGGCCAGGGAGACGAGGCCGAGGTCGGCCCGGCCGTCGACGACCATCTCGGCCAGCCGGGCGGGGACGGCGGTGGTCAGCTCCGCGTCGCGCCAGGCCTGCAGGCCCTCGATCATCGGCACCGTGTTCAGGTACGAGACCGCCGCCACGCGGACCTTGGGCCGGGCGGGTGCGCGCTGGATGGTGGTCATGGGGAGCACTCCTGGGGTTGTGCGTCGGCGGGCTGTGAAGCTGGGGGGACTGTTCCGAATTGGTCGGACGAACCGGCCGATTCGCTGGCCGCGCGGCGATTTGTCCGTACATTCAAGGCAGCCAAGGGCCCGCACGCGGGCCGGTTGCCGTCCGTGCGTTCCGGGCGGCGTCCGCCTCAAAGGGCGGTCGGGGAGATCCGGGGAAGCCCGCTTGTCAGGTGGGTTCGAGGAGGAGCGAAGCCCCGCGATCCGGGGCGTTACGACCGAGGCCTTCACCGGATACCTACCCACCCGGCGTCGGGCTGCGCGTACAGCCCGGCGTCGCTTGGCAGGAGAGCCGACCTGATCCTGGGTCGGCTCTTCTCTTTTTGGGCGAGCATCAAACGGCCCGATAAGACCGGCATGTCCACTCCGGTCATCCTCATCGGCGGCGGGGGCCACGCCGGCGTCGTCCTGGACGCCTGCCGGGCGGCGGGCGTGCCCGTCGTCGGGATCGTGGACGACGATCCCCGCTGTGCCGCGGCGTCGTGGGGCGACGGGGCGGCCTGGCTGGGCCCCCTGGACGACCACGCCGTGCCCGACGGCGCGGGCGTGATCGTCGCCCTGGGCGACCTGCGCCTGCGCCGGCGCGTGATCAACGCGATGGACCCGGGCCGCGCGGCCCGGGCGGTGGTCCACCCCGGGGTGGTCGCCGGCTCGGGCGTGACGCTGGGCGACGGCACGGTCGTGATGCCCGGCGCGGTGCTGAACCGCGGGGCGTCCGTCGGCCCCCACGCGATCGTCAACACCCGGGCGGTCGTGGAGCACGACGCGATCCTCGGCGAGAACGCCCACGTGGCGCCGGGCGCGGTGCTGGGGGGCGGGGCGCGGGTCGGCGCGGACACGCTCGTGGGCATCCAGGCCGCCGTGCTGCCGGGCGTGCGGGTCGGGCGGGGGTGCGTGGTGGGGGCGGGCGCGGTGGTGACCCGGGACGTGCCGGACGGCGCGACGGTGGTGGGGGTCCCCGCGCGGGCGCTGCGGCCCGCGGCGTTGTGAGCCCAAAGAAAAGCCCCGCGCGGGGCGCGGGGCTCTGCGGTGGGGTGCGGTCGGGGGGGGGGCGGGGCGGGCTTACGGGCACCCGGCGTTGAAGGCCGACAGGTAGGCCGAGACGTCGAAGAAGTTGAGCGACCCGAACGGCTCGGCGAAGTCCGCCGCGGGGTCGTCGGCGTTGAACAGGGCCAGGAAGGCGGAGAGGTCGAAGAAGTTGAGCGTGCCGAAGGGCTCGGCGAGGTCGGCCGCCGAGCAGCCCGGGTTCTCGTCGGGCAGGCGGGCCGTGCCGACGTTCACGTCGTCGACGAGGAACGCGCCGCCGGCGGTCTGCGCGGAGAAGCGCAGGCGGAAGTTGTTGGAGGTGATCGCCGTGAACGGCACGGGGAACTCCACGCCCGTCTGGGCGGCGCCGACCGTCCCGCCGTCGACGACGCCGAGGGTCTGCCAGCCGGTCTGCGGGGTGTACCACTCGACGGTCAGCTTGTCGCCGGCCCCGACGCCGTCGCCGGCGACGAAGAAGTACGCGTACTGCTCCATCGCGAACAGGTCGATGATCGGGATGCCGACGGTCTGCGCCGCCGCGCCGTCGGGCATGCGCATCACGAAGTCCGTTCCCTGCAGGACGACGGAGGTCCCGGGGGCCTCGATCCAGCGGACTCGGCTGGCGCGGCCGGTGTCGAAGGTTTCCGCGAAGGGGGCGGACGGGGCGGAGGCCGGGCCGATGGAGAGCGCATCGACCAGCCAGCGGTCGGACGCGTCCGACCCGTCCGCCCGGACGCGGAGGCGCACGCCGTGGTGGCGGAAGCCCAGGGGCACGGGCTCCTCGTGCACGACGTAGCCCGTGTCCGCGCCAGAGGCCGGCGCGGTGAACACCGGCGACCACGACCCGTCCTCGCCCTCGTACTCCACGATCAGGGCCTCGCCGGGCTCGGCGCCGAGCGTGCGGACCGCCAGGCGGATGGCGTCGTTGGTGGTCACGCCGCGGCCGGTGAGCGGCGCGGTGACGGCGGCCTCGGACCCGGTCAGTTCGAGGGCCGAGGCGCCGGTGGGCGCGTCCGGGTCGGTCACGAGGCCGGGCGCGCCGGTCAGCGAGGCGAACACGTCCGCCCACGAGGCCGAGTCGAAGTCCTCCGTCAGCGGCAGGGGCAGGCGCGGCACGTAGGACATCGCCATCGTGACGGCCTTGTAGGTGTTGACCCGGCCGTGGCCGTAGTACTGGTCGAACCCGGGCGCGCCCAGGTCGTCGGCGGACCTGTACAGCACGTCCTGCACGTCGTCGGGGCTCAGGGCGGGGTTGGCCGAGAAGATCATCGCGCCGACGCCCGCGGCGATCGGGCTGGCGAAGCTCGTGCCCGAGCTGTTGCCGTAGCCGCCGCCCATCTGCGTGGAGCGGACGCTCGACCCCGGGGCGACGACGCCCAGGCCCGGGCCGTAGTTGCTGAAGTTGGAGCGGTTGTCCGACGAGTTGGTCGACCCGACGATCACCAGGTCGGGCAGGATGCCCGTGAACGGGGCGCCGTCGTTGCCCGACGCCCAGAACAGCAGGCCGCCGGCGAGCTTGACGTCGCGTGCGGCGGCGTTGTTGCTCGAGGTGTTCGCGCCGGTGAACGACACGTTGACGATCTTGGCCCCGTGGTTGGCCGCCCAGCGGGCGCCCTCCAGCAGGGCGAAGTGGCCGGCCGTCCCGCCGGAGCTGTTCGTCACGCGGATCGGCATGATGCGCAGGTTCCAGCCCACGCCGGTGACGCCGCGGCCGTTGTTGCCGATCGCGGCGGCGCAGCCGGCGACGAAGGTGCCGTGGCCGTTGATGTCCTGGACCGCCCCGCCGTCCGCCTCGGCGAGGTGGCTGGCCGAGTTGTACCCCGGGACGAGCGCCGCGGCGAGGTCCTCGTGGTTGGTGCGGACGCCGGAATCGCACACCGCGACGATGACGTCCGGCGAGCCGCGGTGCAGGTCCCAGGCCAGGGCGGACTGCAGGCGCTGGTGCTGCCAGGACTGGTTGTACTGCGGGTCGTTGGGGACGGTCGCCAGCGGGTAGAGGGTCCAGTTGGGCTCGGCGAACTCGTAGTCGCCGGTGGCCATCAGCACGCCCGCCAGCTCGCCCTCGGTCATGCCCTCCGGCACGCGGACGACGAACTCCTCGACGAAGGCGCTGCGCCGGGTGGTCAGCGGGGCGATGCGGGACGAGGCCGCGCGTCGGGACGACTCCCCGGCGCGGTCACGCGTGCGCACGATCAGCTCGCCGGAGAACTCCCGGTCGCCCGGGACGGCGCGGAAGGCCAGGGGCTGGGCGACGGCGATGCGCTCGGCGTCGCCGGGCCGGAGGTCCAGCACCCGCGCCGCGCGCTCGGCGAGCGAGGCCTTCGCGGCGGCGGGGGTCGGGCCCTGGGGCCCGGCGTTGGGGGCGGGCTCCGCGCCGACGGCGGCGCCGGCGCAGGACAGGAAGAGGCTCAGGGCGAGGGCGTGCCCGGTGTTGCGATGCATGGGGGGGAAACTCCGTGGGTCGGGGTGCGGGGTTCAGGGACAGCCGGCGTTGAAGTCGCTCATGAAGCTGGAGATGTCGAAAAAGTTGAACAGGCCGTTGCCGTCCCAGTCGGCGACCGCGTCCTGGGCGTTGAAGCTGGCCATGAAGCCCGAGATGTCGAAGAAGTTCAGCATCCCGTTGCCGTCGAAGTCCTGCGGGCAGGACGGCGGCTCGGTGACCAGGTCCTCGGACACGGCGACGTCGTCGACGTACCACACGTCCGAGGCGTCCGCGCCGTTGGCGGTGATGCGGATCTTGAGGTCCTCGCCGAAGGCCGGGAAGGGCAGTTGGACCTGGTGCAGGGTGAACTGGGACGGGTTGCTGCCGTCGGACGTGACGGTGTGCAGGTGCTGCCAGGAGCCGAGCAGGTCGCGGTACTCGACGGTGAGCGTCTTGCCGGCCTCGACGCCGCTGTGCAGGGTGCGCAGGCGGACGTAGGGCAGGTTGGTGATGCTGGTGATGTCGATGGGCCGGCTGGTCATCGAGGCGTTGCCGACCATCTTGGCGCTGAACGAGCCCTCGGGGGTGTTGGGGGCCTCGGTGGTGGCCGTGGCGGTGGCGGACTCCCAGTCGAAGTTCAGGTCGACGCCGTTCTCGAAGCCGGTGCCCCAGGGCAGCGTGTTGCGCACGAACTCGGCGACCAGCACGTCGTCCACGTACCAGTCGTCGCCGGCGTCCGAGACCTGGGCGGTGAAGCGGATCTTCAGGTCGTCGTGGCGGGCGAAGAGGGGGAGGGCGACGCGGACGCGCCGGAACGCGTCGGTGTCGGTCCCGTCGGAGACGATCGTGGTCAGGGGCTGCCAGCCGCCGACGATGTCGCTGTACTCGACGAGCAGGGACTCGCCGGCCTCGACGCCGCGGTGCTGGTAGGAGAAGGCGACCTCGCCGACAGAGTCGAGCAGGAAGCCCGCGCGCAGGCCGACGGTGCGGACGGAGTCGCCCGCGTCGAGGTTGAGCGCGGGGCCGCCCGCGTCGCCGTTGACGGTGGGCGTGCCGACGGGGTCGCGCCACAGGTTGGTCAGCTGCCCGCCGGCGAAGTCGTCGAAGAAGGGCAGGTCGATGACCGGGGGGCCGAACAGGGCGGCCTGCACGGCCGCGCCGGCGTTGACCAGGCCGTGCCCGGCGCGGATGTCGAAGCCCGGGTCGCCGATGTCGCGGGCCGTGTCCTTGACGATCTGCTCGATCTCCTCGGGCGTCAGGTCGGGGTTCGCCGCGTGGCACAGCGCGAACACGCCGGCGACCAGCGGGGCGGCCAGCGAGGTGCCGGTGGAGTTGCCGTAGCCGCCGGTGCGGGTGGGCGTGCGGATGTTCACGCCGGGGGCGACGACGTCGATGCCAATGCCGTAGTTGGAGAAGCTGGCGACCTGGTTGTTGTTGGTCGTCGCGCCGACGATGGTGACGGCGGGCCAGTTCTGCGTCTGGTCCTGCACGCCGTCGTTGCCGCTGGCGAAGACGAGCATCGCGTTCCGCTGGCGGAGGTAGTTGCCGGTGCTGTTGGCCTGCGAGGAGTTCGAGCCGCCGTAGGAGCAGTTGGCGACGAACGCGCCGTTGTCCGCGGCCCAGCGGGCGCCCTGGAGGATGTCCGAGAGGTTGGCGTTGCCGTCCGAGCGGTTGGAGACGCGGACGGGCATGATGGAGAAGTTCCAGCCCACGCCCGCGACGCCCACGCCGTTGTTGCCGCTGGCGGCCATCGCGCCGGCGACGGCGGTGCCGTGGCCGTTGACGTCGTTGGTCGCCCCGCCGTTGACCTGGGCCAGGTTGGTCACGGCGTTGAACCCTGGGACGAAGTTGGCCAGGTCCTGGTGCCCGTCGAACACGCCGGTGTCGCACGCCGCGACGATGACGCTCGGGTTGCCGGTCACGTAGTCCCACGCGCCGACCGAGTTCATGTTCTGGGCCCGGTGGTGCCACTGCTGGCCGAACTGGGGGTCGTTCGGCGTGGCCAGGGGGTACACGCGCCAGTCCGGCTCGACGTACTCGTAGTCGCCGGTGGCCATCAGCAGGTCGGCGACCTGCTCTTCCGTCCAGCCCTGGGGCAGCTCGAAGGCGTGCAGGTCGATGTCGTCGAAGGCCTCAAGCAGCGCCGGGGCCAGGCGGGCCCGGGCCTCGGCAAGGCGCTCGTCAGCGCGACGCCACACGGGGTCGACGCTCACCGGCCCGGCCGCGGCGGCACGCGGGGACTGCACGGGCCGGCCGGCGTCGGCGCGCCCCAGTTCCAGCGCGGCCAGCTTGGCCATCTCGGTCCGTTCCCGGACCTTGGCCACCATCCGGCCCTGGCGCTCCTGCACGCCCGGGACCTCGGTGAAGCGGTGGACCGCGGCGACCGGGGCGTTCAGCACGGCGGCGTCCCGCTCCAGCCACGCGAAGGCCCGCTCGGCGGCGACACGCTGGCTCGCGGGGGCGGGGCCAGTCGGCTGGGGAGAAACACCGTGCGCCATCCCGCACGCAAGAACCATCGACAACGCCGCGCCCGCGGTCAGCATGCTGATCTTCATCTTGACGGATCCTTTCGTCGCCCGATCCCAGGCCGGCACGCGATCGCGCCCGGCGAACCCGATCACGACAGCATGCCCGCCTCCGAGCGCCGGAACAACCCGGGCGGTTCGGAAACCGCGGCATGGCGGACGATTCCGCCCGCCGCTCGCCCGGTAAGGCGCGTTCCGCGTCCTCACCGTCCGATATCCTGCCGTGACCACCGGCCGAGGACAGAGCGCCCCCGGCCCGGAGCGCCGGACAGACCGACGCCCCGGTTCTGATACGCCGCCGACCGGGCCCGGTTCCGGCCCGTCCCGACATGGGCTCGGCCGGGGAGACCCCAAAAACGAGAAAGCGGGCCCCTCTCGGGAGCCCGCCCGCCCGATCCGGTGATCAGGGTTCAGGGCTCGTCGGTGTTGTTGTCCTTGTCGTCCTTCTTGCCGCCGAAGATGCCCTTGAGCCGGTCGGCGGAGTCCTGGACGGAGTCGCGGACGTTCTCGCCGGCGCGTTTGGCCTCGTCGAGGGCCTCGCGGGCGCGCTCGCCGGCCTCGCCCAGGCGGCCCTCGATGGCCTTGCCGAACTCGCCCACGCCGGTGATGCCCATCTCGGAGAGCGAGCGGAGGGAGCCCAGGCCGCCCTGGAGCTCGCCCAGCACGTCGCCCGGGATGATGTTCCCGCCCGCCTCGACGGAGGCGGCCAGCACGGTCTTGACGACCAGGCCGATCACCTCGCCCATGGACATGGGGTCGTCCTTGCCCACGTCACGCAGCTCGATCCGGGGGACGCGGACCGCGACGTCGCGGGACACGATGCTCACGCCCGGCATGTTCGCCAGGTGCACCGACACGTCCTCGATCACCAGCGAGTCGATGGTCACGCGGAACCGGTCGTCCTCCGGCGGGGGCGGCGTGTCGCCCGACTCGAACCGGCGCAGGTTCTCGAGGATGGCGTTGTAGTTCGAGGGGTTCTGGCCCTTGTCCAGGTACACGTCGATGCCGGACAGCGTGACGCTGGCGAGCGCGAGGTTCTTGGTGTCCGTCGCGCCGGAGTTCAGGGCCATGCCCGTCTCGGCGAGCGCCAGGAAGTGGGGGGTGTCGAACCCGGGCGGGTTGGCCAGCACCAGGCCGGACAGGTCCAGCGTGCCCTTGCGGAGCTGCACGTCCACGTCGTCGACGGTGGTGCTGACGCCGGTGGCGTAGGTGCCGCCGCGCTCGATGCCCGCCTTGAGCAGGTTGTCGATCTGCGACACGCCGACGACCACCAGCACCACGACGGCGATCACCACGACCAGCACGACCGCCAGCAGACCGATCAGGATCTTCTTCATGTGGACCTCCGCGGCCGCGGCCGCCTGGGGCGCCGCGGTACCGTCCGGTCCGCCCGGCGCACTGGGCAGTCTACACCAGGCCGAACGCCGGGGTCAGCCGACGAAGGCCGCCACGAACGCGGCCACGTCGGCGAAGGTCAGGTTCCCGTCCCCGTCGAGGTCCGCGCCCGGGTCCCCCGCGCCGAACGCCGCGAGAAAATCGCGGACGTCGTAGAAGTTCCGAGCGCCGTCGGCGTTGAAGTCGGCCAGGTCCTCCAGCACCCGCACGGCCGCGTCGGGCATCAGGCGGACGGTCCCCGCCAAGCCCGCCAGACGGACGCCGATCCGATCGACGCCCGGGCCGTCGGACGCCTCCACGTCGATCTCGGCCACACCCGGTTCGGGCGTCCGGACGCCGACGATCCGGGCGTCGCCCGCGACGACGAAGGCCTCCACGCCCGCGATGTCGGCGACCGGCTCGCCCCGCCAGTCACGGGCCCGCACGCGGACGGTGTACGCCGCCCCGCGGGCCACCCTGGACGGGGCGGACACCTCGGTGCGCACCGCGTCGATCCGGCCGTTCAGGCCCTCCCGCCACGCGGCGAACTGTTCCGACAGCGTGTCGACCGGGTCGGGCCAGGCGTCCAGGGCGTCGGCCACGTTCAGGGCGAGGAAGTAGTCGCCGTTGGCGAAGCCGTTGTACTCGGGGAACGTGCCGTCGCCCAGGTTGTCCAGCAGCGTCAGCCCGCGCTGCTGGCCGCCGGAGACGATGTCGCTCAGCCCGTCGCCGTTGGTGTCGGCCACCGCGAGCGACTGCTGCCCGGGGGCGATGCGCAGCGCGTGGAAGGGCTCGAACGCGCCGGGCTGGTCCGCGCGCCGGCGGTGGATCTCCACGGTGCGGTTGCCGGACGAGAGGGTCACCAGCCCGACCAGCCCGTCCGGCGTGAAGCGCCCGATCGCCACGCGCCGGCCCGTCCCCAGCAGCGGGGTCTGGGTCGCGGCGAACACGCCCGGCGCGGTCTGGCGGAGCACGGCCATCCGCCGGGACGAGCCGCCGATCACCGCCACGTCGCCCAACCCGTCCTCGAAGATCCGCCCCGCCGCGAGGTCCACCGGGTCCAGCCCGGGGTCGGACCACACCCGCCACGGCCCGAAGGCGAACGAGCCGTCGTGGCGGAAGACCGTGACCGAGCCGTCCGCCCGCCCCGCGACGACCAGGTCGGCGTGCGGGCCGCCCAGGTCGGCGATGGCCACGCCGGTCGGGCCGGCCGCCGGAACCCGGGCGGCGGGGGCCAGCGCCGCGCCCTCCAGCCGGAACACGCTCACGCCGTCCCCCGCGCTGACGGCGACCTCCGCCCCCGGGCTGGCGTCGAGGTCGCCCGCGGCCAGGCGGACCGGCTCGGCGGGCAGTTCGACGGCCACGGGCGGGCCGAACCAGCCGGCCCCGTCCCCCGGGAACCACCCGACGCGGTCCGGCCCGGTGGCTGCGAAGACGAGGTCGTCCACGCCGTCGGCGTTCAGGTCGGCGCTCGCCAGGGCCAGGACGGTCCCCGGCCCGGCGTCCAGCACGCCGATCGGGTCGCCGGTGGTCAGGCGGGAGCCGGGCGGGGTGGAGTTGAAGACCACGGCGATCCCGGACTGGCCGACGATCGCGGCGAAGTCGGCCCGGCCGTCGGCGTCCACGTCGGGCGTGGCGAAGTCGCGCCGGGCGTCGACGTCCGGGTAGATGGCCCGCGAGGCGTTCCGGTCCTCGGCCCGGGCCACGAGCAGGTAGCCGATGTGGGCGCTCTTGAAGTCGCCCGGGGGCGGGCTGCCGCAGGCCGTCGGGTTGCCCGCGGAGCAGGAGCAGCGCCCGTCGCCGCCGGCCTCGCGGGCGGCCCGCATGGCGCTCATGAGCTTCTCGGGCAGGTCGCCGGGCGTTTCGACGATGGCCCGGGCCGCGTCTTCGACCACGTTGGGCCCGGACAGCACGTTGCCCTGGACGGCCCAGACCAGGTCCCCGTGCGACCCGGTCACGCCGCCGGCCCAGGCGCCGGCCCCCGAGCCCGTGAAGGTCACCGTCCCGCCGGAGGCGTCGACGAAGCCGTACTGGCGGGTCTGGTGGGCCGCGTCGGTCAGCGCCAGCTCGGCCAGGATGGCGTCCGGGGGCGCGCCCTGGATGAGCCGGTCGCGGATCAGGGCCCGGTTGCGGCCCGAGGCGTCCACGCTCGACTGGGCGGTGGCCGCCCCGCGCCCGGCGATGAGGACGGGGGTGTTCTCGCGCAGGTCGAAGCGGGTCAGGCAGGTGGCCGAGCCCAGGCCGATCTCGCCGGTGCGGGTGTCGACGATGAGGATGGACCAGGTCGCCGACGCCGGGGCGGCGAGCGCGAGCAGGCAGGACGCGGCGACCGCGCGGCGGGTTCTCATGGAAACACCCCTGGTTCCGGGCGTGGGTGCGGGCCCGGCCGGCGCGGGCCGCGGGCGCGAATGTACCCGCGGGGGCCGGTTCGCCCAAGAGAATTCCGGCCCGGGCGGGGGCGGGCGGGGTGATCGGAACCCATGGCGCGGCAATTGGTTGACCGGGGTCGGGGACGGGAGAATGATCCTGTCCCGCTCGGATCACCGTCCGGGCGGTTTTCGTGGATGCCCCGGCGTGCCGGGACTCAGTCATGTTGCCGCTGTAGCTCAGTGGTAGAGCGCACCCTTGGTAAGGGTGAGGTCGCGGGTTCAAGTCCCGCCAGCGGCTTTTCGGTCGGCCTCGGGGTCGGCCGTCCCGGAACCACAGACGGCTTCGGGTATCGCCCGGGCGGGTTTGGTCCCGCGGGTGGGAGTGAATCAGATGGTCGCCGGCCCGGAGCGGTCGGCGCAGAGCCCCTTCCCGATGGTCGGGAGCGGGGCAATACACCGACCGCTTTGAGCAGTCAGAAGAGGTAGAGCGATGGCGAAGGGAACCTTCGAGCGGACCAAGCCGCACGTGAACGTGGGCACCATCGGGCACATCGACCACGGCAAGTCGACCCTGACCGCCGCGATGGTCGCCCGCGCTGATGCCAAGGGCCTGGTGCAGGGCGCCAAGTCTTACGCGGAAATCACCAAGGGCGGCACCGTGCGTGACGCCAACAAGACGGTGACGATCCACTCGTCGCACGTCGAGTACGAAACCGAGACCCGGCACTACGCCCACGTGGACTGCCCCGGCCACGCCGACTTCGTCAAGAACATGATCACCGGCGCCGCCCAGATGGACGGCGCGATCCTCGTGGTGGCGGCCGACTCCGGCCCCATGCCGCAGACCCGCGAGCACGTGCTGCTCGCCCGCCAGGTCGGCGTGCCCCACATGGTCGTGTTCATGAACAAGGTCGACCTGGTCGACGACCCCGAGCTGCTCGACCTCGTCGAGATGGAGATCCGCGAGCTGCTCAACAAGTACGACTTCCCGGGCGACGACACCCCGATCGTCCGCGGCCAGGCCAAGCTCGCCCTTGAGAACCCCAAGGACGACAAGGCCTGCGCCCCCATCGACGAGCTCTTCAACGTCATCGACACCCACATCCCCGAGCCCACCCGCGAGGTCGACAAGCCCTTCCTGATCTCGGTCGAGGACGTGTTCTCGATCAAGGGCCGCGGCACGGTGGCCACGGGCCGCATCGAGCGCGGCGTGGTCAAGGTCGGCGACGCCGCCCAGATCGTCGGTCTGTCCAAGGAGAACCTCTCGACCACCATCACCGGCGTCGAGATGTTCAACAAGGCCCTCGAGCAGGGCCAGGCGGGCGATAACTGCGGCGTGCTGCTCCGCGGCATCGAGAAGAACCAGGTCGAGCGCGGCCAGGTCATCTGCAAGCCCGGCTCCATCACCCCCCACACCGTGTTCAAGGGCCAGGTGTACGTGCTGACCAAGGAAGAGGGCGGGCGCCACACCCCGTTCTTCCCGAAGTACAAGCCCCAGTTCTACTTCCGCACCACCGACGTGACCGGCCAGGTCATGGAGCTCTTCGGCGACGGCGGCGCCAAGGCCGAGATGTGCATGCCCGGCGACAACGTCACCATGCTCGTCGACCTGGGCGACAAGCCCGTGGCCATGGAGACCGGCCTGCGCTTCGCCGTCCGCGAGGGCGGTCGCACGATCGGCTCCGGCACCGTCACCGAGATCGTCAAGTGATCTGACGGAAACCAGGCCTTCCCGGCCCGGGTGCGAAAGCCCCCGGGCCGCTTTTCCGAACAACACCCGCCGGGGCGCCGACCCCAGGGGAGCATCCGATGGCGAAGAAGAAAGCGATGGCGCGTGAGTACGTCTGGCTCCAGTGCAGCGAGTCGGGCGATCTGAACTACCGCACCTCGATCAACACCAAGGGCGGCATCGACGACAAGCTCAAGGAGGGCTTCTCGAAGTATTCCCCCCGCCTGCGCAAGCACACGATCCACAAGATCAAGCGGAAGTGATCCGGGCCCCGGCCCGGACCGGGGCCCGCCGTCGGCCGCCAGGGACCGGTTTCCCGCCCTGATGCCCGGCGCCCGATCCCTATGCGGCGTCGCCGCGCTACGGCAGTAGCTCAGTTGGTAGAGCAGTGGATTCCAAATCCACCGGTCGGGGGTTCGAGTCCCTCCTGCCGTGTTGAACAACCAGCCCCCGGCTATCGGGCGGGGGGCGCACCCCGGGAGGACGGCCCCACATGGCGTTCGGAGTTTACAAGCCGGGCCAGGGCTACTGGATGCGGGTGCTCACCGCGGCCGGTGCGGGCGTCGTCACCCTCTACGCCGCCGTGTGGGGTTGGGGCCAGGCGGCCGCCGTCCGCCTGCCCGCCAAGTCGTGGACCATCGCCGCCCAGGCCGCCCAGGGCGAGGTCCAGACCGGCGACACCGTCGTCCTGCTGACCCGCAAGGGCGAGGAGGTCGCCACGCTGGGCGCCGCCCGCCTGGCGGAGATCACCACCGGCTCGGCCCGCCGCGCCACCCTGGTCATCGACACCTTCGACACGGCCCACACCCGCGACGCCGTGCCGGACGCGTTCCGCATCATCGCCGGCGACGTGCTCGCCCCGACCTTCCGGGCCGACGTCGCCTCCACCGCCCCCACCCCGGTCATCCCGCAGCTCTACCTGCAGGCGATCGTGGCGGGTTCGCTGATCCTGCTGGGCACGGTCCTCATCGTCTGGTTCGTGGCGCTGAACCGGCGCGCCGGCGACTTCCTCATCGCCACGGACTCGGAGATGAAGAAGGTCAACTGGACCACCTACAAGCACGTCAAGGGCTCGACCATCGTGGTGATCGTCGCCACCTTCCTCATCGCCGGCGTGCTGTTCTTCGTCGACCTCGGTTTCTCGACCTTCTTCAAGGCGATCAACATCCTCGAGGGCTGACCCCGCATCCACCCGTTCGCCGGGCCCCCGGCCCGCGGAAGGCAGATCCACCATGGCAGAACACGACGCCTCCGAAACCCAGACCGTCGGCCAGCCCACGCGCGAGGGCGTCATCGGCCACGACGAGCCCATCCGCCAGGAGGGCATGGACTGGTTTGTCCTCCGCGTCGCCTCCAACAAGGAGAACTCGGTCCAGGCCACGCTGCTGCGCAAGGTCCAGATCGAGAACATGGGCCACCTGATCGGGCGCATCCTCGTGCCCACCGAGAAGGTCAAGACCATCAAGGGCGGCAAGACCCGCATCAAGGAAGAGAAGCTCTACGCCGGCTACGTCTTCGTCGAGATGCGGCTCGAGCCCGACGGACGCATCCCCCAGGACGTGTTCTTCCTCATCAAGGAGACCACCGGCGTGGGCGACTTCATCGGCACCGCCGGCCGGCCCACCGCGATGGCCGAGCACGAGGTCGAGAAGATGCTCCGCGACTCGCAGGCCCCGGCCGACGAGCCGACCGTCCGCCTGTCCTTCCAGAAGGGCGAGCCGGTCATCATCCGCGAGGGCCCCTTCGAGAACTACGAGGGCACCGTCGAGGAACTCTTCCCCGACAAGGGCATGGTCCGCGTCCTGGTCACCATCTTCGGCCGCCAGGCCCCCGTCGACCTGGAAGAGTGGCAGATCGCCAAGGTCGAGAACGCCTGAGCACCGTTCAAACCGCGATCCCTACAAGCCGCGATTGTAAAGAAGCGGCAGGCCCGCCGGGCGCGTGCCGGGCATCTGAAACTCGTGGCGTTCCCGGCATGGCGGCCATGCGCGTGTGTCGAACCCGGGATGCGCATGGCATCCCACGCGCCGACCGGAGCAGTGTTGACCCGGGCGGGGGGGGGTATGCTGGGCGGACCTCACCAGGAGAACACCCGATGAATCGTCTGATCACACTTTTCGCGCTTGCGTTGCTTTTGATGGCCGGCGCCGATGCCCGTGGCCAGGGCCAGATCTACCCGCCGTACGACGATAACTATCAGTTCGGTGCCGATGGCGATGCGAACGATCCGAACGGCAAGGACGGCTGGCCCGCCGACCACCCCAACAACCCCACTCCGGGGCAGGCCGGCAAGGGCGGCGACGGCTTCGGAACCGGTAACGGGGGCAAAGGCGGGAAAGGCGCGAATGGAAGTGACGGCGGAATCGGCGGAAACAGCGGGCCCAACGGGGGCTGCGGCGGTGCGGGCGGCCAAGGCGGAGCGAACCCCGCGGGGCAAGGCGGAACGGGTGGGCGCGGAGGGAACGGTGTTGACTGCGGTGGCCTGGGCGGTCAGGGCGGCGACGGCAGCACTTTCGGGGGTACCGGAGGTTGCGGCGGCCACTCGACCGGAGGCGGCCAAGCGGGCGATGGCGGGAAAGGCGGCAAGGCGACAAGTCCAGGCGGTGTCGGTGGAACCGGCGGCTGCGGTGGAAACAGCCCCGGACAGGGAGGATGCAGTGGCAGCGGGGGAGACGGCGGCAACTACGTGCCCGGCGCATCTCCGGGAATGCCCGGCATGCCCGGCAGCGGCGACGGGGACGGCGTTGGTGACTGCGGGGGCGAATTGGGACAGATTGGATCGCCGGAGCATGTCGCGCATAACGGACCGGCCTCGATCAAGTACACCATTGGTCTCGAGCAACTCGCGTTCCGCGGTGACGATCCGCTCGAGGAAGTCGTGCCGATGATTTCGTATTGGCGTGCTGTCCCCGGTTCGGAAATAGGAGTTGCAACGCGGCGTCCGCTCAGCCCGTTCCAGCCGGACGGTTCGATCGAGCACAAGCTCGTTCTGCATCCCGAATCGCTCGATAACGAGGTGGTCCGAGTCGTCGTCGAGTACCGCGTGACCGGACAGAGTCCGATGCTCTCGGTCGTCTTCGGCCTTGAAGATCCCGTCGTCCCAAGCCCTTCGATCCCCGTGCCGCTCGGCGACGGCTGGTTCCTCATGAACCTGACGGTGGTGCGCCCCGAGGCCGGCGAGCCCATGGGCGTCCACCTCGACATGCTCGACTATGAGACCAGGGACGTCGAAGTCAGGCTCTTCGAGGTCCACTCGATCGCCAAGGGCGACGTCAACTTCGACGGGATCGTCGACGAGCAGGATCTTCAGATCGTCGGCGCGAACATGTTCGCCACCGGGGCCCTGCGGATCGAAGACGGCGACACTGACCTGAGCGGCGCTGTGGACGCCAACGACGCCCTGAACGTGCTGCGGTGGCTCACGGACTGATCGACGGGCCCGTGCTCAACTCAACCACGCCGAAGCACCCGCCCAGCGCGGGTGCTTTTCTTGTCGCCCCGCCCGCGCGGGCTCGCGGAGCGCACGCGCCCATCCCGAACGCGTGGCGTTCCCGCCATGGTGCATGGATGGAGGGATGGCGCATCGCCCGCCGGCCGTTCCCAGGCAGTCGCGGCTGGTATGCCGTTGCGTCTCTTGACCGCCGCGTCCGCTCAGCTCCGGCGCAGGGCCGCCCAGCCGATAGCCGCGAAAATGATCAGGGCGAGCGCCCCGCCGCCGGCGATCATGTACAGGGTGTTCTGCTGGATGCCCGAGAGCAGCCCGCCCGAGCCGCCGGACATGCCCAGGATCATCACGCCCAGGGACACCAGCAGCAGGGCGAACACGCCCAGGGCCAGCCCGCCGAAGATGCCAGAGGCCGGGCCGTCGTAGGGCTCGCCCACGGCCATCAGCGGGCTTACGGCCGGGGCCGCGGCGCCGCGCCCGAAGTCGGGCTCGCCGGTGGAGGACTCGAACAGGGCGCCCGCGCTCGTGCCGGCCATGTCGGCCTGGCTGTCGCCGGCGTCCAGCCCGTCGAGCAGGTTGCCGCCCAGCGAGGTGTCGTCGGGCTCGAAGGCCAGCTGGGCCAGCCCGGAGCCCGAGGCCCCGGCGTCCATGGCGAAGCCCGAGCCGCCCAGGCCGCTGGTCACCAGGGTCTCGGCGTTGGCGTCCGCGGCGTCGGCGTCCTCGGGGTCGAAGATCGAGACGCCGGTGCCCTCGTTGAGGTTCGCCCCCAGCGAGATGCCCGTGCCGGTGTTGGACGAGCTCAGGGAGATCGGCTCCAGGCCGGGGCCGGTGTCGGCCAGCTGGATCTGGTCGTCCTCGGCGTCGTCGCCGGCGAGCAGGTCCACCTGGTCGACCTTGAACATCAGGCGGTCGCGGTCGCGGAACTCCTGGAGCTGGCCGGACTCGGCGAGGTTCTGGACCTCGGCCTCGGACATGCCGAGCCGGGCGGCGGCTTCCTCGAGCGTGTAGAACATTTTGGCCATGGTCAGCGGCTCCGCGTGTACGCGCCGCGGGGTCCGACCCGCCGGCGGGGAGGTTCTGTGTCGTCAACCCGACCCGTCCGTCGGTCGCGGTCGCTCGGGCCGGCCCGAAGAAACCGGGGGCCCATTCCCAAGGATAGCAACCGGGCCCGCGTGGTGCATCGTCCCGGGGGGGATGGGCGATCCTGTTCGAGCGCCCGGGCCGGGCGGTTCCGGCCCGCGCCGGCGGATGGGCCGGGATCGGCGGGCCCCCGCGTTGCCCCCACCCGGGGCCGGGCGTAGGCTGTGGCCATGATGCGTACCCGAACTTCACGCGTGCTGGCCGCCGCGGGCGTGCTCGCGCTGAGCGCCCTGCCGGCGCTGGCCCAGAGCGAACTGAAGCCGCCCCGCAGCTCCGAACCGCCCAGCAGCCCGAAGTTCTGGATGTACGCCGTCTTCCTGCTGCTGCTGGCGGCGGTGGTGTTCGCGGCCAGCCTGCGCTCCAAGCGCACCCACCAGGACTGACCTACGGGGCAACCGCCCTGCCGGGCCCGGCGTACGGGCCCGGAGCACACGGAGGCAAGCCATGCCCGGCACGCACCGACGCCCTTCGCCCCGCCGCGGACTCATCGCCCTCAACGCGGTGCTCCTGGCCGCCCTGGTGGGCGTGACCGTGGCCCCCCGCGCGACCGCCCAGAACCAGGGCTCGGCCCGCGCCCGAGGCGAGTACACGCTGGTCGGCGGGGAGATCAGCGGGGCCAACGCCAACGCGATCTACCTGCTCGACGCCGTCAACCGGGAGATCATCACGCTGATGTGGGACAACTCCCGCAAGCGCCTGTACGGCATCGGCTACCGCGACCTCGCTTCCGACCTGTCCGCCGAGCCCCGGCGCTGAGGAGCCCAGCCATGACCGAAGAGAACACCCGGCACGACGGCTCCGAGACCGCCCGCAGCGGCGGCTGGCTCTGGATCTCCGCGGGCGTCCTGGCCGCCCTGACCCTGGTCCAGGGCGCCGGCCTGCTCGACCGCACCGCCCGGGCGGAGATGGTGTCCGAGAAGTCCGGCTACGCCATCATGACCACCGACGGCGGCACGGACCAGATCCTCGTGGTGCTCGACGAGCGCAACGAGATGCTCATGGTCTACTCCGTCGAGAACCGGCGCGAGATGATCCTCCAGGACCGCCAGCCCATCCCGGACATGTTCGTCCAGGCCCGCACCCAGTCGGGCGCCCGCCGGCGGCCGTGAGGCGGGGCAAAGAGGGGATGACCTCGGTCGCGCCTGGCCGCCGGCCGCTGTCCTGCGCTCAGCAGCCCAGCAGCCGCTCCGCCGCTCGGCCCGCGTAGACGGGGCTTTCCGGGTCGGTGCTGAACTCGGCGTGGGTGTCGGAGAGGCCGAGGTCCTTGGGGGTCAGGTCGCGGCGGGTGTCGAAGTCCTTGAGTTGGACCCGGTCGGCCCCGTGGACGATGGCGGCGAGGCGGGCGTGCTGTTTCTCGCCGTCGGCGAGGAGCTTCTTGAGGTTGCGGGTGCTCTTGTAGGACACGCGGGCGTGGAAGGGGCGCACGCCGCCGGAAGCGGGGTCGTAGCGGGCGGCGGACCAGGGTTTGCGCTCGCCGGACTGCTTGTACGCGTCGGCCTCGACGCCGCGGCGGAGGTCCGCCGCGAGCCGGCGCACGAGGGCGTCGGAGTTGTCGTCGTCCGCCCCGACCACGAACACCTCCGGACGCACCGAGGCCGGCCGGCGCGAGACCGCCTCCATCAGCTCCGCGCCCTGCGGCATCAGGCCCTTGTCCTCGAGCAGCAACGAGACGACCACGTCGCCCATCGCGAAGCCGACGGCGGGGGTGGGGGGCCCGCCCATGAGTTCGATGAGTTTGTCGTAGCGCCCGCCGCCGGCGATGGCCCGTTCGCCGTCAGCGAGGATTTCGAACACGGTGCCGGTGTAGTAGGCGAGGCCGCGGACGATGTGGGCGCTGTATCTAAGCCATCCGGCCTCGGCTATGGACTCACAATTTTCGACTACCGACTCGATGTAATCCATCATGGAAGCAGAGCCCATGATGGCGTAGTCCGAGTAGCCGGGTTCTTCGAAAAGACGGAGCAGGTCGCCGTCGCTCAGCCCTATTTGAGCTGCTTCCTGCCTCGCTTGCGAGCTAGAAAGCTTTGCGCTGCGATCAAGAAAAGCGAGAACATCCGCCCGTTTCTCATCCGGGACGCCGATGTCGTTCATCCGGCTGTTGACGACCGTACGGCTGTTGAAGTACACGCGAGCGCTTTCGGGATTCAGGCCTACGTCCTCGAGCAGCGCGACGGCACACTCCATCACCTCCGCATCCATCCACGCCTTCGCCTTGGCGACCTCTGCGTTCCCCTCCGCGTCCTCTGCGTTCAGTCCTGATCCCCCCGCTCCCAGGTCCCCAGGCAGCCCGATCACGTCCACGTTCCACTGCAAAAACTCCCGCAGCCTTCCCCGCTGCGGCCGTTCCGCCCGGAAGTACGGCCCGCCCGTGAACCACTTGCACGGTCGCGGCAGGCTGCCCGCCTTCGCCGCGTACATGCGGGCGAGCGTGGGGGTGAACTCGGGGCGCAGGGCGTACGGCGCCCGCCCGGACTCCTTCACCTGCTCGACCTCTTCGGGGGCCTTGCCCGAGTACGCCTGGAACAGTTCGCCCAGGATGCCCTCGCCGGACTTCACGGCGTAGAGGTCGGTCGTCTCGAAGGTCGGGCCGTGGATCTCCTCGAAGCCGCAGCGGATCGAGGCGTCCCGCCAGCACTGCTCCAGGTACCGGCGTTTCAGGGCGTCGTCCGGGTAGAGGTCGCGGGTGCCTTTGGGAGCCTGGATCCGCGAGACGCCGGATTTGCTGGGCGGGGGGGTGGCCATCGGTGGTAGGGTATTCAGATCGGGGGTCGAACCGGGGCGTCCCCGGCGACGGACCGGCCGCGGGAGGATCGCGTGTCGTCGGTGCGCACGGTCATCTGGGTGTCGGTCTTCCTGGCGGTGGTGACCTTCGTCGGCATGATGGTCGCCGCGCCGGTAGGGGCCCCGGACCGGCCCCGCCCCCGTGAGACCCCCATGACGGTGGCCGACCAGGCCGCACGGATCCGGCGCTCCTTGGCCAGCGACCGCCGGGCCGCGGCGGAGTCGCTCGCCGCCGAGACGGTGGAGATGTTCCCGGGCGACCCCGAGGCGTGGCTGTGGCAGGTGCAGGTGTTCCACGTGCTGGGCGACCAGGACCGGGCCCGCGAGGCCGCCCGCCGGCTCGCGGACCTGCTGGCCCACCAGCAGCCCCCCACGGGGGCTCTGGCCCGGGCCCAGCGGGCGTACTTCGAGGGCTGGGCGGCGTGGGTGCTTTCCCGCGCGGACGAGGCCCGGGAGCGGTTCGCCATGGCCGCGGATCTGTACGAGGGGGGTTCGGCGGGGGTGGTGGGTGAGGCGTTCCGCCAGTACAACCTGGCGAGTTTCCGCGCGATGGCCGGCCAGGCGGAGCGTGCCGCGGAGCACTTCGCCCTGGCGGTCGACGCGGGGTACGCGGGGGACGCGGGCTGGTGGCTGGCCGACCCGGACCTGGCGTCGATCCGGGAGGTGCAGGCCTTCCGGGACGCGGCGGTGGTGCTGCACAACCGGGAGCTGGAGCGCTTGCGTGAGCTGCGCGAGCGATGGGAGGCGGCCCGCGCCGGCCAGAACAGGCCCAACCCGCCCCCCGGCGATCCCGGCGGCGTGGGCGAAGGCGGCGGTGGGGGGGCCGAGACGAGCGGCCGGGAGCCCCGCGGCTGACGCGCGCGGGGCCGTGAACGCGGCGGGTCCGCCTACGATCGGGCTCCATGCCCAGCATCACCATCAACGGCGTGCGCTGCGAGTTCACCAAGGGTGAAAAGATCACCGACGTCGCCAACCGGACGGGTGTCGAGATCCCGCAGTACTGCTACCACCCGGGCCTGTCGGTCCCGGCCCAGTGCCGCATCTGCCTGGCCGAGATCCATGCCCCCAACCCCCGCAACGACAACAAGCTGGAGCCCCTGATGGGGGGCAAGCTCCTGCCGACCTGCGCCACCGAGGCGACGGACGGCATGGTGGTGTACCTCAACAGCCCCAAGTCCGTCGCCAACCAGAAGGCGGTCATGGAGTTCCTGCTGATCAACCACCCCCTGGACTGCCCCGTGTGCGACCAGGCGGGCGAGTGCACCCTGCAGGACTTCTCGTACCGCTACGGGCGTTCGGCCTCCCGTTTCCAGGAGCAGAAGGTCAAGCAGCCCAAGAAGGACCTGGGCCCGAACGTGCTGATCTACTCGGACCGGTGCATCATGTGCACCCGGTGCGTGCGGTTCACCCGCGAGGTCGCGGGCACCGGCGAGCTGATGATCGACGGCCGGGGCAACAAGTCCCAGATCGACGTGTTCCCGGGCATCGCCCTGGACAACGACCTGGCCTCGAACGTGATCGACCTGTGCCCGGTGGGCGCGCTGCTGGACAAGGACTTCCTGTTCACCCAGCGCGTCTGGTTCCTCAAGCGGACGCCCGGCGTCGACCCCCTGACCAGCTCGGGCGACAACGTCTGGATCGAGCACAACCAGGGCAAGCTCTACCGCATCAAGCCCCGCACCAACCCCGAGATCAACACCTGGTGGATCTCCGACGAGGTCCGCTACGGCTGGAAGTTCGTCCACGCCGACAACCGCGCCCGCACGCCCCTGCGCCGCGTCCACGGCGCCCTGGTCGAGAGCGAGTGGCCCGCGGCGTACCGCCAGGCCATCGACACGCTGCGCCAGGGCCCCCTGACGCTGGTCGTCTCGCCCTTCCTGACCTGCGAGGACGCGTACCTCTTGGCCAAGGCCGCGCGGGCCATCGACCCCGACGCCCGCTTCGCGCTCGGGCCCGTGCCCTTCCGGGGCGAGGACAAGTCCTACCCCAACCCCGCCGCGGGCCGCCCCTTCGTGGTCCGGGCGGAGAAGGCCCCCAACGCCCGCGGCGTGCGCCGCGTGCTGGAGTCCTTCGGCCCCTGCGCGGACTTCGACGCCTTCCTGGCCGACTGCAAGGCCGGGCGCGTCGGCTCCGTGCTGCTGACCGGCAACTACCCGAGCGAGTGGGCCACGAGCGAGACGCTCGACGCCCTGCGTTCGGCCCGCATGGTGCTGATCGCCACCCACGCCGGCCACGCCGACGCGACGGCCCAGGTCGTCCTGCCCGGCGCCACCTTCGCCGAGAAGGGCGGCACCTACGAGAACTGCGACGGGCTGCTCCAGTCCTTCGCCCAGTCCATCCCGACCCAGCACGAATCCAAGATCGAGGCCCAGATCGCCATCGACCTGCTCACCATCCTCGCCGGCGAGCGGATCACCGAGCGCCCCCCCGCCTTCGGGGCCGCGATCGTCGACGAGCAGCCCGGCCAGGTGCCCGCGGCGACCGACGCCGTCAACCTGCCCCGCGGCCCGCTCTACGACGCGCCCGCCGTGCGGGACGAGATGAGCGCCGCCCCCGGCCTGGAGGCGTTCGGCTCGGTCCGCCACCCGGAGACCCCCGAGCGCAGCCGGTCGGACATGGTGATGGTCGAGCTGTGATCAGCTCTTGCCGCCCATGACCGGCAGGACGATGCCGGTCACGTAGCTCGAATCGGCGTTGGACGCCAGGTACACGTAGGCGGGGGCCAGCTCCTCGGGCTGCGCCGGGCGGCCCATCGGCGACTCGCCGGTGTCCTTGCCGAACCCCGCCACGTCCTTGGCCGTCAGGCCCTGGTCGGCCACGTTCAGCGGCGTCCACACCGGGCCCGCCGCCACCACGTTGCACCGGATGCCCTTGTCGAGCAGTTCCTCCGCCAGCGACTTGGTGATCGCGTGGATCGCGCCCTTGGTCGCCCCGTAGTCCGACAGGCGCGAGCTGCCCGACAGGCCCACCACCGAGCCCGTCGCGATGATCGAAGAGCCCGGCTTCATGTGCGGCACGGCCTCGCGGCACAGCCGGAGGTACGCGTACACGTTCACCTTCATGGTCTTGTCGAGCTCCTCCTCGGAGATGTCCTCGATGTTCTTGCGGTTCTGGTGCGCCGCGTTGTGGACGAGGACGTCGATGCCCCCGAGCTTCTCGACCGCCTCGGACACGACCCTTTTGGCGTAGCCCTCGTCGGCCAGGTCGCCCTCCATCACGACGCAGCGCCGGCCGAGGTTCTCGATCGCGGCCCGGACCTCCTCGGAGTCGCGCCGCTCCTCGGGCAGCGCTGTGATGAGCACGTCCGCCCCCTCGCGTGCGAAGAAGTAGGCCACCGAGCGCCCGATGCCCGAGTCGCCGCCGGTGATGACGGCTCGCATCCCCTTGAGCTTGTCCGCCGGGCGGTACTTCTCGCCCCGCCACCTCGGGCGCGGCTTCATCTCCGCCTCGACACCCGGCGTCTCCTGGTGCTGGGCCGGGAACGGGGGGGACGAGTACCGGTTTTTGGGCGTCACGAAGCGCCCCGCAGGGGCATCCTCGGTCGCGCCCTTGCGCTTCAGCGGCATGGCGACGGCTCCTGTTGGAACGAACAGGGGACACCATCTCTGGTTGCGGTGAGCGCCCCGTGACGGGCCGGTGAATCCGGGTTCATTCGGCGCGCGGTGGGGAGGGGCCCGCCCCCGGGCGAAGAAAAAACCCGCCGCGCCCACGCGGGAGGCGCGAGCGCGGCGGGTCTTGCGGCGGCCGCGCCCAGACGGTCGCGGCCGGGGCCGTCAGCCCCTGGCTTTGATCGCCGCCTGGGCGGCCGCCAGGCGGGCGATGGGCACGCGGAAGGGCGAGCAGGACACGTAGTCCAGCCCGGCCTCGTGGCAGAAGAAGACGCTCTTGGGGTCGCCGCCGTGCTCGCCGCAGATGCCCAGCTTGATGCCCGGGTTGGTCTTGCGCCCGCCGGCGATGCTCATCCTGACGAGCGCGCCCACGCCGGTGACGTCCAGGCTCTGGAACGGGTCCTCGGGGAGCAGGTCCTGGTTGAGGTAGTCGGGCAGGAAGGTGTTGGCGTCGTCGCGCGAGTAGCCGAATGTCAGCTGCGTCAGGTCGTTCGTGCCGAAGCTGAAGAAGTCGGCGTGGCGGGCGATCTGCTCGCTGGTCACCGCGGCGCGGGGGATCTCGATCATCGTGCCCACGCGGATGTCGAGCTTCTTGCGGAAGTCCTTCTCCCGGCGCACGGTCTCGATGGTGTCGATCACGCGGGCCCGCAGCATCTCCAGCTCTGTGTCGATGCCGATCAGGGGGATCATGATCTCCGGCACGGCCTTGCCCCGCTTGGCGTCGCACTCGATCGCGGCCTCGACGATCGCCCGCACCTGCATCGTCAGGATCTCGGGGTAGGTCACCGCCAGGCGGCAGCCGCGGTGGCCCATCATCGGGTTGGCCTCCTTGAGCATCGCCACGCGCCGGCGCACGACGGACTCGTCGACGCCCATCGTCCGGGCCACCTCGCGCACCGCGCCGTCCTCGTGCGGCAGGAACTCGTGCAGCGGGGGGTCCAGCAGGCGCACCGTCACCGGCAGGCCGTTCATGGCCGTGAAGATCCCGACGAAGTCCGCCCGCTGGTAGGGCAGCAGCTTCTCCAGGGCCCGCTCGCGGTCGGCGCGGGTCTCGGCGAGGATCATCTCGCGCATCGCGACGATGCGCTCGCCCTCGAAGAACATGTGCTCGGTGCGGGTCAGGCCGATGCCCTCGGCGCCGAAGGACCGGGCCCGCTCGGCGTCCGCGGGCGTGTCGGCGTTGGTCCGCACGCCCAGCGTGCGGTATTTGTCGGCCCATTTCATGACCTTCGCGAAGTTGCCGCTGATGCCCTCGGGCTCGATGGTGGGGATTGCTCCGGCGTACACCTCGCCGACGGAGCCGTCGATCGAGATCAGGTCGCCGCGCCCGAAGGTGCGCCCGCCCACGGTGAAGACGCCCGCGCGGTCGTCGATGTGCAGGGCGCCCGCGCCGGCCACGCAGCACTTGCCCCAGCCCCGGGCCACGACCGCCGCGTGGCTGGTCATGCCGCCCGTGCTGGTCAGGATGCCGGCAGCGCGGTGCATGCCGTCCACGTCCTCGGGGCTGGTCTCCTTGCGGACCAGGATCACGCGTTCGCCCGCGTTGGCCCGGTCGACCGCTTCGTCCGCGGTGAACGCCGGGTATCCCACCGCGGCCCCCGGGGAAGCCGGCAGGCCGCGGGCGAGCAGGTCGAAGGAGCCCTTGGCCGCGGGGTCAAAGTACGGCAGCAGCAGTTGCACCAGGTCCCCCGCCGGGATGCGCAGCAGCGCCTCCGCCTCGGTGATCAGCTTCTCCCGCACCATGTCGCAGGCGATGTTCACCGCGGCCATGCCGGTCCGCTTGCCCGTGCGCGTCTGGAGCATGAACAGCTCGCCGCGCTCGATGGTGAACTCGATGTCCTGCATGTCGCGGTAGTGCCGCTCCAGGACGTTCTTGATCTCCACCAGCCGGCGGTGCACCGCCTTGTTCCACGCGGGCATCTCGGCGAGGTCGAGCGGCGTGCGGATGCCCGCGACCACGTCCTCGCCCTGCGCGTTGACCAGGAACTCGCCGTAGAACTTGTTCTCGCCGGTCGACGGGTTGCGCGTGAAGGCCACGCCCGTGCCGCAGTCGTCGCCCATGTTGCCGAACACCATGGACTGCACGTTGACCGCCGTGCCGTTCAGCCCGGTCACGCCCTCGATGCGGCGGTACGACACGGCCTTGTCGCTCATCCAGCTCTTGAAGACCGCCTCGATGGCCAGCTCGAGCTGCTTGAAAGGGTTCTGCGGGAAGTCCTCGCCCACCCGGCGGCGGTACACGTCCTTGTAGCGTTCGCACAGCTCGCGCAGGCCGTCCGTGGGCACCTCGGTGTCCAGGGCCACGCCGTAGCGCCGCTTGACCTCGTCGAACTCCTCCTCGAACAGCCGGTGCTCGACGCCCATCACCACGTCGCCGAACATGTTGATCAGGCGCCGGTACGCGTCGTAGGCGAAGCGCTCGTTGCCCGTCGCCGTCGCCAGCCCCGCCACGGTCGCGTCCGTCAGGCCCAGGTTCAGGATCGTGTCCATCATGCCGGGCATCGACACCGCCGCCCCGGAGCGCACGGAGACCAGCAGCGGGTCCCCGGCGTCGCCGAAGCGCTTGCCGCGCTGCTTCTCCAGCTCGGTCATGTGCGCCCCGACCTCGTGCATCAGGCCCTTGGGCAGGCGGCCGCCCGCCGCGTTGTACTTGGCGCACGCGTCCGTCGTGATCGTGAAGCCGGGGGGCACGGGCAGGCCCATGCTTGTCATCTCGGCCAGGTTCGCGCCCTTGCCGCCGAGCAGCAGACGCATCGAGCCGTCGCCCTCGGTCTTGCGCCCGAAGGCGTACACCATCTTGTTGGGGTCGATGCGCCGCGCACCGGCCTTGCGCGCCACCTTCTTCTTGCCCGCCGTCTTCCCGCGCGAGCCCGCGGCGTGGACCTTGGGGCTCTTGCCGTTCTTCTTCTGCGCCGGCTTCACCGCCGCCTTCTTCGCGGAAGCCTTAGCCGTCTTCTTCGAAGCCTTCTTCTTGGCCATGGTCGCCGTCCCTCTGTGCGATCGAACCCGACGCGACGGGCGGCGCGTCGGGCGCCTCCCGCCCGGCGCACGGAGCGCCCGGGCGTGCATCCTAGCGAGCCGGGCCGACGCCACGGTTCCGGCGGCCCTTTCCAAAGCCCGTACCATCAGCCATCGCCGCGCCCGCCACGCCATCCCGCTCGGCCCGCCGCACGCACGCCGCCCTCGGGCCGGGCGACGACGCGTCGCGCGCCGTGCTCGGCGTCCGGCTCGACCCCGCGCCGGCGCCCGGCTTCCTCGCCGCCGCCCTGGCCCCCGGCGCCGAACGCCTCGTCCTCGTCCCCTACGACCTCGCGCCCGTCTTCGAGCCCGCCGTCGCCCGAGCCCCCGCCGGGTCCGCCGGGCCCGCCCGGCCCCCGGCCTCTCCCGGCCTGCCCGTCGTCGTCCAGACGCTGGGCGGCGTCACGCCCGCCGCCCGGGCGGGCGACGGCGCCTTCAGCGCGGGCCCCCTCGCCCTGACCCGCCCCCGGGAGGCGTACGCCGACGCCGTGCGCGCCGCCCTCGGCCTGATCGCCGCGGGCGACGCCTACCAGGTCAACCTCTGCCACCACCTCACCGCGCCGTTCCGGGGCGACGCTCTGGCCCTCTACCGCCGCCTCGCCGCGGGCGCCCGGCCCGCGCACGCCGGGTTCCTCTGCTGGGACGACCCCGCCGGCGTTCGCCACGCGGTCCTCTCCCTCTCCCCCGAACGCTTCTTCGACTACGACCCCGCCACCCGGCTCGTCCGCACCAAGCCCATGAAGGGCACCCGGCCCATCGACGCCGACCCCGCCGAGCTCGACGCCTCCGAGAAGGACCGCGCCGAACTCAACATGATCGTCGACCTCATGCGCAACGACCTGGGCCGCGTCGCCGTCCCCGGCACCGTCCGCGTCACCCGCCCCCGCGACGTCGACGCCCACGCCGGCTCCGTCTGGCAGGCCACCGCCACGGTCGAGGCCCGCCTGCGGGAGGACCGCGCCCCCGCCGACCTCCTCGCCGCCTGCTTCCCCCCCGGCTCGGTCACCGGCGCCCCCAAGATCCGCGCCTGCCAGATCATCCGCGACCTCGAGCCCTTCCCCCGCGGCCCGTACTGCGGCACGCTGATCCGCGTCCACGCCGACGGCCGGCTCGACGCCTCCGTCCTCATCCGCACCGCCCACCTCCAGGGCACGCCCGACCCCGCCGACCCGCACGGCTTCCTCGACGCCCGGCTCGACTTCCCCGTCGGGGCCGGCATCGTGGCCGACTCCGACCCCGACGCCGAGTGGCGGGAAACCTTGACTAAGGCCCGCGTCCTCACCGACGCGCTCGGGCTGGTCGCCCCCTGAAACAGGGGCTTGCGGGCACCTCCGGCCCCCACCCCGGATTCGGGCTTATCACACCCCCGGGCCCGGACCGATGCAAGGTGTTGGAACGCCTGGGGTTCCGGGAGATCGCCATGACAGACCCGACGCAGCCTCACGACCGACGCCGCTTCCCCCGCGCCGGGGCGGAGATCGCCTGCAAGGTCCGGCGCGACGCGCGCGCCGTGTTCGCCCCCGGGCGCACGACCAACCTTTCCTGCGGCGGGGCCGCGATCGAGCTGGCCAGCCTCCGCCAGGCCGTCGTCGGCGAACGCATCGCCGTGGCCTTCGAGGACCCCGCCCGCCCCATCGCCCGCTCGGAGCACATGGTCACGGCCACGGTGGTCCGGGTGGACCCCGCGCCCCAGGGGCTCCAGCGCATCGCGCTGGCCTTCGACGCGCCCCAGGCCGGCCTGACCGACCACGCCCGCCGCGCGGCCTGATCCGGACGCGGCCCGCGGGCGGCGTACCCTCCCGGTGGCGTGCCCATCTTCCCGCTCCGTCGTTACCCCCATCGGCGCACCGCCTGGCGTGCCAGCGTCTTCCTGATGGAAGAGGGCCTGCTCGCCCGCCCGCACGACGTGCTGGTCGGGGTGATGCCCGGGATCGACCGCGACCGCCCCATCCACGAGCACTGGGTGGCCCTGGCCTTCCCCGAGGACCGCGAGCACGGCCTGGCCCTGCTGGACGAGTTCGACGCCATCCCGGCCCCGCCGGAGGCCGCGTGGGCCGACGAGGCCGAGCCGGACCTGGCCCGCCTGCCCCCCGGCCTGACCGTCCCCTGCGCCGGCTGCGGCCGGGACCTGCGCCCGATCGTCCGGGCCGCGGCGTCCGTCCGCTGCCCGGCCTGCGCCGCCCCGAACGACCCCGTGGCCCGCGTCGTCGAGACGCACGGCCCGGAGGCCCTGCTGGACTGCTACCCCGACGACGAGCCCGAAGACCCCGAGTGGACCGAGGAGGCGGTGATCCGGCGGATGCACCTGCCCTGCCCGCACTGCCGCTGCCCGCTCCACGCCCTGCCGCTCGTGGGCGATTGCCCCGCCTGCGCCCGGCCGTACGACAAAGGGGTCATCATCCGCCACGCCTTCCAGGCGCTGTGAGCCGCGTGATCGGACCCGGCCCGGGCGTGCGCACATGAGAACCGTTCTCGCTGGCCGCGTACCCTGTCGGTTGCCACACTGTGCATCCACCGGGCGATCAGGAGCCCGGTTTCGAACGGGTAGGAGGCCCCATGCCCCACGTCATCACCGAGCCGTGCATCGGCACCAAGGACACCAGTTGCGTCGACGCCTGCCCCGTCGATTGCATCCACCCCACCAAGGACGAGCCCGACTTCGGCACGACCGAACAGCTCTACATCGACCCGGACACCTGCATCGACTGCGGCCTCTGCGTCGACGAGTGCCCCGTCCACGCGATCTACCAGGACGAGGACCTCCCCAAGGAGTGGACCAACTACGTCCAGATCAACATCGACTATTACAAGAACAAGTGACGCCGCCCGGCCCGCCGGGCCGAGACCCCTTCCATCGCGACCACGCTCGGCCGACCCCCGACGGGGTCGGTCGTCTTTTCACCTCGGCGTGTGCTGTGGAAAGCGCGCTATCGGTCCCCGAGCGGGGTTCAAACCGACCGAGGCGCACCGTTTTCGCTGTTGAAGCTCAACCACGCGCCAGGCGCGGACGAGAGTCCTCCAGGGGCTCGGAAAAGTCCCCAAAGGAGGACGCGATGAGCCGCAAGTCTTTCATCCTCTCCCACGGGGCCACATGCAAAAACTGGTGTTGGAGCTGGTCATTCATCAACGAGACCGAACGCTTCATCATTTTCGGGGCATGGGATCGTCAGGAGCAGGATTCCATCACGCGGATCCTGTCTCCAGATTGGGAAATGACCGAGACGGGGCGCAAGTCCAGCGGCTACCGGCAGGCTCGTGAGCACATACGCCTGATCGAAGAAGAGGGTTACCGCCTCTTCACGTTCCCGATGAAGCACGCCTATGCCGCCGGCAAAGGCGGCCCGAGCAAGATCGTCCGGTTCACGCCGATCCTCACCCCGAAGCGGCTTGTTCGCCGCGGGCCCGATTGGTACGCG
Organism: uncultured Phycisphaeraceae bacterium; assembly: GCA_964464165.1. Classification (GTDB taxonomy): domain Bacteria; phylum Planctomycetota; class Phycisphaerae; order Phycisphaerales; family UBA1924; genus UBA6054. The sequence goes on along the minus strand of CAYXFA010000015.1, from coordinate 12,304 downwards.
GCCGACCTTCACAGCCCGTCCATCGCGGCGTAACACGCGGCCGCGACGCATCCGGCCCCGCCCGTCGCCGGTACGCCCCGCATGCGTGCCCGCACCGCGTTGTCCGTCGCCGCCATCGTCGCGTCCGGGGTGTACCTCGGCGTGCGGTTCCTGCCGGGCGTGTTCGAGGGAGAGGCGGACTACTTCGCGCTCGACGCGGACGAGAAGGCGGTCCTCCGTGAGGCCCGCGCCGCGTACGCCGCGTTCCCGGTGTTGGCGATCACCGAGACCACCACCGCCGCCGACCTGCAGTCGGTTCTCGACGCCGCGCCCGAACAACCCGTCCCCCCGCCGACGCCGCAGATCCCGGGCACACTGAGCCCGGAAGAGGCCCGGCGCCACCGGGCCGACCTGAACCGGCTGATGGCGGAGTTTCTCCTCTATGCCGTCGTCAAGGGCGATCCGGACGAGTACGCCGAGTGGCGGTTTGGCCGCGGCGACCGCCTGCCCAGCCGTGAGGAGTTCGAGCGCACGCACTTCCTGACGGAAACCTGGACCGAACTGACCGGCGGGCCGCCCCCCGACGGCCTGACGAGCCGCGAGGCCGTCCGGTTCCTGCACGAGCGCGCCCGCTCGTCCACCCCGCCGGAGCGTCGCGTCGTCGGCATCGCGGATCATCCCCACGCGGCGTTTACCCAGGTCTGGTTCGACAACCGTCACGTGTTCTTCACGCCCGCTTTGCCCGAGCCGTTGGGCGAACGCGGCTGGGTCGGCGCGCGCGCCGTGGGCGGCCTGAGCTACTTCATCGGTTCCGTGACGCACGAGGAGCTGTACGCCGTCGACGGGCCCATCCTCCGCGCCCGCTGCGGCGTGATCCTGATCGACGCGGGCGGCCAACGCCTTCCTCTCATACTCCACGCGTTCCGCACGCCCGCGGACGGGCGCTGGAACATCGACTTCGTCCATTTCGGCAACTCGGACCCCGCGGCCACGCCGGGGCTGACATGGTGACGCGGCGATTCCCATCCCGCGCCTTCACGCTCCTCGAACTGCTCGCGGTCGTGTCGGTCGTCGGCGTGCTCGTCGCGGTCCTCCTGCCGGCGCTCGCGGGGGCCCGGCGGAGCGCCCGCTTCTCGTCCTCCTTGACCAACAGCCGCACGGTCGTGCAGGCGGTCGCGGTCTACACCCACGACCACCGGGGCACGCACCCGTACCTGCTCGCGGCGGAGTTCGCCCACCTCGAACGCCCGCCGGCCCCCATGGGCCCGCACGCCGGCGCCCCGCCGCGGATCCAGGAACGCTACTGGATGGTGGCCCTGGCCCGGCACAGCCCGGACATCCGCCCGCTCCTGTACCCCGACGTCGCCCACTTCCCGTGGCAGTGGGAGCGCGACGAGCCGCTCGGCGTGCTGTCCGGCTGCTTCGCGCCGACCGCCACGCTGTTCGCGGCGCCGGACTACTTCTCCGAGACGAAGCCGCCGCGGTGGGCCCACCTCCGCCCGACGCGCACCCAGGAGATCGCCTTCCCCAGCGCCAAGATGCTCGTGTGGGACTGGTCGTCCGTCTGGCTGAACAGCGACCGCGACATCGAGGACGACGCCCGCACCCGGATGACCCACGCCTTCGCCGACGGCTCGGCGATCGTCAGCCCGGAGCTGACCGCCCCGTTCGTCGACCGCAGCACCGTCTACCGCGGCGGCCCGGGCTTCACGACCGTCAACGGCCTCGCCGGGCGCGACCGCTGACCCTCACCAGATCCAGCGCACCCGCCCCAGGTCCGGCGCGAGGATCGGCCCGCCGTCGAGCGGCGCGGGGAAGTAGACGATAAACGCCTTGCCCACGATGAGGTCGCGGTGTACCGCGCCGGGCGTGTCGTCGATCCGCTCGCGCACCCACGGGTCGATGCTCTCCCGGCTCCACAGACGCGAGTCCAGCGACGCCGGCGAGTTGTCGCCGAGCATGAAGAACTGGTCCGGCGTGAGCGTCGGGAAGTTGTCGTAGTGCGCGCCCAGCGTGGGCTGGTTGCCGTACCGCGCCGGCGCCGGCTGGTAGAAGATGTCCCGGTCCACGCGCAGGCGGTGGACGGTGAACGGCCCGCCCGCGAAGTCCCAGCGCACGGTCGGCTGGCGGTACATCTCCGGCCGGGCGAACACGCCCGCCCCGTCCACGCCGGGGCGGTAGGTCTCGGTCGTCCGCTCCTGGTCCTTGGCGATCAGCTCGTCGTAGTCCGCCAGCATGGCGTGGGCGATGCGCTGGGCCGGGGTCAGCTCGTACGCGCCCCGCTCCGGGCCGCCCGCGACCAGGCGCCCGTCGACGAACAGCCACAGGGCCTGGTCCACGTGCCAGAACTCGATCTTGGTCGGCTCGCCGGGGCGCAGGCCGCTGAAGCCGCCCGCGTCCAGGTCCGTCCACGCGCCGCCGCCCTCGGGGCGCATGCGCACCGTGGCCCGCCCCTGCGCCGGATCGACGACCGCCTGGAACTCGTGCTCGCGCGCCGTGATCGTCGGCGTGACCGCCACCGGCGACTCCGTCGGCTCGACCGTGATGCTCAACGCCAGGTCCGACACCGGATAAGGCGGCATCACGGCGTGCGCGCCGGTGTCCTCCGGGCGCACGAACGGGTCGGCCGGCGGCACGCCCGTCGACGGGTTGCGCCGGTTCGACGGCTGGTTGTACGCGTAGTAGTCCGTGATCGGGCGGCGGTTGTTCCACGACAGCGTGGTCGCGTCCGCCCCGGTGTACGACCACACCGGGCCCTCCTGCAGGCCGGTCCACCGGCCCGGGTCCGTCGGCGACACCGGCAGCCGGTACGACCGCTCCGGGCGCACCGGCGTGTACCGCGAGTCGAACACCGGCTGGAACATCGTCCGCTGCGTGCGCTCGGACTTGCGCGCGATCGACCAGCCCGGCTCACGCCACGCGTGCGGCCCCGCCGTCGAGGTCGCCCCCGGGTCGTAGTCGCGGTGGAACACGTCCCCGTCCACCAGCGCGATCTGCTCGCCCGGCAGGCCGATCAGCCGCTTGATGTAGTTCTCGTGCGTGCCCGGGTACTTGAACACCACCACGTCCCAGCGGTCCGGCCGGTGCAGCCCGGGCAGGTACTTGAGCACGAACACCCGGTCCCCCGCCGCCAGGCGACGGTTCCGCTGCGGCTCGATCGGCAGGCCCGTGATCGGGTCCGAAGGCGTCAGAGGCGGCTGGCCGGCAGCGCCCTGCACGGACAGCGGCACGTTGCCGGGCGCGTAGTCCCACGGGTTGGTCGTCCAGTCGTACCCGTTGTACGGGCTGACGAACCGCACGTGCTTGCCCAGCAGCGTGGGGGCCATCGAGCCCGTCGGGATGATGAACCCCTCGACCACAAACCCCCGGAAGACGAACGCCATGACAAAGGCGATCACCAGGGAGGTGAGGGTTTCCTTGATGCCGACCGGCTGCTTCGTGCTCATCGTCCGCAAGCCTATCGGTCGGGCCGACGCCGCGGGCGCGGGCCCGCGCGGGAAATGGCCAGGTCAGGCCGGCGCGTCCCCGCCGCCCCGGCCCTCGGGCTCACCGCCAGACCCGTCGCCCGGCTTGCGCCGGCGCCGACGCCGCCGCTTGCGCTTGGCCGCGCCCTCGCCGGACACGGCCTCGGGCCCGGAAGCCCCGTCGGGGGCGTCCGGCCGGGCTTCCCGCGCCGGGGCGTCGGTCGGCGGCGTCGCGGCCCCGGAAGGCTCGCCCTTGTTCTTGCGACGCCGGCGTTTCCGGGGCGCGGGGGCCGGCTCGTCCCCCGGGATCGACGCCAGGTCCACGCCCTCGCCCTGCCGCGCCGGGCCGGGCCCGCGCGGCCGCTCGGCCGGACGCTCCCCGGCCCGCTCGGGGCGCGGGCCGCGTTCCCGCCGGTTCCGGTCGGACCGGGCCTCGGGCGCGGGCGCGGGCTCCGGCGCCCTGGCCAGCCCGGGCTCGGTCAGGTCCTCGACCGGCACGGCGACCTCCGTGCCCGAGTCCAGGCGCACCAGCACGAGCTGCGTGAGGATCTGCCCGTCGACCACGACCCCGTCGCCCTCCGGCGTGCCCACGCGCGTCTTGCGGTGGGGGAGGCGCTTGCGGAGCTCCTCGTAGGTCTCGTCCTCGTAGCGCAGGCAGCACATCAGCCGCCCGCAGCGCCCGGAGATCTTCAGCGGGTCCAGCGTGGCCTTCTGCGTCTTGGCCGACTTCATGGACACCGGCTTGAGCACCTTCAGGAAGTTCTTGCAGCAGCAGTACTGCCCGCAGCGCTCGTAGTCGGCCACGATCCGGGCCTCGTCCCGCGCCCCGACCTGACGCATGTCCACCCGCACGCCGTACTCGGCCTGCAGGCGCTGCACCAGGTCGCGGAAGTCCACCCGCTCCTCGCTGGTGAAGTACACCGTCACCCGCTCGTTGCCCAGCAGCGGCTCGACCTCGACGATCTTCAGGGGCAGCGCGAGCGCCTCGGCGTGGCGCTTGGCCACAAGGCGCATGGCGTGCTTGGCCTGCTCGGCCCGCGCCTGGGCCTCCAGGTCCTCCCGCGTCGCGATGCGCAGCGCCCGGCCGTCGGTCGAGAACGGGTACTGCCGCCCCCCGGAGTTCTCGATGTACTCGAGCATCTCCTTGCGGCTGACGGACTTGGAACACCCCGAGTTCGGGCACATGCTCGTGAGCATCTCGCCGATCTCGGTCCCGCGGTGCGTCCGCACGACGATCTTCGAGCCGCACCCCGGCTTCTCGTCCGACAGCCAGGGGAACTCGCCCACCATCTTGAGGTAGCCGAACCGCACCACCAGCGTCTTGGGCGCGTTCAGCCGCGCGTAGGCCTCCCGGTCGGCCTCGTCCTTGAGGTGGGCGGCCAGGTCGGCCTCGAACTGCGGCAGGGGGAGGATCGGCAACGCGGGCTCCGGGAAATCGGCCCGATCATACGCGGTCGGGCTGTGTCCGGGGCCGGCCTCCCCGGCCGCGCCCGCCCCAGGAGCCCGCCGGGCATGCCGGGCGGGGAACAAAGCCTCCGTGCGCAAACTTCTCGTGAAACGGGGCTTTGCGGCCCGCGAGGGGGCCCAATTTCCCGAACCCCCCGGCCCCCGACCGAATACGATGAACGGAAGCCCCAGCCAAGGAGGCCCGCCCATGGTCCAGACCACACCCCGGCTCCTTGTTCGGAATCTGATCGCCATCGCCGGGCTCGGCCTGGCCGCGGCCCCCGCGCTCAGCCAGGACGCCCTCGGCGACGGGCGCAGCCTCGACGCCAACCTCAGCACCCGGGGCCGCTACAACACCGCCCGCCCGAGCTTCGCCCAGGAGCTCCAGTTCCGCAACGCCATCGTCACCGGCAACGCCCCGGGCGGCCTGTCCTTCCGCGGCGACCTCGGCTACCGCGCCGCCGGGGAGTTCACCGGCGAGCTCGGCTCCGACTCCCTCTACGCCTTCCGACGCGACTCCCTATACTCCGGCCTGGCCGGCATGGGCATCCGCGGCACGGACGCCCTCCAGTACCAGTTCAGCCTGACCACCGGGGCCCGCCCGCCGCAGAACCTCATGGGCGACCTGACCTACACCCGGGACGACCAGTTCCAGTCCAGCGCCGCCTACGCCGGGGCCCAGATCCCGCGCACCACCCTCAACACCGACCCCAACTTCGTCGACCCCCGCGGCATGAACCTGTACCGGCCCTCCGCCCAGGAGGCCGAGCTGGCCGACGCCCTGACGGGCTCCCTCCGCTCCGCGTCGCAGTACACCAGCACCAACACGCTCTCCCCGGTGCTGCTCAACACCTTCGAGCTCGGCGTGGACCGCCAGCCCTTCGGCCTGACCGCCTCCGTCCTCACCGGCGTGACGACGGTCCCCATGGCCGATCCCACGCAGCGTCCCGGCCAGCCCGCCCAACCGGGCCAGGCCCGCCCCGGCCAGACGGGCCAACCGGGCCAACCCGGTCAGAACGCCCAGCCCCAGCAGCCCATGAGCGCCTACCAGCAGGTCGTCGAGCGCCTGCGCGAGCGTGCCGCGGCCCAGGCCGAGCGCACCGAGAACCCCGCCAACGCCGAGATGCAGGCGGTGCTGGACCGGCTCAACGCCCTCCGCGCGGGCCTGATGGGCGTGACCCCGCCCCCCGGCCCCGGCCAGGCCCAGCCGAACCAGCCCGCCCAGCCCGGCGCGACCCAACCCGGCGTCCCCCAGCCCGGCCAAACCCAGCCCGGCCAGCCGGGCCAGACCCAGCCCGCCCCCGGCGCCCCCACGGCCCCGATCGACACCGGCCCCCGCCAAGTGACGCCCCAGCCCATCGCCCCCGCCGCGCCCGGGACCGACGCCGCCCCCCGCACCGCGCCCCCCGGCATGCAGTCCGAGGGCGCCCGCCTCATCGGCGGCCCCGCGGGCGTGGAGCAGGCCGTGCAGAACGACCCCGCCCGGCTCTTCCTCGACCCCGAAACCCTCGAACTCATCCGCGCCGCCGAGACGCCCCTGCCCAACTTCGTCGACCCCGACGCCGCCAACCGCGACCTCTACAGCGAGCACATGCGCGCCGGCGAGCGCCTCATCAGCTCCGAGCGCTACTTCGACGCCGAGGAACGCTTCGCCCGCGCCCTGGCTATCCGGCCCGGCGACCCGATCGCCCAGGTCGGCCGCGCCCACGCCCAGCTCGGCGCGGGCCTGGTCCTCTCCGCCTCCGTCAACCTCCGCTCGCTGTTCATCCTCAACCCCGAGATGATCGGCGCCCGCTACGCCGGACGGCTCCTCCCCGCCCCCGACCGCATCAACGCCCTCATCGAGAACCTCCGCGAACGCAGCGGCCTGCGCCCCGTGACCGGCCGCGGCACGGAGGACGTCGGCTCCCGCGTCGCCGCCGCCTTCCTCATCGCCTACCTCGGCTTCCAGAACAACCAGCCCGACGCCGTCCGCGAGGGCCTCGCGGCCGTCGAACAAATGGGCTCGGCCGAGGACGCCCGCTTCGCCCACGTGCTGGCGCAGGTCTGGCTGGCCGACGCCGCGCCGGGCGGGCAAGCCCCGCAGGACGGCCCCTGACATGACGATGGCACAGGCCGCCGAGAGCGTCCACGACCCACGCTCGCGCCCCATCGGCTCGTCCCTCCGGGACTACTGGACCGACGGCTCGATCAGCGCGCTCTGCGCCCTGCTCTCGGACATCGGCTCCGTGCCGATCGAACTCCGCGACGAACGCGGCGTCGTCCTCCCCCCCGGCTCGCTCCCCGAAGGCCCCGGCACGCCCGCGCCCCTCCCCGAGGGCGCCACCGTGCTCGACGTCGTCGTCGAAGAGCAGCGCATCGGCTCCGTCGTCGTACACCCCTCCGACGACCCCACGCTCCACGACCGCGCCATCGCCGCCGCGCGGCTCATCGCCGCCGCCACCCGCGAGATGTGCAACGACGTCTCCGAGCTCCGCCACCGCGTCGCCGAGATCGAGACGCTCTACCGCCTCAGCGCCCTGCTCGTCCGCGGCGGCGTCGTCCGCGACACGCTCGACGCCGCCCTCCGCTCCGCCCTCGAGGTCCTCGACCTCGACGCCGGCTCCATCATGCTCCTGCCCGAGGACGCCGACGGCCTCTCCAAGGCCGAGTCCGAGGCCGACCTGGAACGCTCCGTCTCCGTCAACCTTTCCGAGGCGTGGCTGGCCAACCCCCTGCCCCTCAGCCGGGAACGCGAGTTCGACCGCCGCGCCCTCGCCGGCGAGGTCGTCGTCTCAGAGGACCTCGCCAACGACCCCCGCGTGCTCCTGCCCGAGCAGTGCGTCGAGGAGGGGCTCGGCTCGTTCATGAGCGCGGGCATGGTCTTCGACGGCAGCCCCATCGGCGTCATCCGCGTCTACGACCGCCGCCCGCGCGCCTTCTCCCGCGCCGAGCGACGCATGCTCCGCTCCATCGCACAGTCCGCCGCCGCCAGCGTCGAGCAGGCCCGGCTCATCCAGCTCCGCGCCCGCGAGCGCCGCATGCACCGCGCCCTGCGCATCGCCGGCGCCGTCCAGAAACGCATGATGCCCGCCGACCCGCCCGCGGTCCGAGGCATCGACCTCGCCGCACGCTACCTGCCCAGCCATGAGATCGGCGGCGACTTCTACGACCTGTTCGAGTCCCACGGCCGCCTGGCCATCGTCGTCGGCGACGTCGTGGGCAAGGGCGTCGCCGCGGGCCTGCTCATGAGCGCCGTCCGCGCCACCATGCGCGCCTACGCCGAGCTCTCCGACGACCTCTCCCGCGTCATGGCCCGCACCAACGACGCCCTCTGCCGCGACACCGCCGTCAACGAGTTCGCCACCGTCTGGATGGGCACCATCGACCCCGTCACCCGGGAGCTCCGCTACGTCTCCGCCGGCCACGACCGCCCCTGCCTCTTCCGCCGCACCGAGGACGGCTGGTCGCCCCGCACGCTCGGCGGCGGCGGCCTCGTCGCCGGCGTCGCGCCCGGCGAGTCCTACCCCGTCGAGCTCTTCCGCCTCCAGACCTCCGACGTGCTCGTCGCCTTCACCGACGGCGTGACCGACGCCCGCTCCTTCACCGCCCAACGCTTCGGCCGCGCCCGCCTCCTCGAGGCCGTCCACGCCGCCCTGATGGCCGAGCCCGACGCCAGCGCCGCCGCCATCGTCGAACGCGTCTTCTGGTCCGTCCGCCAGTTCACCGGGCTCCAGCCCCAGGCCGACGACGAAACGCTGGTCGTCGCCCGTCTGGTATGATGCCCCGCGCACACGGAGGCGGGCACTGACCACGGCGCTGTTCATCCTCCTCACGCTGGCCCTCGCGCTGACCGCCGCGGTCTTCCACCGCCGTTACCGGCTCACCCGCCGACGCGTCGACGAGCTCCGGCGCGACTACGACCAGACCGTCAACAGCCTGCAGCACCTCGCCGCCCGCGTCGCCGCCACGGAGGCCGCCCGCCGCAACGCGCCCCCGCGCGAACCGCCGCAGTTCCGCAGCCGCTCCGGCGAGGACCTGTTCCTCTACGAGCTCTTCGACGGCGCCCCCGATGGCTTCTACGTCGAGGCCGGCGCCTTCGACGGACTCTCCGGATCCCTGACCTTCGCCCTCGACGCCCTCGGCTGGGACGGCCTCCTGGTCGAGCCCCACCCCGGCCTCGCCGAGCAGGCCGCCCGCAACCGCCCCCGCGCCCGCGTCGTCCGCGCCGCCCTGGCCGAACGCGGCAGCTCGGGCACGGCCCGCTTCACCGCCCTGCCCATCGGCAACTCCTACCTGACCGACCGGGGCGACGCCGCCGCCCACCGCGCCCTCGCCGGCCAGGCCGAGCACTACGACGTCCCCGTCACCACCCTCGACGCCGTGCTCGACGCCCACCCCCCGGCCCGCGTCGACCTGTGCGTCTTCGACGTCGAGGGCGCCGAACGCGCCCTGCTCGACGGCTTCGACCTGGCCCGCTGGCGGCCCCGCGCCATGCTCATCGAGGACCTCGGCTCCGGCGACGACCTGCCCGCCCTGCTGGCCAGGGACGGCTACCGCCAGGCCTGCTGGCTCTTCTCCAACCGGCTCTTCGTCCGCGAGGACGACCCCGCCCTGCTCGCCCGGGCCCGGAGCCTGGCCCGCCACCTGGCCACGCGGGCCTGACGCCCGGCCCAAAACGGCGAACGCCCGGCGTTTTCGGCGCCGGGCGTCGTGGTCTGGTCGTGCGTCGGGGGGGTCAGGCGGCCCAGGGCCCGTCGTCGTGGTCGGTGTACTTCGGGAACGGGAAGGGCTCCGCGTCGTCGAGCTCGGCGCTCAGCCGATCGAGCGAACGCTGCACGTTCCCGAACGCCCGCTCGACCTCGGCGATCACGTCGAGGTCCTCGCTCTTCCGCCACGCCCGGATCGGGAACGGCGCCGGGGGGTCAATCTCGGGCTCATCGATTGCCAACCTGAGTTGCGGCATGGCGTGCCTCCTTCTTCCGGCTGGAAGCGTGCCATTTGCCATCGACCCGCGCCCCCCGCGCCTTGATCGGGCTTTGCGCTCCGGGGTCGGTTTGTGCGGGTTGGACGGGCCGGACCATCTCATGTCCGGCCATATCGGCCCGCCGGCGCTTGACCAATGAGTCTTTGCGGGGGTCGGAAAACCCGCCACTGCCGACGCGCAAACGCGATCAGGGAGAATCGCCCGGGCGGAACGCCTCGCCCCCCCCGGCCGCCGCTGCTTCCGGGGTGGACTCCCCGCCCTCCCGCCGGCGCCCGATCGTCGGTTCGGTCCCCGCGCTCAGACGCGCGATGTTGGCCCGGTGCTTGTACACCACCAGTCCCGCCAGCAGCCCCGTCACCGCCACGAACGGCCAGCCCGCGTACGGCACCGCCGCGTCGACCGAATCCGCGTCCCGCTGGTTCGGCGCGGACCGGGCCACCAGCGCCGCCTCGCGGGAGGTCTCCACCTGGGCGTGGGTGTACCAGGTCCACAGGGGCAGCGTGACCGCCGCCGCGATGGACGCCGCGGACACGTACCGCCACAACGCCAGCACCACCAGGAACACCGCCAGCGAACCCAGCCCCGGCATGGTCAGGGCCGGGAACACCCCCAGCACCGCCCCCAGCCCGGTGGCCACGCCCTTGCCGCCCCGGAAGCCCAGCCACGGGCTGAACACATGGCCCAGCACCGCCGCCGCGACCACCGCCAGCCAGCACCAGGCGTCCGCCGCGGGCACGACGAACGCCCCGAGCCGCCCGTTCCACCAGCCCGCGCCGACCACCGGCAGCAGGCCCTTGAGGAAGTCCAGCACGAAGCACACGAAGAAGAACGGCCGCCCGCACGCCCGGCCCAGGTTCGTCGCCCCGATGTTCCCCGAGCCGATCGCCCGGAGATCCACCCCCTTCGCCCGGCCGATCAGGTAGCCGAAGGGGATCGAACCGGCCAGAAACGCGACGACGATGAACGGCAACCACGCCATGGCGGAGCGTAGCCCGACGCCCGCCCGGCCGGGGTCCGACGATCTGGTCAGGCCCCGAAGCCGCTCAGAAACCGGCGGTCTGCAGCGGGGCGTTCAGCGAGCGCCGGGCCGCGTCGCAGGCGTCCGCCTCGGACACCAGCAGGTACAGCAGGCCCTCGGCCCGCCAGGCGTGCAGGGTCAGGCCCGATTCCATGCACGCCCGCGCGTTCATCCGGTAGGTCGTGCCGTCCTCCAGGGGCAGGCGCCCGTTGTCGGGCATCACGAACAGGCTCACCGCCAAGGGCTCGCCCCCCGCCGACGCGGCGTCGAACCGGAAGTGGGCCGCGCGGTCCGCGCCCGGCGGGCGGCAGTCGCCCCCGCCCCGGAAGGTCAGGCTGTCCGCGTCGCTCAGGCCGACGCACTCCGTGCCGAAAGCCGAGACGAAGTGACGCCGCGCCTGGTCCAGGTCGCGCAGCGACAGGGACGCGGCGTCCGTGCGGCAGCGGGCGTGCTCGTCCGCCACGAAACCCGCGATCCGGTCGCGGTAGGCCACCTCGTGATGGGCAGCGCCCGGCGCGGCCGGGCCGGGCAGGCGCGTCGCCTGCCAGACGAACACGCCGGCCGCCGTCAGCAGCACCGTCGCCGCCAGCGTCAGCAGCGGGGCCCCCGCCCAGAACCCCGGGCGTCCCGAGGCGGGCGCCCGCCCGCCGCGCACCGCCCCCGGGCGGGTCTGCTCGGCCAGCGCCTGCACCCGGGCGCGCAACGCCTCCGAGCACGACGGAGCCCCCATCACCCGCCCGCAGCACTCGCGCAGCGTCTGCTCGAACCGCACGCGGTCCTCCGTGCAGTTCCGCTCGGCGCACAGCTTCTCGAACGCCGCGACCTGCTCGTCGGTCAGCTCGCCGTCCGCGGCGGCCCGGATCAGGGCGCCGATCGAGCCGGCGGGGCGTCCACAACCATCGGGATGGGTTTCGTCAAAGGCCATTGGATTGGTATCGTCCAGGATCAGGCGGCCCGTGCCCGGGCCGGGGTGGGTGTCGGATTGGCAAACTTGCCGCAAGCCCGTGTCATTCCCGGTCTTCGAACATTCTCAGCCCCAGGTGATCGGCCGCGCTGGCGTCCTGCGTGAGCCGGTCGGCGAGGAGTTTTCGGGCCCGGTGCAGCCGCGACATCACCGTCCCGATCGGGATGCCCAGGATCTCGGCGATCTCCCGGTACTTCAGCCCGTCCACGCCCCACATCAGCAGCACCTCGCGGTACTCGTCCTTCAGCTCCTCGATCGCCGCCTTCAGACGCCCGTCGACATGCTCCCAGTCCAGCTCCGCCCGCGACCACGCCGGCGGCGCCTCGTCGGGGGGCGTCTCGTGCCCCTCTTCTGAGTAAAACTCCCCAACAGCGGTGGGCTGGCGGGCCTCCCGTTTCACCTTCGAGTAGAACACGTTGTGCGTGATGGCGAACAGCCACGACCGCATGCCCCCCGAGCCCGACAGC
>CAYXFA010000014.1:0-54600 GCA_964464165.1 uncultured Phycisphaeraceae bacterium | reverse complement strand
AAATGCCCCCGTGGGTGCGGCGGAGCCTGCAAAGACAGAGGGAGAGGAGTGGCGGGGGGGGCGCGCGGGCGGGGGGCGCGCCGGGGCGGGGGGGGGCGGGCCCGGGGGGGGGGGGGCGGGGGGTCAGACGGTGCGGGCGGGCGTGATCACGCCGCGGCACTCGCCGAAGCCGATCCGGCGGAAGCCCTCCCGCTCGCAGTAGGCCTTCATGATGACCTCGTCCCCGTCCTGGAGGAACCTGCGCTCTTCGCCGGTCGGCATCTTCAGCGGGGTGCGCTGGGCGCCGGGGACGAGGACGGGCGGGTTGGCGAAGGGGTCGCCGTCCCAGGTCAGTTCGAGCAGCGAGCCTCGGGAATCGCGGGCCGTGCCGGAGACGGTTCCGGAGCCGAGCAGGTCGCCGGGCTGGAGGTTGCAGCCGTTGACGGTGTGGTGGGCGACCATCTGGGCGAGGGTCCAGTACATGTCGCGGAAGTTGCCCTTGGAGATTCGGACGGGGGCGATGTTCTTCTCGCGCATCTGGGCCGTGGCGAGGTGGACTTCGAGGGTGATGTCGAAGCCGCCGGCGGCGCGGTTGGACGGGCTGTCCATGTAGGGCAGGGGCTGGGGGTCGCCGGCGGGGCGGTCGAAGGCGGGGCAGCGGAAGGGGGCGAGGGCCTCCATCGTGACGATGTAGGGCGAGACGGTGGAGGCGAAGTTCTTGGCCAGGAACGGGCCGAGCGGCTGGTACTCCCAGCGCTGCAGGTCGCGTGCGGACCAGTCATTGAGGATGCACAGGCCGAGGATGTGGTCCTCGGCCTGCTCGATGGAAATGGGCTCGCCGAGGGCGTTGCCGCGGGCGATGACGGCGCCGAGCTCCATCTCGTAGTCGAGCATTTTGCAGGGGCCGAAGGCGGGGTTGTCGCCGTCGTTGGCGGGGGCCTGCTGACCGTTGGGGCGGCGGATGGGAGTGCCGGAAGGGACGATTGAGGAAGCGCGGCCGTGGTAGCCGATGGGGATGTGCTTGTAGTTGGGCAGGAGCGGGTTGTCGGGGCGGAACATGGACCCGACGTTGGTGGCGTGGTAGAGGGAGGCGTAGAAGTCGGTGTAGTCGCGGATGCCGATGGGCACGAGAAGTTCGGCGGTGTCGGCGGGGATGAGCGCCTTCTCGCGCAATCGACGGGCGCGTTGGCCGCCCGAAACGGCGTTGCTCGAGAGGAACTTCTGCAGATCCGTGCGGATCGAGCGGAGCTTGTCGGCGCCGAGTTCGGCGAGCATGTTCATGTCGCCGGTGTCCATGGCCTCGCAGAAGGCGTGGTCGTGGTGGTGGGGGTCGCCGACCAGTCCGGCCTCATGGAGCGGCGCGAGATCAACCAGCATGTCCCCGATTCTGACGCCGAGGACGAGGGCATCCTCCTCCGGGTGGATGAAGGCGCAGAACGGGAGGTTCTGGATCGGGAAGTCGGTGTCGGGGTCGTTGGCGGATTCCACCCAGGATTCGAGCTTGGGATCGTGGGTTTCGTCGATCGGGTAGGGCATGGCGGTCTTCTTCCTGCTCCCTCTCCGCCCCCGGCGGGAGAGGGCTGGGGTGGGGGCTCTGCTTTAACTCATTCCCGCGTCCGGAGCGGGGGCACGCGGTCGGGAAAAACCCGGCAGCACGCCGGGCTCATTCTTAGCCGCGCCCGAGGGGGCCACACCCAAAGCCCGAAGCGATCGGCCGCCGCCACCTATCATCCCGCCCCATGCCCGACAAACCCCGCATCCTGACCGGCGACACGCCCACGGGCCAGCTCCACCTCGGCCACTGGGTCGGGTCTTTGGAGAACCGCGTCGCCCTCCAGGACAAGTACGACTGCTACTTCCTCATCGCCAACATGCACGCTTTCACCACGCGGGCGGACAAGCCCGACGAGATCCGGCGCTCGACGCTGGAGATCGTCAAGGACTGGATCGCCTGCGGCATCGACCCGGAGCGGTCCACCTTCGTCCTGCAGACCGAGATCCCCGCCATCGCCGAGCTGACCTGGTACCTGGCGATGCTCCTGCCCTTCAACCGCGTCATGCGCAACCCCACGCTCAAGACCGAGCTGGAGGACAAGGGGCTGGGCGACAACTACTCCTTCGGCTTCCCGATGTACTCCGTCGGCCAGTGCGCGGACATCCTGATCTTCCGGCCCGAGCTCGTCCCCGTGGGCGAGGACCAGCTGGCCCACATCGAGCCCTGCCGCGAGGTGGCCCGCCGGTTCAACCAGATCTATTGCGGCGTGGACCCGCACACCGAGGACGCGGAATACGAGCGGGCCGGCGGCCTGTTCCCGATCCCCGAGGGGAAGGTGGGGCGGGTGGCCCGGCTGGTCGGCACCGACGGCAAGCTCAAGATGTCCAAGAGCCTGAACAACGCGATCTTCCTCACCGACGATCTCAAGCAGATCAGGAAGAAGCTGGGCGGGCTGTACACCGGCCGCCAGGCGATGGACGAGCCGGGCGACGTCAACAACAGCCTGTTCCAGTACGTCCGGGCGTTCATCCGCGACGAGGAGCGCGTGGCCGAGCTGGAACGCCGCTACGCGGCCGGCGACAACATCGGCGACGGGCACGTGAAGGCGGAGGTCGCCGAGCACATCGACCGGCTGCTCGCCCCCATGCGCGAGCGCCGGGCGGGGCTGGAGGGCGAGGCCGGGGACCGGCGCGTGCTGGAGATCCTCCGCGAGCACACGCGCAAGGCCAACGCCCTGGCCGAGGACACCCTGTACCGCGCCAAGCAGGCCATGAAGCTGGACTTCGGCCGGAGGGAGCTGGTGTTCCCATGAACGACGCCGCCACGCCCGCACCCGACACCGCGCCGCCCGGCAAGCCCCGCCCGCGTTTCATCGTGTCCCGGATCGCGGTGGTCCTCGTCGCGCTGATCTGGACCGTCGCGGGCGTGACCAAGGTCTACTCGCTGCCCGACTTCACCCTGTTGATCGAGAAGCACGGCGTGCTGCCCCCCGCCTGGCACGGCCTGGCGGTCGCCCTGCCCTTCGTCGAGCTGCTCCTGGCCCTACTGCTGGTGTTCGTGGCGGGCTCCGAGCTGGTCAAGCCCTTCGGCCGGGCGGTGCTCGGGCTTTCCCTGGCGGGGATCCTGGGCTTCGCGTGGTACCTCAGCCTCGTCCCGGACGCGGTCCTGCAGGAGTCCGGCTGCGGCTGCATGGGCCGCGGCATCGCCTCCGGCATGGACGCCAACGTGCGTCTGGTCAACGCCGTACGCACGGGGCTCCTGATCGTCCTGCACGTCGTCGCCCTGGCGGGCCCGGTGGTGACGCGGCGCCGGGCCGGTCGGGCGGGGCCGTCGGCCTGAGCCTCCGCAGCGTAATGATTAGACCCTGGGCTGCTGGGACGCCTCGGCCCGAGCAATGGCGTCGGCGTAGACGGATTCCAGCCCCGCCACCATCGTCTCCACGCTGAACGCCCGGGCGCACAGGGCCCGGCCCTGCTCGCCCAGGCGGCGGCGTTCCTCAGGGTGTTCGTGCATCCAGCGGATGCCCGCCCGCAGCCGGTCGGCGTTGCCGACGGGGAACAGGCGGCCGGTCATCCGGGCCTTCGGGATGGAGGGGTCGGTGAAGGGGTCGAGGCAGACCTCCGGGGTGCCGTCGCAGTCGCTGGCGACCACCGGCACGCCGCAAAGCAGGGCCTGGGGCACGGTGCGGGGCAGCCCCTCGCGTTCGCTGGGGTGGCAGAGCACGTCCATGGCCCGCATCAGGCCAGGGATGCGGTGCTGGGGCGCCAGGCCGGTCATCAGAACCTGCTTTTCGATGCCCATCGACCGGACGCGCTCCCGCAGCCGGTCCGCCCACCACCCGTCGCCGACCCAGAGCAAGCGCCAGCGTGGGTCGGTGCGGAGGTCGGCGCCCAGGGCGTCGAGGAGCGTGTCGTGGCCCTTGTGCTCGGCGAGGCGGGCGACGGTCCCGATGACAAACGCGTCCGGGGGCAGGCCCAGGGCGGCGCGCACCTCGTCCCGGGTCTCGCCCGGGCCGGCGCGAAGAAAAGTTTGCGTCTCCATGCCCGAGCGCACGGTAACGAACTGGTCCGGACGCCCGATGCCGCGGGCGAGGAACTGCTCGGTCATCGCGTCGGCCACGGAAACGATCGCGTGGCACCGGCGGGCGGCGCGTCGCTCGGCCACGGTGTAGAGCAGGTTCTTGAGACGCGTCCCGACGTCGCGACCGGGCATGAACGGCGGGCCATGGATGGTGTGCACCACGGCGGGCCGCGCGTTCTCCGACGCGTCGAAAACGCGCCAGGCGGCGGCCCGGCCCAGCACGCCCGCCTTGGACGAGTGCGTATGCACCACGTCGGGGCGGATGCGCTCGATCAACTCCCGCAGCTCGCGCAGGCAGGCCGCGTCGGCGCGGGGGCGGACCTCCCGGACGAGGTGGGGCACCTCGTGCTCCGCGATGCCCCGGCCGTCGGGCGTGCGGAAGTCCCGCACCCGCTGCAGCAACGAGCCCTCCGGGCCATAGATCGGCCCGAAGGCCAGGTGGACCTCGTGCCCGAGCGCCGCCTGGCCCTCGCACGACAGCACGGTGTTCTCCTGGGAACCACCGAGGATGAGCCGGGTCGAGATGTGGAGGATGGTCAGCGGCATCGCGGTTGGTGTTCCCGGGGCGTCATCGGCCCCCGGGTCCCGGCATCATTGACCGGCCGGGCGCAAAACTGCAACGGGCGGGGACCGTATCGGTCTCCCGCCCGTTGATGGGGGGCAATAAGAGTTCGCTTCGGGATCAGTCGTCGATGGTGAAGCGGCGCTGGTGGGCCGCGACCGGCTTGGGCTCCGGCGGCGGGGCCGGGGCGCGGTACGGCGCGGCGTAAGAGTCTTCGGACACGCCCGACGCGGCGCGCCCGGGGGTCGGACGCGGCCGGGACGCGTCGGGCGGGCGGTTCGTGGTCTCTTCCTTCTCGGCCTTGACGGCCTCAACGACTGTGGCCGCCAGCCCGGCCACGGCCAGGCCGCGGCTGATCAAGCGGACCGCCCGGAACGGCCCGATGAGGGAGAGAGCGAGGAAGGCGCCGCTCGCCACGGCGGCGGGGTGCTTGGTCACGAACTCGGTGGCGACCGCCTTGAGCTCGTCGATGTCGGCGGGGATGCGGACCGAGTCCGCGGGTTCGGGTTCGCCCAGGGCTTCAGCCCGGGTCACGTTCGGGTTGACCGCGTCGGCCATCTGTTCCCTCGATTCTGCCGCCCGGACCCGGGGGCTTGGTCTGCGTCGTGGTTCTCCGTTCCGCAACCGGCTCATGGCCGGCAGGGCGGCGATCAAGGCGATCAGGAAAAGCCCGCCGCCGATGATGCCCAGCGAACCGGCCCAGCCGACCTCTTCGGCCAGGACGATCGCCAGCGCGGCGAGCAACGTGAGGGCGGCGATGAGCCCGAAAGCCAGACCCGCCCCGAAGAGCAGGGCGTCGAGCATGCTCTTGCGGAGCCTTTCGGCCGCGATCTCGGCCTCAGCCCGGAGCAGCTCGCCGCCGCCCTCAAGAAGTTCCCTGACGCGCCACATCATGGCTTAGCGTCCGCCCAGGAGGCGACCGATGAGCACGCCGGCGCCGAGCGCGGCGAGCACCGAGGCCGTGGGGTGCTTGACCACGTTCTTGGACATTGCGCCGTGGTACTTCTTGCACGTCGCGCCGGCGTTGCGGAACAGCTCCGTGGCGGACTCGGAGCCGTCGCGGACCATGTTGGTCGCGGACTCGGCCACGTGGCTCGTGGCGCGCACCGCGTCGTCCTTCAGCATGACCAGGTCGTCACGGACGGCGGCGGCGTCCTTCTTGAGCTCCTGGATGTGGGACTTGGCCCGGTCCGTGTCGGGGTTCTGCGGGTTCGGGCGGTTCTGGGCGGTCTGCATGCTTGACATGGTGGAGGTCCTTTCGCGGTTCTCGTTCTCATGGCGGGCGCCTTGCCCGTCCACGATGACATATTGGCCGCGGGTTGTGACCACCCTGTGAACAGCCCGTGAAAGCGCGTTCACTCTTTGAACGGGGGAAAAGCCGTTTGCGGGGCCGCCGGCCGGGGGAACCACTCCGACGGCCCGCCTGTTCCCCACCTACCCGTACCGGATCCATTCGAGGCGCAGCCCCTGCGGCGGCAGCGTCGGGCCGCGGTTGGCCCGACGGTCCCGCGCCCGCAGGATCGCGGTGATCTCTTCCGGGTCGATCCGTCCCCGCCCGACCTCCATCAGGGTCCCCGCCAGGATGCGGACCATGTTGTACAGGAACCCCGAGCCGGAGACGCGGACGCGCAGCCGCCGGAACTCGCCCGGGAACAGGGCCCCGGACGCTTCCGCCGCGGGCGGGGCGGGTTCCTCGACCGTGCAGCGGAAGATGGTCCGCACCGTCGTGCGCCGACCGTGGTTGATCTGTGTGAACGAGGCGAAGTCGTGCTCGCCCACGAGCCGGGCGGCCGCGTCGGCCATCCGGGCGGCGTCCAGCTCGTGCCAGGTGTGGAAGACGAACCGGCGGTCCCACAAGGGGCGGTCGTGGCCGACGGCGAAGGTATAGGTGTACTCCTTCTCGACGGCCCCCGAGATCGGATCGAAATCGTCCGGCACGACCTCCGCGTCGCGCACCAGCACGTCGCGGGGCAGCTTGCCGTTCACGGCGCGGACCAGCGCCGCCAGCCCGCGCTCCTCGGGCCAGCCCACGCCTCGATCGGCGTCGGGAACGGACAGGAACGAGGCGCACTGGCCCCAGGCGTGCACGCCCGAGTCCGTCCGGCTGGCGCCCGTCACGACGACCGGCTCGCGGACCGCCTCGCGCACGGCCTTCTCGAGCACGCCCTGCACGGTGCGGAGCTCCGTGCGCGGGCGTTCTTCGCCGGGCGCGGGGGGCGGGGCCGTCTCGTCGGGTGGGAGTTGCTTCTGCCAGCCGCAGAAATCCGTGCCGTCGTAGGCGATGGTGAGCTTGTAGCGTGGCATTCGGGCGGTTCGTGCCTCAGGGGTCGGAGGACGCGGGCTCGTCGGGCGTCGACCGGATGACGGTGGGGCCGCCGCCTTCCTTGCGGGGCACGCCGCCGCCGTGGCCGAACTTCTTGTACTCGTCGTCCGCCCACTGGTCGCCGAGCTTCCACCACGCGAGGGTGAAGACCGCGGCGCCGACCGCGAGGATGAATCCGCCGATGATCCAGACCGCCATGGACGATCGTAGGAAGGCCGCGGATCAGGACGCCCCGACACCCGCCAGCGCGGCGCGCACCGCTTCGCGGGCCAGGGGCTCCAGTTCCGGGTCGGTCCAGAGGTCGTTGTGCCCACCCCCTGGGATGGTGACGAACCGACCGCGGGGCGCGGCGTCCGCGATGCGCCGGCCGTCCTCCGAGGGACAGATGGGGTCCGCGTCCCCGTGGATGACGGTGAGGGGTACTTCCCCGAGCCGGGCGGCGTGCCGATCGCGGGCGAACCCCTTCCACCCGGGGCCCACCCCGAGCCGGACCCCGAGCGCCATCATGGCGAGGGGCAGGTTGATCCGGTGCGGCAGGCCACGAAGCCGGATCACCGCGCGGGCGGGCGTGCTCGCTTCGAGGTACGGGGCCACGGCGATGACCGCCCGCACGTCGTGACGCCCGGCGTTCTCTGCCGCCGCCCGGATGGACACCCCCGCCCCGAGCGACCAGCCGAACAGCACGGCCGGCGTCCGCCCGCCGGGCTCGGCGATCGCGTCGAGCAGACCGAGCAGGTCCAGGTGCTCGTCCACGCCCAGGCGGGACAGCCCGGGGGCCTCCCCGTGCCCGGGCAGGTCCCACAGGACCGCCGCCCGCGCGAAGGGGAGAACCGCGTGCAGCCGGGCGAGCCCGCCGATGCGCGAGCTGCCCCAGCCGTGGGTCAGCACGACGACGGGTCCGTCCGGGTCGTCCCCGGGGACGCGCCAGGCGGGCAGATCGTGGACGCGGCCGCGGAAAGTGAACGCCTCGAACGCCCGAGGCGGGTCGAGCTCGGACGGGTCGCCCGCCACCCGCCGGGCCACGGACCACGCGTAGGTCCGGCGCGGCGGACGCCGGAGCGAACGGGCCGTGTGCGCCGCGGAGAGCAGCGTCGCCGCGATCAGGCCGACCGCGAGGAGCTGGAGCAGCCCGAGGGCCGGGCCGAGCGCCGCGAGCGTGACCGGCTCACACA
Organism: uncultured Phycisphaeraceae bacterium; assembly: GCA_964464165.1. GTDB lineage: Bacteria > Planctomycetota > Phycisphaerae > Phycisphaerales > UBA1924 > UBA6054. The sequence goes on along the minus strand of CAYXFA010000014.1, from coordinate 46,489 downwards.
CCGAGCAGGGTCCGGATGTCGTGGAAGGTGACGATCAGGAACACCGCGCCGATCATCGCGAGCCCGGCGAGCGTCGCCAGGTTTTGGACGAAGATCGGCACGGGGCGCCGGCGCACCGCCTCGTAGCAGAGCATCAGGAACTGCCCGCCGTCGACGATCGGCAGGGGCAGGAAGTTGATGACCGCGAGGTTGATGCTCACGAGGCCGAGGAAGAACAGCACCCACACGAACCCCTGGTCAGCCACCTGGGTGCCCAGGTGCGCGATGCCCACCGGCCCCTTGAGATGGCTGACCCGCACCGTGCCCTGGAACAGGCGGAGGAAGGTCAGGTAGGTCTGGTTCATCACTTGGCGCGACTTCGCCAGGCCCCGGCCGACCGCGGCGACTGGCGTGGCGGCCTTGTCGATCGCCTGCTGGGTCTCGAACAGCATCAGGACGACCTCGCCGCCGGGCAGCGTCCACGGGAGGGCGTGCGCCGATTCGACGTCCTCGCGGGCCAGCGTCCACGTGCGCGTCTCGACCGGCTGTGCGCCGTCGGGGCCGGGCGGCAGGGGCAGTTCGAGCTGTACCGGAACCTGGAAGACGCTCTCGCCGGCGTCCAGGCCCTCCCGGGTCGCCTGGATCAACGCTTCGGCCACGTCCTGGAGCGTCTCCACCGGCCGGCCGGCCACGGCGAGGATGCGGGTGCCGGGCCGGTCGATCAGGTCCGCGGCCGGGGGGCGATGGGGGGTGAACGCGGCGGCGTCCACGCCGGGAGCCGTGGTGTCCCGGGGTTGGTCGGGCAGGAAGTAGGGGGGGGCGGCGACGATCGCCGGGGCGTCGGCGGTCTCGGCGGCGGGCATGAACCCGATGGTGCCGTTGCGGTTCACCTTGACCGGGAGCACCTGCCGCCGCCCGTCGCGGAGGACCTCGACCTCGATGGCCTTGCCCGCGTGGGCTCGGATGGCGGCCATGGCCTCGTCGCGGGCCGGCGCATCGACGTCCGCGATGCGGACGAGAACGTCGCCGGGGCGCAGGCCCTGCTTGGTGTCATCCGGGGCCGCGCTCGGATCGACGCGGAGGAGCGGGCGCAGGCCGAGCAGGTGCAGAACGACCCGGTCGGGGTCGGTCGCGACCTTGTTCTGCTGCAGAGCGCGGACGGGCTGGACGGTGACGGCGCGTTCCTGGCCGTCGGGGGAACGGAACACGGTGTGCACGGGCCGTCCGCCCGAGGCCGCGGCCGCCTCCGTCAGCGAGCTGGGGCGGGCGACCGGGACGCCGTTGACCGCCACCAGGCGGTCCCCGGGCCCGACGGACGAGAGACCCACGATCGCGGCGAACCGGTCGCGGTCGGCGGCGATTTCCCATTCCGCCAGCGTGGTCGAGAAGGCCGGCATGACGCCCAGGTCGCGCAGACCGGAAGTCTCGTCCGCGCGGGCCTCGGCCTCGAAGAGGATCGGCTCGGGGTGGCCCGGGCGTTGGACGAGCAGCGGCACCGGGCGGTGACGCCCGCTCATCGCCACCTCCGTCGCGACCTCGTTGAACGCGCGCACGCGGTGCCCGCCGACCTCCAGGATCACGTCCTCCGGACGCAGGCCCCGGCCGACGTCCGGCCGGTTCACGGCCACCGCGGCGGCGGCCGGGGAGTCCGGCGCGACACGCCCCACGATGGGCGGCTGCACCTTCAGGCCGACCATGAACACGATGATGAAGAGCCCCGCGGCGGTGATGAGGTTCATCACGACGCCCGCGCAGATCACCACCATCCGCTTCCACACCGCGGTGTTCTGGTACGAGTCCGGCGCGTCCGAGACGGCGCCGGGGTTGGCGTCCTCCTGGCCGAGCATCTTGACGTAGCCCCCCAGCGGCAGCGCGCTGAAGCGGTACTCGGTCGGGCTGATCCCGGGCGCGCCGCCCTCGCCCCCCTCATCCGCGAGCGCGGTCCGGGCGGCGGCGCGGAGGTACTCCGGCTCGGAAGACCCCCTCCGGAAGCCGATCCCCTTGCGGTAACTGAACACCACCGGCCCCATGCCCATCGAGAACGCGAGCACGCGGACGCCGGCCCACCGCGCGGCGAGGAAGTGCCCCAGCTCATGCACGAAAATGATCGCGCTGAAGCCGATGAGGATGACGGCCAGGTCCGCCAGCGTGCCGAGGGCGCCGGGCAGGTCGAACATGCGGGGCCTCCGTGGGAACAGGGAAGGGTATCAGGCCGCGGAGAGCCGCGCGTTCAAAAAAGACGCCCCGGGTGGACCCCCGGGGCGTGACGGTCGATGGCTCGGGCCGGCTCACTCGGCGTAGTGGATGCTGCACCCGTACGCGGTGCTGGTCGGGGTGGGGACTTCCTTGCCCGCGAGGACGGCGTCCACAGCCTGCTTGACGTAGTTCGTCTTGCCGGGGGCCCGGGCGGTGTTGTCGTCGTCGATCGCCCCGTGGTAGGCCAGGACGCCCTCGCTGGTGATCACGTACATCTCCGGCGTGCGCTTCGCGCCGTAGCGCTTGCCCACCACGCCGGTCGGATCGAGCAGCAGGGGGGTGGTGATCTCGAAGTCCTGCACGCCCTTGCGCAAGGTCTCGGGGTTGCCCGTGACGGTGGAAGGATCGGCGGAGTTGATGCGCAGGTAGACCACCCGCTCGCCCTCCCAGCCCTTGGCCATGGCGTTCATGGTGTCCGAGGGGTGGTTGTAGTGCTTCTTGACGAACGGGCAGAGCGGGTTGAACCACTCGAGGACCACCACGTTGCCCTGGGCGGTGTAGGAGCTCAGGGTGTGCTCCTTGCCGTCCAAATCGAGCAGCGTGAAGTCCGGCGCCGGCTTGCCGACCTGGGCCTTCTCGGCCTGGGGAGCGCCGGCGGCGATAAGGGCCCCGCCCATGGCGACCGCCGCGGACGCGGCCAGAAGTTTCCGCATGTGCTTCATCATGGCTCGTCTCCTATGGCCCGCCGTGGGCGGGCGACGCGGTGAGGTGTTTGCCGGGTTGGTACCGGCGGGTTCAGCCGTTGGGTGCGTCGGGCGTGGAACGGATCAGGTAGACCCGCGAGATGCCGTCCCGCGAGAACAGCTCGACCACCCCGGACAGGCGGCGTTCCTTGTCCGGCATGCGGAGCCGGAGCGAGTCCGACTCGCCCGCCCCCGCGGTGGACAGGTTCAGGATGGGGGTGCAATCAGCGTCGGGGTAGAACGCCATGCGGAACGCCCCGCGGGCCCGCAGCACCGCGTGCTGGTCGGTCCATTCCACCGTCGCCACCCGCTCGCGGTCCGGCTGGGGTTTGGGGATCCGGGCGCGGGACTCCGCGAAGAGCCCGGCCACGCGCGGGTCCGGAGGCGAGGCCTCCTGCACCACCGGCAGGGTGATCGAGACGGTCTCAAAGCCCGGCACGCACACGTCCTGGCACACGAGCCAGACCGCGTCGAAGGACAGTTCCAGCTCCGAGCCGACCTCGGCGTCCGCGGGCGCGGTCACCGGGATCAGCGCCGTGACCGCGGTCTTGTACACGTGGTTGACGATGTCGCCGGGGGCGACCTGCCGGGTGGGCGCGGGCCACTGCACCCCGCCGTAACGCACGTTCGGGGGCCCGGCGGGCTTGATCTCGCTGCCGCTGCCCGTGTCGTTCCGGCCCGGCCAGTACACGTACCAGCCGTCCTCGATCTCGAACCGCACGCCGAGCCACACCGTCCCGCCCGGCGTGATGTCCGGGTGCTCGGAGACGACCCGCACGCGGACAAGGTCGTCGTACTCGTCGGGTTCGGGCGGTTCCGGCGAGGACGCCAAGGCGGCGCACGCGGTCAAGACGGCCAGGAAGCCGGCGATTCGCTCGGTCAGACGGGTGCCCATCATTTTGCCTGCCTCTCCTGGGGGGAAGGTGAACCGCGGCGCATGCCCGGTTATTCTCCCGGCATGGACGAATCTCGGCCGCAAAAAGATCGTAGTTTGCCCCGGGTCGCGCAGCGGGCCATTCTCTGGGTGTGTGCGGCGGTCCTCGCGGGCGGCCAGGTGGGCTGCGCCCGCAAGGACGTGTCGGACCGGCGGATCGACGTGATCACGCTCGCCCAGGCCCTGGATTACCACGCCCGCTCCGAGCGCAGCGACCCCGAAGTGCTCTTCCTGGACGCCCGGCGATCTGTCATTTATGACGAAGGCCACATCCGCGGCGCCGTCAACCTCCGGCCCAACGACATCGACCTCCGCGTCGGCACCGACCCCTGGCTGGAGAAAAAAGAAGCCCTCATCGTCTATGGCGAGGACCCGTCGTCCGCCGTGGCCCGCGCCATGGCCAAGCGCCTGATCGAGGCGGGCTACAACACGATGCTGCGTCGCCGCGTCAAGTTCTACGCCGGCGGGTACGAGGAGTGGCTCGCCACGGGCCTGCCCATCGAGGTCACGCCCGCGGCCGAACGGGCGACGCCGGACGACGACGCCCCCGGCGGCGCGTGAGGCTCAGAGGATCTCGGCGATCGCGTGCCGGACGGCCTGGCGCGACATGATGTCCGCCGCGTTGTAGACCGGCAGCGGGCTTTCCTCGGGCGTGATGACGAGCTGGGCCTCGGAACAGCCCAGGATCACGCCCTCGCAGCCCCGTCCGGCCAGCCGTCCGACGATCTCGATCATGGTGCGCCGGGCCGCGGCGGGGGCCTGCCCGTGGACCAGCTCCTCGAAGATCATCGTCTCGAGCAGGTCGGTGTCGGGATCGTCCGGGCGGACGAGCTTGATGCCCCGCATGCCCAGGTCGGTCTGATACACGCTCCCGCAGGTCACGACCTTGGTGCCGACGACGCCCACGGTGCGCCGCCCGTCCCGGGCGATGGCCTCGCCGACGACGTCGGTCATTTTGAGCCACGGGATGGGGCAGGAGACTTCGGCGAGCTGGATGGCGTGCTGGACCGCGTTGTCCGGCGTAAAGCAGAACTCGGCCCCCGCGTCGGCCAGTTTGCACGCCGAATCGCGCAGCAGCTGGCCCACCGCCCTCCAGTCGTCGCGCCGGATAGCGTCGAGGTAGTCGGCGAACGGCTGGCTGTGCAGGGTGACGAGCGGCTGCTGGAGGTCCTGGGCCCCCAGGCGGCAGACCTGGCGGTAGCACAACGAGGCGCCTTCCGGGCTGACGCCCACGATGCCGATGTGCCTCGCCACGGTGATCCCTTTCGTCGCGTCCGGGACGGCCGGACATGCCATCGTCGCCGATCCCGGCCCGCAGGTCAATGCCCACACCGCCGGTTCATCGAGCGTAAGCTCGTGGCGTGACCGGGGATGGAGAAATTCTGACGAACGACGCCGCGGACCCCTTCGCGCTGCTGGGCCTCCCGAGGCGGTTCGACCTGAGCGACGCCGAGATCGAGGCGGCGTTCCTGGCGCGCTTGGCGAACGTCCACCCTGATCTGGCGGGCGAAGAGGCGTCGGTCGACGCCGCGGCGCTGACGGCGGCTCGGGGGACCCTCGCGGACCCGGAGCGCCGCGCCGGCGCCCTGCTGCGGCTGCTGGGCGGGCCGTCCGCTTCGGACGACCCCGCGCTCCCCGAGGGGTTCCTCATGGAGATCATGGAGCTTCGCGAGGAGGTCGAGGCGGACCTCGCTTCCCAAGGCGCCGAGGCCCGACGCCGGTGGTCGGCGTTCGCCGAAGAGCGCCGGCGGTCGCACCTCGCCCGCGTCGCGGAACTGTTCGAGGCGGCAATGGCGACGCCCGGACCCGAAACGCTGCGCGGCGTGCGTCAGGAACTCAACGCCTGGCGGTACACCGAGCGGCTGATCGAACAGCTCGACCCGGGCTACAACCCCGCTCGGGCCGATTTCGCCGGGTAGGCGTGGGAACGAGCGGCGCGGGCCGCGGCGGAGGTGGCGATGGGCCGGGGCGTGTGGATCGGGCTGGCGATCGTGGCGGTTTTCGCCGCGTTGATGTTTTTCCGAGGCGGGAACGCGGCCCCCGTGCCCGCGGTGTTCTCCGACGCGTGGACGCTGGCCGACGCCCGGGCGGCGTCGGCGGAAACCGGGCGTCCGGTCCTCGTCGTCGCGACCGCCGACTGGTGCGGCCCGTGCCAGGCCCTGAAACGCGGGGCGCTGAGCGACCCCGCGGTCGAGACTTTCCTGCGTGCGTCGACCGTGCCGGTGTACCTCAAAGAGGCGAGCCACGCGGCCGAGATCGCCGGGCTCGGCGTGCGGGCCTACCCGACGACCCTGATCATCGTCAACGGCGAGACCGTCGCCCGCATCGAGGGCGGGGGGACGCCGGGGGCGTACCTGGACGCCGTCCGCGCGGCGGTCGAACGCTGACGCGTCAGGCATCCGGCAGCATCGCCGCCTCGCGCCAGGTCGCGACGGCCGCGGAAACGGCCCGGCCCGGCTCCGGCACGCCGCGGGTGTCGGCCACGATCCAGCGGAGCCCGGTGGTCACCGCGGCCGCGGCGTAGCCCGTCGCGTCGAGGCGTCCGCCGTCCGCGTTCGCGGCGCACCTGCCAGTCGCGTCGAGGTTGGTCAGGCGGAGGGCGCTCACGCCCGCGCGGGTCGCGGCGGCGGCGGGGTCATCGCCGGCCATGAAGCACGCCGCCGGGTCCACGCCCAGCGTCAGGCCGGGCGGGGCCGCCTCCGCCCGGGGCGTGTGGTCCGCGATGGTCGAGCCGAATCGCTCCGCGTGGACCGCCAGGGCGGCGCGGACCGACGCGGGCAGCTCGGCAGGCAGGGTGACCGACACGAGCGGGCGCGAGCGTCCGCCCACGAGCCGGGCCAACTCGGCGACCATGGTGGCGGTCTGCTGGACGGTCTCGATGGCCCGTTCGGCGCGGGCGGGGTCGGCGTAGTGGGCCGGGGGGATGAACAGGTCGATGCCCGTCAGTTCCAACTCCGTCCGCCGGAGCATCGCGGCGAGGTCGCGCCGGGCCGAGCGGCCGAGATCACGGGCGCGGCAGTCCGGGCGGGCGGCGTCGAGCGCCACGCCCCGGATGCGCCGGTCACGCACCCACCGCGCGGCCTCGGGGGTTCCCGCGCCGGATTTCGGCGGGAGGCCGGCGATGGCGACCGCGATTTCGGGGGCGTGGAACACCCCGGATGGTAGGGGACGCCCGCGTTTGGGCGACGGCCGCGCGGGGTTCCGCACGCCGGGATCTATCATCCGGCGTGAAGCGGCCCCTGGCGTACCGAATCGGCGAAACCCTACACATGACGGCGCTGGCGTTGTGGTCCGGCGCCCTGTTCGGCGCGGGCGTCGCGGCCGCGGTCGCCTTCCCGACCATGCGCTCGCTCGAACCCACGCTCGGCGTCTACCCGGCCTACACCGGCGACCACTGGATGCTGGGGGCCGGCCGGGTGGCCGCGCGGGTGTTCCTGATCGCGGACGGCGTGCAGCTCGTCGCGGCGTTGGCGGCGGTCGTGGGGTTCGCGCTCGCGGCCTTCGCGGGGCCGCGCCGGCGGTCCTGGACGCAGTTCTTCCGGGCCGCCCTGCTCGGCGCGGCGTTGCTGCTCGCGGCGTGGCACCTGCTGATCCAGGGCCCGCGGATGGACGGCGACCTGCGGGCGTACTGGAACGCCGCGGCCGGCGGCGACAACGAGGCCGCCCTGCGCCACCAGGAGGCGTTCTCCGCCCAGCACCCCGGGGCCTCGCGGACCATGGGCGCGACCTTCGCCGCGACGCTGGCCGGGCTGACGCTCGGGGCCTGGTCGCTCGCGGGACGCCGGGACGGGGCCGGCTCGTGAGCGAGCGCGTCCACCCCAAGGGCAAGAACAACCCCACGGGACTGCGCGACCTGCCGTTCGCCCTCCCCGAGGTCACCCGCGCGGAGAAGGCCCTCGCGACGCGCCTGGCGAAGGCCCTGAACGAGCACTACCCCCACGCGCACTGCGAGCTGGTGTTCTCCACGCCGCACGAACTCCTCATCGCCACCATCCTCAGCGCCCAATCCACCGACGCCGGGGTGAACAAGGCGACCCCGGCGCTGTTCAAGGCCTTCCCGACGCCGGCCGATTACGCGGCGGCGACCCCCGAGGAGATCGAGGGGTACGTCCGCACCATCGGCCTGTTCCGCAGCAAGGCCAAGTCCATCCACGAGGCCATGACGGCCGTGGTCGAGCGGTTCGACGGTCGGGTGCCCGACACCATGGAGGACCTGCTGACGCTGCGCGGGGTGGCGAGGAAGACGGCCAACGTGGTGCTGGGCAACGCCTACGGCATCAACGTCGGCATGCCGGTGGACACGCACATCCAGCGCCTCTCGTGGCGGTGGGGTCTCGTGCCCGAGCCGAAGATGGACCCGGTGTTCATCGAGAAGCGGCTGCTGTCGCTGTTCCCGCGGGAGCGGTGGTGCATGATCGGGCACCAGATCATCTTCCACGGCCGCCAGGCCTGCACCGCCCGGCCCAACTGCCCGCACGACCACCCCATCTGCCTGAAGTTTGGGGTCAACTGCCCCAAGTGCTGAGCCGGCAAGGGTTTTTTGCCCGGCCAAGGTCCGAGAGCCTCGCGACTGCGGGGCAAAATCCCCTTAGATCGGAGGGTTTTTGCCCCGGGCGTTCTATGATTGGCCTTAATGAAGCGGGCCGCGGGGGTCCGAGCCAAGCCCGGGAGGGGCGGGAGAGCGTATGAAAAACCTGTTCGGAGCGTCGCGCCGCGGCGCGGCCATGGTGGGAGTTCTGGCGGCGGCGTCGGGCGTCGCGACGGCGGGCGGCAGCCTGGTCGGCGACACGGTCGAGTACTGGACGCATGCCCAGCTGAACGGCCAGCAGCAACTCCGCGAGTTCGGCATCGTCACGGACCCCGGCCACGAGTTCACCGTGGATTTCTTCGGGACGGTCTGGTACACGCTGGACATCGGGCCCAACTCGTTGCGTCTCGACACCTACGAGGACTGGTTCAGCCCCTGGTTCAACTCCGGCTTCCCCCAGACGCACCTGGAGATCCGGGACCTCGACTGGTCGGGGGCCCCCGGCACGACGATCGTCGACGTCATCGTGACCTACTCCTCGACGGGCATCACGCACGAGCCCGGCGCGCCGGACGACCTGCCGGCCTTCAGCGCCGCCAACGTCAGCTTCACCGCCGACTCGGTCCGCATCGTGGTGGGGGGCTACGCGTTCGCGCCGGGCTCCTGGGTGAACATCGAGTTCGTCACCGTGCCCGGACCGGGCGCGGCGGGCGTGCTCGGGGCTTCCGGCCTGCTGGCCGCCCGCCGGCGTCGCCGGGCCTGATCGCGGCCTGATCCAGATCCCAACGCCTCGCCCGCGACGCTCAGTCCGGGCAGGGGGCGTCACGCCCCGGCGTGTTCGGCGGCGTGGCTTCGAGCTGCAGCGAGATGGGGTCGCTCGCGGGGAAGCTGTCCGCGATCGCCTTGTCAAGCTCCGCCTCGGTCGGGCACCGTTCCTCGACCGGTTCCGGCGGGGCGCACTCGGGTTTGGCCGGGGGGCGGCCGGGCTCGGACGGCTTGCGGGCGGGTTGGCTGCTCATGCTCGGGGCTCCTCGGGTATGCAGCAGCAAACCCCGCCCGGCCCGGCAATGTTCGCGCCCGACCGATCGCGCACCGCCGCGCACGGCCAAAGCCGTGTGCGGTCGCTCCGCTCGGTTTTGCAGGGGGAGAAGGAAGCGATCCCGACAGGATTCGAACCTGTAACCTCTGGCTTCGGAGGCCAGCGCTCTATCCAATTGAGCTACGGGATCAGGATGTGCGGCCCCACGCGAGCGCGGGGTCGGGGCGGGAGTCTACGATCGCCCCCGCCGGATGGCAACGCGTGCCGTCCGGGCGATCGCGCCCGCCCGGCGCCGGGACCGAGCAAGGCTGGCTCTCCATGAGCGTCGGGTTTGAGGAAACGGTCGGCAACGGGCGGGAAACGGGATCGGCCGGCGAGCGTCCGGCCCCGCTCGGCCTGGTGCTCCTGCTCACCTTCCTGGGCTCCATGGGCACCGGGGCGGTGACCAACGGCATCTATTTCATCACCAACTCGGCGCTGCACTACGGCCGGCGGGAGAACCTCTGGCTGGGCGTGGCGCTGGGCGTGACCTACCTGGGCGGAGCGGCCTTCGCCGGGTCCATGCTGCGTCTGGTCCGGCGTTCGCCGAAGGTCTCCACCCGGGCCGTCATGGCCGGGATCCTCGCCCTGATGGGCGTCGCCTGCCTGGTCCCGCTCGCGGCCCAGTATCTGGCCCCGACCCTGCTGGGCCCGGCGGTCTGGGCCCTTGTTCTGGTGTACTCCCCCGCGACCGGGGTGCTCTGGCCGGTTGTCGAGTCGTACCTCTCGGGCGGACGGAGCGGGCGGGCCCTGCGTTTCGCGGTGGGCCGGTTCAACATCGTCTGGTCGAGCGCGCTGGTGGCCGCCTTCTGGGCCATGTCGCCGTTGCTGGCGTCCCGGCCGTTCTGGATCCTCGCCGGGCTCGGGGTGATCCATCTGGGCATGGTGGCCATGGCGTTCGCCCTGCCGACCGAGCCGGCCAAACACGGCGAGGCCCACGAGCCGCACCCGCCGGTCTACGAGCGTCTTCTGGCGCTGTGCCGCGTGCTCATGTTCGCGTCGTACCTGGTCCTGTCCGCGGCCGGGCCGGTCCTCCCGATCATCCTGGACCGGCTCGGGGCGGGGTCCGCGGCCCAGCCGAGGCTGGCGAGCGCCTGGCTGATCGCCCGCGTCGGCGTGTTCGCGCTGTTCGAACGCTGGCACGGCTGGCACGGCCGGTGGTGGGCCCCCTGGGCGGGCCTTGGGGCGATGGTCGCCGGGTTCGCGATGACGGTGGGGGCCCCGGCGTTGGGCTCTGGCGGGGTTGGTCTGGGGGTTTTCCTGGTCGGGCTGACCCTGATGGGCGCCGGCGTGGCGGCGGTCTACTGCGGGGCCTTGTACTACGCCCTCGCCGCGGGCGCGGCCGAGGTGGACGCCGGGGGCCGGCACGAGGCCGTGATCGGGATGGGGTACACCGGCGGCCCGGCCCTGGGGCTCGCGGCGCTCGCCCTGGCGGGGATGGGCGGAACAGGCGGCGAGGCGGAGGCGTTCCGGTTGTGGAGCATCGCCCTGATCGGGTTGAGCGCCGGCGTGACCGGTCTGTGGGGCTGGCGGGTTGCTTCCAGAAGGGGGTAAGACCCCAAAGTGTGGGAGGGCGACGGGCCTGAGCGAAGGGCCTCCCGGCAACTTTTCGGGCCTTGGGGCGTATTTATCGGGGCGCTGCGGTCTTCCCGGAACGCCCAGCCCGGACCGGCCGGGTCCGGGGGCGAGCGTCGGGGTCCCCGGCGTGGCGAACCCCCGGCGGGGCGACGATGTAAAAAGGATCGACCGCGGCGGACGGCATCCGGTCGGCCGCCGCTCAACAGGAACGGAGACGGTATGACGCGACCCACAGGGGCAAGGACGATCGGTGCGGCGATGTTGGCGGCGGCCCTCTTCGCGGGAACGCCGGGTCTCGCCGCCCAGCCAGCGGCTTCCCGGGCCGCCACGGCGGCCCCGAGGGGCAACCTCTGGCGGTTGGCAAGCGGCGGCGACGAGAAGGCGCTGCTCGACCTGATCAACTCGGGCATGATCGCCGACCAGGGCCTGGACCCCCGCGTGCGGGACTCGCTCGAGCTGTTCAAAACAAACCACGCCAAGCGCGAGTCGGACCGCGCCGAGAAGATCGCCGAGGCGAGCTCGGAGCTTGACGACCAGCTCGCCGCCTACGACGCCGAGCGCGCCCCGGTGGCCCTGAGCGATGCGCTGGGCAAGGCGGCCCGGCTGCAGATGCTCACGCGCGACACGGACGCGTTCTTCGCCGACCCGCGCATCGCCCGCCTGGTGCGCGAGGCCGAGCGCGTGGCCGCCGAGTGCGAGCGTGCCGGCGACTGGCTGATGGCCAGCGAGCTGTTCTTCCGGCTCGACACCCTGCACGACCCGGCGGACACCTACCGCGACGCGGTGCAGCGTCTGGGCACGCGGCTGTCGATGATCCGGCTGTACACCCCCGAGCGCCTGTGGGAGCTGCGCAACCAGCGCCGCCTGGCCGAGGGCCTGGACCCGCTGCCCCCGTACAACCCCTACGGCGACGATTTCCGCGCCAAGCTGGCCGGCATCGACTCGACGATGATCCGCACGGCCATCCAGCGCTCGGCCCAGCAGCACGTCGGGCGCACGACCCGCTCGAACCCGAGCGGCGTCACGATGAACAGCCTGATCCTGGGCGGCCTCGACGCGGTGCGGACGCTGGCGTCGACGACCGACCTGTCGCGGGCCTTCCCGGGCATCGGCGACGCGGGCAAGCGTGAGGCCTTCCTCGCCCGCCTGGACGAGCGCCGGGCCGAGGTCGCGGGGTGGTCGCGTGAAGCGAGCGCCTACGACCTGCGCCGCGTCGTCGACGGCGTGCTGGCCGACGCGCAGGACACGATCGGCGTGATGCCGGGCGCCATCCTGCACGAGTTCGGCAACGGCGCCATGGGCGAGCTGGACCCGTACTCGGCCTTCATCTGGCCCGACGAGCTGGCCCGCTTCCGCCGCTCCACCGAGGGCGAGTTCATCGGCGTGGGCGTGCAGATCCAGCTCGACGAGCTGCAGAACATCACCGTCGTCACGCCGCTGGAGGGCACCCCCGCCCAGCGGGCCGGCATCCGCTCGGGCGACATCATCAAGAAGATCAACGGCATCACCGCCGTCGGCCTGGGCCTGGACCAGGCCGTCGAGGTCATCACCGGCCCGGCCAACACGCCGGTCAACCTGACCATCGAGCGGAAGGACGAGGACGACAACGTGATCGAGTTGTCCTTCGACCTCATCCGCCAGCGGATCGACCTGCCGACCGTCAAGGGCTGGTCGAAGACCGGCCCGGGCGACGACGACTGGAACTGGTTCATCGACCCCGACAACGGCATCGGCTACATCCGCCTGACGGGCTTCACGGACGACTCGTCCCGGGAGTTCGACCGCGCGGTCGCCGCGATGCGCAAGCGCGGGCTCAACGGGCTGATCCTGGACCTGCGGTACAACCCCGGCGGCCTGCTGGACCAGGCGGTGGAGATCGCCAGCCGCTTCGTGCCCGAGGGGCTGATCGTCAAGACGGTCGACGCCGTCGGCGTGCCGCAGGAGATGCAGAACGCCCGCCGGATGCCGGGCAGGGAAGTGCTCAGCGAGATGCCGGTGGTGCTGCTGATCAACGAGGGCTCCGCCTCGGCCAGCGAGATCGTGGCCGGCGCTGTGCAGGCGGCGGCCCAGCAGGGGCGCACCAACGCCCTGATCGTGGGGCAGCGGTCCTTCGGCAAGGGCAGCGTGCAGAACGTGTACATGCTGCCCGGCGGGTCGGCGGCCATGAAGCTGACCACGCACTACTACCACGTGGATTCGCCCCGGATGATCCACAAGCTCCCCGGGGCGACGGAGTGGGGCGTTGACCCCGACCTGAGCGTAGAGATGCTGCCCAGCCAGCAGGAGGCCGCGCTGCTCCTGCGGCGTGACGCGGACGTCCTCCCGCTGGACGAGAAGGGCCGGGTCATCGCGGACGCTCCACGCCCGGACCCCGAGACTCTCCTGACCGAGGGCATCGACCTGCAGGTCCAGACCGCCCTGGTGCTGCTCCAGACGCAGAACCAGCTGGCCAAGGGCCTGAGCCTCCAGACGGATTAAGCCCGGCCGGGGCCGGAATCCCCGGCGTTGTCGTCGTCCGGCCCATCCCCTACACTCACCAGGCGGCCCCGCCCCCGCGCGGGGCCGCCTACTTGCGCCCACGCGCCGCGCTCCCATCGCCCGAACGGCGGGCATCCCCGGGAGGCGGACCGCTCGTCGATCCGAGGACGCGATGACCCAGGCCCCGACCGCGAACACCATGGCGAAAGCACATTCCTCACATCCTGCCGCCCTGCCGCCCGTCGAGGTGCAGCTCCGGTGGCTGCGGGACATGCAGCTCATCCGCGAGTTCGAGAACCGCACGATGCAGGCCTACCAGCAGGCCAAGATCGGCGGCTTCTGCCACATCTACTCCGGGCAGGAGGCCTGCGCCGTGGGCACCATCGCGTGCGTCAACCAGGACGACCCGCTGGTGACGGCCTATCGCGACCACGGGCACGCGCTGGCCCGGGGCATGTCGGCCCGGGCCTGCATGGCCGAGATGTTCGGACGCATCACCGGCTGCGCCAAGGGCAAGGGCGGGTCGATGCACATGTTCGACCGGCCGAACTGGGTCTTCGGCGGGCACGGGATCGTGGGGGCGCAGACCCCGCTCGGCGCGGGCCTGGCCTTCGCCGCCAAGTACGAGAACGAGGTGCTCAACGCGGGCGTCCACCCCGACCACGCGCCGGGCAAGAAGGTCGCGCTGTGCTACCTGGGCGACGGCGCCATCGACCAGGGCGCGTTCCACGAGGCGCTCAACCTCGCGTCGCTGTACGACCTGCCGGTGATCTACGTCATCGAGAACAACGGGTACTCGATGGGCACGGCCATCCACCGCCACACCGCCAACCACGAGAACCTGGTGGCCCGCGGCGAGTCGTACGGCATCGACTCGATCCGGATCGACGGCCTGGACATCCGCAACGTGTACCAGGCGTTCAAACCCTTCACCGACCGCTGCCGCGAGAACTCGCGCCCCGGCTTCGTGGACTTCAAGACCTACCGGTACATGGGGCACTCGATGTCCGACCCCCAGAAGTACCGGACGAAGGAAGAGGTCGAGGAGTACAAGAACAAGGACTCGATCGCGCGGCTGCTCAACCAGCTGATGGAGGAGGGCGCGATCACCGAGGACGGCTGGAAGCGGATGCAGAACGAGATCCGCGACGAGGTGCTCGAGGCGGTCGAGTTCGCCGAGAACAGCCCGGCCCCGGAGGTCGAGGCCGAGCTGTTCACCGACGTGTACGCCCTGCCGCAGAAGAACCTGTCCCCCACGGCGCGGTACCACCACGGGGCCAGGAACCCGCTGATGTGAGAGCCCGCGGATGGAGCGTTGGCTGCCCATCGTGATTCTCGGGCTCGGCTTCCTCGGCCTGCTCGGCGTTCGGGTCGCCTTCCTCCTGATCCTCCGGCGCGGCGAGACCCACCGCGCCGCGGCCCCCGACCGGCGTTGGCCCGAGGCCACCGTCATCCGGACGAGAACCGAAGAGTCATGACGCACCCCCGCCTGAACATCACGGACGACCAGCTCGCGGGCTTCTGCCGGAAGTGGAAGATCGTGGAGGTCTGGCTGTTCGGTTCGGTCCTGCGGGATGACTTCACGCCCAGGTCCGACATCGATGTCATGGTCCGTTTCGAGGACGCCGCCCCGTGGTCGCTCTTCGAGCTGGCAGCGATGAAACTCGAACTGGAAGCCTTGACCGGTCGGACCGTGGATCTGATCGAAAAGCCCGCCGTCGAACACCACCGGAACCCGTGGACCCGACACGAGATCCTCAGCACCGCCGAGAGGGTGTATGCGGCATGACGCGGACCGGCATCCCACAACTGCTCACCGACCTGATTGCCTATGCCACCCAGGCGATCGATGGGATGGACGTGTACGCCGATGCGGAAGAGCGGTACCGCCGCTTCATCCGCGGGTCGGTCATTCGGGACCTGATCGTGATCGGAGAGATCGCAACCCGCCTCGGGACCGAGTTTCACGACCAGCATCCCTCTGTTCCGTGGCGCATGATCGTCGCCCAGCGCAACGTTGTGGCCCACGGCTACGACGCCATTGTCTGGGAACGCCTGATGGCCCTGCGTGAGCACCACCTGCCCGAACTCATCGAGAACTGCCGCAAGATTCTCAACCAATACGCCCCTCCCCCGTCGGAGCTCTGACCATGACCACCCTCGAGATGATCGAAACCCCGATCCACCCCGCCGTCGGCGAATGGACCCTGCCTGATTTCGTCGAGGAAGCCGACCTCCCCTCCCGCGACGGCGACCGGATCATCCAGTTCCGCGAGGCCCTCCGCGAGGCGATGAGCCACGAGATGCGCAACGACCCGCGCGTCTTCCTCATCGGCGAGGAGGTCGCCGAGTACAACGGGGCCTACAAGGTCAGCCAGGGCATGCTCGACGAGTTCGGACCCAAGCGGGTCATCGACAGCCCGATCTCCGAGAACGGCTTCGCCGGCATGTGCATCGGGGCGGCCATGTACGGCCTGCGTCCGATCGTCGAGTTCATGTCGTGGTCCTTCTCCTTCGTCGCGGCCGACCCCATCCTCAACAACGCCCCCAAGATGCTCTACATGTCCGGCGGGCAGTGGGGGTGCCCGATCGTCTTCCGCGGCAACGACGGGGCAGGCGGCCAGCTCGCCTCGACGCACTCCTGGTGCGTCGAGGGCCTCTACGCCAACGTCCCGGGGTTGAAGATGGCCATCCCGAGCAACCCGTACGACGCCAAGGGCCTGCTGGCGACGGCCATCCGCGACCCCGACCCGGTGTTCTTCCTGGAGTCCGAGCGCATGCTCGGCGACAAGGCCCACGTGCCGGAGGAGCAGTACTACATCCCCTTCGGCCGGGCCCGCCTGGCCCGCGAGGGCGACGCCTGCACGCTGGTTTCCTTCGGCCGCCCGGTGAACTTCTGCCTGGAGGCCGCCGAGCGTCTGGCCGCGGACGGCATCGAGTGCGACGTGCTCGACATGCGCACCATCCGCCCGCTGGACATCGACTCGGTCATCCGCAGCGTTCAGAAGACCAACCGCGTCGTGGTCGTGGACCAGTCGTGGCCCTTCGGCGGCGTGTCCAGCGAGGTCATCACCCAGATCTGCGAGCGCTGCTTCGACTACCTCGACCACCCCCCCGTGCGTGTGAACACCGAGGACGTGCCCACGCCGTACGCGAAGGGGCTCGAGGCGGCGTACCTGCCGAACCCGGACAAGATCGCCGCCGCGGTGCGCCGCGTGGTCGAAGCTACGGCCTGAACCCGGGCATGTCGTACGACCTGTACATCGTCCCCGCGCGTCCGGGCCTGACGCCGGCGGAAGTCGGCGAGGCGTTGGAACGCGCCGAGTTGGAAGACACCGACCGCCCGTTCGGCGTGCCTCCGGAGGCCTTCCGGGCGTGCCTGGACGAGATCCTCCGCCGGCACCCGCCCATGGAGGGCATGTCGGACGAGGAGATCGATCGCTCGATCTGGTCGATCGATCCGGGCTGCGAGGGTGGCTACATCGGCCTGTGCATGCGGTGGAGCACCACGCCCGAGCAGATCTCCGGCATCATCGACATCGCCCACCGGCACGGCTTCGCGGTGCACGATCAGCAGGAGGGCGCGATCTACCCGCCGCCCGGCGCCAGGCCCGGGGGCATTGCCGGGCTGATCCGCCGGCTCTTCGGGCGGTGACGGGCGGACGCCCGCCCCTCCGGGCTGGCCCCGCCGCGCCGGCCGGCAGTATCATGAGGCCCGGCCGGGTCCGGCCGGAAACACCCCCGCGAAAACGGCTTCCCGACCCGCCCTGACGCCGGGGGACAAGGAGATCCAGATCATGCCCATCCCGGTCACCATGCCCCGCCTCTCCGACACGATGGAGCAGGGCACCGTCGTGAAGTGGCACGTCAAGGTCGGTGACTCGGTTTCGGCGGGCGACGTCCTCGCGGACATCGAGACGGACAAGGCCACGATGGAGCTGCAGTCCTTCGACGAGGGCACCGTGGCGCGGCTCGCGGCCGAGGAGGGGCAGCAGATCCCCGTGGGCGAGGCCATTCTCGTGCTCGCCGCGGCGGGCGAGTCGGTGGACGACGCGGCCAAGTCCGGCGGCGGGTCCGCCCCGTCCGGCGGCAAGGCCCCGCGCCAGGCCGAGGACAAGCCGGCCCCGGGCGCGGCGATGGACGCCCGCGAGGAGGAGTCCGGGCGCGTGGCGAAGAACGCCCCCGACGGGGAGCGGACGGCGCCCGCCGGGCGCGGGCAGGATCGCGCCGGTTCGGCCGGGCAGGATGACCGCATCTTCGCCTCGCCTCTGGCGCGCAAGATCGCCGAAGAGCACGACGTGGACCTGTCCGCCGTGACGGGGTCCGGCCCGTCCGGCCGGATCGTCCGCAAGGACGTCGAGGCGTTCGTGGCGTCCGGGCGCAGCGCCGGGGCGGGGCGCGCGAGCGCCCCCGCGGCGCGGGCCCCGGCCCCGATGGTGCCGCCCGCCGGCTCGGTGCTCGAGTCGAAGACGGTCCCCCTGAACAACATGCGGGGCACGATCGCGCGCCGGCTCGTCGAGTCCAAGGCGACGATCCCGCACTACCAGGTGACGGTGTCCGTCCGCCTGGACAGCCTGATGGGCCTGCGGGAGCAGCTCAACGAGCAGCTCGAATCACAGGGCGTCAAACTCTCGGTCAACGATTTCCTGGTCCGGGCCTGCGCCCTGGCCATGCACCAGCACCCGTTTATCAACTCCTCCTGGGTCGAGAAGGGCCCGGCCATCCAGCTGCACGGCCAGGTGAACATCGGCGTGGCCGTGGCCCTGCCGGAGGAGCGGGGCGGCGGCCTGGTCGTCGCCACCCTGCGCAACGCGGACCAGACCGGCCTGCGCCAGATCTCCGCGGAGACCAGGCGCCTGGCCAAGAAGGCCCGGGAGAAGGGGCTGACGATCGAGGAAATGTCCGACTCGACCTTCACGATCTCGAACCTGGGCATGTTCGGCGTGGACCACTTCACGGCCATCATCAACCC
This sequence comes from uncultured Phycisphaeraceae bacterium, assembly GCA_964464165.1. GTDB lineage: Bacteria > Planctomycetota > Phycisphaerae > Phycisphaerales > UBA1924 > UBA6054. The sequence goes on along the minus strand of CAYXFA010000014.1, from coordinate 28,003 downwards.
GCCGAACGCCGCGATCCTCGCGGTCGGCCGGGCGATCGAGAAGCCCTTCGTCGAGTACGACGAGGACGGCGAGCCGACGCTGGTCATCGGGCACGAGATGTCCATGACCATGTCCAGCGACCACCGCATCATCGACGGGGCCATGGCCGCCCAGTACCTCTCCACCGTGAAGGAACTGCTGGAGAACCCCGCCGCGCTGCTGGTCTGACCATGCGCCCCCGCGACGACCAGGACCGGCGCATCATCCACATCGGGCCGGACGCGGACCCGGCCGGCTGGACCGACGACCCGGAGGACGGGCCGCCGTTCTTGATCAAGGACGCCCGGGAACGCCTGGAACGCGCCGAGCAGGCCGACCGCGAAACGGCCGAGGTCGCCGGGCGGCTGGTCTACGCGTTCGTGGTGGTGGTCCTGCTGGCCGTGGTGTTCCACGTGGCCATGCCCGCGTTCGGCCTGCACCTGCCCGCGATCGTGCCGATCCTGTGTTATCTGGCCATCCTGGCCGGGGCCGTGCTGACCGCGCGGGACAACGCACGCTGACGCTCGACTTGACCCGGCGCGCCCGCCGATACCATCAGACCGGCCGGCTCACGCCGCCCGTTCCGCCATGCCCCACGTCCCCCTTCATGCCCGTGCCGAGTTCGTGATCGTCCTGCTGGGCGGGCTGGGGTTGGCGGCCACCGCGGGGTTCATCAACTCGGTCGCCTTGCTGCTCGGCACGCTGCCGGTCACGCACCTGACCGGCACGGTCTCTCACCTCAGCCTCGACCTGGGCACGGGCCATCCCGGCGACGCGGTGTTCATCGCGAGCCTCGCGATGGCCTTCGTGCTCGGGGCGGTGCTGTCGGGCGTCATCATCGGGGCTTCGACGCTCCGTCTGGGGCGGCGGTACGGCATCGCCGTGATGTCCGAGGCGGGGCTGCTGGCGGTCGCCGCGATCGCGGTGTCCCATTCCCTGTGGGCGACGGCCCTGCTCGCGGCCGCCGCGGCGGGCCTGCAGAACGCGATGGCGTCTTCTTACCGCAGCATGATCGTGCGGACCACCCACGTCACCGGCCTGCTGACCGACCTGGGTTTCCTGGCGGGCCAGCGCCTGGGCGGGCACAAGATCGCGGGGTGGCGCTTCGCCCTGATCGGCGGCCTGCTGGTTGCCTTCGTTTCGGGCGGCCTGCTCGGTGTGGTGGCCCACGCCCGCATCGGGGGCGACGCCCTGTGGATCCCCAGCGGGGGCCTGGCCCTGGCCGGCAGCGCGTACTTCGCGTGGCGGATCGTCTACGGGCGCACGATCAGGCCGCGGTCGTGGAGCCGCTCGGGCCGGCACTGACCGCCCGCCGCCTACGGTCGGCGGTCAGGCTTCCTTGCTCGCGCGCCGGCGCTTCAACTCCGCGTCGATGAACCCCTGCAGGTGCCCGCGGTCGAGCACGTTGACGGGGCTGTCTTCGTAGCCCGTGCGGTGGTCCTTCACGCGGTTGTCGTACAGCACGTAGGAGCGGATCTGGGCGCCCCAGCCGCGCTGCTCGATCTTGCCGCCCGCGGCCTCCATGATCTCCGCCTGGCGTTTCTCCTCGGCCATCTGCTCGAGCTTGGCCATGAGGATGTTCATGGCCTGCGCCTTGTTCTGCAGCTGGTCGCGGTGGGTGGACGCCACGATCATGATGCCGGTCGGTTTGTGCACCAGGCGCACCGCCGAGGCCACCTTGTTGACGTTCTGGCCGCCCGGGCCGCTGGAGCGGGCGAACACCACGATCTCCAGGTCCTTGTCGGGGATCTGGACGTCCGCCTCCTCGAACTCGGGGATGACGTCGACCGTGGCGAAGCTCGTCTGGCGTTTGCCCTGGGCGTTGAACGGGCTGACCCGCGCGAGCCGGTGCGTGCCGCGCTCGCACGACAGCAGGCCGAACGCGAACGGGCCCTCAACCCGCAACGTGACCGAGTCCAGGCCCACCTCGGAGCCGTGGGACTTCTCGATCTCCTCGACCTTGAAGCCCATGGCCTCGAAGTAGAACAGGTACATGCGCAGCAGCATCTCGCACCAGTCGTTGGCCTCGGTGCCGCCGTCGCCCGCGGAGATCTTGAAGAAGCAGGCGCGGTGGTCGTGCTTGCCGCTGAGCAGGCTCTGCGTCTCGATGGTCTCCATCCGCCCGAGCAGGCCGTGGAGCGAGGCGTCGGCCTCCTCCAGCAGGCTACGGTCGCCGGACTCACGCGCCATCTCGAAGGCGAGCTTCGCGTCCTCGAACTCCGCGATCACGCCCGCGAGCGACTGCGTCTGGGCCTTGAGCGTCTTGAGTTCGCTGACGACCTTGCGGGCGGACTCCGGGTTGTCCCAGAAGCCCTCGCCGCCCATCTTGTCTTCCAGCTCGGTCAGCCGGGAACGCTTGCGGTCGTAGTCAAAGAGAGTCACGGATCGTTAAAATCCGCGCCTCGAGATCGTTAATGACGTCCTGGTGGGCTTCGAGATGCATGGTGTCTCCCGGCGCCCGGTCCGCCCGGGCGTGCCGGACTGTAGCATCCGCGGGCCGGCCGGGCCCGTAAACTCGGGTCGTGCTGCCCCCGGCCGCCATCCCGCTCCTGACCACCGCCGCGCCGCCCGACGCCGCGGGACGCGGCCTGGCGCTGCTGGTGATGGTCGCGCTGCTCGGCGTGGTGCTTGTGGGCTGCGCCGGCCTGCTCGTGCTGATGGGTTCACGCCGTCGACGCCTGCGGGCGCTCGGAGGCGGCGAACGCACCAAGGCCACCGCGGTGGACCCGTGGGCCGAATCCGCCCGCCGCCTCCAGGCCGACGACGACGGTGACGATCAGGGCTGATCCCGCCCGTCCGCCGACGCTTGCGCCCGCAGCCACCCCGGGGCGCGGGGATGGCCCAGTTCCGCCGCACGCGTCGCCCAGCGCACCGCTTCCGCGTGCTCGCCGGTGCGTTCGAGCCACAGAGCGGCTTCGAACGCCAGGTCCGGGTCCTTCGGGTCGCGCCCGGCCGCGTCGAGATACCGCGACGCCGCGTCGCCCGGCCGTCCGAGCATCCCGTAGCACTCGGCGAGCAACGCAAGCGTGCCCGGGGCGTCGAGCTCCTGCTGCGGCAGGGTGTGCAGGAGGTCCAGGGCCCGCTCCGGGTCGCCCTCACGCTTGCGGATGCGGGCCTCCATCAGCACCCACGCGGGCTGTTCGGGCTGGAGCTGGCGGGCCCGCTCGACCTGCTGGGCCGCGATGCCGAGCTTGTTCTCGCTCAGCGCGATCTGGGCCAGCATGCCCCAGACCTGGGCCCGGTCGGGCGCCAGCCGGCCCGCGATGGCCAGCGAGGCCTTGGCGTCCTGGGTCTGGTTGAGCTTGAGCTGCACGCTCGCCAGGTACAGGGGATAGTCCGGGGCGTTGGGGTCCAGGCGCATGGCGTTGGCGTAGTGGGCCGCCGCGAGCGCCGGGCGGTTGGTCATGTTGGCCAGGGTGCCGGCGGCGAACTCCACGCCGGCGGGCACCGGCCCGATCTCGATGGCGGCCAGGTGCTGGTCGTAGGCCTCGTCCCACCGACGCTGGGTCATCAGCAGGTCGGCGAAGGCCAGGCGCAGGTCCTGGTCGGCCGGGAACTGGCGGACGGCGTCGGAGAGGACCTTCTCGGCCGCCCCCGGCTGGCCGCCGTCGCGGAGCCGCTTGACCGTCGCCAGGACCGCCTCGACCGTGCCCACCGGGGCCACGCCCGGCTCGGAGGGCGCGCCTTCCGGGGTCTCCGCGGGGGCGGCGGCGACGCGGTACAGGGTCCAGCCGGCGAAACCGGCCCCGGCGAGGGCGGCGATGCCCAGCAGGATGCCGCCGGTGCGTCCCAGCCCGGGGCGGACCGCGGCCCGTCGTGTCTGCGCTGTTGGCGTCATATGGGACAGTATCGGCCACCTACACTGCCGTCTGAGGCGTGAAATCCCCGTCGCGCCCGCCTTCCACGCTCCCGGGACCAGCCATGACCACGCCCCCGACCCCCGAGACCGAGACCCGGCAGCCGCCTCTCGCCAAGACGTACACCCCGTCCGAGACCGAGCCCGCAGCGTGGCGGAAGTGGGTCGAGGCCGACGCCTTCCACGCCGAGCCCGACCGCGTCCTCCGGGGCGAGGCCAAGCCGTACTGCGTCCTGATCCCGCCGCCGAACGTGACCGCGGCCCTGCACCTCGGCCACGCCCTGAACAACACGATCCAGGACATCCTGACCCGGGCCCACCGGATGAAGGGGTACGAGGCCCTGTGGATGCCGGGCACCGACCACGCGGGCATCGCCACCCAGACCATGGTGGACAAGCGCCTCAGGGAAGAGGGCAAGCCCGCCCTGGCCGAGCACCGGAAGATGGAGGCCGAGGGCCGGGGGGGGCGCGAGAAGTTCGTCGCCGAGGTCCAGGCCTTCAAGGACGAGTACGAGCGCCGGATCACCGAGCAGTTGCAGGCCATGGGCTGCTCCTGCGACTGGGAGCGCCAGCGGTTCACGATGGACCCGGTGTGCGCCCGGGCGGTGCGTGAGGCCTTCTTCCGGCTCTTCAAGGAAGATCTGATTTATCGCGGCAAGCGCCTGGTCAACTGGGATCCGGTCACCCAGACCGCCCTGGCCGACGACGAGGTGGAGATGGAGGAGGTCGACGGGGCCTTCTACGACCTCCGCTACCCGCTCGTCCATCCCGGCACGCCCGAGGACAACAGCCCCGTCACCTGGGGCGAGCTGGCCGCCCGCGGCTACCCCGGCGCGGAATCCCACCCCGACGACGAACAAGCCTGGGTCACCGTCGCCACCACCCGCCCCGAGACCTACCTCGGCGACGTGGCCGTGGCGATGAACCCCAAAGACCCCCGGGCCGCGGCCCTGCGCGGGCTGTGCTGCCGCCTGCCGATCGTCGGCCGCGTCATCCCGCTGATCGAGGACGACTACGTGGTGTTGCCGGTCGCCTTCGGCGGGCCCGAGGGCGACGCCAAGGCCCAGATGTCCACGGGCTTCCTGAAGGTCACGCCCGCGCACGACCCCAACGACTACGAACTCGGTCGCCGCCACGAGGCGGCCATCGTCGAGAAGTGCTCGGCGAAGACCACCCTGATCAACGTGATGGCCCCGGACGCGTCGATCTCCGACAAGCACGGCTGGACCGACGTGGGCGACGCCCACCTCTTCGTCGGCCTGACCCGCGAACAGGCCCGCGAACGCGTGGTGGCCGAGTTCAAGGCCCGCAGCGTGGCCGAGGGCCAGGAAGGATCGCTGCTGGAGCGCGTCCGCCCCCACCGCCACTCGGTCGGCCACTCCTACCGCTCCCACGCGGTCATCGAACCGTATTTGAGCGACCAGTGGTACTGCCGCGTGACGGACGACCGGCTGCGGGGGAACGCACAGCGGGCCCTCCGCCTTGACCAGCGCAGCGAGCAGAGCCTGGCGGCGTGGCCGGAGTCGGCGCCCGATTGTTCTTATGGTGGGACGGGCTTCCAGCCCGTCTCTCCTCCTTCTACCAGTTCTACCTCGACCACCATTCCGGGGTCGCTGACCATCCACCGCCGCCATCTTCCCCACCTGCAACGCGGCGGCAGCACCTACTTCGTGACATTCCGGGTACGCGCAGGGCAACTCTCCCCGGCCGAGCGCGACACCGTGATGGATGCCTGCTTCCACTTCCACAACGACCGGGCCGTGGTCAGACTCGTCACGGTCATGCCCGATCACGTCCACATGCTCATCACGCCTCTGGAGCGTACGGAAGGGAACTGGTGGTCCCTGCAGGACCTCATGCACTCGATCAAGAGCTTCACCGCCAACAGCATCAACCAGTTCCGTGGCGCGACCGGGTCGCTCTGGCAGGATGAGTACTTCGACCGTGCAATCCGGGATGCCGATGAGTTCATCGAGAAGTGGAACTACATGGTGCTCAACCCGGTGCGTGCGGGCTTGAGTGAAAAGCCTGGCGAGTACGCCTGGGTGCGTCGCGGCGAGGTCTCGCTGACTCGAGATGACGGGCTGGAAGCCCGTCCCACTAGGGGAGAAGACGACGGGCTGGAAGCCCGTCCCACCGAAGACAATACCGACGCCACCATGACCTTCCACCCCGCCCGCTACGCGAAGAACTACGAGTTCTGGCACGACAACCTGCGGGACTGGTGCATCAGCCGCCAACTCTGGTGGGGGCATCGGATTCCGGTGTGGAGAAGGCAATCGCCGCCAGTTCCGTTAGGGTATGGCGTGCAGCCCATCCATTCGGGTCAGCATGGCTCGTTACCGACACAGTTTAGCTTCTTGACGGAAGCGGAATATCAATATGTGCATCATTATGAGTATGAGAGCACACATCAAGGTGTTTCGACAACCACCATCGAAGTCTGTATTGCACCCAATGATCTGGGACTCGAGCAGCGATTCGAAGCGAATGGTTTCACGCAAGACCCCGACGTCCTCGACACCTGGTTCTCCAGTGCCCTCTGGCCCCTGTCCACCATGGGCTGGCCCGACCCGGAAGCCGCCGCACGCGACACCGGCATCGAGGATTTCACCAAACTCCTCAAAGCCTTCAACCCCACCTCCGTCCTGACCACCGCACGCGAGATCATCACGCTGTGGGTCAGCCGCATGGTGATGTTCAACCGCTACTTCCTCACCAACTCGAAATCCGGCCTGGAGAAGCCCGGCCCCGCCCCGTTCAAGGACGTCTTCATCCACGCCATGATCCAGGACGGCGAGGGACGCAAGATGTCCAAGAGCCTCGGCAACGGCGTGGACCCGCTGGACATCATCGAGACCCACGGCGCCGACGCCATGCGGTTCACGCTCTGCCAGATGACCACGCAGACGCAGGACGTCCGCATGCCGGTCGAGCGCGACCCGAAGACCGGCAAGAACACCAGCCCCAAGTTCGACATCGGGCGCAACCTGTGCAACAAACTCTGGAACGCCGCCCGCTTCGCGCTGACCATGCTGGAGCGACACCCCGTCCGGGCCGCGGGGGCGTCCGACCTGCCCATCGACCCCCAGCACCTCTCGCTGGCCGACCGGTGGATGCTCAGCCGCCTGACCGCGGCCACCGGCGCCATCGACAACGCCCTGCGCCACTACCAGTTCAAGGACTACGCCGACGCCGTCTACGACCTGCTCTGGCGCGACTTCTGCGACTGGTACCTCGAATCGATCAAGCCCACGCTGGCGACCGACCCCAACCAGCCCGCCGTGCTGCGCCTGGTGCTCGACGCGATCCTCCGCCTGATGCACCCGGTCACGCCGTTCATCACCGAGGCGCTGCACGAGCGGGTCGCCGCGCTGCCCATGCGCGAGGTCGAGGGCTTCGCGTTCGCCGCGACCAAATCCGACGCGACGCTCTGCCAGTCCGGCTGGCCCCAGCCCGACGGCACGCTGCGCGACGAGGTGGCCGAGGCGGCCTTCGACCGCGTGCGGGCGCTCGTCACCGCCGTCCGCGAGGTCCGAGCCGCCCGGCAGGTTCCCCCCAAGCGCCAGATCACCCTGCACGCCACGAAGGAGCTCGCCGCGGACGTGGCCCGCTGGTCGCCCCTGGTCGAGACGCTGGCGGGGGTGGGCAGGGTCACCGCCGACCCGGCCCCGGCCAACTCGGCGGCCATCGCTTTCGAGGGCGCCGAGCACCGCCTGGCCGACCTGGCCGACGCCGCGGACTCCGGCGCGGAGCGTGAGCGGCTGTTGGGCGAGCTCGCGGGCGTCGAGAAGTCGATCGCGGCGCTGGAGGGGCGGCTGGCCAACCCGGGCTACACCGCCAAGGCCCCGGCCCACCTCGTCCAGCAGACCCGCGACGAACTGGCCGCCAAGCAGCGCGACGCCGCGGCGTTGCGGAAGGCGATCGAGGACCTGGGTTGAGTGTGCTCGTCCGCCGGATCGGGGCCGCGGGGCTCGTGCTGCTCGCGGGATGCTCCGCCCCCCGCACGCCCGCGCGGCCGGACGGCGTGCTGGCGGGCGTCGACCCGGTGCGTTTCGTGGCCGAGCGCCGGCCCTGGTCCTTCCAGGCGCACGACGGCTGGATCCTCTCGACGCCCTCGATCGAGCTGCACACGACGGTGCGCGATCGCCGGCTGCTGCACCGCCTGCCGCCGTTCCTCGAGCTGGCCCACGCCCACCGCGTAAACGCGATCACGCCGCTGATCCGCCCGAACGAGCCGCTGAAGACCTTCGTGCTCTCCTCGCGCCTGGAGTGGGAGGCGATGACGCGCTCGCTGTTGCGTGACAACGCGCGGGCCTACCTGCGGATCGAGCGCGGCGGTTATGCCATCAACGGCATGGGGATCTTCTACGACCTCGGCCCGCGGGACACCTTCATCATGGCCGCCCACGAGGGCTGGCACCAGTTCGTTCAGGTCGCGTTCACCGACCCGCTGCCGGTGTGGCTCGACGAGGGCATCGCGTGCTACCTGGAGGGCTTCCGCTGGATCGACGGCGAGTCGGACACGCCGGAGTTCCTGCCCTGGCTCAATCAGCAGCGATTCGACCAGCTCCGCTCGGCCGCGGCATCCGGCACGCTGCTGAGCCTGTCGGACCTCGTCCACAACCGCCCGCAGGACCTGCTCGACACCGACCGCGGCGGGGCCGCCGCCCTGACCTACTACGCCCAGTGCTGGGCGCTGACGCATTTCTTCATGGAATCCGACGGCGGCGTGCGTCGGGCCGGGCTCCAACGCCTGCTGCGCGACGCCCAGGCGGGACGCTTCGCGTCCGCCGTGGCCGAGATCGCCGGCGACCAGGAGGCGGTCACGCTGCGCACACGCCGGACGGGCGGCGGGGCGCTCGCGGCGTACTGGCCGGAGGAATCGGTCGAGTCCCTGGACCTGGCGTACCAGGCGTTCATCCGGCGGATCGTGCGCACGGGCGGGCGCGACCGGGCGCTGATGGGCCGGTCGCCGATAGCGGAGTGAGCGTCAGACCGCGGCGCGGCGGACCGCGTCGACCGCGCCGGCGAACATCGCCAGCCCGGGCGTGCTGCGGGCGCGCAGGGCGGGGTTCAGGCGCCCGCGGAAGGGGTGGCGGGTCCAGTTGAGGTACCGCTCGGGGTGCGGCATGAGCCCGAAGATCCGGCCCGTCGCGTCGCAGATCCCCGCCACGTCGCCCATCGAGCCGTTGGGGTTGTCCGCGTAGCGGAGGGCCACCTGCCCGTGGAGCTCCAGCGCGGCCAGGGTCGCGCCGTCCCGGGCGACGAACCGGCCCTCGCCGTGGGCGATCGGGAGCATGAGGGCGTCGGGGTCGGTGTGCTCGAGCAGGCCGCGGGTCCAGACGCAGGACGAGGAGGGCTCGGGGCGCACGCCGACCCAGCGGTCCTGAAAGCGGGGGGGCACGTTCTCCGTCAGCGCGACCCGCGGCGTCGGCGCGGCGTCGATGGGCCACGGCTCGCCGGCGTCGGGGCCGGGCAGCAGGCCGACCTGGACGAGCACCTGGAAGCCGTTGCACACCCCGATCATCGCCACGCCGCGTTCGGCGGCCCGGCGGAACGGCGCGTACAGACGCTCGCGGATCTGGACCGCGAGGATGCGTCCGGACGCGACGTCGTCGCCGTACGAGAAGCCCCCGGGGAAACCGACCAGGTCGCAGGCGTCCAGCCGGCCCGGGTCGGCCATGAGGGCCCGGATGTGGACGAGCTCGGGGCGGGCCCCGGCCAGCTCGAACGCGCGGCACAGCTCGGCGTCGCAGTTGGTGCCGGCGGTGCGGACGATCAGGGCGCGGGGTGCGTCGGCCATGCGGGATGATACGCAGGAGGGGGTATGATCCGCCGCACCGTGGGGGCGCCCCACATCGAGCCGTGAGGACCACCATGCCCGACGTCCACCCGTTCCAGGCCGTGCAGTATCGTTCTGGCGTGGGCGACGTGTCGGACCTGGTCGCCCCGCCGTACGACGTCCTCGACGCGGCGGCCAAGGCGGACCTCCTGGCCAGGAACCCCGCCAACATCGTCGGCATCGACCTGCCGTGCGTGCCCGCCAGCCGGCTGGGCCCGCCTGAAAGCTACGAGAACGCGGCCAAGGGCTTCCAGAACCTTCTCGCGCAGGGCACGCTGAGCCGGCGTGAGAAGCCCGCGATGTTCGCGTACCGCCAGACCTACACCTTCGGCGGGCGACAACTGGAGCGCTGCGGCATGGCGTGCACGCTGGACACCGCGCCGTTCGGCCCGCGCGAGGGCGGGGGGGTGCTGCCCCACGAGCGGACCTTCGGCGGGCCGAAGGAGGACCGGCTGGCGCTGATGCGGGCGACGCGCTGCCAGCTCTCGCCGATCTTCGGGCTCTACCACGACGAGGGCGGCGCCGGGGCGGGCATCGTGCGCCGCATCGTCGGGTCCCGCCCGGCCGACATGACGGCCGACCTGGGCGACGGCGTCGAACACGAGGTGTGGACCGTGGAGGAGGGCCCGGACATGGACGCCTTCCGGGCGGCCCTGGCCGGGCAGGACGTGTTCATCGCCGACGGGCACCACCGCTACACCACGGCGATCAACTACCTGGCCGAGCTGGAGAAATCGGGCCCGCTCCCCCCGGACCACCCCGCCCGGCGGACCATGTTCGTCCTGGTGTCCATGGACGACCCGGGCTTGGCGGTCGGGCCGACGCACCGCGTCCTCGGCGGCATGGATGGGTACACGCTCGAAGCCTTCACCGAGGCCTGCGCGGGGATCCTGCACGTCGAGGCCATCGACAACGATCCCCACGGGATCGAACGCCAGCTCGTCACGATCGCCGACCGCGAGGAGTCGCAGGTCGTCGGGCTGTACGACTACGCCACGGGCCTGTGCTTCGCGGGCTGGCCGGCGGTGCCTGACCCGCTGGAGCACCGTTTCCCGGACAAGCCCGGGGCGTGGCGGCTGCTGGACGTGACGCTGATCCAGCACCTGATCGTCGAGGAGATCTGCGAGCCGGCGCTCAACGGCGGCAAGCCCGTGCGTTGGGCCTTCCCCCACACGATCGACGAGATGCTGGCGATCGGGCGCGGCGACATGGCCAGCGCGGGGGTGGACGGTTCGGGCAAGGCCCAGCTCGCGGTGATCGTGCGTCCGACGCCGCTGAAGGCCGTGCGTGAGATCAGCCGTGCGGGCGAGCTGATGCCGCAGAAGTCGACGTTCTTCTTCCCCAAGCTGCTGACGGGCCTGTTCCTGCATTCCCTGGCCTGAGCCGGGACGCGGTCACATGCCCGCCATTTCCTCGGCGGGGATGTCCGCGTTGGAGAAGACCTTCTGCACGTCGTCGTTGTCCTCGAGGGCGTCGATGAGGTTGAGGAGCTTGCGGGCGTCCTCGCCCTTGACGGTGACGGTCGTGTCCGGGATGCGGGCGATCTCGGCCTCGAGGATCTCGATGCCGGCCTTCTCCAGGGCCTCCTTGACCTGCTGGAACTCGGTCGGCTCGGTGAGGACGGTCCAGACGCCGGGCTCGTCGGCGCCGGGGTTCTCGGGCGGCTGCACGTCGTCGGCGCCGGCCTCGAGCGCGGCCTCCATCACCCGGTCCTCGGCGTACTTCGAAGCGTCGAGGATGATGCGGCCCTTGGTCTGGAACATGAAGGCCACCGAGCCCGTGGTGCCGAGGTTGCCGCCGAGCTTGTTGAAGATCGAGCGGATCTCGTTGACGGTGCGGGTGTTGTTGTCCGTCAGGCCTTCGATGATCATGGCGGTCGAGCCGGGGCCGTAGCCCTCGAAGACGACGGGGCGGAAGTCCTCGCCGCCGGAGTTGCCCGCGCCTTTGTCGATCGCCCGCTGGATGGTGTCCTTGGGCATGTTGGCGTACTTGGCCTCGTCGACGGCGTAGCGGAGGGCCAGGTTGGTGTCGAGGTCGGGGCCGCCGGACCTGGCCGCGGCCATGATGGCCTTGGAGCACTTCGACCAGATCTTGCCCCGCTTCTTGTCCTGGGCTGCCTTGCGGTGCTTGATGTTGGCCCATTTGCTGTGACCGGCCATGGCGTGGCTCCTCGCTGGGTGCGTTGACTCGTTGCGGCGGATGTGGGGGATGATTCTTGACGCGCGGGCCGGCGGCGTCACCAGCCCGGGTCGGGCGGTTCGGGCGCGGGGTCGTCCGTGGGTTCCGCGGCCCCGGCGGCGTCGAGGGCCGGGCTGGGGGCGAGGGGCGGGCGGGCCCCGTTCTCGGCCTCGCTCAGACGGCGGCGGATGCTCCGGAGCTGCTCGTTGATCCGCTCGACGCCCCGGCCGCCGGAGCGTCCCTCGGTCGCCAGACGGCGGGCCTGGGCGCGGAGCAGCGTTTCGGCCTCGGCCCAGGCGCGAACGGCGTCCTCGGTGCGTCCGGCCCGCCACAGGGCGTCGCCGAGGTGCTCGTGGACCGTGGCGTTCTCGTCCCCGCCTTCCAGCGACGCCGCACGCCGGAGCAGGGTGATCGCGCCCTCGCGGACGACCGCGCCGGCGGGGTCGGTCTCGTCGAGGAGCACGCCGGTCACGTATCGCAGCCAGCCGAGCGAGTCGGCGACGCTCGCCTCGTCGGGCAGGAGGCGGTACGCCTCGGTCAGGCAGCGTTCGGCCTCGTCGAGCGACTCGCCCCGCTCGGTCAGGGCGTAGCCGAGGTCGTTGAGCGACCACGCGTGCGCGGGGTCGTATTCCAGCGCCAGCCGGTACATCGCCTCGGCCTCGGCGTCGCGGTCGAACACGGTGGCGATCAGGGCGGCGGCGTAGGCGATGTCGGCCCGGTCGCGTGCGGCCGTGCGCTCGCCGGGCACGGTCCCCGGCGCGAAACGCTCGCTGACGACGCGGGCGGCGTCGGCGGTGTGGCCGAGGGCGTCGAGACGCTCGACCATGGCGCGGACGTCCGCGGCGGCGCCGACGGCCCCGGTCAGGCGGGCCCACTCGGCGAACTCGTCCTCCCACACGCCCTTCTCGGAAAGGGCGAGGTCGCCGAGCAGGGTCAGGGCGTCGGCCACCCGGTCGGCTCCGAGCAGGGCCTGCACGGCGGTCAGCCCGGTGTTCGGGCCGAGCTCCTCGCGCTCCACGAACGAACGGAGCTCGTCTGCGTCCCCTCCGCGGGCGAGCAGCACCAGGCGGGCCCGCAGCAGCTCCACGGGCGTGTCCGGCCCGATGCGCGACGCGGCGTCCAAGATCCGCAGCGCCGGGGGGACCGCGTCCGGGTTCTCGGCGGCCTGGGCGACGCCGAGGGCGAGGCGGTACCACCGCGCCCGCTGGGGCGGGCTGAGGCGGCCGGCGGGCGGGATCGCGGCCAGGGCGCTCTCCGCCACGACGGGCCAGCGGCCCACGCCGGCGGCGGTCTCCGCACGCTCGAGGGACCCGTTGACGCCGAAGGGCGCATCGAGCCGGTCGAGGGCGCGTGCGTACGCCTCGTCGCGCCGGTCGAGGTGGCGCACCAGCACGGCCTCGGCCATGCGGGCGGTCTCGGGATGGCCGGTGCGGGCCCAGGCGTCGTCCAACACTTCGAAGGCCTCGGCGTGTTCGCCCGCGACGAGCATGGCCTGTGCCCGGGCGACCGCGCCGGCGACGGAGCCGGGGAACCGTTCCGCGCGGCGGTCGAGCCAATCGCGGACCATGGCGGCCGTCTCGGCGTCGTCGTGTTCGATCGCGGCCTGGACGCCCTGGGCGAGCAGGGTGAGGCCGGCGTCGCGGGCCGGTTCGCGCTCGTTGGCCGCGATGATGGTCTCGCACGCCTCGCGGATCATGCCCTGTCCCGCCACGTCGCGGGCGCGGAGCACGGCGAAGAGCGCCCCGCGTGACCGGACCTCCGAGATGGCCCGCCCGAGCGCCCGGGCCTGCTCCTCGTCCGCCAGGGGCGACTCGCCGGTGCGCAGCGCGATGCGACGCTCCCAGACGCGTTCGTCGAACGGATCGACCCGGGCCGCGCGGTCGAGCCGGGCGAGCCCCAGCTCGGCGTCCTCGGTCAGCAGGGCGTACTCGCCCGCGATGAACAGGTCGTCCGCGGAGGCCGCGGGGTCCGCGTCGATGGCGCGGGCGAGGGCGTCGACTTCGTCCAGGCGCTGGCACGCGAGCAGCGCGGCGAGCAGCTCGGGCCGACGCGTCGGGTCCGCGTCCGCCGCGGCGCGGGCCCCGGCCAGCCAGGCGTCGGCCACGCCCCAGCGCCCGGCGGTCCCGGCCAGGTAGGCGCCGAGCAGCGGATCGATCGTTCCGCCGGGGCCCGCGTCGATCACGCCCCCGGCGAGGTCCGGCCGGTCGAGTTCGGCGGCCATCGCCAGGCCGAGCGTGCGCCGGCCGCGGTCGCCGGACGCGATGAGCTCGCGGGCGGTTTCGAGCGGCGCGGCGGTGAGCCGGACGAGCGCGCCCGCCCAGGCCCTCGCCGCGGCGGGGTCCTTGCAGGTCCACTCGGCGGCGAGCGTGATCCGCTGCTCGGGCACGATCTTCAGCAGCGCCTCGCCGGTGACCAGCGTGGAGCGCGCCAGGACGGGGTCGATGCCCATCGCCCGCACGCCCCCGTTCGGGTCGGCGGAGGCCCGGACGACGATGCCCAGCGCCTGGCGTCGGCCTGTCAGGGGGCGGTCGGGGTCCGCCGCGAGGGCGAGGATCGCGTCGGTGAGGGCGGGGCCGACGCGCGGGTCGCGGGACAGGCCGTGCAGCCATCCGGCTTCCTCGCGTCCCAGGTCGCCGAGTCGCTCCTCGGCGTGGGCCAGCGCGGTGAGCGCGGCGGTGGCCGGACGCCCGGCGGCGGCCTGCGCCGCGACGAGGCGCTGGACGAGCAGCACCGGGACCCGGGCGTGCCCGGCCCGGGCCAGCTCGTAGGCCCGCGCGGCCCGTTCGGGCCGGCCGAGCGCGATCCATGCGTCGCCGAGCCGGAAGCCCAGCTCGGCGCGCCGGGCGCGCAGGCGGGCGAGTTCCGCGGCTTCGCCCGCGCTCGGGGCGACGGTGTCCAGGCTTTCGAGGGTCGCTTCGAGGGCCTCGGCGCCGGCGAGCAGCTCGTCGGATTCGATCAAGGCGGTGCCGAGCAGCGACCCGGCCACGATCCGCTCTACCGAGCCGGACTCGGCCGCGTCCATGCCCCAGGCGGCGGCCGACCAGCGGACGACACCCTCCGCGTCGCCCCGGGAGGCGGCCTCGGAGGCCAGGGTCAGCGGGACGCGCGGGTCGGTGGAACCGAGCTCGGCGGCCATCGTCAGGGCGTCGGCCGCGCCGAAGCGGTCGTCCAGCGCCAGGCGGGCCTCGCCGAGTTCCTGCCAGAGCTTGGCCGACCCGGGGTCGAGTTCGACCGCTTCCTCCATGAGGGCCCTGGCCCGGTCGGGCTCGCCGGACAGGCGGGCGCTGCGGGCCTCGGCGTAGGCCTTGGCGGCCCGCTCGGTGGCCTCCCGCGTGGGCGTCTCGATCTCGGACATGGGCGGCCGGATGCGCGACTCGTCGAGCACCTCCGACAGCGGGCGGACGCTCCGGCGGAACTCCGCCGAGCCGGGCGCCAGCGCCTCGGGCAGGGTCGGGTCGATCAGCCGGGCCATGGCGGCGAAGCCCGGGTCGGGCACACTGACTCGGACGGCCTCGATCTCGGCCAGGGCGCTGAGCCGCCGCCGGGGTTCCTCGATGGACGCGGCGGCCCGGATCGCGCCCGGGGTCGCGTCGCGCGGGGCGTGGGCGCACGATGCCAGCGGCACGGCGAGCCCGCAGGCGAGGGCCAGGAGGAGGGGGCGGGCGTTCACGGTTCGTTCCCGGGCTGGCCCGCGAGGGGTTCGTCGGCCGGGGCCGGGGTGCGGGCGCGCCCCGCGCGGCGGGCGCTGCTCTTGCGGGGCCCGGGGAGGTCGGCGGCCTCCGCCTCGAGCAGGGCGTAGACGCGTGCGGCGTCGGCGGCTCGCACGGCGCGCTCCAGACGCGGGCCGAGATCCGCGGCGGCGGCCTCGTCCTCGCTCAGCAAGCCGGCCTGGCTCAGCACGCGCCCGATGCGGGTGTCGGCCGGGAAGGCGTGCCCGCCCAGCCCGACGAGCAGGACGCGGGCCGCGGCGAACTGGGGGATGCCGTCGAGCCCGTCGAGGTACTGGCGGGCCTCGCGCTTGGGCAGAGCGTTGAGCTGGGCCAGGGTCAGGGCGTGCTCGCGTATGAAGATGGCGTTGAGCGAGCCGAGCAGGCGGGTCGCTCGCTCGGGCCGGAGCGGGCAGTCCCGCGGCAGCATCTCGCAGAGTTCCTGGGCCGAGCAGACCCGCAGCTCGTTGTAGTCGACGACCTCGGCCCGGACGGCTTCCAGGCAACGGGCGGCGGCCTCGTGCGAGCTCTCCCACAGCAGCATCGCGTAGACGAGCTGGTGGACCAGCGGGTCGTCGTCGGGCGAGGCCAAGGCGAGGGAGGGATCGGGGCCCGGAACGCCGCGGCGGGCCTCGATCGAGGCGGCGAGCGTCAGGACGGGATCGGTTAGGGGTTCGGCGGTCACGCGGGGTCCTCCGCGGGGCCGGTGCCGGAATCGGGCGTGGGGCCGTTCGCGTCGGGACCGCCGGCGGCGCGTTCCTCACGCTCCATGCGGTCCTTGGCGAGCAGGGCGAGGACCTCCAGCTGGGACTTGTGGCCCTCGTCGTAGACGAACTCCAGCGTGGGCATCTCCTTGATGTGGATGCCCTCCATCACGTCACGCCGGATGCGCGGGGTGGCGGCCTTGAGGCCGTGCATCGTCAGCTGGGCGTGCTCGGACGGCATCACGGAGATGAACGCCTTGGCCCGCTTGAGGTCGGCGCTCAGCTCCAGGCGGGTGACGGTGACCAGCCCCCGCACGCGGGGGTCGCTCAGGCCGCGGGCCAGCCGCTGCTGGACGGAGCGGAGCAGGAGGGATTCGAGCTGGAGTTTCCTGCGTTCGCCGGTCACGATCGTTCCTCGTCGGGTTCTGGATTCGGCTCGGCGTGGGCGAGCATCTCGGCGGCCAGTTCGGCCTCGTCCTGGGCGGAGAAGGCCCCGCCGGCGAGTTCGCCCGCCCAGCCCCGGAGGACCTCGCGCTGGGTTGCGACGAGCTCCGCGTCCGGGGTGCGGGCCAGCTTGTCGGCCACGGCGTCGAGGGTCGCCGCGACCTGACCGGCGGAGCTGCCCGCCGCGGCGACGCCGAGGACCACGGCGTTGTGGACCTCCTGGGCGGCGACCTCGGCGACGGACACCTGGTGCTCCCGGTGGAGGCGGTCCTTGAGCGACCGCGCCACCCGGCGCTTGTCCTTGAGGGACCGGGCCCAGTCGATCCGCAGTTCGGCCTGGAGCACGCCGACGATCATGGCACGGTCACCTCGGGGCCCACGCGGTCAGAGCGTGCGTTTGACCTCGACCTGCTTGTAGCACTCGATGACGTCGCCCTCCTTGATGTCGTCGTAGCCGGCCACCTTCATGCCGCACTCGGTGCCCGCGCGGACCTCCTTGACGTCGTCCTTGACCCGCTTGAGCTGCTCCAGGCGACGGTTGTTCTCGACGACGACCCCGTCGCGGGTGACGCGGACGAGGGCGTCGCGCTGGACGACGCCGTCGGTCACGTAGCAGCCGGCGATCATGCCGACGCGCGTGACCTTGAACACCTTGCGGACCTCGGCGTGGCCCAGGACCTCCTGGCGCATCTCGGGGGCCAGCAGGCCCTCGGCGGCCTTCTTCAGGTCGTCGATGATGTCGTAGATGACCTGGTAGTTGCGGATCTCCACGCCCTTGGTCTCGGCGAGGGCCCGGCCCTTGGCGTTGGCGATGACGTTGAAGCCGACGATGACCGCCTTGGAGGCGTTGGCGAGCAGGATGTCCGACTCGGTGATCCCGCCGACGGCGGCGTGGATCACGCGGACCTTGACCTCGGTCGACTCCATGCCGACCTTCTCGATCTCGCTCTTGAGCACGTCCACGGAGCCCTGGACGTCGGCCTTGAGGACGACGAGGATCTCCTTGACGTCCGCCTCGGCCATCTGGCTGAACATCCGGTCCAGCGTGGGCGCGGGCTGGGCGAGCTGCTCGTGACGCTCGCGGTCGCGGCGCTGCTCGGCGGCCTTCTCGGCCTCCTTGAGCGAGGTGACGCAGTAGAACTTGTCGCCCGCGTCGGGCAGGTCGTTGATGCCGGAGATCTGGACCGGCATGGGCGGGAAAGCCTCGCGGAGCTTGGCCCCGCGGTCGTCCGTGATGTCGCGGACGCGGCCGAAGGCCCGGCCCAGCACGATGAAGTCGCCGACCTTGAGCCGGCCGTCCTGGACGAGGATGTTGGCGACGTTGCCGCGGCCTTCCTCCGGGCGGGCCTCGATGACCGTGCCCCGTGCGGGGCCGTCGAAGTCGCTCCGGAGTTCGAGCACCTCGCTCTGCAGGTCGAGGATCTCGAGCAGCTCCTGGATGCCCTGGCCTTTGAGGGCGCTGACGCGGACGACCTCGGTGTCGCCGCCCCACTCGGTGGGGTTGAGGCCCTGCTCGGCGAGCTGGCCGAGGATCTTGGTGATGTTGTTCTCGGTGGCCTCGGGCTTGTCGATCTTGTTGAGGGCCACGATGATGGGCACGCCCGCCGCCTTGGCGTGGCTGATCGACTCCTTGGTCTGCGGCATGACGCCGTCGTCCGCGGCGACCACCAGCACGACGATGTCGGTCACCTGGGCGCCGCGGGCGCGCATGGCGGTGAACGCCTCGTGGCCGGGCGTGTCGATGAAGACGACCTGCTTCTCGTCCGAGCCGAGCTTGACCGGCACGCGGAAGGCGCTGGTGGCCTGGGTGATGCCGCCGGCCTCGCCCGCCGCGACGTTGGCGTTGCGGATGCGGTCGAGCAGGCTGGTCTTGCCGTGGTCGACGTGGCCGAGGATGGTGACGACGGGGCCGCGCGAGCGCTCGTCCTTGCGCTCGCGGTCCTCGAACTGGGCCGCGACGGCCTGCTCGGCGGTCTTGGCCTGGGTGACCTCGAGCTCGATGTTCCAGTCGATCATGATCTCCTGGGCCTTCTCGACCTCGATGCCGGAGTTGATGGTCGCCATCACGCCCTGCATGAACAGCTTCTTGACGATGTCGGCGGCCTTGACGCCGGTGGCGGCGGAAAGGTCCTTGATCGTGAAGGGCGCGGTGATGGTCACCTTGCCGCCCACGGCCGCGGGGGACGCGGCCTGGGAGCCCTTCATGCCGGTGCGGAGCTGCTGGCGGCGCTGCTTGAGGTAGCCGCCGGAGCGCTGCAGGCGCGCCTCGCGCTCGGCGAGGTCGGCCTCGGACCAGCCGGCGCCCTCGCTGGGGCCCTCGTGGTCGCGCTTGCGGTCGCCGCCGCGACGGCGGGTGTTGGAACCACCGCCGACGCCGCGGGCGGGGCGGCCCTCGAAGGGCATCTCGCCGGGGCCGCCCGGGCCGCGGCCGGGGCCGGGTCCGGGGCCGCCGGGACGGGGGCCCCGTGGGCGGGGCGGTTCGAGACGCTCGGGCGCCTCGACCCGGACCACCTTCGGGCCGGAGAGCTTGATCTTCTCTTTCTGGGCGAGCTGCGGGCCCGCGGGCGTCACGACCTTCGGACGCTGCGGCACGTTCATCACCGGCGGGCGGTCGGGCGCTCGCGACGGCGGGGGGGGCGGGGGACGCACCGTGCGGGGGCGGTCGCCGCCCTCGTCCGTGCCGGGCCGGCGCGGGGTCTCGGCGGCGGGGGCCGCACGCTCGGGGAGCGGCTGGGGCGGGCGCGCGTCCAGGCCGGCGGGGATCCGCATCGGGCGGGGCCGGTCGGGCTCGTCCGCGCCCGCGGCGGGCGCAGGAGTGGCGGGCGCGGCCGGGGTGGTCGGCGTCAGCGGCTTGGCCGTGCCGGCGGAGGCGGCGGGCGCCGAGGGCGTCGGACGGATCGGGGCCGCCTTCGGCAGGGCGGTCGCGCGGGCCGGCGCGGCGGGGGCGGCCTGGGCGGGGGCGGGCTGGTCCTCCACCGCGACGCTGGTGTCCGGCTCGTCGCCGGCGTCGTCGCCGGAGCCGGCCCGCTTGGCGCGACGGGGCTTCTCCTCGCGGACGGCGTCGAGGTCGACCTTGTCGGCCTGCTCGACGGCGGTGCCGTTGGGCTCGCCCGATGCGAACCACTCGCGGATGGTCTGCTCGAGACCGACCGACACGGTGGACATGTGGTTCTTGATCACCTCGGCGGGGATGCCTTCGGCGTGGCACTTGTCCACGATGGCTTTGGACTTGACGCCCAGCTCTTTGGCGATCTCGAAAACGCGTGTAGCCAACTCGTCCTCCGGGTTCGGGCCCGTGTGCTCGGTCTGTCCATCCCGCCCGGCGCGCCGGGAGGGCGTGTTCGTGCGTCCCGGCCTCGGCCGGGGTTGTCGTTATCCGCCGAGGATGTCCTCGGCCCTCGATTCGGCCTCGCTGTCGGTCTCGGGCTTGGCGGCGCCCAGGATGGCGGCGGCCGCGGCGTCCGGGTCCAGGGGGCCGTCGCCGGAGGCCGCCCCGGCGAGGATGGCCGCGGCCGCGGCCTGCTCCTCGGCCCGACGCTTCTCGGCCTCCTGCTTCTCGCGTTCCTGCTGCTCGGCGACTTCCTTGGCGCGGGCGGCGGCCACGGTGACCAGGCGCTCGGCCAGCTCCGCGTCGATCTCGAGCTCCTCGGCGAGCACCTCGGCGCCGATCTCCTCGACGTCGAAGACGCTGACCATGCCCAGGGCGGCGAGGCGGTCGACCATCTGGTCGGTGATGCCCTCCACGCTGGTGAGCGTGGCCGACATGATCTCCAGGCCCTTGTTGAACTCCTCGGGCGTGAGGATGTCCACGTCCCAGCCCGTCAGGCGGGCGGCGAGGCGGACGTTCTGGCCGCGCTTGCCGATCGCCAGGCTGAGCTGGTCGTCGCGCACGACGACGGTCGCCCGGCCCAGCTCGAAGCACAGGGAGATCTCCTCGACCTCCGCCGGCTTGAGGGCGTTGGCGATGAGGATCTGGCTGGACTCGTTCCAGCGGACGATGTCGATCTTCTCGCCGTTGAGCTCGTCGACGATGGTCTTGATGCGGGCGCCCCGCACGCCGACGCAGGCGCCGACCGCGTCGACCTTCGAGTCGATCGAGGAAACGGCCATCTTGGTGCGGTGCCCCGCCTCGCGAGCCATCGCCTTGATCTCGATGGTGCGCTCGGCCACCTCGGGCACCTCGACCTCGAAGAGGCGCTTGATGAAGTCCGGGTGGGCGCGGCTGAGGTAGATCTTGGCCTGGTTGCCCATGTCCTTCACGTCGAGGATCAGGGCCCGGACGCGGTCGCCGGGGGCGAACTGCTCGCCGGGGATCTGCTCGCTGCGGAGCATGACGCACTCTGCCCGGTCGACCTGGACGATCAGGGCGCCGTGGTCGTAGCGCTGGGCCACGCCGTTGACGATGGTGCCGGTCCGGCCGCCGAACTCGTCGATCAGCGACTGACGCTCGTCGTCGCGGAAACGCTGGATCATCACCTGCTTGAAGGTCTGGGCGGCGATGCGGCCCAGCTCCTCCGGGCGGAGCCGCAGCGGCTCCCCGTAGCGGAAGATCGAGATCTCACCAGTAATGGGGTCGACGGTGCACTGGAACTCCTCCGCGTCCAGGGTGCCGAAGAACTTGCGGCACGCGGTCACCATCGCCTGCTCGAGGTCGGCGATCAGCAGCTCGCGGCTGATGCTCCGATCGCGGGAGATCGAGTCGAGGATCCGCATCATTTCCTGGGTGTTCACGCGTCGCTCCTGGCTGTCGCCCCGTCCGGGGCTCGGGTTGTCTGGATGTCCGGGGCCTCTGGCCCCAGCGTCCCATGGGGACGCCAAAAAAACGAAACCGCGGATCGTCCACCGACCGCGGTCCCCGCACGCGGGCCGATCGCAGGGGCGCACGCCCCGCGCCTGCCCGGATCTGGATGGTCGGACGCTTACCGCATCGCCATCGCTCCGGGCAAGGTGCACCCGAACATGGTCGGGTGCTGATCAGCCGGCATCACGGAGGACCTTGGTCACACCGAACGCTCCCAGCGGCCGGACGCCGGCCGCACACAGACCAATCCTAGATAACCTGGGACCTTCCGATCAACCCGCGCCGGGCGATCCGGGGCCGGGCTGGCCGGGCGGGGGCCGGTCGCGCCGCTCGCCGCGGGGCAGGGGGCGGATGATCCGGACGGCCCGGTTGCCCCGGTGCTGGCCCACCTCGGCCTGGTACTTCGCCTCCCCCTCGACCAGCACGGTCGCGGGCAGCCGCCAGGACTGGGTCGTGACGATCAGGTCGCCCGGGGCCATCTCGGCCAGATCCCGCATGGTGATGGTGGTCTCGGCGAGGACGGCGGAGACCGAAAGCGAGGCCTGGTCGAGGTTTTTGGCGATCCGGGCCTCGATGGCCTTGCTGGCCTCGTTCCGCGAGACGGCGAACCAGCTCTGGCTGCTTAGCTCGTCCATCACCGGCTCGATCACGTTGTAGGGGATGCAGAGGTTCATGGTGCCGGCGCGGCTGCCCATCCGCACCTCCAGGCCGATCACCATGGCCACCTCGTTCGGGGGGACGATCTGGACGAGCTGCGGGTTCGACTCCTGGGCCGTGACCGAGAAGGTCAGCTTCTTGACCGACTCCCAAGCCTCCCCGAGGGCCGACAGCCCCCGGCTGATGACGTTGGAGATCAGGCGCTGCTCGATGGGGGTCATCGGGCGCTGGGGGATGAACAGGTCCTGGTTCGTCCCGCCCAGCAGGCGGTCGATGATGGGATAGATGATGAGGGGCGAGATCTCCAGGCACATCTGCCCGTCGAGCTCGGCCGCCTGGATCAGGTTGAAGCTGGTCGGGTTGGGCAGGGCGCCGATGAACTCTCCGTAGGTCATCTGCTCGCAGGTCGCCACGCGGACCTCGACGATCGTCCGCATGAAACCCGAGAGCGAGGCCCCGAAGTTGCGGGCGAAGGCCTCGTGCAGCGTCTCCAGGGCCATCATCTGGTCCTTGGAGACGCGTTCGGGCCGCTTGAAATCGTACGGGCGGACCTCGACGCCGCTCGTGTCCCGCCGGTGGCGGCTGAAGATGCGGGCGGGCGCGGACTCGTCCTGGATCTCGCCGGAGTCCACCGCCGCGAGCAGCGCGTCGACCTCGCTCTGGTCAAGCATGCCGCGGAACCTCCGGCCACCCGCCCGGACCGCCCGGGCGCACGAAACCCCCGGCGGGCGCCCCGCCGGACCAACGCCCTATCGGCCGTTGCGGCCGCGGGCCTTGATCGGGCGGGTGGCGTCCGGGTGTGGAACAATGCCCGGACGGTCGCCGTTCTGCGGGGACCCCACCGGAGCCCGATCCATGCCGATCCGCATGCTCTGCGCGTTGTTCGCGCTGCTGTCACTGACCCCCGCCCGGGCCTTGGCCCAGCCGGACCCGGTCCGCGTGTGGGCGGAGGCGTCCACCCCGACGGCTCGGCCGGGCGACCAGGGCGTGCTCGCGATCATCTTCGATCACGACGAGGGCTGGCACGTCAACCTGAACCAGCCCGTCGTGCCCGCGGCCATGGCCGGCTTCACCCCCATCCCCACCGAGATCCACCCCGAGCCCGCGGACGGCGTGTCCTTCGGCCGGGTCCAGTGGCCCGAGCCCTACGCGGCCGAAGTCGACTTCATGTTCACCGGGAAGCCCGTCGAGTTCCTGGTGTACGCGGGCCGGGCGGTGGCCTTCGTGCCGTTCCGGGTGGCCGACGACGCCGCGCCGGGCGAGCGGACGCTCACCGTGACGGTCTCTTTCCAAGCCTGCGACGACTCCGTCTGCCTCCCCCCGGTCTCCACCGAGGTCGGCGCGGCGCTCTTGATCGACCCCGGGGCCGCCGCCGCGACGCCGGGCCCCGACTTCGCGGGGTTCGACCCGACGGTGTTCGCCGACCCCGACGCCTGGGGCGGCTCGATCCCGACGCCGGCCGCGGCGGCGGGCAAGAACCGCTTCCTGGGCCTGATCGCCGTGCCCGCCGCGGACGGCCCGGCCGGGATCGCGGTGCTGGCGCTCCTGGCTGCGGTCGGCGGGTTCGTGCTCAACCTCACCCCCTGCGTGCTGCCCGTCATCCCCATCAAGATCATGACCATCTCGCACCACGCGGGCGAGAGCCGGGGCCGGGCCCTGGCGCTCGGTTTGTGGATGGCGGCGGGGGTAGTGGCCTTCTGGGCGGGGCTCGGCGTGCTGGCGGTGGGGGTGTCGGCTTTCGCCGATCCCTCCCGGCTCTTCGGGATCTGGTGGTTCACGCTGCTGATCGGGCTGCTGATCCTGGCGATGGGCGTGGGCATCATGGGCGCCTTCCAGATCACCCTGCCGCAGAAGATCTACGCGGTCAACCCGAAAGCCGACACCGCCCACGGGTCGTTCCTGTTCGGCGTGATGACGGCGGTGCTGGGCCTGCCGTGCTTCGGGTTCGTGGCCGGAGCGCTCCTCGCCGGCGTGGCGTTGATGCCACCGGCGGTGGTGGTGGCCATCTTCGGCTCGATCGGCGTGGGCATGGCCCTGCCGTACCTGGTGCTGGCCGCCCGTCCGGGGCTCGTCAAACGCCTGCCCCGCACCGGCCCGGCCTCGGAGCTGGTCAAGCAGATGATGGGGCTGCTGATGCTCGCGGCCGCGGCCTACTTCATC
Organism: uncultured Phycisphaeraceae bacterium; assembly: GCA_964464165.1. Taxonomy (GTDB): domain Bacteria; phylum Planctomycetota; class Phycisphaerae; order Phycisphaerales; family UBA1924; genus UBA6054. The sequence continues at coordinate 3,632 of CAYXFA010000014.1, read as the reverse complement.
GGCTCAGGCGTGCTGGCGCTGCTCTCCGGACGGGGCGCTGCCCTGCCTTGGTGGGCCAAGGCGATGCACTGGTGGGCGATCGGGCTGGCCCTGCTGGCCTCGGGCGTTTGGCTGGCGGTCAGGACCTTCGCCATCACGCGCAAGCCCGTGCCCCGGGTCTCCTTCGGCCTGGTCGCGGCCCTGTTCGCGGCGGTGGGGGTGTGGGCCGCGGTCAACCGCACGGACCATCTCCGCCACAACTTCTGGCAGCCCTACTCGCCCGAGGCGATGGCCGCGGCCTTGGAGGCGGGCAACGTGGTGGTCCTCGACTTCACCGCCGAATGGTGCCTGAACTGCAAGACCCTGGAGGCCACCGTGCTGGCCCGCGACCCCGTGCGGGCGGAGCTGCTCGGCCCCGGCGTCGTGCCCATGGTGGCCGACCTGACCAGCACCACGGCCCCCGGTTGGGAAACGCTCCGGGCCCTGGGTCAGACGGGCATCCCCCTCCTGGCGGTTTTCAATCCGGCAGGCGGGGAGAAATCCCCAGTGTGGATAGCCAACGCCTACACCCCGGGCCAGGTGCTCGACGCCATCGAGCTGGCCCGGGAGAGTCCGAAAGCCGCGGCCGCGCTGCCCTGACCCGGACCACCGGCCCAACACGCCCCGTTTCATCATCCAAGGCGTTGACGGCCCGGAGGAAGCCGCCTACCTTTCCCCCTGCCCGGGGTCCCCGACGCCGAGGCGACAATCAATGCGGGTGTAGCTCAGTGGTAGAGCGTCACGTTGCCAACGTGAATGTCGTGAGTTCGAATCTCATCACCCGCTCTTGAAGGGCCGTCCTCTGCTGAGGACGGCCGTTTTCTTTGGGCCTTGGGAGAGCGGCGGCGAGGGAAACCGCGGGACATCACGACCAATATGGGTCACAAGCCTGGTTCTGGGAGGGGGGGATCGGGTACATTGCGGGGTGACCTCGGGTGGAAACTGAGCGGGCACGACCGACAATGCACGCGGCCGAACGGGAAAACTCCGATGCGATCTCCGATACTGAAGAACACCCGACGCTGGGCCGCGGGCGCCGTGACGGCGATCGTGCTGGGCGTCGGGCCGGCGGTGGGCGGGGGCCCGGGCGCCGACTTCCTGGCTCCGTACGGGCTGGAGAACTTTTCGGAGCACTACGTCGAGGCGTTCGACACGCTCCTGCTGGCGGGGGCTCACGCCGACGCCGGCGAATGGGCCCAGGCCGGTGCGCTGCTGGACACGCTCTGGGCGAGTTATCCGGTGGGCGATCCCGCGTGGGGCCGGCTTCCCGCGCAGCCGTTCGGGCTCAACATGGGCACGCCCCCGTTCTACTACGCCCTGCGGATGCTGACCGACCTGACCGACCACCGGCTGGCGGACCCCAACAGGCCCGAGCCGGCGCGGACCGCGACGCTGACCGTCCTGGTCGTCGGCCGATCGAGCGGGATACAGCCCCGGAACCTGCAGGAGCTGGAAGCGGGGACCGGCGTCTTCGTAACCAACCATATCGAGCCCCAGATCTTCGCGGACGACAACCGGATCATCCGCGAGTCGCTGGAACTCTTCGCCGCCTACGTCGAGGTGGTGACCAAGGGCCGGCTCGGTCTGCACGTGCGCGTGGCGTCCCTGCCCGACGTGGAGATGCCGGCGCACGCCTACGCCACGCCGATCCGGTACGCGGGCCTGGTGAACGCGAACGAGGTCTTTGCGCACGTGCCCGCGGACGTCGCCGGGTCCACGGACTGGTGGTGGATCGTCTACCCGTCCCACGTGCCCGAGCAGTACCCCGACTTCACGACCACCGAGTTCGTCACCGGCGGCATGGGGCAGGGCGTGAACGGCGGCCCGTTGTTCATCATCGACGACCGATGGCTGACGCGCAAGCCGGCCCATCTCGGCAGCGGGCCGTACACCCCGATCGAGCGGTCGGTCTACCTCCCGCAGTGGCTCCAGCACGAGTTTTTCCATCACCTGTACCAGCGATGGCCCGAGTTCGGCCTGGAGGCCCAGTCGCACCAGTGGTTCAATCCCGACGCTTGGCCCGACGATTTCGTCGGCCGGTACGAACCCGACTACTACCACGAGTCCCTCTTGAAGCGGATCCACACCGCCCGCCTGCAGCCCCACGTCGGGCTGCGGTACGCCACCGCCGGCGCCCCGTACCACGAGCTCACCCCCGCCCGCGTGCTGGGCACGTACTACCGCGTGCCGAGCACGAACGGCTGGCACGTCGGCGACATCCAGCCGGCCGGCGCCAACTTCCGCTGGCGCAACAGCGCCGGCGTGTCGTGGAGCCTGACCGACGACCTCGCGAACGGGCGTCTGCTGACCGGCCCGGACAACCCCTACGCGGGGAACCCGGCCGCGGCGTCGTTCCGCATCGTGCTCGAACGGGACCCCGAGTTCGGCGACCTGACCGCCGAGGTGCGGGGTTTCAGCTTCCTCGGCGAGCTCTACCAGTGCCGGTGCGTCCGGGCCGACTTCGCCCCGCCGGACCGCACGCTCGATTTCTTCGACGTCGCGGCCTTCGTCGGGGCCATGAACGGCGGGAACGCCATCGCGGATTTCGTCGCGCCGTTCGGCGTGATCGGCTTTTTCGACGTCGCCGCCTTCATCCAGGCGTTCAACGCGGGATGCCCTTAGACGCGATGCCGCGGGGCCGGGTCAGGCCGTCGGCCCGACGATCATGGCCGCGCCGACCGTGTTGTTGGTCTGCTCGTCGATGATGATGAAGCTGCCCGTGGCCCGGCACTGGCGGTAGGGGTCGTAGAACAGCGGCTTGGTGGTGCGGAAGGACACGCGGCCGATCTCGTTCAGGCCCAGGCCCTCCGCGCTCTCGTCTCGGTGGAGGGTGTGGATGTCTATCCGGTAGCGCAGGCCCTTGACGATGCAGCGGGCGTCGCTGGTCGTGTGGCGGATCTGGTACTTCTTGCCCACGACCATGGGCTGCTCGGCCATCCAGACGACCATCGCTTCGACGTCCTGGCCCACCTTCGGCTGGTTGTTGGGCCGGCAGATCATGTCGCCTCGGGAGACGTCGATGTCGTCCTGGAGCTGGATGGACACCGACTGGGGCGGGTAGGCGATGGTCTGTTCCACGCCGCCGACGTCGATGGACTTGATGCGGGTGATCATGCCGCTGGGCAGGGCGACGATCTCGTCCCCGACCTGGAAGACGCCCGATGCGATCTGGCCCGCGTAGCCCCGGTAGTCGTGGTGCTCGTCGGACTGCGGCCGGATGACCCACTGGACCGGGAACCGGGGGTCGATCATGTCCCGGTCGCCGGCGATGTGGACCGTCTCGAGGTGGTGCAGCAGGCTGGCCCCCTGGTACCACGGCATGTTCTCCGACCGTGTCACCACGTTGTCGCCGTTGAGCGCGGACATCGGGATGAAGGTGATGTCGGTGATCTCGAAACGGCTGGCGAAGGACTCGAAGTCGCCGCGGATGCGGTCGTAGGCCTCCTGCGACCACCCGACGAGGTCCATCTTGTTGATGCAGACGACCAGATGGGGGATGCGCAGCAGCGAGCAGATGAACGCGTGGCGCCGGGTCTGCTCGATGACGCCCTGCCGGGCGTCGATGAGGATCAGGGCGAGGTTCGCGGTCGAGGCCCCCGTGACCATGTTGCGGG
>CAYXFA010000013.1:36937-58078 GCA_964464165.1 uncultured Phycisphaeraceae bacterium | reverse complement strand
GCCCGGGCCCTCGAAGATGCGGAAGACCGCCTCGGGGTTGCGGAACACGTCGCGCGGGCCGAGGAAGCCGGCCATCGAACGCTTGACGCTTAGGACGGCGAACTCGGTAGAGATCGCGGCCGAGGCGCCCTTGGAGTCGGAGAGCTGCTTGCCGGCGCGGATGGCCCGGAAGGGCACGGCGTGGGCGACGACCATGCCGATCGCCGACTCGATCTGCTCGGGCGTGGCCCCCAGCATGGCCCCGAAGACCGCGGCGGAAGCGATCGCCCCGTGCAGCACGTGGTCGATCTTGTAGGTCTTGAGGCTGAACACCTCGGCCAGGCGGCCGCGGATCTCGTCGTGCAGCACCATCGCGCGGAGGGCGTAGGCCCCGTCCCGCCCGGTCATCTGGGCGGCGGCGATCGCGACCGAGTAGAAGTCGTTGTGGCCGAACTCGCCCGCTGTGTGACCCAGGGCGGGGTTGTAGCCGAAGTTGGTGCCGTTCGAATCCCACTCGCGGACGGCCGAGCAGTTCGCCACGATCGCCTTCTCGGCGTGGACCGGGGTCGCCGAGCCGAAGACGGTGGCGCCCGGCCGGACGGCCTTGCCGATCAGGGGGGTGTGCTCGTTGACGGGATACTGCAGGGCTTCGTTGCGGAGGACGGTCGGGGCGTTGGTCTTCAGGGCCAGGGCGGACAGGCCGCAGAGCACCGCGTCGGTGAAGAAGAGGTTGGTGCGCTCCAGCACGGCCGGGGAGGGCTCGCCGCGGACGGCGGGGTCGTCGGAAAGGAACCCGATGGCGTAGCGGGCGATGCCGAGGGCCTGGTTGGAGTCGGCGGGGAGGCGGACATGGGTCTCGGCGACGGCGGCGGGCATGGGGCTTTTTCTCCCTTGGCTGTGGGTTTTCGTTGAGGGTTGGGATCCTAGGGGAGCAGGGCGGGGGCGGCGCGGCGGGGACGAGGGCGGCCCGCCGGAGGGGCGGGCCGCGGGGGGATGAACGTAGATTTCCGGCCGAACGGGCGTCAGGCGCGGGCCGCGGCGGCGTGCTCGTGTGCGAACTTCTTCATGAACTCGACTAGGGCGACCGCGCCGGCCTTGGGGAAGGCGTTGTACATGCTGGCCCGCATGCCGCCCGTGATGCGGTGGCCCGCCAGGTTGGCCAGGCCGTGGTTCTCGGCCTCCTGGGTGAACAGGGCGTCCAGCTCCGGGGTCGGGCACTTGAAGGTGATGTTCATCAACGAGCGGGACTCCTTCTGCGCGTGCGGCGTGTAGAAGTCCTGGCTGTCGAGGAAGTCGTAGACGACGGCGGCCTTCTCCTTGTTCCGCTCCGCCATCGCCTCCAGCCCGCCCTCGGCGAGGATCCACTTGAACACCTCGCCCATGAGGTACACGCCGAAGGTGTTGGGTGTGTTGAAGCGGCCCTCGGCCGTGGCGTGGTTTTTGTACTTCACCATGTCCGGGAGCGGGCGGGGGGACAGCTCGAGCACGTCGGGACGGGCGATGAGCAGGGTGATGCCGGATGGCCCGAGGTTCTTCTGCGCGCCGGCGTAGATCAGGCCGTACTTGGAGACATCGATGGGCTTGGAGTAGATGTTGCTCGATGCGTCGCACACCAGGAAGGCGCTCTCGGGGATGTTCTCCGGCTCGCCCTTCCACTCGGTGCCCACGATCGTGTTGTTCGAGGTGAACTGCACGTAGACCGGGTTGGACGAGTACTTGATCTCGGCCGGCGTGGGGATGCGGTCGTAGTTGGTCGCCTTGCTGGAGGCGCAGATGTGCAGCTTGCCGTAGAGCGGGACCTCCTTGATGGAGTCGTTGGCCCACTTGCCGGTCTGGAAGTAGTCCGCGGTCTGGTCCTCGCGGAGCAGGTTGGCCGGGACCATGTAGCACTGGCTGGTCGCGCCGCCCTGCATCCAGAACACGGCGTAGTTGTCCGGGACCTTCCCGACCTGGCGGCAGAGGGAGGCCGTCTCCTCGGTCAGCCGGTCGAAGAGCTTGCCGCGGTGCGAGTGCTCCAGGATGCCCATGCCCGTGTTGGCGATGTTGTAGATGTCCCGCTGGGCCGTCCGCAGGACGGACTCGGGCAGGCAGGCGGGGCCGGCGGAGAAGTTGAAGACGCGGTCGGACGACATGACGGGTTCCTCTTCAAGCGAACGGCCCGGCGGGCGCGCGGGACGGCCGGCAGGGCGCCGGCCGGGACAACCATATGCAAGGGCCCGGCGGTTTCGATCGGGACAGTTCCCCACCGCCCCCGGTCAGTTCGCCGGCTGCCCCGTGGAAATCTCTTTCCCGCCGAAGTCGATGCCCTTCAAGCCGCCGCGGGTCCACCGCATGGCTCCTGGGTAGTAGTTCACACCAACCCCGGGAACGGTCTCCTTGATGAGCGTCGGTTCCGGGGAAGCCGGGTTGTGCGGGCGGAAGCCCGGGTTGGCATCATCGACAAGCCGCATGGCCACCGAAGCATCGAAGAGCAGCGTCGCCACGTTCGATTTCGGCTTGTAGTAATAGGGCGTCGTGCGTTGAGTGTGGCGGTCGTGGGTCTCGAACATATGGGCTTTCGCAGCCGGGAAGGACACCTCGAACTTGCGGCGATTCATGAGGTAGATCTCGGATCGGTTGAAAGTCGTAGCGACCTCATTGTGCTGGCTGATCGTGGCCGGCCCGGAATCGGCAGAGTGCGATGCGGGAATGGTTTCGTACGAACTCGCGAAGCGAGTACGGAGCGAGGACGAAGGGGTATCTTCGATGGGCGTGGCGACCCGGTCCAGTTGGGTGCGATCTTCTGGACACACGGCGACCGGCTCCGTGATGTTCCCTTGCAGGTGGTCGAGAAAAACAAGGTGCGTGTAAAAAAGGTGAGGGTACCAGGCGTGCGTCTCGGAGGGGATGTCGTGGACGCCCGTCCGCCGCCGCATCAGATCGATCGCCTGATGCACCGTGCTGTAGCGGTCGTTCTCCGCGGTCGCCAGGTCGCTGAAGGTCGAGGGCAGGTTTCCCGCCTTCCAGCTGAAACCAGGGTTGAAGTCGCGTTCCTCGTTGCTGTACATGGCCGCGGCCAGGCCGAACTGTTTGAGTCGCGTCAGGCAGATCGTGGTGCGTGCTGTTCGCCGGGCCGCCCCGATCGCCGGGAGCATAATGCCCATCAACACTGCGATCACCGCAATGACGACCAACAGCTCGATCAGCGTGAACGCACGCATGTACGACAAGCGGGATGGGGCCGAACGGATGGGCACACCGGGCTCCGAATGGATCGGCTACTGCGCGACGCCTGCGGCAGACTCCGCAGCCGGCGGTTGATTTCTAGAAATGCTAAGCCCAGTGTACAGCAAACTGGTCAACACCACAAGAGCGGCCAGAGCGAGGGCGATCAGGCCGCGGGTGCGTTCGAGCTGGCTCGCGCGGCGCCAGTCGGCGGCGGCGGACTGGGCCCGCTTCGCCATGGCGAGCAGCTCCGGATCGGGGGGGATGAACGCGGCCGGGGTCGCCGAGACGGGAGGGCCGGAAGGCCGCTTGCCGGCGGGCGCGGCCGGCGCCGTCGGGACGGTGTGGGCCGGAACCGGCCCCGCCTGCAGGGCCATCACCTCCGGGGTGCCCTGGCCGGGGAGCGGGCGGAAGGGCCCGACCCCCAGGTGCTGGCGGTCGCGGTCCACCCCGAACGAGGCGTGGCAGGCGGGGCATTGGAACGCGTCCTTTGACACCGGCTCCCGGCAGTTGTGGCAGAAGCCCATCCGGTGGGCCACGCCTGGGGTGTGCCGGGCGAGGGTCCAGAACTGGCGGGTCGTCGGCCCGCGCAGGACCGTGTCCGGCGTGACCGCGCCGGAGTCGATGAGCCTGCAGAGCGTTTCGTAGGTGCATCCGGGTCGGTGCGGGTTTCGCTCGTCGCGGACGGACCAGGGGCCCATGTGGTTCTGGGTGGCCTGGCGGGAGAGGGGGTCGAAGCGCCCGCCGCAGACAGCGCACCGCCCGGTGTGGGCGGTGGTCGAGCCGCAGTACGGGCAGAGAACCGCCTCGGGCTGGGGGCGCGGCAGCTCGCCCGCGACGCCCAGTGCCTGGGCCATGACCCGCGCCCGGATGGGGTCCGGCGTGAGCGGGATCTCCGGGGGCTCCGGCGCGGCTCGGGAAGGTGCGTCCATGCACCGGAATGTACGCGATCCCGGCCGGTCGGGTTGACCGGGAGGGGCGGGAGGCATGGGATCGGGCATGGTGCGATCCCGCGGCGCGGTGTGGATGGTCTGGGCGGTGGCGTGGGGGCTCACGGGGGCCGGCTGTTCGGGGACCGGCGGGCAGCCCGGGACCAAGGCGGGCGCCGGCGCGGCGCAGCCGTTGGGCCAGACGACGCCCCTGGTGCGTGTTTCGGAGCAGGCGGTCGTCATCGACGGCTCGACCATCCCGTGGGAAGCGCTGCACGGGCCGCTGGCGGAGATCGCCGGTGTGATGGTGCTGGAGGAGCTGACCCTCGACCGGGCGCTGGCCCGAGAGACCGAACGACGCGGGCTGACGGTCGGCGAGGACGCCGTCCGGGCGGAGGAACGGGCCCTACTGGAGGAGCTGAGCACGGGGCCCGAGGCCGACCGGCTGCTACTGCTTGAGCAGGTGCGCCGCTCCCGCGGGCTCGGCCCGCTTCGCTACGAGGCGCTGCTGCGCCGGAACGCGGCGCTCCGCGCCCTGGTGCGGGAGTCCGCCGCCCCCACCGCCGAGGAGTTGGAGCTGGCCCGGCGTCTGGCCTTCGGCGAGACGCTGCGCGTGCGTCTGTTCGTGTCGCCGTCCGAGGCCGAGGCGGCCCGGTTCCGCTCGATCGTCCTCGAAGCGCCCGCCGAAGGCCGCCCCTGGGTGTTCGCCGAGCGTGCGGCGGCCGGGTCGGAGCACCCATCGGGGGCCCGGGGCGGACTGGTCGAACGTTTGCACCCCGACGACCCGGCGTACCCCGCCCTCATCGGGCGAACGGCGAAGGCGCTCGGCCCCGGCGAGGTCTCCCCGGTACTCGCGACGGCGGCCGGGTTCACGGTGATGATGGTCGAGGGGTCCAACCCCGCGCGTGAGCCCGCGGCGGGCGAGGTCGAACGGGTGGAGCGACGCGTCCGCCAGCGTAAGGAGCGCCTGGCGATGGAGCGGCTGGCACGCGAACTGATCGAGCGGTCCCGGGTGAGCCCGATCGACCCCGACCTGGCGCGCGCCTGGCGCGCCCGCGGATGAGCGCGGCCCGGCGGGTCGCGGCGTGGGCGGGAGATTGGGCGGTGTTGGCGGGTCTGTACGCGACCGCCGGGCTGTGGCTGGCGGCGCGGAGCGCGGGGGTCGGAACGCCCTGGCGCGGCGCGGCCTTCGTGTTCCTGACGGCGCAGGCCTGCTACCTGTTCGACCGGGTCAAATCGTCCGCGGGCCGGCTCGACCCGGCGGACGCCGCCGCCCAGCCGGAGCGGTTCATGGCGCTGGCCGCGCACCAACGGGCCGCGCGGGCGTGGGTGGCGATCGGCCTGCTCGGCGCGGCGGTGATCGGATGGAGCGTGGCGTGGTGGCTGGGCTTGGCCCCGCTCGCGGGGGCCGCCGCGGTGTGGTGGTACGCGGGCCGACCGGCGGGAGGGCGGGCGCGGCCCAAGGACCGTCCGGGCGCCAAGGCCGCGATGACCGCGGGGGCGCACGGCACGCTCGCCGGCGCGGTGCTGGTCGGCATGACCGCCGCCGGCCTGCTCCGGGCCGGCCTGGCCGTCGCGATGATCCTCGGACCTTTGGTCTTCGCGGACGCCGTGGTGTGCGACCTCGACGACCTGGAGACGGACCGGGCCTTCGGGACGCGGTCTTTGCCGGTCTCACTGGGCGTGCCCGCGGCCTGGGCGGTGGCGGTGACGGGCTGGGGCGTCTCGGCGGGCGGGGCGTGGGCGCTGTCGCCGCGAGCCGGAGCCGCGGCGTACGGCGTGATGCTCGTGTTGACCGGGGGCCTGATCGCGGCGGCGCGTCGGCGGCGGGACCTCGTGGACGCCCGCCTGCCGCTGGTGGCGGCGGTCTGGTGGCTGGTCAACGCCGCTCGATGAAGTCCTGGATGAACGCGGCGAAGTCGAGGAAATCCGCAGCGCCCGAGGCGTCGTAATCCGCGGCCGGGTCGCCCTCGCCGTACAGCCGGATGAAGTCGCGGACGTCGTAGAAGTTGTGGACGCAGTCCCGGTTCACGTCGGCGCGGAACGTATAGCGGTCGGCCACGAACTCGCCCAGCAGGAGCGTGGCGGAAAGCGTTTCCTCCGCGTTGGGCCGGATCTGGGCCGGGGAGGGGTTGAACGAGTTGCCGTACAGCTCGTAGGAGAAGCTCCAGACGCCACGGTCGCCGTAGAAGTAGTCGACCGACCCGCCGCTGACGGGGTAGATGGTGGTGTATATCGGCCCGACGCTGTATGAACGCCCCCGGTAGTCGCGGATGCGATCGGCCATCTCGTCGCCGAGGAGGCTGAAGGTACCGTGGTCGGGACTCGCGAGCCCGGTCCAACCCCAGGGGAACAGCACCATCTCCGAGTAGGAGTGCATGTCGTTGTGGGCGCGGAGCTGCGGCGTGGCCAGGGCGAAGTCGCGCATGGCCGCCGTCTCGGGCTCGGAGAAGGCCGAAGGGCCCATGTACGTATCGCTGCCGGGATTGGTCGAAGCCCCCGAGCCGAAACCCCACATGTGGCCCCAGTTGCGGTTGAGGTCCACGCCGATCCGGCCGTTGGGGGTCGGCGCGGGGCGGCGGTTCTTGCGCCAATAACGGTTGTTGGTCCAGGTGAACGCGTAGCCGTCCGGGTTGACGACGGGAACGAAGATCCACTCGACGCGGTCGACAAGGTCCGTGTAGTACGGGTCGGCCCCGTAGTTAGCGACCAGCGACTCGGCCACCCACATGTTGACCATCACCGAGATCCACTCCCGGGCGTGCTGCACCGAGTTGAGCAGCACGGCGGGGCGGCACGGCGACCCGTCGGCCCGCGGGGCGGTGATCCGCATGGCGAGGATCGGCCGGTCCTGCCAGGTGCGCCCGATCTCGAAGATCTCGACCAGGTCGGGTCGCCGGGCTTGCATCTCGTGCATCTTGTCGATGACCGCCTCGGGCGGCTTGTAGTCGGCCCACCAGTCGGGCTCGCCGCGGGCGAGCGTGGCGAGGGCCCGGTCGCGTGCGGCCCGGGCCGCGCCGTGCGCATCGGGGTGGACCACCGCCGGCGCGAGGCCCGCGGCTTCGAGCGCCGCGACGGCGTCGGCCGGCACCAGCGCCTCCTGACGCCCCGGCCTGGGTTCGCACGCGAGCAGCGAGCCGCCCACCGCCGCCAGGCGGGCCAGGTCCCCCGCGTCGCGGATGTGAATCTCAACAACGGCTTCGATCGGAGCCGGATCGTCCGTTCCGAGCGGCGCGGCGAGCAGCGACAGAGCGGCGAGCGTGGTGAGCATGTCGGCCTCCCGCCCGGCGTGCGTAAGAAAACGCCGGGCCCGGGGAGTTTACCCGAAGGCCCGGTGCGGGTTGCCGAAAAGAAGTCTCGGTCGGACTACCGTGCGATCTCGATCGCACGCGTCTCGCGCAGCACGGTCACGCGGATCTCCCCCGGGAAGGTCATCTCGTCGGAGACCCGCTTGGCGATCTCGTGAGCGATGAGGTAGGCCTCGTCGTCCGAGACACGGTCGGCGTCGATCATCACGCGCACCTCGCGTCCGGCCTGCACGGCGTAGGCCTCGTTCACGCCCGGCTGGGACAGGGCGATGTCCTGCAGGTCGTTGAGCCGCTGGACGTAGCGCTCCATCGATTCACGCCGGGCGCCGGGCCGGGCCGCGCTGACGGCGTCGGCGGCCATGACGATCGGCGTGTACCACGTGGTGGCGGGGATGTCGGCGTGGTGGCCGCCGATGGCGTTGAGGACCGCTTCTTCCTTCTCGCCGTACTGGCGGGCGAAGTCCATGCCGATCTTGGGGTGCCCGCCCTCCATCTCGTGGTCCATGGCCTTGCCGATGTCGTGGAGGAACCCGGCGCGGCGGGCGAGCTTGCCGTCCAGGCCGAGCTGGTCGGCGATGATCTGGGAGAGGTAGGCGACCTCGATCGAGTGCTTGAGCACGTTCTGGCCGTAGCTGGTCCGGTAGGACAGGCGGCCCATGGCCTCGATGATCTTGGGGTGCAGGCCCTTGAGCCCGAGCTCGACCGCCGCGTCCTTGCCGGCCTTGAGGATCTTCTCGTCGATCTCGGCCCGGACCTTCTCGACCACCTCCTCGATGCGGGTGGGGTGCATGCGCCCGTCGGCGATGAGGCGTTCGAGGGATTCGACGGCTACGGCCTGCCGGACCTTGTCGAAACAGGACACGACGATCACGCCGGGGGTGTCGTCCACGATGATGTCCGCGCCGGTGGCCTTCTCGATGGCCCGGATGTTCCGGCCCTCGCGCCCGATGATGCGCCCCTTCATGTCGTCGGAAGGGATCGCCACGGTGCGGACGGTCGACTCGCTGGTCAGCTCGTTGGCGTACCGCTGGACCGCGTTAATAAGGATCTCGGTGGCCTCGCGCCGGGCGTTCTCCTCGGCCTCCTCCACGATCTGGCGGGTGACCTTGCCCATCTCCGCGCGGGTGCGCTCGGCGACCCGTTCGAGGAGCAGCTCGCGGGCCTGGGCCCGGTCGAGCTGGGAAACCCGCTGCAACTCCGCCTCCTGGCGCTCCCGCAGGGCGGCGATCTCGGCTTCCCGGGCCTCGATCTGCTCGGCCCGCTGGTCGAGCCGGGCGGCCTGCTCGGTCAGGCCCCGCTCCTTAAGGGTGAGCGTCTCTTCCTTGCGGTCGAACAGGTCCTCCCGCTTGGCCAGCCGGCGCTCGGCCTCGCGGAGCTCTGACCGGGCCGCCTCCAGCTCCCGGTCGACCGCCTCCTTCCGCTCGATGGCCTTGCGTTCGGCCTCGAGCCGGAGCTTCTCCGCGGCGTTGCGGGCGTCGTCCTCGGCCCGGCGGATGATCTCGGCCGCCTCCGCGGTGGCGTTGGCGACGCGCTGCCCGGCGATGAGCCGGGCGAGCAGGTACCCCGCCCCGACGCCGATGGCCAGGGCGGCGAGCACCGCGATGCCGATGACGATGGGATTGCCCCCCGCGCCCTGTGCGGGAACGGCTCCGGAAACACTTGCAATAAAAGGGGTTGCATGGACCACGCCGTGGTCTCCGAGTGGGGCTGGCCCGGCGCGGCGACCGCCCGGGGCCCGGTTGGACCGCCGCCTCGGAAAGGTGGTGCTGGCGATCGTCTGGAGGCGCCCGCCTGTTCGAGCGGCTTTGCCTGCGCTTCTCGAGAACCCTTCTGGAACCGGCGCGTACGGAAAACCGATAGGGAGGACAAGACGACGGGCCAACACCCGCCGGTTCGGGGGCGGGCGGGGAGTTGATGCTCAAGCCGTTCGGGTGTCCCCCGGGACGGCGACAGTGGGCTATCTTAGCATGAGCCGGCGCGGGCGTTTCCCCGCCCCGGCCACCAGACACGAGGATCCCTCACGATGCGCACACGGATTCTTTGCCCGATCATCGCCCTGACGCTCACCGGGACCCTGGCGCTCACCGCCGGCTGCGGGCAGCGGATGGGCGGCTTGCGTGCCCGGATCGAGGCCAACCGGCTGGCGCGCTCGGTCCCGGTCGAGGGCCCCCCCGTGACGGTGGGCCGGATCACCGCCATCGACATCGAGAACCCTTGGGGCGACGTGACCATCGACGCCCGCCCCCGGAACGAGGAGTCCTTCGTGGCCTTCCGCGTCCGGGAGGAACGCCGGCTCCGCTGGCGTGCGGCCCGCCAGGGCTACGAGTTCGACCCCACCGGTGACTACTTCACGGCCGAGCACGTGACCAACGGCGAGGTCGGCACCGTGGTGATCCGCCCGACCGACCTGACGGTGGAAGGCTTCCGCCCCCCCATCGACGTGATCGTCTACGTGCCGAGGGCCGACGGCGTCCGGGTCCGCAACGCGGGCGGCGACATCAAGATCATCGGGGCGACCGGCGTGATCGACGCCGAGTCCGGCACGCCCGAGCGCGCGGGAGGCAACATCGAGATCCGCACCGACGGGCCCATCCACGACCCCATCACCGCCCGCAGCAGCCACGGCGACGTGAAGATGGTCCTCAGCAAGAACTCCGCCGGCACCATCGAGCTGTTCGCCCCCCGCGGCAGCACGACCTTCGACGGCCGGTACGGCATCACCGAGCACTCCCGCCCCGCCAAGGGCTACTGGAGCGGCGTCTGGAACGACGGCGTGAACTCGATCACGCTCCGGGCCGACGACGGCGACACGGCCATCCTGGTGGTCGAACACCCGACGATGTACACCCTCAAGAACTGGTGATCCTTCACCGAAACGACAAACGCCCGGTGTTCGCCGGGCGTTTTTTCATGCCGTGGGATGCCCGGGTCAGGCCGCCTTGCGGACCGGCATCGCCCCGACGTAGCGGGCGATCTGGCCGACCACGAAGTCGCGGTGCTCCGCGTTGAGCGAGAAGTCGAACGCGAGCCCGGCGTAGGTGTTCTGCTGGGAATCGATGTGCGTGTGGGCGACGCGGGCCGTCAGCAGGAGCGGGGCCGGCACGGCCGGACGCAGGTCGACCCGCAGGAAGTACGGGTGGACCGAGTCGAGCGTCGCGTGGTCCTGTCGCGGCACGACGAGGCCCACGCCGCCGCCGCCGATGTTGGCCAGGCGGGCCTGGAACTTCGGGCCGACCTCGGGCATGGCGGCGGGGTCGTCGACGGGCTTGGCCTGGCCGCCGCCGGCGAGCAGGTCGGAGATCTGGACGCGGTTGGCGATCTCGAACGCGGTGGCCGAGCGGGGGTCGAGGAGCGGCCAGCAATCGACCAGGGGCAGGGAAAGACCGAGCGTCGAGGTCCGCTCCGAGTGGCGCCGGATGCAGCGCTCGACGGTGTCCGGCGACTTGATGCGCAGGGCCCGGCGCGGCCCCGTGCGGGTCGGGACGGTCTCGACGGCGATCACCTTCGAGCGGAACATCCAGCGGTTCTGGCCGACGGCCATGATGCCGATCAGCGGCGTGCCCTGGGGCACGGGAAAGGCGCAGCCCATCGAGCCCGGGTGCTCCACGAGGATGGTGTCCGCGTCGAGCCGGTAGACGTGGACCCGCCAGACGAGGTCCTTGCGGTCCGGGCTGTCGCCCTGGTCGATGGCGAACTCGAGCCCGCCGCCGCGTTCGCAGATCTGCTGGAGGCAATCTCGCCATCGCTCGGTGCGGGAACGGTTCGCGGGCATGTCGCTTCTCCGGTGTCTTGGCCAAAGCCCCCGGAGCGCTCATCGGGCCCGGGGGGGTCCGGCTTGACCGGTCATGCGGACGGGGCGGTCGGCCGTGCATTCTCGGACCGGCGTAGCGTGCGGCTGACCCGCCGAAAATCCCGTTCCGGGGCGGAACCGTCGGGCGCGAACCGGGCCCGGTAGAGCAGGTCGCAGGCCTCGTCGAGGGCGGAGGCGAGTGGGCCCGGGACGCTCCGAGAGACCTCCGAGAGGTGGGACCGGAGGGGCAACCCCGGCGGCTTGGGCCGGCCGGCGCGGGCCAAGGCCCGCAGGACCTGCCGGTGCAGACGCTCGGGCCAGGCCGGGGCGCCCCGGCGGGCGCGGCGCAGGAACCGCCGGGAAAGCCCGGCGAACGCGGCGGTCCAGCGGGTGATGAACTCGCGTCTGTGGACGAGCAGCAGGCCGATGGCCATGGACGTCACGAACACCGCCCCGGCCGCGATCGCCGCCCGGGCGACGAGCCCCCGCCCGCCGTCACGCATGCGCTCGATCATGCGGGTGCCGAACGACCGCAGGCCGAAGTCGGTGGCGAAGTCGCCGAGCAGCCGGCGCTGAGCGTCCACGTCGAAACCGATCACCGCCGACGTCCAGGCGTACTCGGCGGTCTCGTAGAGCATCTTCACGCTCCGCCAGAGCGTCGGCGTGGGCTGGTGGATCTGGTGAAGGTCCATCGGCGGCGTGCCGTCGAAGGTCATCCACAGATCCGGGGCGACCTCCGCCTCGATCCACCCGTGGGCGTTGCTTTCGCGGACGAGGTACTGGCCAGTGACCTCGTTGTAGTCCGACGCCACGTAGCCGGTGATGACGCGCGCGTTGATGCCGATCGAACGCGCCATGAGCGCCAGGGCCGAGGCGTAGTACTCGCAATGGCCGGTGCGGCGGTCGTGCAGGAACCATTCGGTAGGGTCGCGACCACGGGGGACCGGTTCGTCGACGAGGGTGTAGGTGAAGTTCGACTGCAGGTGGTTTTCGAGGGCCCGGACCGCCCGGACGTCGTCCTGGACGGGCCGCTGCGCGGGGTCCGGTTCGATGCCGAGGTTGTTCAGCACGCCCCGGGCGTACTCGGCCACGCCGGGCGGCACTTCGAACGGCTCGGACTGCTTGCGCGGCTGGTCCGGGTCGGGTTCGAACGGTTTGAAACGCGGATCCAGGGCACGAACCACGTATTCGACTCTGCCAGCGGAGCCCTCGCGGAGGACCACCCCGTTCTCGGCGTCGTGGGCGAAGAACTGGCCCGCGCCGACCGGGCGGAGTTCGAGGGGTTGCCACAGCGTGAAGACGGGCGAGGTTCCCGCGGGCGCGCCCCGGACCGTGATGCGGAGCTCGGTCTCCCAGATTTCCCGGCGGGGCGAGAGCCAGGGCCGGATGAGCACCCCCTGCGGGATGTACTGGGCGCGCACAAGCGAACGGGCCCGGGGCGTCGGATCCCGACGCCACCGCCCCTCGTGGTAGTCCTCCAGCACGGCCCCCCGGAGATAGATGGGCGGCGAATCGACGCGCCCGCGGTTACGACCTTCGCGGTCCAGCAGGGTCACGTCCAGGACCGGCGTGGCGGACTGGGAGATCAGGCCCGCCCCGCCGAGGTCCACTTCGTCCGTAAAACCGGTGACCTGCCCAAGACGCACGGCGCCCCAGTTGCCGAACGCGTCCGACCCGATGTTGCGGGGGAGGAACAGGAAGGCGAGTGACGCGATCAAGGCGATGGCGAAGCCGGCCCCGATCTGCAGCGACCGCAGATCCCGGTCGTGCCGGCCGGCGGGGATCGCATCGGCCAGGCCCGCCGCGTCGGCGACGGCGTGGATCTGGTGGCGGAACACGGCCCGGAGCATCAGCACCGAGCCCACCATAAGGATCAGCCCGGTCGCCAGCGAGTTGCTGGTCAGCACGGCGGAGACGTACAGCCCCGTGATGAGGATCAGGGCCTGGCCCCAGTCCCGGGCGCGGCGCAGGTCGAACAGCTTGACGATCAACAGCAGCCCGATGAAGTACGCGAACGCACTGACCGTGAAGCCGAGACGGATCAACTGGAGAGAACCCGCGCCCAGCACGCCGACCAGCCCCGCGGTGATGACGCGGGGGCGGGCGGGCCGGTTGGGCAGCACGGCCAGACGCCACGCGGCGATCAGGCCCACCGTCATCAACAGGAAAAACTCCGGCGATTCCTCGGCCAGCGCGTACGCGAGCACGGCCCCGCCCGCCGCGAACCCGACGGCGCGACGCAGGCGGTCCCGGACGGTCACGGCGGCCTTCACGGGCGGGCCTCCGGGTCACGCAGGCAATGAGGCAGCTCGGCGCCGGGGGCGAGCCAGTTCTCCGGACGGGCCGGATCCAGCCGGTCCGTGCCGCCCCCCTGGCCGGCGCTCAGCGGGATGTGTACGACGGACTCGCCCGGCCTGAGCGGCGGCTCCACGTCGGCGCCCGGCGGGGCCGTCAAGTCGAGCAGGGCGAGCGCGGCCGCGGCCCGGGATTGGGCCCCCTGGCCCGTCGCCGGGGCCAGGCGCAAGCCCGCCCACGGCGCCCAGACACCCACGGGGCGGCCGGTCCGCGTGCCCGCCGCCACGAGGGCCGCGGCCATGGCGATGGCCCGTTCCGCGAGATGAGCTGGGGCCCCCGCCGGCGGGCCCAGGTGGACCCATACCGAACGCCCCCGCGGCTCGGCGTGCTCCACGACAAGCAACTCGGAACGCCGGGCGCTCGGCCGCCACGCGATGGTGCGGCGCGGGTCGCCCGGTGAGTACGGGCGGAGGCCGAAGTACGCCCCGGTGGCGTCCCGCCGCGCGCGCTTCACGCGGTCCTCGGTGTGGCCCTCGCCGAGCGACTTGATGATGGCCGGGTCGAGCTCGATCACCGGCGGCGTGGCGAGGGCGCGGCGCGGCACGTCGAACCGCAGCGACTTGATGATGAACCCGAACGGGAAACGCGACTCGACGGTGATCGTGTTGAAGTCCACAGGCCCGCGCTTCCGCGGCGTCCACGCCACCGACGCCCGCGCTACGCCCCGCGGCGCCACGTGCAGCAGACAGCCCCGGGCGGCGTCCGGCACGTCGGCCTCGCGGAGGCTCAGCGCGAAGACCGGGAGCGTCCGGTTGCGGCTGATGACCGTGTACGCGACGGGGGTGGCCGAGCCGACGGGCGTGTCCGGGACGTCGTGGGCCAACAGACGCAGCCCGAGCAGGCTGTTGCCGGAGATCACGCCGGACACGATGACCGCCGCGACCGACAGACCGAACACCCAGAAGAGCAGGTTGTTCTGGGAGTTGACGGCGCCGACCGCCAGGAAAACCGTGATGAAGACGAAGAGGAAACCGCTCCAGCCCAGCCCCGCCCGGCGTGCCGTGGGGCGGGCCGCATCTTGAGCGGCGGTCGGGAGGGCCGGGCTCATCGCGATGGGGATGCCGGCTCCGAACTCGGGGCCGACGCCTCCGGCTGCGCCATAACCGTGCAGAGCAGCTTCTGGTTGCCCCTGGGCAGGTAGGTGCGCGAGCGCGAGGTGTAGATGCCGTCGCCGCGGGTGCGGACGATGACCGCGGCGCCCGGGTGATGGCCGCGCGCCAGGGTGAAACGGAAGTCGCCGTGCTCGTCGGTCACGGTCCGGGTGATGAGCGAACCGCTGTTGGAGCTGGTCTCACGGAGCAACGCGACCTCGACGCCCCCCACGCCCGGGTTGCTCAGACGCTCGTCCGTCGGATCGACCACGACCGCCAGCCCGACCGGGCCTGTGACCACGCGCCCGTCGATCCGTGTGGCGCCCGAGCAGCCCGTCAGGGCGAACGCGGCGGCGAACAGTGCGAGTATCGAGAGGGTGCGTCCGAACACGCGGGCGTCCTTGCGGTGCATGCCGTTGACTCCTGGGGAAGATGCGTCAGGATGGCTGAGACTGTTCCAACCGGTCGGCGAGTTCCTCCGGCTTGGGCAGGTCCTTGATGGAGGCCAGCCCGAAAGCGTCGAGGAACTGGGGGGTGGTCCCGTAGAGCATGGGGCGGCCGAGTTCCTCGGCGCGTCCCGCGATCTTGATCAGCTTGCGGTCGAGCAGCGAGCGGAGCACCTCGCCGCAGGCGACGCCGCGGATGGCCTCGAGTTCGGCCCGGGTCACCGGCTGGCGGTACGCGATGATGGCGAGGGTCTCCAAGGCCGGGCGGGAGAGCCGGGTGGAGGCCCGGGCCCGGTGCATGGCCGCGATGACCGGGGCGTGCTCGGGCCGGGTCATCAGGCGGTACCCGCCCGACACCGGCTCGACGCGGAAGGCCCGGCCCTGCTCGTCGTACGCCCGGTTGAGCGAGGCGATGGCGGCCTCGACCTCCGCCACCCCCACCGTTTCGCCCAGCACGGGGCCGATGGGCTCGGCGATGCGGGCCGCCGCGATCGGCCGGTCCACGGACAGCAGGATGGCTTCCACAGCCGCCACGACCGCGGGGGACGGCTCGCCCGGCGCGGCGTCGGGGCCCGTCTCCGCGGCGAGGTTCTCGGACGGCTCAATCAGGGTTTCGGCCATGCAGGATGCTACCACCGCCGGGACGGACCCGCCCGGGCCGGGCGGGTATTCTGGCGGCATGGCCCACACGGAAGCCCCTCTCCCCAGCTATCAGCACCACTATAAGGGCCTGCCGGTGCTGACCGAGCGGGCCTTGCACCGGCGCAGGGAGGGGGTTTTCCTGATCCTGGCTGGGCTTTTCCTCGGCACCCTGGCGATGCTCAACATCTTGGGCATCACCCGTTTCATCCGGCTGGGCGCCATCACCGACGAGGCCGGCGACCCCGTGACGGTCGCCGGCGTGCCCCTGGTGTTCGCCGTGGCGGTCGGGGTGCTGCCGTACCCCGTGACCTTCCTCTGCACGGATTTCATCTCCGAGCTGTTCGGGCGTGCCCGGGCCAACGCCGTGGTGCTGGTCGGGCTCGGCCTGAACGCCTGGGTGGTGTTCGTGCTGTGGCTCGGCGGCGCCCTGCCGGGCTTCGAGACCCTCGACCCGCAGACCGGATCCCCGGCCGTGGACGCGGCGGGACGGCTTCCGGTGTTCTACGAGCTCCAGCGGCTGGCCTTCGGGGCGGTGCTGGCCTCCATGGCGGCGTACCTGACGGCCCAGCTGATCGACGTCCAGCTCTTCCACTTCTGGAAATCGCTCACGAACGGACGCCATCTGTGGCTCCGGAACAACGGCTCGACGCTGGTCAGTCAGCTGGTCGACACCGTGGCGGTCATCCTGATCACCCACTACCTGGCCCGCTCGTTACCGGTCCAGGAGGGCCTGCCGCTCGCGCCCCAGCTCCTGATGTTCGTGGTCACGGGTTATGGGTTCAAGCTGGCGGCGGCGCTGCTGGACACGATCCCGTTTATTGTGGGAACGCGGATTCTGGTCCGATATCTCCGGCTTGCCCCTCCCGACCAGACGGACCACTGACGGGCGATTCGACACCTCGGGCCCAAGGTCGGGCCAGTCCGCCGTCCGGCGTGCCGATAGAGGCCCACGGAGGCGGTCGATCGACCGGACAGCGCCATGGGTGGATTTACGGTTCTACTTGCGGACGACGAGGCCCACGTGACGCACGTGATGGCGCGTGCCGTCCGCGCGGCGGGAATGGCGGTCCTGACGGCCGAGGACGGGGAAGAGGCGTACGAGCTGGCCGCCGAGCACAAGCCGGACCTGATCGTGACGGACCTCCAGATGCCGTACATGAGCGGCATCGACCTGGCCGAGAAGCTCCAGGCCAACAACGAGCTGTGCCGGATCCCGGTCATCCTCCTGTCCGCCCGGGGGTACGTGGTCGAGCGTGAGGCGAAGAGCCTGACGAACATCCGGGCGGTCGTCGAGAAGCCGTTCAGCGCACGGGAAGTGGTCGCCCGCATCGCGGAACTCCTGTCGGCGGAGGGCCCGCCGCTGAGGCAGTCGGCGTGACCGCAACGATCAAACCTCACTTCCGTCCCCCGGTGCCGCCGGCGTTCGTGGAACGCTGCCGCGAACTGGGGCTTGTGACCTGGCGGCTGGACCCGAACGGGATGCCCGTCGAGGATCCCGACGCGGGCGAGCTTCTCAGCCTCTGGCTGAGCTCGAAGCCGTTCCGCAAGGTGCTGACCGAGCTGGCGTCCGGCTGGTCCGCGCAGCAGACGCTCGCGGCGGCCAACCCCGTGCCCGGGCTGTGGGTGTACCCCTTCGAGGAACTGCACCGCCGCCGCCGGACCGGGTATTTCGTGGCCATCGGTTTCGGGCGGGAGATCCTGGACTCCTCGCTGCTCGAGCCGGGCTGCGTGGGCGGGGCGTTGCAGCTCGGCGCCGTGCGCCACGCGCTGCACGAGCGGGCCGTGCTCGACGAGACCAGCGCCCGCACGCTCGGGCGGACGATCGCGTGGATGCACGACGACCTGGTCGGCGCCTACCGCTCGTCGGAGGTCATCGACGGGTTCACGGAACAACTGGCCGTCGCGTACGAGGCGGTCACGATGCTCTGCGACCTCGGCCGGGCGATGGGATCGATTAACGAGCCGGCGTCCTTCGTGCGCACGACCGGGGAGCTGATCGCCTCGACGCTGATGTACCGCTGGGTCGGGATCGCGTTGGAGTCCCAGGGCCTGGGGCTGGGCGCGACCTACCAGGTCGGTTCCCATCGGCTCAACCCCGACGACCTGGCGGCCCTGCTCCGGCGCGTCTCCGACGAGCCCCCCACCGCCGTCGCCGGCACCACGGCGATCCACCAGACCGCCGAGGGTTCGGTGCTGGCGCCGCAGCTCGTGGCCCACCCCATCGAGCGAGGCGGGCGCCGCTTCGGGATGCTGCTCGCCGGCGGCAAGATGGGCGACGACCCGCAGGTGTCCACCTACGAGACGAAGTCGATCGAGTCCGTGTGCGGCCTGCTGGGCGCGTTCCTGGAGAACGCCGACCTGTACGAGGAGCAGCGGCTGAGCTTCATCGGCACGATCCGGGCGATGTCCGGCGCGCTGGACGCCAAGGACCGCTACACCCGCGGCCACTCGGACCGCGTGGCCTACCTGAGCGCCGAGACCGCCCGGGTGCTGGGCCTGTCGGACGAGGAGGTCGAGCGGGTGCGGATCGCCGGCATCGTCCACGACGTGGGCAAGATCGGCGTGCCGGAGAGCGTGCTCTGCAAGCCCGGCCGGCTGACGGACGAGGAGTTCGAGAAGATCAAGAAGCACCCGGAGATCGGGTTCCGCATCCTGGAGGGCATCCCCGGGCTGCAGGACATCCTGCCGGGCGTGCTGCACCACCACGAGCGCTACGACGGCCGGGGCTACCCCCACGGCCTGGCGGGCGAGGACGTGCCCCTGCTGGCCCGGATCATCGGGGTGGCGGACACCTTCGACGCGATGAGTTCCAACCGGGCCTACCGATCGAAGATGTCGCGGGAGGTCGTGCTGGCCGAGATCGCCAAGTGCTCGGGAACGCAGTTCGACCCCGCGGTGGCCGAGGCGTTCCTGCGGCTGAACCTGTCCGAGTACGACCGGATGGTCGCCGACCACGCGGCGCAGGACCCCCTTGAGCGGGCGGCGGCCTGATCCGTCGCCCCGCCGCGGGGCTGGGACGGGCGGGCAGGGGGGCGGCGGGCTCAACGGCTCCCGCTTGAACATTCGGCGTGACCTGGGGCGGCAAGGTCACGCCCACCACGACTCCCGGAATCGTGGGGCCTTCTCCCTCAATCACCTCGACTTGTGAAGGTCGGGCTCGCGGTCCGGGGTGCACTCGCCCAAAACCGGGATTGGTCTTAATCCACGACGGTGGCGAAACTGCCGGGCACAACCATGATCCCGGGGGGCATGCTGGTGGCGTCGCGGAGGGCGCGAATCTGGGTCTGCGAGAGTTGCCGCGAGAACAGGGCGACCCGGGCGACCGAGCCGAAGATCGCCGCGGTGTCTCCGTCGCGGACTCCGAACAGCCACGGGTATTTGTTCGCCCCGCGCAGCGGGGCGAGGGACGCGTCCAGGTCCATGGTGGACGGGTGGGACACTTCGAGCACCCCATCGAGAAAAAGTTCCATGCCGCGGTCGCCCCAGGTGACGGCGATGTGATGCCACTTGCCCTCGGTGATCTTCGAGCTGGAACACTCGATGGTGGTGCCGTCGCTGCTCCTCGGAAAGGGCGGGGAGTTGTTCAGCATGTATCGCAGCTTGTTGTGCGTGAGGGATACGGCTAGCGACATGGGCGAAGCCAGGGGCGTCTTGTCCTTGGCGATCACGGCCATCTCGGTTCCGCTGGTCGGCTTGAGATCGAAGCGCACCCACACGGCCAGTGTGCCGTTGGCCAACTCGTAGGTCGAATGGTGCGGGGCCTGGATGTACCTCGTCTGCCACAGCCACGGCGCTTTGTTGCCGTGGGCGTGCGTCGTGCTGCCGGCCGCGTGGCCGACGGTGTAGACCCCGTTGCGCCCGCCGATGCGGTCGTACGCGGTCGTACCGCCCTCCTCGTCGAGCGGCCAGTAGGCCACGATGCTCGACATGGACCGGATCAGGATGGTCAGGTCATCCTCGGGGGTTTCCATGCGCCACGAGATCCGCGAGCGGGCCCCGCCGGCCACGCCCTCCGCGACGGCGGCGTAGTTCCGGCTGGTCGGCTTCACGGCCACGCCGGTGTCGGCGTCGACCACCTCGGCCCGGATCTTGCCCGGGGGAACCTCAAACCCGTCGAAGAGCGGGCCCGCGCCGGCGCGGGCTTTGAAGGCGTCCTGGTCCGCCTGGGCGATCTCGGCGACCAGCTCGGCCGCGGACACGGCCAAGCGCCGGGCGTCGGACCCGTCGGCGCTGCCCGCCGCCCGGTCGTGGAGGTGTTTGCGGAGGGTGACCCCGGTGAGCACCAGCGTCGTGACGGCCGCCACGACGACCAGGACCGCCATGTAAACGCTGCCTCGGCGGGTGGGCGTGTTCATCGGCCGGTCCTCACAAGATCGAACCCGCGCGTGCGCAGAATGGACTTCTCGGCGAGCGTGACGCCGTTGCGGGAGACCGTCACGGTGATCCGCTTGACGCCCGTCTCGGTGAGCGAATCGGTCTGGGGGGCGTCGGGCTGGGCGTGCCGGACCCGGACGGAGACGGTCCAGCCCGAGCGGAGCCCTGCCAGTACGGCGCCGTTGATCCGCTTCGGGCTCGACGACCAGCCGTCGTAGTCGTCCACGTCGTCGAAGGTGTTGCGGTCCGCGGCGTTCTCGCCGCTCTCACGCCCGATGACGCCCGTGTTCCCGGTGGGGTCGGCGTACCGAACGGCGGCGATCTCGTCGAGCATCTCGTCGGCCAGGATGCCCGCGGTCAGCGCGTCCTCCGCCAGGCCCGTCGATCGCACGGTGGGCCCGACCAGCTCGAGCGTGGTCACCAGGACGCCCCCGACCAGCAGGGACGCGATCGTGGTTTCCATCAGGGTGATGCCGCGGCGGGCCGAGCGGAACACGGGTCAGACCTCCTTCGGCGTGTTGAGGATGCGGACGACGACCGTCCGCCGGGTCGGCGAGGCCTTGGGGGCGTCGATCGTGATCGTGACGGCCGTGAACCGGCCGTCACGCTGGACCGGCAGGAACGTCATGTTCGTGAACGGCCCGACCAGGTCGTACGCGGGGCCGCGGTTGACCGAGCGGGTCAGGACGCGTTTGGCGGTGATGGTGTACTCGATCAGTTCGGGCTTGCCGTCGCCGTCGCGGTCGGGGACCGCCACCGTGATGCCGAAACCCGAGGACTGGATGCCGAGGGCCTCCCCGAAGTCGGCGCGCAGGACGCCCAGCGCCCGCTCGATCTCGGCGTTGTAGATCAGCGCCTCGTTCCCGGTGGGCACCGCGCGGGACGCCACCAGGACTGTCGACCCGAGGGCCAGCAGCAGCACGGAGCTGACGGAAACCGCCAGCACCGTCTCCAGCAGGGTGAACCCCGCGCGTCCTCGACGCCGCACCGTCACGGGGCGCCTCCCCCCGCGTGGATCGTCAG